>NZ_JALJRE010000002.1:0-103629 GCF_024519855.1 Bradyrhizobium sp. Bra78 | reverse complement strand
GTCGACTCCGTGGCTGCAGCCTTTGCAGACCCTGGCTCCGAAGCGTGCTCCGAGTTACCGTGGCTCGCGCTGTCGGCCGCTGCGACGCTCTCGGCTGCTTCCGATGCGTTTGCCGCGTGCGCGGAGTTGCCGTGCTCCACGCCGCCCGCTTCTGCCTTCTTCGCTAACCCTGGCGAATCGTCCGCGGCCTCAGCGCGATGCTCGGCCCCATTTCCGGCGCCGTTGCCCGGTGCGGAGTCGGCTTCGGCCGACTCCGTGGCTGCCGCATTTGCAGACCCTGGCTCCGAAGCGTGCTCCGAGTTGCCGGGGCCCGCGTTGTCGGCCGTTATGACGCCCGGTTGGACGATATCGTTCAGCCCAGTCGGCGAAACGCCGGTGGCCGCATTGACCGGCTCACTCTTCGGCGTGAGATTTTCAACAGCCGTGGCCGTCGCGCTATGAGCAAGTTCGATCGACGATACGTGAGCCGACACGCCAGAGGCGCCGTCGCTCTCGTCTGTGGCATTCGCCGAATCGTCCGTGGAAGTTCTGCCCCTCGTCGACGCCCCTAAGCCGGTCCGAGTCTGCCCGAATTGGAACCCGAAGCCGTCGTCGGACAGAACGCTCCAAACTCCAGCCGTCCCCAGTGTGCTCTCGCTCGCCGCGCCCATGGCATGGACTTTGTCCGTGCTCAGAGCAGTCTCATCGAGTGCGGTCGCCGATTTCAGCGCTTCTTCGAGTTGCTCCAGGGTGATCGCGACAGCCGCGGCTTCCGGCTGGGAGGCGGCATCCGACTCCGCAATGGATACAATCCCCTGCAGATGGACTTCCAGCAGGCCGCGATCCCCGATATCGAGAACATGATCGGTCGGATTCACGTAGACGATCGTCTCATTGCTTGCGGCGTTGTAGATCCAGGCAAGGGTATGTGGCGGTATGGACTTGATTGCTGCCGTCATTTGCAGCCAGGCAAGCACTCCGAAAGCCGCAAGATTGATCCTGCTCGCCCCGGATGCGAAATCGAAGCCAGACTGGGAAGAGGTCGAAACGGAATCGATCGAGGAACGATGAACAACGTTTTCATCAACGTTGCCGCCCGCCAGTTGATCGCTGCCATCTCCGGCAATACTGGCGTCGTGTCCAGGGTCCACCAAGCCGGGGGTTTTTTGGAGGTTGTCACCCGCGGCGCCATCCACAGTGCCGTGGCTCATCTGGCTCCGAGCGCCTTCTTCAGCGACGCTTTGGTTTCCAGTGGTCACAAGCGCGGAAGCCAGGCCGGCATCGTGCGCAAGGAAACCCGGGGCTGAGCTGTCGACATGATGAGCGTCAGCATTGGCGATCGCGGCCAGTTTTGTGGCCGCATTCTCTCCAGTGACGGCCAGGAGACTGTCGATCGGCGCTTTACCCGCCTCATGCGCCTGTGCGGCGATATGGGGGTCGTGCAGTGCGTAGATCAACGCACCGGCGACAGTGGCGAAGGTGCCATACCCTCCGTGAACCGATATCGGATTGGAAGCAAGCCGCGGGAGTTGATGTTCCGGGATCGGGTCACCTCCGATCTGTGGGTCGCTGGTTCCTCGCAGGAAAAGCGAGGGAAGATTGGGCGTGCTCGATCCAACAGGACCGTAGTCTTTCCACGGTTTCGGACCTGCGGATTGCTCGGCCGCGCGCAACGCTTCCATTGCCGCCGCCGGGTTCGCGACTTGACCCATCTTGGCAAAGAAGTCTCTCAGTGTGGGCGGAGGCGTCTCGCCGGATTCCGAGACGATGAGGTGCCGGAGAATGGCTTTTTTCCAGGGCTCATAACCGGCGTGCTCGCCCGCGTGGCCGAAGCTGTTGTCATTCGGAAGCATTGCGTTCGCTTCCGAGGCCTTGAGTTCGTCCGCAACTACGAGCGCCAAAAGGGCCAGCGAGAGCGTGCTGAAGGCGGAGGTGCGCTGCAACAATGCGATGGTCGCGAGCACCGTCCTGTTGGTGATCTCAAGCTTCTGAAAGATATTGTACAGGTGGACTTTGACTGTCCCTTGGGAAACGTTGAGCTGGCGCGCGATCTCCTTGTTCGACATTCCTTCCGACACCAGTCGTGCTATTTGACGTTCCCGGCCCGTCAATAGCTCCAGCATCTTTTCAATTTTGCCGCCGCCGTCAGCGTCCTTGCCGATTGGCCAGAGATCGGACCGCTCCAGCGACACACCGCGCTTCGTCATCAGCCGCAGTGATTGCAGCATGGTGTCGGGCGAGGCGTACTTCGAAATTACGCTGCAGGCGCCGGCAGCAATGGCTGCAGTCAGATCGTGGTCGGTGTCGGACTCGGTAAAGAACACCAGGCGCGTGGGAAGCTTCTCGGCTTTCACGATCGCGAGGAGCTCGGATACCGTCAGATCCGGCAGGGTGTCAGCAAGAAGCGCGACGTCGGGTATCAAATTCCGAATTGCCTCGAGGCAGCCCGTCCCGTCGCTGGACGAGGCGACGACGTCGAAGTCCTGCTGTGCCCCGAATACCGACTTCAGCCCCTGCAGGACGATCGGTTGTCGATCCACGATCACAAGCCGGATGCGTGCGGTTATCCCCTGCTTCGCAGTCACGTCTAACATGGACTTTGCCTCGGCCCGGCGATCTATGTCCTTCGGCATATGGCCGGGGGCCGGGTCAGGGTATTAAATTACAATTAATCGTTTGGAGAAAGAGGCTTAGCGGGGTTAACCCGACCTAAAATTGCAGGATTTGACGGTATGCAGGTAGGAATTGTCTCCTTTGACCCGATGGGCGTCGCTGTTGACTGGCTCGATGCCTACCGCGCGGGCGATATCGAAGCGATCTTGGACATGCACGCCGACGATGCCGTGGTTCACTGCGGCTGCGGCGGCGGCAAAACCATTACCGGCCGCGAGGCACTTCGCGCCTATTGGGTCGATCGCCTCCGGGAGTATCCGGCGAGCTCGCTGGACGATCTCAATCCCTGGCACAACGACGGGACCATTCTCTCTTACGTCACGAGTGCTGGCGTCATGAGCGCGCTTTTTGCGTTTGACGAGGTGGGCAGGATCAAGGAGCTGGACTGCAGTCCACCCCACTAGACCCGCGGCGTGATCCAAACCGGCAGCGGGACACGCGCAGGTTGACTACACGACCTGCCTCGCAGCCGCCGAGATCATCACCAGCCCGCCGGTGACGACGGCAACATCGAGGATCGCGGTGTGGATGTGCACCGGCATCCGCTCGACGAAGGCTTTTGCCAGGAACGCGCCGGGGATCGCAATCCCGCCGATCAGCAGCGCAAAGGCGAGCACCTGTGCCGTCACCACGCCGGCAAGACCGAACACCGAGATCTTGATGAGGCCGGTGCCGAGCGAGATCATCGCGTCGGTCGCGATCACGGCGGCGCCTTCGAGGCCCGCGGCCATCAGCAGCGAGAGCAGGATCACGCCGGAGCCCGACGTGCCGCCGACCAGCACGCCGTAGCCGACCGAGCCTGCGGCAAGACCGGCGTCTCCGATCCTGACCTGGCGACGGCGCAGCACGCGGCGCAGCGGCACGCTCAGGATCAGCATGGTGCCGATCACAAGCGCGGCGCCGGCATTGGTGAGGCGCGTATAGCCGTAGGCGCCGAGCGCCGTCGTCAGCGCCGCGCAGGCGAGCACGATCAGCGCCCGGCGGCGATCGGCATGGCGCAGATAGGCGACCGCGCGGCTCGCATTGGTGAAGATGGCGGAGATCGCGATGATCGGCACCACCGGTTCGGCGCCGACCAGCGGCACCAGCACCAGCGGCATCAGCGCCCCGGTGCCGTAGCCGGCGAGACCACCGATAACGGACGCAAACAACGCCATCAACGCGACCAGCAGGAGCTGGAAAATCGAGATGTCGGCGAAGCCCGAGACGATGGTCACGTTCTCTCATCGCGGCCGATGCGGGCCGCTGCTTGATCGGCGATGGAAGCGAGTGCGGCTTCCTCTAGGGGAAAATCCGCCGCAAGCCAAGCGTCCTCGGCCAGCGTCAACACATGCCCGAGCGCGGGTCCTTCCGCCAGGCCGCGCGCGATGAAGTCGGCGGCGCGGAGCGGAAATTTCGGCGCGGTCCAGCGCTGCGGCAGCTCGGCGAGCGCACGCCATCGCGGCGAGCCGACGTCGGCGCCGCCTCTCGCCCAGCTCAGCAACACACGATCGTGATAGCGCTCGGGGCCAAGCCGGTAGAGCAACCGCCGCGCATTGGCCTCGTCCTTGGCGGCGAAACGCCACCAGCGATGTCCCATCGAATCCAGCGCCTTGGTTTCCGCATTGGAGAGCCTCAGGCGCGTGGCGACGCGCTTGGCATCTTCGGTCACGGCGACCGTCAGCGCGGCGAGCCGCCGCGTGCTGCTTGCGGGCAGGCCGAGCTCGCGCTCGATCGCGATCATCGCCGCCAGCGGCCCGGTATAGGCGACGCCGCCGGTCAGCGCCTGCAGCAATCCGCCATCCGCCATGGCGAGCGCGGCGTCGGACGCACCGTGAGCGACCAGCAGCTTCAGCATCTCCATGCGGAGCCGCTCGGCCGACAGGCTGGCCAGGCCGGCGCGGCCGCGGATGCAGGCGAGATAGCCGTCGCGGTCTGGATCGCCGGCGCCAAACGCGGCGTGGATGCGGAAGAAGCGCAGGATGCGAAGATAGTCCTCGGCGATGCGCCGATCGGGGTCGCCGATGAAGCGCACGCGCCGCGCGGCGGCATCGGCGATGCCGCCGACATGGTCGTACACGATACCCGTTGCGCCGGCCGACAGGCCGTTCATGGTGAAGTCGCGCCGCTCGGCGTCCTTCACCCAGTCGCGGCCGAACGCGACCTTGGCCTTGCGGCCGAAGGTTTCGGTATCCTCGCGCAGCGTCGTGACCTCAAAGGGCTTGCCGTCGATGACCAGCGTGATCGTGCCGTGGTCGATGCCGGTCGGCACGCTCTTGATGCCGGCAGCCCTGGCGCGCCGCATCACCTCGTCCGGCAGCGCCGTGGTCGCGATGTCGATGTCACCGGGCACCAGACCGAGCAGCGCGTTGCGCACGGCGCCGCCGACCACCCGCGCCTCCTCGCCATCCGCATTGAGCAATTGCAGGACACGCGCGGTCCCGCCTGAGATCAGCCAGGGCGCATCGGCGAGTAACGGCTCCGCGCTCATCGTCAGGCCCTTATTTTTCCCTGCCCGGCACCAGCTTGCCGTTCTCGATATGGGCTGGAATGTAAGTCGAGTCCGGCGCCGCGCCGGAGAAATGCGCAAAGCCGATCAGTCCCGCGATCACCAGCACGAGCGCCGCCAGCATGAGGCGCGCGACGATGGTGATCGGCCAGGAGGATTGCACGAACAGGCCGGAACGGGTCGCGGCCAGGAACAGCGCATAGACGGCAAAGGGAACGAGGAAAATTCCGATCTCGGTCAGGATCGGCCGGATCATGACGAGTAGATCCGCTCATAAAGCACGCGCAGCATTCCGGCCGTCGCACCCCAGATGTAGCGTTCCGCGAATGGCATCGCATAGTAGGACCGCTCCATGCCGCGGAATTCCTTGCTGTGCACCTGGTGGTTGGCCGGGTTCATCAGGAAGGATAGCGGCACCTCGAACGCATCATCAACCTCGGAATGGTTGATGGTGAGCTCGAAGCCGGGCCGGACCCTTGCGACCGTCGGCAGGATGCGGAAGCCGAAGCCGGTGCCGTAGAGATCGAGATAGCCGATCGGCTCGACGAAGTCGCGCGACAGCCCGACCTCCTCCTCCGCCTCGCGCAGCGCCGCATCGAGCGGCGAGGAATCGGTCGCGTCGATCTTGCCGCCGGGAAAGGCGATCTGGCCGGCATGGTCGTTCAGATGCGCCGACCGCTGCGTCAACAGGATGGTCGGCTCGGGATGGTCGACCACCGCGATCAGGACCGCCGCCGGCCGCACCGGCTGCTCGCGCGCGATGATCTCGAGCATCTTGTCGGTGCCGGGATCGCCCGAAGCCGGAATGATGTTCGGATCGTACAGGCCGGGTGGAACGTCGAAGCCCAATCGCGCCGTGGTGCGCGCGAAGAAATCCGCGGCGCCGATCGCGACGGGCTCGTTCTTCAGGATAGGCTTGTTCAAAGCGCGGCCCTCACCTGCTCTGCGTCGGCCATGGCGAAGAATTCGCCGGCCGATTCGACGCCGAACATCGGCTGGCCATCGACCATCCGCTCCTCGCCCATGTCAACCAGATCGTAGTAGAGCGCGCGGGTGACCTTGGCCCAGAGCTCGGCGCGAACATGCAGGTATGGCGTCAGTCCGCCGTCTTTGGCCTGCTCGAAGCGCAGCCGGTGCGCGGCGTCGCAGGTGACCCAGTCGTCGACATTGGTGCGGAAGCGGAGCACGCGATGGTTGTCCTCGCCCTCCTTCTGCATCTCGACCGCCATGAACGGCGCATCGTCGACGCGAATGCCGACCTTCTCCACGGGCGTGACGAGGAAATGCTTGTCGCCTTCGCGCTTCAGCACCGTCGAGAACAGGCGAACCAGCGCAGGGCGGCCGATTGGCGTCCCCAAATAGAACCAAGTACCATCCGAGGCGATTCGGATATCGAGATCGCCGCAAAACGGCGGATTCCACAGATGCACCGGCGGCAGGCCCTTTTTGGCACCGTCGGCATCGGCAGCGCTTTTGGCCGCGGCAGTCAGCCCTTCGAGACCGCGATCGGCGCTCTGCCCTTGGTTCGCCATGGTTTGCCCTTTGTCATTTGGCACGATTGGTCATTTGGCACGATTGGTGCAGGTTTACGTTGTAGCCGGGTGCACGGTTCCACCCCGCATTAGTCCGGTGTGGAGGTCGCCACTTCGTGATGCCCTACATAACCCCAAGCCGATAAGGTGGGGATAGGTTAATTCAACGAATACATGGCCTTCGTGCAAGTCTAGCATAAGGCCCATGTGATGACTTGTGACGACATGACGATGCAAGCGAGCCGCATGGCAGGCTGAAGGAGCTAACGGATGGCGGAGAGTGTCGAGAAGCTCGAAGACGGAATCGTCCGTTCGGCCGAGCAGGTGTCGAGCCAGATTCGCGCGGCAAAGGAAGCGATCGCATCCGTCATCTTCGGTCAGGATCGTGTGATCGAGAACACGCTCGTCACCATCCTCTCCGGCGGCCATGCGCTGCTGATCGGCGTGCCGGGCCTCGCCAAGACCAAGCTGGTCGAGACGCTCGGCGTCACGCTCGGTCTCGACGCCAAGCGCATCCAGTTCACGCCCGATCTGATGCCGTCAGACATTCTCGGCGCCGAAGTGCTCGACGAGAGCACCACCGGCAAGCGCGCCTTCCGCTTCATCTCCGGCCCCGTGTTCGCGCAGCTCCTGATGGCCGACGAGATCAACCGTGCCAGCCCGCGCACGCAGTCGGCGCTGCTCCAGGCGATGCAGGAGCAGCACATCACCGTCGCCGGCGTGCGTCACGATCTGCCGAAGCCGTTCCACGTGCTAGCCACGCAGAACCCGCTGGAGCAGGAAGGCACCTATCCGCTGCCCGAAGCCCAGCTCGACCGCTTCCTCATGGAGATCGACGTCGATTATCCCGATCGCGACGCCGAACGCCGCATCCTGTTCGAGACCACCGGCGCGGACGAGACGCTGGCGCGGGGATCGATGAGCGCGGATGCGCTGATCACGGCACAGCGCCTGATCCGCCGCCTGCCGGTCGGCGATTCCGTGGTGGAGGCGATCCTGTCGCTGGTCCGTTCGGCCCGTCCGGGAGCGGAGAGCGGCGAAACCGGCAAGTTCATCGCCTGGGGTCCCGGCCCACGCGCCAGCCAATCGCTGATGCTCGCGGTGCGCGCACGCGCGCTGATCGACGGACGCCTCGCGCCGTCGATCGACGACGTGCTCGATCTCGCCGAGCCCGTGCTGAAGCACCGCATGGCGCTGACCTTCCAGGCGCGCGCCGAAGGCCGCACGATTCCGGACGTGATCCGGCAATTGAAAACACGGATCGGTTGATGGCCGCAGAGAACGGGCACGCAGCGAAGGAGATCATCGCGATCCGACGTGCCGATGGCGAAAGCCGCACGCTCGCCGCTTCGCTGCCGCGCCTGGTGCTCGAGGCCCGCCGTGTTGCCGCCAACGTCATCCACGGCCTGCACGGCCGGCGCCGCGCCGGCTCCGGCGAAAATTTCTGGCAATACCGCCGCTTCGTCTCCGGCGAGCCGTCGCAGAACGTCGACTGGCGGCGCTCGGCCCGTGACGACCATCTCTATGTCCGCGAGCTTGAATGGGAAGCCTCGCACACGGTCTGGATCTGGCCCGACCGCTCGCCCTCGATGGCGTTCGCCTCGAAGATGGCGCGCGAGTCCAAGCTGGAGCGCACCCTGATCGTCGCCTTCGCGCTGGCCGAGCTGCTGGTCTCGGGCGGCGAGCGCGTCGGCATTCCCGGGCTGATGGCGCCGACCGCGAGCCGCAGCGTGATCGACAAGATGGCGCAGGCGATGCTGCATGACGATGCCGAGCGGCCGAGTCTGCCGCCGTCCTTCGTGCCCTCGGCGCTCGCCGAGACGATCGTGCTGTCGGATTTCTGGTCGCCGATCGACGAGATCAGAACGACGCTCGCCGGGCTTTCCGCGTCCGGCGCGCACGGCACGCTGGTGCAGGTCGTCGATCCCGCCGAGGAGTCGTTCCCCTATTCCGGACGCGTCGAGTTCGTCGAGCCCGAAGGGTTCGGCGTGATCACCGCCGGCCGCGCCGAAAGCTGGGCGCAGGATTACACCGCACGGCTGGCGCTGCACCGCGACCAGATCCGCGCCGAGACCTCGAAGCTCGACTGGCTTTTCACGACGCATTCGACCGACCGTTCCGCCGCCGAACTGCTGCTGTTCCTGCATGCCGGCATGCAGGTGAGCAAGTCGGGCGGGCGCACCGCGACGATCAAGGCAGGGCCCGCCGCATGATGGGATTCCCGCTCGCCTTCACCGAACCGCTGCTGCTGATCGGCCTCGTCAGCCTGCCCGTGCTGTGGTGGCTGCTGCGCGTGATGCCGCCGCGGCCGCGCCGCATCGAGTTTCCACCCACGCGCCTGTTGTTCGACATCGCGCCGCGCGAAGAGACGCCCTCGCGGACGCCGTGGTGGCTGACCGCGTTGCGTCTCCTGGCTGCGGCGCTCGTCATTTTCGCCGCCGCCGGTCCGATCTGGAATCCGCAAACGGGCATCGCCTCCAGCAAGGCGCCGCTGATGATCATGTTCGACGACGGCTGGAGCGCGGCCGCGAGCTGGGACGTCAGGATCAGGGCCGCCGACGAGCTGATCGCCAATGCCGACAACGACCGCCGCGCGATCGCGCTGGTGCCGCTGTCCGAGCCGGCCCGCGACATCACCTTGATGCCGGCGGGGGCCGCGCGCGTCGCGCTGCGGCAGCTCACGCCAAAACCCTATTCGATCGACCGCGTCGAGACCCTGACCGCGATCGATCGCTTCCTGAAGGCGACCGGCGACTGCGAGATCGCCTGGCTCTCGGATGGCGTCGACACCGGCCGTGGCGAGGAATTCGTCGCCGGCCTCGGCAAGACCATCGGCGATCGCAGCCTGACCGTGTTCGAGGGCGGGACCTCTTCGCCGCTGGCCCTCGTCGCGGCCGAGAACGCCGCCGCCATGATGACGGTGAAGGTGCTGCGCACCGACAGCGGCATCGCCGTCGGCACCGTGCGCGCGCTGGACCAGAAGGCCTCGCCGATCGGCGAGGCGCGCTTCTCGTTCGGCCCGCAGGACAAGGAAACTGAAGCCGCGTTCGACCTGCCGGTCGAGCTGCGCAACGACATCACCCGGCTGGAGATTGCGGGCGAGCGCTCTGCCGGCGCGGTGCAGCTGCTCGACAAGCGCTGGCGCCGCCGCGCCATCGGCATCGTCTCGGGCTCGACCAGCGAGACCGCGCAGCCGCTGCTGGCGCCGACCTTTTACCTGACCCGCGCGCTGTCGCCGTTCGCCGACGTGCGGCTCGCCGACAAGGGCTCGCCGCAGCAGGGCATCACGCAGTTCCTCGACCAGAAGCTGCCGATGATCATCCTCGCCGATGTCGGCACCATCGCGCCCGAGCTGCGCGAGCGTCTCAATGCCTGGATCGACCAGGGCGGCGTGCTGGTGCGGTTCGCCGGGCCGCGCCTGGCGCAGGCCGAGGACGATCTCGTTCCGGTCAAGCTGCGCAAGGGCGGCCGGACGCTCGGCGGCAGCCTGACCTGGGAGAAGCCGCAACATCTCGCCGCCTTCGCGGCCGACGGTCCGTTTGCCGGCATCGCGGTCCCCAAGGACGTCGCCGTAAGCCGCCAGGTGCTGGCCGAGCCCGACGCCGTGCTCGCCACCAAGAGCTGGGCCTCGCTCGAGGACGGCACGCCGTTGGTGACCGGCGAGCATCGCGGCAAGGGCGTGGTCAGCCTATTCCACGTCAGCGCCGACATGCGCTGGTCGGATCTGCCGATGTCAGGCACCTTCGTCGAAATGCTGCGACGTGTCGTCGACATGTCCGGTTACACCGCGAAGCCCGGCGCTGGTGTCGCGAGCGAAGCGACCGCCGAGACGGTGGCGCCGCTGCACATCCTCGACGGCTTCGGCGCCTTCGGCCCGCCGCCGGCCACCGCAAAGCCGCTGCCCGCGGATTATCGCGACCGCGCCACCCCCGATCATCCGCCGGGCTTCTATGGTCCTGCAGAAGGACCGCTCGCCGTGAACACGCTTGCCGCCGCCGACCGCATCGCAGCCTTGAACACCGCGAGCCTGAACGCCCGGCACGCCACCTACACCAATGCCGAGCCGCGCGACCTGCGCGGCTGGCTGCTGTCGACGGCGCTTGCGCTGTTCCTGGTCGACGCCATCATCGTCGCAGTGCTCGGCGGCGGCCTCGCAGCGCTGCTGCGCCGCCGCGCCGCGCCCGCAACGATCGTTCTGTCCATGGTGCTCGCCGGCCTGTTGTCGTTCGCGCCGACGCCGTCGCGCGCCGACAGCGCCGCGGACGATTTCGCGATGAAGGCGACGTCGCAGACCCGCCTCGCCTATGTCGTGACCGGCAATGCCGACGTCGATTCCATCGTCAAGGCCGGCCTGTCCGGACTGACGCTGTTCCTGGCGCAGCGCACCGCGCTCGAAGCCGGCGATCCCGTCGGCATCGATCCCGCGCGCGACGAGCTCGCCTTCTTCCCGCTGATCTATTGGCCGATCGTGCCCGGCGCGCCCAAGCCGCCGCAGGATGCCATCAACAAGATCGATGCCTACATGAAGCAGGGCGGCACCGTGCTGTTCGACACCCGCGACGCGATCGAGGCCCCGCCCGGCGCGAACGGCGCCGCGCAGACCCCGGCCATGCAGACGCTGCGCGAGATCCTGTCCTCGCTCGACGTCCCCGAGCTCGAGCCGGTGCCGCGCGAGCACGTGCTGACCAAGACCTTCTATCTGCTCCGCGACTTCCCCGGCCGCTTCACCACCGGGCAGACCTGGGTCGAGACCTTGCCGCGCGAAGAGGACGATGACAGCGCACAGCGGCCGGCGCGCGGCGGCGACGGCGTCTCGCCCATCATCATCACCTCGAACGATCTTGCCGGGGCCTGGGCCGTGCGGCCCGATGGCCAGGCCATGCTGCCGGTGACCGGCGGCGACCCCCGCCAGCGCGAATTCGCCTACCGTGCCGGCGCCAACATCGTGATGTACACGCTGACCGGCAACTACAAGGCCGACCAGGTGCACGCGCCGGCCCTGATCGAACGTCTGGGGCAATGAGCATGATCCGGAAAAGTGGAAGCCGGTTTTCCCTCGCGACAAACGCGGAACGCGTTTGCGCGGAGATCGCGCTCACAGCTAGTAGAAGCACAATATGAATTACGGCATCGCGTTCACGCCGCTCGTTCCAGCGATCGTCCTGTGGCTCGCACTGGCCGCGATCGTCGTCATCGCGCTCGTGCTGCTGCTTGCGCGTGCCCGCGGCGCTGCCGTGCGCGTCGCCGCGCTGGTGCTGTTCCTGCTGGCGCTCGCCAATCCCTCCTTCACCCGCGAGGACCGCGATCCCCTCACCTCGGTCGCCGCCGTCGTCGTCGACAAGAGCCCGAGCCAGAATTTCGGCAATCGCACCCGCGAGGCCGCAGCTGCGCAGGAAGCGCTGGTCGACAGCCTGAAGAAGATCAAGGGGCTCGAGGTCCGCGTCGTCGACGCCGGACAGGCCGACGGCGAGACCGACGGCACGAAGCTGTTCGGCGCGCTGGCCTCGGCGCTGTCGGACGTGCCGGTCGACCGCGTCGCCGGCGCTTTCCTGATCACCGACGGCCGCGTCCACGACATCCCGGCGAACGCCGCGGCGCTCGGCTTCCAGGCGCCGGTGCACGCGCTGATCACCGGGCAGAGGGACGAGCGCGATCGCCGCATTGCGATCACGGCCGCGCCGCGTTTCGGCATCGTCGGCCAGAGTCAGACCATCAGCTATCGCCTCGACGACCAGGGCGTCAGCGGCGAGCGCGCCAAGGTCACGGTGCGCAGGGACGGCGAAGTGATCAACGAGCGCACGCTCTCGAGCGGCCAGGCCGCCAGCGTCGACGTCGACATCAAGCATGCCGGCCCGAACATCGTCGAGATCGAGGCTTCCCCGCTCGAAAGGGAGCTGACGCCGGTGAACAACCGCGCCGTCGTCGCCATCGACGGCGTGCGTGACAAGCTGCGCGTGCTGCTGGTCTCGGGCGAGCCGCATTCCGGCGAGCGCACCTGGCGCAACCTCTTGAAGTCCGACGCCAGCGTCGACCTCGTGCATTTCACCATTCTGCGTCCGCCGGAGAAGCAGGACGGCACGCCGATCAACGAATTGTCGCTGATCGCGTTTCCGACCCGCGAGCTGTTCCAGCAGAAGATCAACGAATTCCAGCTGATCATCTTCGACCGCTACGCGCGCCAGGGCGTGCTGCCGATTGCCTATTTCGACAACATCGCGCGCTACGTCCGCTCCGGCGGCGCGGTGCTGGTCTCCGCAGGCCCCGACTATGCGTCGAATACCAGCATCTGGCGCACGCCGCTGGATTCGGTACTGCCGGCAGAACCCGTCGGCGTGACAGAAAAGCCGTTCTATGCTCACCTGTCCGACGTCGGCAAACGCCATCCGGTCACGCGCGGCCTCGAAGGCTCCGCCAGCGAGCCGCCGCGCTGGAGCCGGTTCTTCCGCACCGTCGATACGCGCAATGCCGTCAACCCGCCCGTCATGACGGGCGTCGACGGCAAGCCGCTGCTGTTCCTGTCGCGCTTCGGCGAAGGCCGCGTCGCGCTCTTGCTCTCCGATCACATCTGGCTGTGGGCGCGCGGCTATGAGGGCGGCGGGCCGCATCTGGATCTGCTGCGGCGGATGTCGCATTGGCTGATGAAGCAGCCGGATCTCGATGAAGAGGCGCTGCGCCTCCAGGTGCAGGGCAAGGATCTCGTCGTGGTGCGCCAGACCATGGCGGACAGCGTCCAGCCGGTCAGCGTGACCTCGCCGTCGGGCGTGTCGCGCGATCTGACGCTGAACCCGGGCGATCCCGGCGAGTGGCGCGCCAGCCTGCCGGCGAGCGAGCTCGGCCTGTGGCAGGCCACCGACGGCACGCTGAAGGCGCTGATCAATGTCGGCCCGACCAATCCGAAGGAGTTTTCGGAAGTCACCTCCACCATCGAGACCTTGAAGCCGCTGACACAGGCGACCGGCGGCAACGCCGTGCGCGTGGTCGACGGCACCAGTGTCGAGCTGCCGCGCATCCTGCCGGTACGCTCGGCGAGCGTCTTTCATGGTGACGGCTGGATGGGCGTGCGGATGCGCGACGCCAGCGTCGTCAAGGGCGTCGGCGTACTGCCGATCTTCGCCGGCCTGATCGGCCTCTTGCTGCTGCTCGGCGCGTTTGCGGCGACCTGGGTCCGCGAAGGGCGCTAGTTGCCCGAACGACACATCGCGCGGCCACCCACGCGAGATCGTCTGACTTCCGTTGACATGAGCCGATCGTTCCTGCGATGTTACATTATAACATCGCAGGAAGCCGAGAGGCTTGGCGCCTGGCGATGTGGAGTGGCGTTTCCAGATGAAGTGGTTCCGGTCGAATATCAGGCACGGTGCCCGGCTCGCGTTGTTCGCGCTGCTGGTGCAGTTCGCGCTGACGTTCGGCCACAGCCATTGGTTCGCCCAGGCCGCTCCCCTCGCCCGGGCATCGCTCCAGCAGACCGACAGCGCCAAGGGTTCGGCTGCGATCGACCGCGCCGCGGTCCAGAAGCAATCGCCAGGGAGCCACGACCGGGAGCATCCGGGCGACGACAATTGCGCGATCTGCGCACTGGTCGCGATGGCAGGCACCGTTCTGTTCTCGACGCCGCCTCTCCTGGAGCTGCCGCAGGCGATCGAACTGCTCTACCGCACCACCGATGCCGAATTCATCCACCTGAAATCGGCCGGCACGGCGTTCCAGCCCCGCGCCCCTCCCGCGTCCTGACTTTCAACATCGCTTGATCACGCCCGGGCTCGCCGCATGTCGGCGGCTGCCCGGGAGCAGTTGAAGTCGAATTCCGTCGCGCAGCGACGGCAGGCCGCCTCCGATCAACAATCACACATGCGGACGGCGCCTGACTGGAATCAGGACCATGTCATTTGAATTGCGACGCGTGCAGCATCTCGCCGGAGCAAGCCTGCTCCTGCTCGGCGCCGCCGCCACATCGGCGTTCGCCCAAGAGGTGGCGCAGGACAAGCTGGCCCAAGACAAACCCGCGCAGGACAAGTCGTCGACCGAGATCCCGGCCGTCACCGTGACGGCCCCGAGTCCCATCGTGCGTAGAGTGGTGCCGACCCGCAGCCCGGTCCGCGTCGCGCGCACCGGCCGGGCACGCAGCCACGAACGCACGGCGGATGCGACGCCGGGAACGTCCACGCCCGCCGCGCCTCAGCAAGGCGTGCTGCCGGTCGTGACCAACCAGTTCGCCACCGTCACCGTGGTGCCGAACGAGGAGATCCGCCGCGAGGGCGGCGGCCAGCTCGGCGACCTGCTGTTCTCGAAACCCGGCATCACCGGCTCGAGCTTCGCGCCCGGCGCCTCCAGCCGGCCGATCATTCGCGGCCTCGACGTCAACCGGGTCGGCATCGTCGAGAACGGCACCAATGCCGGCGGCGCCTCCGACCTCGGCGAGGATCACTTCGTTCCGATCGATCCGCTCGCGACCAACCAGGTCGAGGTGGTGCGCGGGCCTGCTGCGCTCCGCTACGGCTCGACCTCGATCGGCGGCGTCGTCAGCGCCACCAACAACCGGATTCCGGATGCGCTGCCTTCCTGCGCTCCATCGTTCCAGGCTTACGGCATGCCGACCAAGGCGCCGCTTGCGGCCGCAGCAACATCGCCTTGCGTCACGGCCGAGACGCGCAGCGCGTTCAGCTCGGTCGATCGCGGTATCGAAAGCGGGGTGCTGCTCGACACCGGCGGCGGCAATTTTGCCTTCCATACCGACGTCTACGGGCGAAACACCACCGATTACAGCATCCCGAGCTATCCGTATCTCGCCGACCAGACCCGGTCGGTCGCCAACGGGCGCCAGCCCAACTCGGCAACGCGCTCGGACGGCGCATCGATCGGCGGCTCCTACTTCTTCCAGGGCGGCTATATCGGTGCGGCCATCACCCAGAACGACTCGCTCTACCACATCCCCGGCATCGACGGCGCCGACCACAACACGCGGATCGACGGCCACCAGACCAAGATCAACGTCAAGGGCGAGTACCACCCCGACGCGGCCGCGATCGATGCCATCCGCTTCTGGGCCGGCGCGACCGACTACCGGCACAACGAGATCGGGCTTGCCGATCCCGCGGACCCCAACACCGACGGCGTGCGGCAGACCTTCACCAACAAGGAGCAGGAGATCCGCACCGAGGTGCAGCTGATGCCATTCAACGCGCGCTTCGCCGAGGTGACGACGGCGCTCGGCTTCCAGGTCGGTCATCAGGAACTGAGCGCGCCGAGCCCGGACAATCCCGGAACGCTGTTCAACGGGCTGTGGGACCCCAACAACAGCACGCGCGTCGCTGGCTACGCCTTCAACGAGTTCAAGTTCACGGAGGCGACGCGGGCGCAGATCGCCGGCCGCATCGAGCATGTCGAGCTGCACGGCACGACGCCGGATTTTCCCGCCGACTTCCTGCCCGACGGCACGCCGCAGGCCGGCATCGCGCGCAATCCGTCCTACACGCCGAAGAGCGGCAGCATCGGCCTGCTGCAGGACCTGCCGGGCGGCATGGTCGGCAGCATCACCGCGCAATATGTCGAGCGCGCGCCGAAGGCGGCGGAACTGTTCTCGCGCGGCGCGCATGATGCGACAGCGACGTTCGACATCGGCAATCCGAACCTGACCATCGAGACGGCAAAATCCGTCGAGCTCGGCGTGCGCAAGGCGACAGGGCCGTTCCGGTTCGAGGCGACCCTCTACTACACGCACTTCAACAACTTCATCTATCGCCGTCTCACCGGCGTGATGTGCGGCGACGACTTTGCCTCGTGCGGCACGCCCGGCGCCGAGGTGAACCAGGCGGTCTATTCGCAGCGGGACGCGAACTTCCGCGGCGGCGAGTTCCAGTCGCAGCTCGACGTCGGCGCATTCCAGGGCGGCATCTGGGGCATCGAGAACCAGTTCGACCTGGTCCGCGCGACCTTCACCGACGGCACCAACGTGCCGCGGATTCCGCCCTTGCGGATGGGTGGCGGCCTGTTCTGGC
The DNA here is from genome assembly GCF_024519855.1 of Bradyrhizobium sp. Bra78. Classification (NCBI taxonomy): domain Bacteria; kingdom Pseudomonadati; phylum Pseudomonadota; class Alphaproteobacteria; order Hyphomicrobiales; family Nitrobacteraceae; genus Bradyrhizobium; species Bradyrhizobium sp. Bra78. The sequence continues at coordinate 86,962 of NZ_JALJRE010000002.1, read as the reverse complement.
GCGACGACAACTGGCTGATGCGCGTCAATCTGTTGCACGCCTTCGCGCAGAACAACGTCGCCGTGATCGCGGAGACGCCGACGGCGGGCTACAATTTGCTGAAGGCCGAGGTCAGCTACAAGACCAGGCTCGACCGCAACTGGTTCGGTGCGCGCGAGATGATTGCCGGCGTCGTCGGCAACAATCTGCTCAACGAGAACATCCGCAACTCGGTGTCCTACACCAAGGACGAGGTCTTGATGCCCGGCATCGGCGTCAGGGCATTTGCCAACTTCAAGTTCTAGCCTTGCTGCAGTCGGGGCCAAACGGCCCCGACTGCATTCGCCAACCGGGGCGCGCGGCCCTATCCTTCGATAGACGCGGCGGCCTTTGCGATGAATTCCGCGACGGCCTCGGGCTGGGACAGCATCGGCACATGCGAGCTCTGGAGCACGAGCGTCTCTCCGGTCATGCGACTGGCCGAGTCCCGCTGCACCTCCGGCGGAATGGTCTCGTCCTGTGCCGCGACGATGTACCATGACGGCTTCGAGCGCCAGGCCGCCTTGGAGATCGTGTCGCCGAAGCATCTGACCGCGAGCGGTCCCTGCGTTGCGTAGACGATGTCGGCTTCGTCCGCCGGGACATCCTGGACGAAGTGCTTGCGGACGCCCTGCTGCGTCAGCGCCACATAGCCTTCGCCATAAGGCCTGATCTCGGCCGCGCCGGGCGCCGGCTTGTAGGGCTTCCACCACGCGTCGAACGACTGACCGCTGTCCGGCGCACCCGCGGCGACATAAACGAGACCTTTGACCTTGGGATGATTGCCCGCCTCGGTGATCACGGCCCCGCCCCAGGAATGTCCGACCATGAGCACCGGCCCGTCCTGCATGTCCACGACGCGGTGGGCCGCAACGACGTCATCGGCAAGCGAGCTCAGGGGATTCTGAACGGCGAGTGCCCTCAGCCCCCGTTTGGTGAGAAGAGGAATGACCTTGGCCCAGCAAGAGCCATCCGCGAAAGCTCCGTGCACCAGCACGACGGTCCCGATTGCCATGGTGTGTCTCTCTTTCTTTCAAATTGGACGAGCCGGACTCGCGTCTTTTTGCGGCCGCGCACAGCGTCGGATTTTCGCGCTGTCGTCGTCCCGGTGAGTGCAGCAACATGCGTGGCCTGCGCGACAATACCGCTTGGGATTTATTGGTGAAGCCGCGCAAGCAGAGCGCGAAGCCTTTTCCGTGCGAACAGACAAAGGGAGGCGGAAGGAAGGGGGCGCGTCGCAGCCGGATGGCTGCCTGCGCACCGTCATTGCGAGAAGTCCTTGCGACGAAGCAATCGAGACTGCTCGTACGGACCGATCCCGGATTGCTTCGCTGCGCTCGCGGTGACGGAGGATGTGGCGCAGCCGCGGGACTTCCAATTCACGGGGCTATGCGCGCCACGGCTAGCCCCGCGCCTTGCTCCAGTCGGGACCAACCTGCCCCGACACCCCCTCGAACGCGCCGTCGACGAGTTCGAACACCAGGACGCGCGCGGCGTCGACCGGGCCCGGCATGGTGACGCGGCCCTTTTCTACCCGCTTGAAGCCGACGCGGCTGTAATAGGGCTCGTCCCCGACCAGCAGCACGATGGCATGGCCCTTTGCCCTGGCGTCCTTCAGCGCGCGCTCCATCAACAGACGGCCGACCCCGTGCCTGCGGAACGGCGGCTCGACGGTGAGCGGTCCGAGCAGCAGCGCCGGCGTCTCACCGATCAGGATCGGCAGCTGCCGGACCGAGCCGACCAGGAGGGTGCCGATGCGGGCGGTGAAGGACAGGTCGAGCAGATGGTCGACGTGCTCGCGAATCCGGTAGGCGCTGAGCACGAAACGGCCAGGGCCGAAGGTGCGTTCGTGCAGCCGCTCGATCGCCTGGGCGTCTCCGGCGGCTTCGGGAAGGATGGTGAGCGAGAGATCGGTCATGTCAGCATAGCGTCTTCGAGCGAAGTGGATCCCGGTTCGCGTTAAGAAAACGCGTCAATGCAGGAAGCGGAGTAGCATCTGCGATTGTGGAGGTCCATGGGCGCGGTCCCCAAGTTCAACTCCTTTTCGGCGCGGGCTGGGACAAATAGGCCAGCATCTTCATCTCGCGCCGCCCCCGCGTCACGGTATCGAGCACGAGCCCGGACGAGACCGACAGCATGGCCATGATCATCAGGCCCATCGACAGGATGGCGGTCGGGAATCGCGGCACCAGCCCGGTCTCGACGAAGGTGATCACGATCGGGATCGAGAGCACGATCGATATCGCGGCCAGCAGGATTCCAATGGCGCCAAAGAAGCGCAGCGGCTTCTCGGCGCGATAGAGCTTCAGCATGGTGCCGAGGATGCGGGAGCCATCGCGCCAGGTGTTGAGTTTGGAGAACGAGCCCTCGGGCCGCGCGTAATAGGGCGTCTCGACCTCGGCGACCGGCAGCGACAATTCCAGCGCATAGACCGCGAGCTCGGTTTCGATCTCGAAGCCGTCCGACAGCACAGGGAAGGATTTGACGAAGCGGCGCGAGAACACGCGGTAGCCGGACAGGATGTCCTGGAAGTCCCGGCCAAACGTCCACGCCAGGAAGCCGGTCAGCATGCGGTTGCCGGTGCGGTGACCGAGACGATAGGCGGCCTGTGACTGGTCGATGCGAAGCCCGACCACCATGTCCAGATGCTCGTCGAGCAGCCTGTCGATCATGCGCGGCGCGCTCGGGGCGTCGTAGGTCGCATCACCGTCGACCAGCACGTAGATGTCGGCCTCGACATCGGCGAACATGCGGCGCACGACGTTGCCCTTGCCCTGCCGCCGCTCGCTGCGCACGATCGCGCCGGCCTCGCGCGCGACGGAGGCCGTGCGGTCGCGCGAATTGTTGTCGTAGACGTAAATCTCGGCCGAGGGCAGCGCCGTCCGGAAGCCGGCGACGACGCTCGCGACCGCCGCCTCTTCATTGTAGCATGGCACCAGCACGGCGATGCGAGGTTGCGCCGGTGTCATCGCGGCAGCGCTCCCAGATTGGCCGGCTCACGCCGGAAAGACGCGGCCTCGTACGCATCCGCCGGCTGCATCAGCCAGGCAAACGACAGGCTCCACAGCGACAGCATCGCGATCGGCAGGATGTAATAGGGCGTGAAGATCGGGTGGCTCAGGAAGAAGACGAGGTTGACGAGAAGATTGCCGGCGGCAACAAGGGCGACCTGCCGCGCGCTTGCCTCGCCCGCCCGCAACAGCCACGCCGTCAAACCGATCGCCAGCGCGATCAGCACGAACTGCATGTCGCGCAGATATTGGCCGAGCACGGCCAGGTCGAGGCCCGGGGCGACCACGTCGGCGCTGCCGTAGGTGGTCGCAAGCGGACTGCCGGCGTTGACGGCCTGGGCGATCAATGTCGGCGCCATGCCGACCAGCACGCCTGCACCGAAGCCGAGGCCTTGCACGAAATTGGCCGGCGTGCGCGACCACAGAAAGCGAATCCCGAGGAAAATGAAATAGCCGGCCGCGAGCAGCGCATTCGGCACTCTGAAATTGACGGACGCGCCGAGCAGGAGGCCAACCAGGACGATCGACGGTACGCTATACCTGCTCCTGATCAGCCATAGCGCCGTCAGGAATCCCGCGATGGCGCAGATCGCCATGGTCGGCGGAATCGAATAGCTCGCCTTCGCCGGATTGATCATGAGATACACGGCAAGGGCGCCGAACACACCCGCCCCCACGATCGAGAGCGACGTTCGCGCCATCAAGATGCCGAGCAGCGCAAGGCCGCAGACGATCAGGCTGGCGGCAATGCAGAGCGGCACCACCTGGTGCCCTTCCGGAAACAGCGCCAGCAGCCATCCGGTGCCCGGCGGATATTGGATCACGATCTTGCCGTTCGGCATCGGATTGTGACAGGGCCAGCGGATCGGGTCGCGCCATTCGGGGAAACCGATCTCCCTCATCTTGCCTTCGAAATAGCGATCGTCGTCCCGGGCTGCGTCCGTGTTCAGCCCGTCGGCGCCGAAGCGCTGGAACAGATGCGCCTGCCGGAGATAGCAGATGTCGTCATAGACTCCGCGCGCCTCGCTCCAGCGTGACATCGTGACGATGTTGCTGGCGAGGATCGCGAGGCAGATCAGGCCGAAGGCGAGTTTGGCGATCTTCATCCGGTTTCCGTGGCGCGCCGTGCGGCGATTTACTAGCACAGGCCGTCCTCAGCGCCACGTCGCAATCAGGGGCTTTCCGTCGAGCACTTCCGCGATCCGCAGCCGCGTGCCGGGCGTGGTCCCCTCGGGCAGCGCGGTGACCGCGAAGAATCCGCATTCGACGATCTCGTGGTTGGGCGCGGGCTTGCGATCCTGCCTGAACTGCCTGACGACGTAGACCGCGACGTGGTCGCGGCGGGAGACGTGGTTGTTGAGGAAAATGCCGTGCAGCACCGCCTCGCCGGTGAGATCGATATCCCCCTCCTCCTTGAGCTCGCGCCGCATCGCCTGCTCCATGGTCTCGCCGAGATCGACGCCGCCGCCGGGCAGGTACCAGCCGGGAATGTAGCTGTGCCTGACCAGGAAGACCCTGCCGTCGGCATCCAGCACCACGGCGCGGACGCCGAGCGTCATGCCGCGGACGAGCAGGAAATAGGCGTGGAAGATTCGCCGCAGCAGCGGCTCGAATGTCCGTCGGACGTGATTCAGACGTTCCCCCATCAGGCTCCCAAGAGGCCCCTGCCCGGGCCCCGCTTGCACGGAGCCTGCGACCTTGCCATTACAGCGGTCGAATAGCGAGGCAATCGCGCGCCATGGCCCCCTTCACGCTCGCCCATCTGTCCGACCCGCATTTGCCGCCGCTGCCGCAGCCGCGGCTGATCGAGCTCGCGGGCAAGCGCGTGCTCGGCTATGTCAACTGGACGCGCAACCGCCACAAGTACCAGCGCCGCGAGGTGCTCGACGCCCTCGTCGCCGACATGCAGGCGCAGGCGCCCGACCACATCGCGGTCACAGGCGATCTCGTCAACCTGGCGCTGGAGGCGGAGTTCGCGCCGGCGCGCGCCTGGCTCGACGGCGTCGGCCCGCCCGACCGCGTCACCACGATTCCCGGCAATCACGATGCCTATGTCCGCACTACCTTTCACCGCTTCGGCGAGACCTTTGCGCCCTATCTTGCGGGCGACGACGGCCGCATCGGCTTCCCCAGCCTGCGCCGGCGCGGACCGCTCGCGCTGATCAGCCTGTCCACGGCAGTGCCGACATTGCCATTGATGGCGACGGGCACACTCGGGCGCGATCAGCTCGCGTCCCTCGAAGAGATGCTCGAACGGCTCGCGGCCGAGGACGTCTTCCGCGTGCTGCTGGTGCATCATCCGCTCAAGTCCGGCGCGCGCCACAAACGGATGACCGATGCTGCCGCATTGCTGGCGCTGATCAGGCGCCACGGCGTCGAGTTGATCCTGCACGGTCACGACCACATTCATTCGACGATGTGGTTCGAAGGTCACAACGGCAACATTCCGGCGCTCGGCGTGCCGTCGGCCTCCGCGCTCGCGCACGGGCACTACCCGGCGGCGGCCTACAATCTGTTCACGATCGAGAAGGACAATGCCGGCTGGCGCTGCGAGCAGACGGTGCGGGGCCTGGGGGCCGGATTTCAGATCGGGCAGATCAAGCATGCGCGGTTGATCTAGTTCGCCGTCATTGCGAGCGCAAAATTCACCAGCTTCGCAGCGCCGCCATTACGGCAACTCCGAACAGCGCGGCGGCACCGAGCACGAACCCCAGCACGAACGGCCAGACGCGCGAGCGGCGCGGCGGCTCGACGGCCGCGGGCTTCGGCTCGGGCGGGACCACCATCGCATGCTCGCGCTCGATCATGCGGCGCGCGACATAATCGGTCACGGCCTCGACGATGACGGAAGTGTCGTGGGATTCGGCGAGCACGATGCGGCCGAAGCGGGTATCCTGGACGAAGCGGTACATCCGCTTGTCGCGCCCCATCACGATGTGGGCGACGACGTCGATCCAGAGCCTGGGTGTGTCGCCCTGGCTGACGCCGCGGTCGAACAGGTCGATCTTATCCGGCACCTGGGCGAACAGCGGATCGAGCGCGTCGTTGAGGATCTCGAGCCGCGCCACCTCGGCATCGCGCAAATCGACGACCACGCCGGTCCGGTCCGCGGCCTCGATCCGCGCCCGCAACAGCGCATCGCGCAGCCGCACCGGGCGCGGCTGGCCGGGATGGGTCCCGCTGGTCTCGGGCTCTGACATGGTCGGCCTCGTCCTCACTTACCTCCATTAACCTATCAGCAACCAATCCCTCCGCAAAGGGTCCACAATTCCAGTCACTTACGGCGCCCACAGCTCCCTTCACCTGTGCCAAAAACAGACGATCCCACCCGGCTTGCGCCGGATGGGACCATCCGTCCTTGGACGTCTTCTTAATTCAGGCCCGCGGCAACGCCGTCAGGCCGAGACCCGCGACGGCTCTTCCACGATCGAGAAGCGGACGCCGGCCTTGTGGCGGTTCTCTTCCGAGACCGAGCGCCAAGCGTCCTCGGCCTCCTTGCGGGTCTTGAACGGACCCTGCACCTGGGCCGAGCCTTCGACGAGCTTGTGGAAGTTCATCGAGCCGAACTCGCCGCCGATCACCCAGAAATTGCTGCCTTTGGTCATTGTCGCTCTCCTCTCAAGAAGCCGTTCTGTATTAGCCGAACTGGTTCATCGTGTTGTGGGCGCCGCCCGCCTTCAGGGCAGCCTCGCCGGCGAAGTATTCCTTGTGGTCGTCGCCGATGTCGGAGCCGGCCATGTTCTGGTGCTTGGCGCAGGCGATGCCCTGACGGATTTCCGCGCGCTGGACGTTCTTGACGTAGCCCAGCATGCCCTGCTCGCCGAAATATTCCCGGGCCAGATTGTCGGTCGACAGCGCCGCTGTGTGATAGGTCGGCAACGTGATGAGATGGTGGAAGATGCCGGCACGCTTCGCCGAGTCGGCCTGGAAGGTACGGATGCGCTCGTCGGCTTCGATGGCCAGGGGCGTATCGTCGTATTCCGGCTTCATCAGCTCGGCACGGTTGTACTTGCTAACGTCCTTGCCCGCTTCCTTCATTGCGTCGTAGACCTGCCAACGGAAGTTGAGCGTCCAGTTGAACGACGGCGAGTTGTTGTAGGCCAGCTTCGCGTTCGGAACCACCTTGCGGATCCGATCGACCATCTTGGCGATCTGCTCGATATGCGGCTTCTCGGTCTCGATCCAGAGCAGGTCGGCACCGTTCTGCAGCGAGGTGATGCTGTCGAGCACGCAGCGATCTTCGCCCGTTCCGGCGCGGAACTGGTAGAGATTGCTGGGCAGGCGCTTCGGACGCAGCATCTTGCCGTTGCGGTTGATGATGACGTCGCCGTTGCGGGCATTCTCCGGCGTCACTTCCTCGCAATCTAGGAAGCTGTTGTACTGATCGCCGATATCGCCCGGCTTGTGGCTGACGGCGATCTGCTGCGTGAGGCCGGCGCCGAGCGAGTCGGTGCGGGTCACGACGACGCCGTCTTCGATGCCCAGTTCAAGGAACGCATGGCGGCAGGCCCGGATCTTCGCCAGGAACACCTCGTGCGGCACGGTGACCTTGCCGTCCTGATGGCCGCACTGCTTCTCGTCCGAGACCTGGTTCTCGATCTGCAGCGCGCAGGCGCCCGCCTCGATCATCTTCTTGGCGAGCAGATAGGTCGCCTCGGCGTTGCCGAAGCCCGCGTCGATGTCGGCGATGACGGGCACGACATGGGTCTGGAAGTTGTCGATCTTCTCGATCAACTCCTTCTCGCGGGTCTTGTCGCCTTCCTTGCGCGCCTTGTCGAGGTTGCGGAAGATGTCGTTGAGCTCGCGCGAGTCGGCCTGACGCAGGAAGGTGTAGAGCTCCTCGATCAGGGCCGGCACCGAGGTCTTCTCGTGCATCGACTGGTCGGGCAGCGGTCCGAACTCGGAGCGCAGCGCGGCGATCATCCAGCCGGAGAGATAGAGGTAACGGCGATCGGTCTTGCCGCCGAAGTGCTTCTTGATCGAGATCAGCTTCTGCTGCGCGATGAAGCCGTGCCAGCAGCCCAGCGACTGGGTGTACTTGGTGGGATCGGCGTCATAGGCCGCCATGTCGCTGCGCATCAGCGCCGCGGTGTAGCGGGCGATGTCGAGGCCGGTCTTGAAGCGGTTCTGCAGGCGCATGCGCGCGACAGCCTCGGCCGTCACCCCGTTCCAGGTCGGCTTGGTTTCAAGGAGCGCCTGAGCCGCCTCGATCTCGCTCTGATACGAGGCCGGGCGCTGGAGGGCGTTGATGCCACGGGGCTGGTAGTTCATCTGCTCGATCCTTTCGCTGATGACAAAGTTCTTGGCGTTGTCATCGACATTTTTGACAGTGCATTGCGAAATGCGTGTCTTGAGCTAAACGCGAGAAAGGGAAGTTCGTATAGAGGGCTTGTATTTGAATGGTGATGTCATGTAACATCAGAACATGTAATAGATGTTATTTTGTAATTATTGTCACAATATAGGACAGCAAGACTGCCCTATATGCCGCTGGGAGACCCGAGAATGCCCGCCGAGTCCGGGAAGAAGCTGTTCGTCGGCCCGCGCTTCCGGAGGATCCGGCAGCAATTGGGGCTGTCGCAGACCCAGATGGCCGAGGGGCTCGGGATCTCGCCGAGCTACGTCAACCTGATCGAGCGCAACCAGCGTCCGGTGACTGCGCAGATCTTGCTGCGGCTGGCCGAGACCTACGACCTCGACCTACGCGACCTCGCCACCGCCGACGAGGACCGTTTCTTCGCGGAGCTGAACGAGATCTTCTCCGATCCGCTGTTCCGCCAGATCGACGTCCCCAAGCAGGAACTGCGCGACCTCGCCGAGCTCTGCCCGGGCGTGACCCACGCACTGCAGCGGCTCTACGCGGCCTATACCGAGGCCCGCCAGGGCGAGACGCTGGCCGCAGCGCAGATGGCCGACCGCGACGTCGGCACGCGCTATGAGGCCAATCCGGTCGAGCGCGTGCGCGAATTGATCGAGGCCAACCGCAACTATTTTCCGGAGCTCGAACAGGCCGCCGAAACCTTGCGCGACGAGCTGAACGTGCCGGCCGAGGGGCTCTATGCCGCGCTCGCCGCGCGGCTGCGCGAAAAGCATTCGATCCAGACCCGGATCATGCCAGTCGACGTGATGCGCGAAACGCTGCGGCGTTTCGACCGTCACCGCCGCCAGCTGCTGATCTCGGAACTGGTCGATCCGCCCGGCCGCGCCTTCCAGCTGGCCTTCCAGCTGGGACTCGGTGAATGCGCGCAGCATCTGGAGACCATCATCGGCCGCGCTGGCCCGCTCGACGACGCGCCGCGGCGGCTGTTCCGCATCACGCTCGCCAACTATTTTGCGGCGGCCGTGATGATGCCCTATCCGACGTTCCTGGCCGCGGCCGAGGCCTTGAGCTACGACATCCATTTGCTGGCGCAACGCTTCAATTCCGGTTTCGAGCAGGTCTGCCATCGCCTCACCACGCTGCAGCGGCCGAACGCGCGCGGCATTCCGTTCTTCCTCCTGCGCGTCGACAATGCCGGCAACGTCTCGAAGCGGTTCTCCTCCGGCACGTTCCCGTTCTCGAAATTCGGCGGCACGTGCCCGTTGTGGAACGTGCACTCGACCTTCGACACGCCGGATCGCTTGCTCAAGCAGGTGATCGAGCTCTCCGACGGCACGCGCTATTTCTCGATCGCGCAGATGGTGCGCCGTCCCGTGGCGCCGCACCCGCTGCCGCAGCCGCGCTTCGCCATCGGCCTCGGCTGCGAGATCCGTCACGCCTCACGCCTCGTTTATGCGTCCGGCATGGACCTCGAGAAGACCGAAGGCACGCCGATCGGCGTCAACTGCCGCCTGTGCGAGCGCGAAAACTGCGCCCAGCGCGCCGAGCCGCCGATCACGCGCACGCTGATCCTGGACGAGACGACGCGGCGCGTGAGCTCGTTCGCGTTCTCGAATGCAAGGGAGCTGTGAGGGGCGCGCATCCGCCTCCACGTCATTGCGACGCGCAGCAATCCAGACTGTCCCGGCAGTGACAGCCGGGATTGCTTCGTCGCTTCGCTCCTCGCAACGGCGAGAACTCACGCCAGCGTATGCACGATCACCGGCCCCGCGGCGGCGCGGGCGTCGCCTGCAAGCAGCGAGCCCAGATCCTTCTCGATCCAGGCGATCGCGCGCCTGTTCGCCTCCTCCGCCTGCTCGAACTTGTCGAAGATCGAGATCGCCGTGACGGTGTCGTCGCCGGCATAGACGACGTAATAGGCGCGGAAACCGTCGACATCGCTGATGATCGGAACGGCGCCGTCCTTGATGCGGCGCGCCAGCTCTTCGGCGCTTCCGCTTTTCGCCTTGGCCTGACGGATGGCGGCATACATGGCATCCTCCTTCCGGCTGTCCGGAGTTGCGGGCCTTCGGCCCGGAGGGGATGCTACGCCGAAGCGCGCCGCCGATCCATGCTTGGTTAACCCGGCACTAACCCGCCTGCGCGATCTGCAACCAACGGTTAAGCACGCCTCAACATCGGTGCCTTAGTCTCGCCCCACTCACTTTTCGCAAACAACGACAGCTTATTCTGCCGCGTGAAGTGACATCAGGGGGTTCATCATGCGCATTGCGTTGCTGCTGACCGCGACGATTGTCGGCGCGCTCTTTGCCAATCCATCCAATGCCGGATCGCTCGATGCGTCCGCCGGCGCAGCGCAGGCGTTGCCGCCGGGCTTCCAGAGCTACCGCGGCTACATGTTCGACCTGTCGGAGAATTCCGACCGCAAGGACGTCGACAAGCTCGCTGACAATGTAAAGAGCCAGATCGACGTCGTCGAGGGGGCCGGCCTCTCGCCGCGCGTGCTGCGCTTCTTCCGCACCGTTCCGATCATCGCGAGCGAGCTCGCCTGCCTCGACGAAGGCGCCGCGACCGCGTGCTACGGCCGGGTCGCCCCGAACGTCGAGCGCAGCGTGCCGCGGACGCTGACGGTGTGGGACCATGCCACCCAGCGCTGGACCAATCCCAATGTCGTCGACCTCGCGGTCGATTCGGGGCTCGGCGTGATCATGCTGCGGCCGGACATGATGCGGTACGAGAAGGAGGCCGTGCTGCTGCACGAGCTCCTGCACGCCTATCACGCGCGGCTGTTGCCGGACGGCTATGCCAACAAGGGCGTGATCGGCTACTTCGCCCTTGCCAAGTCGAAGGACCTGCTGCCCAAGGACTCCTATGCGATGAAGAATCCGATGGAGTTCTTCGCCGTGACCGGCACCATCTTTCTGGTCGGAAAGAGCGAATTCCACGATCCGAAGTCGCGGGACGCGCTCAAGGAGAAGATGCCGGACTATTACAAATATCTGGTCGGCGTGTTCGGCTTCGACCCCGATCCGGCGCCGGCGAGCGGCCCGGTTGCCTCGTTGAAATAAGCCTGCCTGGCGCTTCCAGAGCCGAGGAGCCGCGCGAACAGCGCGGCTTTTTCGTTTTGGTAACCGGAAGCTGCGGATGACGTACAGGCGGGAATTGCCAAGGCGGGGCTCGATCTGCATAGTCCCGCCGCATCGATACCGTTTTCGAAGAGGATAGAACAACATGGCGGACGCCGACCTGGATGTCGTGATCCGGCAACTGGCCAGACAGCTGCATACGGGCTTGATGACCCGCGCCAAGGAGCGGCGGGATCGCTTCAACGGCCTCGCGGCCAAGGCCAAGGGCAAGGAGACCGGCGACCGCTTCAAGATGATGGCCAAGGCCACCATGGAGCAGGCCACGGCCGCCGCCAAGCGCCTGCAGATGTCCGCCGACAACGTCGCCGACAGCTACGCGCGGTCGATGCGGCTTGCCGCCAGCACGCCGATCGCTGCGAAGGTGGAGAAGAAGGCGAAGGAAAAGCCTGTGAAGAAGGCGGCGAAGGCGAAGAAGGCCAAGAAGGCGAAGTAGCCGGGCTTCTTCCTTCTCCCCTTGTTGTGGGAGAAGGTGGTATAGGCGAACGCAGCTCTATATTTTCACCGCCGCGGCGCTGAAATCTGGGCCGGCTCGGCGCTGGCGAGTTCGGCGAGCCTGGCGCGCGCCGCGTCGCGGGTGCGGGCGTCCTTGCCGGCCGGCAGCGCCAGCGCTGCCTCGAAATCGGCGCGGGCATCTTCGGCCTGACCGCGGGCGAGGAACGCAAGGCCGCGGTCGAGGCGGGCCTGCGCATCCGAGGGGTCGAGGCGGATCGCCGTATTGTAACTCAGGATGGCGCGGTCGAGATCGCCGCTGCCGGCAAGCGCGAGACCACGCTCGTGATAGGGCGCGGCGAGCTTTGGATTGTGCGCGATCGCTTCGTCATAATCCTCGATCGCGAGCTCGAGGTCGCCGTTCTGCCGGCGCGCCCGCGCCCGGTCGCGATACAGCGAGGCGCGGTTCGGATTGAGGTGGATGGCCTCGTCGAAATCCGCGATCGCTCGCCGCCAGTCGCCATGGCGCAGCGCGATCCGCCCACGCCCTTCATAGGCGAAGGCAATCAGCGAGCCGCGCAGCGGCGAGAAGCCGATCACGGCCGAACAAATGTCCGGATCGTCCTCGTCCCCGCAATTGACGACCATGTGCGTGGACAGGCCAATGAGCACGCTCAGGACGATCAGCAATGGTACCGCAGCTCTTGTCATCCTCGACGGTGGCGGGCAGAGGGCCGGCCACGCATCCCCTTTCGAAGGAATAGTCTCGCCGGGGTGTTAACACCGGCCGGGATATTCCTGTGTGCGCCAGGTCACAAACCAGGCGCGCGATTCCAGCCGATTCCATCAGCCCCAAGGACCACGTGTAGACCCGCGAGAAGGCCCGCGCGAGGACGAGCGGCCCCAGGGGCCCTGCGGCGGATAGTTCTCGTTGGCGCCGACCGACGGCGCCGCCTGCGCGCCGAGCTCTGCCGCGAGCTGCTGAAGCGCCGCGATGCGATTCTGCGTCGAAGGATGGGTGGCGAAGAGATTGTCGACGCCGTGGCCGGACAGCGGATTGATGATGAACATGTGCGCCGTGGCAGGATTTCGCTCCGCCTCGAGATTCGGGACCTGATGCGCCGCGCCCTCGATCTTCACCAGCGCCGAGGCCAGCCACATCGGCTGACCGGCGATGCGTGCGCCGAGATTGTCCGCGGCGTATTCGCGCGTGCGGCTGATCGCCATCTGCACCAGCATGGCGCCGATCGGGGCGAGGATCATCATCAGGATCGAGCCGACGATGCCGGGACCGCTATTGTCACGATTTCCGCCGAAGAACATGCCGAACTGCGCCAGCATCGAGATCGCACCCGCAATGGTCGCGGTAATAGTCATGAGCAGGGTGTCGTGGTGCTTGATATGGGCGAGCTCGTGCGCGATCACGCCGGCGAGCTCCTCCCGGCTGAGCTGGTGCATCAGGCCGGTGGTGACGGCAACCGCGGCGTTCTCGGGATTGCGCCCGGTCGCGAACGCATTGGGCTGCGGCTCGTCCATCAGGAACACGCGCGGCATCGGCAGGCCGGCGCGGCCCGCAAGCTCGGCGACGAGCCCGACCAGTTCCGGCGCGGTCGAACGATCGACCTCATGGGCGCCGTACATCGAGAGCACCATGCGATCGGAGTTCCAATAGGTGAAGAGATTGGTTGCCGCCGCGATGACGAGCGCGATCATGGCGCCTGTGGCGCCGCCGATGAGATAGCCGACGCCCATGAACAGGGCGGTGAGGCCTGCGAGGAGCATTGCGGTACGAAGATAGTTCATGGCGACATCCCGTTGCTGACGCATAAACCAGTGCAGCGAATCCAAGCTGACCAATTTGAGCCAAGGATTCAGCAGAGAAGCTTGAGTTATGAAGTCGGCCCCCCGCGCTGCAAGGGCTGCGACTGCGTCGCGGCGACGCACAGCTAAATCTTGACGCGTATTCATATCAAAATACACGCCGGAACCGAGGACATTGGAAAGCGTAGCCCGGACTAAGTTCCGGAGACGCGGGCACGGGAGCGCGGCTCCCGCATTGGTCCGTTGCATTGCCTCCCCTCAGCCAGGTGACTGCCATGATGGACCGGTCGCAGGCCGCTCCCGTTCACGATGCATCCCCTCCTTCCTTAGGCGAAGCGGCTGGTTCCGCAGACGCGAAGGGCCTGCAGCAAGCGCTGCGCGAGGAGCTGCTTGCCGATGAGAAGCACCCACGGCAGCCTGCTGCCCGGGTCGAACCCACGGGGCCTCCGCGAGGCCGGCTCCTGTTGCGGCGAAGCTTGAAGATCGCAGCAGGCCTTGCCGTCATCGCCATATTCGGCTGGCTGCCGCTGCGCACGATGTGGCAGAATTCCAGCGTCGAGGCCGTGCTGAACTCCCGCCTCGTCACCCTGCGCGCGCCGATCGGCGGACGCGTTGCCGCGGCCCCCGCCGCGATCAAGGACCAGGCGCATCTCGACGCCGGCATGGTCGTGCTGCGTGTCGTGAATTCGCGCGGCGATCGTTCGCGGCTCGACGACCTGCGGCGGCAGCAATCGCGACTGGAGAACGAGCGGCCGAGTCTCGCAACCAAGCTCGAGACCGCCCGGGCCGCCCAGCAGGACCTCGCCCGGCAGGCCGCATTGTTCAGGGACGGACGCGTCCTTCAGCTCGAAGCGCGCATCGCCGAAATCCAGACCTCGATCGAGGCAGCCGCCGCGCGACGAGAGGAAGCAAACGCCGCGGTTGACCGGGCGTCGTCGCTCGCGAAATCCGGCAACGTATCCACGGTCGAGTTGTCGCGGCTGACTCGCGAGCTGTCGGTAGCGCAGCAGACCGAACTCGGCGCGCGCAAGCGGCTGGACGCCGCACAGGTCGAGCTGCGTGCGGCAAGGAGCGGCTCGTTCCTCGGCGACAGCTACAACGACCGACCGAGTTCCGTGCAGCGCGAGGAGGAGATGCGCCTGCGCGCCAAGGACCTGGAAGCCGATCTGGTGCACACCGACACCGAGATCGCCTGGCTTGCCAACGAGATCATCGTCGAAGAGGTCCGCTTCACCGACATGTCCGAGGCCAGCATCAGAACCCCGGTCACCGGCCGGGTCTGGGAAATGATGACATCGCCGGGCGAGGACGTGCAGATCGGCCAGCCTCTGCTCAAGGTGCTGGATTGCAGCGGTAGCGTGATCACGGCCAATGTCACCGAGAGCGTATATAACCGCCTGCAGCTTGGCGATCATACCACTTTCGAGCCGAATGACGGCGGTGCCCCGATTTCCGGCACGGTCGTCAATCTGACCGGGGCTGCGGGCGCCCCGGCCAATCTCGCCATCAACCCCGATGCACTAGGCAAGGAGCCTTACCGCGTGACGGTGGCGCCTGCCGACGCCGCCGCGCACGACTGCACGGTGGGACGGACCGGCCGCGTGATCTTCGCCCGGCGCGAGGCGGCACCATGATGGCGGCGCTGGCGCCCGGCTTTCTTGCGCTCGGTGCGTTCATGGTGGTGGTGCCGCTTCTCAGGCGCGAGAACACGCCGGCGCGTTCGCTGCTGACCGGCGTGTCGTTCGTCCTGCTGCTGCGCTACTTCCATTGGCGCGTCACCGAGACCGTACCGCCGCCCGGACTGACCGCAGATTTCCTGATCGGCCTTCCCTTCATGCTGGCGGAATCCGCCTCCCTGATTGCGGTCGCGCTGTCGATGCTGTTCCTCAGCCGAACCATCGACCGTTCGGGCGCCGCGAAGGTCGACAGCCGCGCCAGGGATCGCGCAGCTCCGTTGATCGACGTGTTCATCTGCACCTACAACGAGGACAAATCGATCCTGGAGCGGACGATCATCGGCGCGACCGGGATGCAGTACGGCAACTACCGTGTCTGGGTGCTCGACGACGGACGCCGCCTGTGGCTGCGGCGCCTCGCCCAGGAGCTCGGCTGCCGCTACCTCGCGCGCGCCGATAACCGGCATGCCAAGGCGGGCAACATCAACCATGCGCTCGGACATGTCCGCGAATTGCCGGAGCCGCCGGACTTCATCGCAATTCTCGACGCCGATTTCGTGCCGCGGCCCGACTTCCTCAGTCGGACCATCAGCCTGATGGATGACGCCGGCGTGGGCGTCGTGCAGACGCCCCAGCATTTCATCAACTCCGATCCAATCCAGAGCAATCTGGGCGCCACCGACGTCTGGCCCGACGAGCAGCGCTTCTTTTTCGACATCCTGATGCCGGCAAAGGACGCCTGGGGCGTCGCCTTCTGCTGCGGCACGTCGTCCCTCATCCGCTACGGCGCCCTGATGCGGATCGGCGGCTTTCCGACAGACTCGGTCACCGAGGATTATCTCGTCACGCTGCGGCTGAAAGAGCTCGGCTTCAACACCGTCTATCTCAACGAGCGACTGACCATCGGTCTCGCGCCGGAGGGGCTCAAGGAATACATCACCCAGCGCGGGCGCTGGTGCCTCGGCTTCATGCAAATCGTGCGCGGCCGTAGCGGACCGCTGTCGCGTGATTCGAACCTCTCTTTTATCGACCGGCTGTCGCTGGTCGATGCCTTCATGAGCTGGACGGCCGTCTACGGGACCAGGATGTTCGGGCTGGTGGTGCCCTGGCTGTTCCTGCTTTTCGGCATCAAGGCGGTGCAGGCCGACCTCTCCGAGCTGTTGCGGTACTTCCTGCCGTTCTACGTCTGGCATGGACTCACCATGGCGTGGCTGTCGCGCGGCCGTTCGCTTGCGATGATGACGGATGTGTCGCAACTCGTTGCAGCGCCCGCGGTCCTCAAGGCGGTCGCGACCGGCCTGTTGAAGCCGAAAGGACACAAGTTCCAGGTCACGGCCAAGGGCGGCGAGCGCGGCCGGAAATTCGTGGAGTGGCCGCTGCTCCGGCTTTATGGCAGTGCGCTCATCATTACGCTCGCGGCCATCGCCTACGCCTTCATCCTGCATCTGCGCGGCGAGAACATCGCCTATGGCGGCCTGGCGCTGGCATGGAGCCTCTACAACGCCCTTATCCTCACCGTCGTCTGCTTCGTCTGCATCGAGCAGCCGCGCAAGCGCAAGGCGGAGCGCTTCAACCGCAACGAGCCGATCCTGCTGCATCAGGGCGGCAAATCGTACCTGGCTCGGCTCGGCGATATATCCATCAGCGGCGCCCGCTTCATCGACCCAGATCCACCCGCGATCGGCAGCAAGCTTGAATGCCAGATCTATGGCCGTTCGATCGCCGGCGTCGTGGTGCGGCGGACGAGGAATGGATTTGCAGTGCGCTTTGAAGAAAGCATGGATATCCGCGTCCATGCGATCAGGGCCTTCTACGCCGGCGAATATGTGCGCGCCTACCGGGGGATCAGGGCCATTCCCGTCGGCAAGGCGCTGCTGCTGCGGCTGTTCGGTTAGGCCGGCGCGACATCCACCCGCTCGCATTCGGTGCGCTAACATGGCATGGAAAGGATGGCCTGAGGCCATCAGTTCACCTAAACTTCGGACGAATCCACGCCTGCCCTCCCCGCCGGAACCCCTATGCTCCAGACCCGATTTGCGATCGCGGCCGTCACTGTTCTCGCGCTCTCCGCAACCGCCTCCGCCCAGCCTCTCCCACCTCCCGCCAAGCCCGCAGCGCCGAGGGCCACCGCGCCGTCGCCGCGCGCGGCGTCGTGCCACAACGGCGCGAGCTTCGATCGCTTCCTGGCGGACGTGAAGAGCCAAGCCGTTGCCGCCGGCGTGTCGCAGCGGACGATCGCGGAGGCTTCGCCCTACCTCGTCTACGACCAGGGCATCGTCAACCGCGACCGCGGCCAGCGGGTGTTCGGCCAGCTCTTCACTGAATTTGCCGGCCGCATGGCCGCGCCCTATCGCATGCAGAACGGCCAGCAGCACATCAAGACCCACGCCGCGGCATTCGCGCGCGCCGAAAAGGAATACGGCGTGCCGCCGGCGGTGATCGCCGCGTTCTGGGGCCTCGAGAGCGATTTCGGCGTCAACATGGGAAATCTGCCGACGCTGAAATCGCTGGTGTCGCTCGCCTATGACTGCCGACGCTCGGAGATGTTCGTGGGCGAGACCATCGCCGCGCTGAAGATCATCGACCGCGGCGATCTGCATCCCGACGAGATGGTCGGCTCTTGGGCCGGCGAGCTCGGGCAGACGCAGTTCCTGCCCGTGCACTACGTCAACTATGCCGTCGACTATGACGGCGACGGGCGACGCGATCTCCTGCGCAGCGAGGACGACGTGATCGGCTCGACCGCGAACTACATCGCCAACGGCTTGAAGTGGCGGCGCGGCGAGCCGTGGCTGGAGGAGATCAAGGTGCCGCAGAACCTGCCGTGGGATCAGACCGATCTCACGGTGCGAGAGCCGCGCTCGAAATGGGCGCAGCTGGGGGTCACCTATCCCGACGGCCGGCCGCTGCCGAACGACAATCTCGCGGCGTCCGTGCTGCTGCCGATGGGACGCTTCGGTCCGGCCTTCATGGCGTACCCGAATTTCGCCGCCTACACCGAGTGGAATAACTCGCTGATCTATTCGACGACGGCGGGCTATCTCGCCACCCGCATCGCGGGCGCGGCCCCGATGCGCAAGCCGGCGGGGCCGGTCGCGCAACTACCGTTCAACGAACTGAAGGCCTTGCAGCAGCTCCTGGCGCGCGCCGGCTTCAATGTCGGCAAGATCGACGGCGTGCTGGGCCAGCAGAGCCGCGCCGCGGTGAAGGCGATGCAGATCAAATACGGCCTGCCGGCGGATTCCTGGCCGACCGCGGAGCTGCTCGCCCGGATGCGCGGCGGCACGGCGCAGGCGCAGCCGGCGGGGACGATCCGGTAGAATTTTCGCACCGCACAAGCCGCTCCTGCGATTGCTTTTTTCCATGACGGCCCCATGTGAGTGGCTCAGGTTTTCTCCTGAAATTTCCCACCATGAGAGCGAGCATCACATGTCTTTTTACGACACCGTCGTCCCCGCCTATCTGCAGATGCTGAACAGCCTCACCGGCTTGCTCACGAAAGCCGAGGCGCATTGCGCGGCCAAGAAGGTCGATCCCGCCGTCCTGCTCGGCTCCCGCCTCTTTCCGGACATGCTGCCGCTTTCGAAGCAGATCCAGCTGGTCAGCGATTTCGCCGCCAAGGGCTGCGCGCGGCTGACCCATAGCGAAGTGCCCTCCACGCCTGACACCGAGACGACGATTGCGGAGTTGAAGCAGCGGCTGGCCAAGACCATCGACTATGTGAAGTCGTTCAAGCCGGAGCAGTTCGAGGGCGCCGAGACCAAGGACGTCAGCTTCCCCGGCGGCCCCGACAAGACCATCACGATGAAGGGGCAGCAATTCCTCAGCGCGTTCTCGCTGCCGAACTTCTATTTCCACGCCACCACCGCGCACGGCATCTTGCGTCACAACGGCGTCGAGATCGGCAAGCGCGACTTCCTCGGCGCGAACTGACGTATCGCGCGGCCGCCGCAGTCGGAATCCGCTGCTCCGGCCCCCAATTGCACACGAATTATGCTACGCGGCCCCTGCCGCGTAGCTTGTCTGCACTTTCCGTATGGCTCATCCCTTGCGCCGATTGCCGCGATGCACAAGTGTTCCGGACCTCTCACCGCCTGGAAGCATTCCCATGAGCCGCCCGACCAAATTGTTTGAAACCTACAAGCTCGGCCCGATTACGCTGGCCAACCGTTTCGTGATGGCGCCATTGACGCGCAACCGCGCCGTTCCCGGCACCTTCGTACCCGGTGCGCTCGCTGCCGACTATTACGCCCAGCGGGCCTCCGCAGGGCTTCTGATCACCGAAGCGAGCCAGGTCTCGCAGCAGGGCCAGGGCTACCAGGACACCCCCGGCATTTACTCCAAGGACCAGGTCGCCGGGTGGCGCAAGGTCACCGACCGTGTCCATGAGCGCGGCGGCAAGATCTTCATCCAGCTCTGGCATGTCGGCCGCATCTCGCATGTCGATCTCCAGGCCAATGGCGCAGCCCCGGTGGCGCCGAGCGCGATCCGCGCCAAGGGCAAGACCTTCGTGAACGGCGGCTTTGCCGATGTCTCCGAGCCACGCGCGCTCGAGCTCTCCGAAATTCCTGGGATCATCGACGACTTCAAGCGTGCCACGACAAATGCAATCGAGGCCGGCTTCGACGGCGTCGAGATCCACGGCGCCAACGGCTATCTGCTTGAGCAATTCGCCAAGGACGGCACCAACAAGCGCACTGACGCCTATGGCGGCTCGATCGAGAACCGCGCGAGGCTGATGCTGGAGGTCTCGAAGGCCGTCGTGGCCGAAGCCGGTGCCGAGCGAACCGGCATCCGCATCTCGCCGGTGACGCCGGCCAACGACATCTCGGACTCGAATCCGCAGGCTCTCTACGACCATATCGTCGACGGCCTCAGCGCGCTGAAGCTCGCTTATCTCCATGTCGTCGAAGGCGCCACGGGCGGTCCGCGCGACATCGCACCTTTCGACTATGCCGGCCTGCGCAAGCGCTTCGCCGGTGCCTATGTCGCCAACAACGGCTACGATTTCGAACTCGCGACCAAGGTGCTGGACGCGGGCGCGGCCGACCTCATCGCCTTCGGCAAGCCGTTCATCTCCAACCCCGACCTGGTCGAGCGGTTGAAGACGGGCGCGGCGCTCAACGACTGGGACAAGAACACGTTCTACGGCGGCGGCGCGAAGGGATACACGGATTATCCGGCGCTCGCGGCTGAGGCGGCGGAGTAAGGCTATCGTCGCCGCTCCATCCTCCGTCATTGCGAGGAGCGAAGCGACGAAACAATCCAGACTTCCTCCGCGGAAAGATTCTGGATTGCTTCGCTTCGCTCGCAATGACGTTGTGGAAGCAGAATCCACGACAATGAAAAGAAAAAGGCCGGGATCGCTCCCGGCCTTTCGTCGTTATGTGATGTGCCTTATTGCAGCGAGGCGCGCTTCGGGGGCTGTGCCGGCCACGACTTGATCAGCGTGTCGTAGTCGACCGTCTCGCCCTTCGGCTTCTCGTTGGCGAGCTTGCGCTGGGGAGCAATCGTGCCGTCCTTCTGGGCCTTGGCGAACCAGTACTCGGCCGTCTCCTTCTTGTGCAGCTTCGGACCGCAGGCGCCCTGCACGCCCGACTTCTCCAGGCGCTCCATCACGGAGTCCTGGGCCGCGGCGAGCGAGTCCATCGCGGCTTGCGGCGTCTTCGCACCGGACGACGCATCGCCGATGTTCTGCCACCACAACTGCGCCAGCTTCGGATAGTCGGGCACGTTGTTGCCGGTCGGGGTCCACTGCACGCGCGCGGGCGAGCGGTAGAACTCGATCAGGCCGCCGAGCTTCGGCGCACGCTCCGTGAACGACTTGTCCCAGATGTCGGATTCACGAATGAACGTGAGACCGACATGGCTCTTCTTCAGCGACACCGTCTTGGAGATGATGAACTGGAGATAGAGCCAGGCCGCCTTGCGGCGATCCGCCGGGGTCGACTTCAGCAGCGTCACCGAGCCGGCGTCCTGGTAGCCGAGCTTCATGCCTTCCTTCCAGTACGAACCGTGCGGCGACGGAGCCATACGCCATTTCGGCGTACCGTCCGCGTTCATCACGGCGATGCCGGGCTTCACCATGTCAGCGGTGAAGGCGGTGTACCAGAACATCTGCTGGGCGATGTTGCCCTGCGCTGGCACCGGACCCGACTCGGAGAAGGTCATGCCCTGAGCCTGCGGCGGAGCATACTTCTTCATCCACTCCAGATACTTGGTGATCGAGTAGACCGCGGCCGGACCGTTGGTGTCGCCACCACGCTCGACCGAAGAGCCGACCGGACGGCAGCCTTCCATGCGGATGCCCCACTCGTCGACCGGCAGACCGTTCGGAATGCCCTTGTCGCCGTTGCCGGCCATCGACAGCCAGGCGTCGGTGAAACGCCAGCCGAGCGACGGGTCCTTCTTGCCATAGTCCATATGGCCGTAGACCTTGACGCCGTTGATCTCCTTGATGTCGTTGGTGAAGAACTCGGCGATGTCCTCGTAGGCCGACCAGTTCACGGGAACGCCGAGCTCGTAGCCGTACTTGGCCTTGAACTTGGCCTTGTAGTCGGGGTTGGTGAACCAGTCGTAGCG
Organism: Bradyrhizobium sp. Bra78; assembly: GCF_024519855.1. Classification (NCBI taxonomy): domain Bacteria; kingdom Pseudomonadati; phylum Pseudomonadota; class Alphaproteobacteria; order Hyphomicrobiales; family Nitrobacteraceae; genus Bradyrhizobium; species Bradyrhizobium sp. Bra78. Next base: position 64,959 of record NZ_JALJRE010000002.1, on the reverse strand, counting down.
GAACCAATAGAGGTTGGCGAACTGCTGGTCGGGCAGCTGGTAGAGCTTGCCGTCCGGCGCGGTGCCGAACGACTTGCCGATGAAGTCGTTGACGTCGAGCATGGGGTCGGTGACGTCCTTGCCCTCGCCGGTCATGTAGTCCGACAGCGCGATGGTCTGGCCGTAGCGGAAATGCGTGCCGATCAGGTCGGAATCGTTGATCCAGCCGTCGTACACGTTCTTGCCGGACTGCATCTGGGTCTGCAGCTTCTCGACCACGTCACCTTCCTGGATGATGTCGTGCTTGAGCTTGATGCCGGTGAGCTCGGAGAACGCCTTGGCCAGCGTCTGCGACTCGTATTCGTGGGTGGTAATGGTCTCGGAGACCACGTTGATCTCCATGCCCTTGAAGGGCTCGGCGGCCTTGACGAACCACTCCAGCTCCTTCTTCTGGTCCTCCTTCGACAGCGTCGAGGGTTGGAATTCCGCGATCCACTTCTGGATCGCGGCGTCGTCGGCGGCGCGAACCGGCGCCGAGACGGCGAACGACACCGCGACGATGGCGGCGACGCTGGACATCGTCAGAAAACTGCTCTTGGTCAATGGACGTTCCCTTCTCCTAAACTGCCGCATGTTGTTCCTCCGTTGCAGCGACAAACTTTCTACAGGCCCGGGTTGCTCCCGGATCTGGCCGTCCCTTCGCGAGCTTCAGACCGTGCGGAAAATGAGCACGGCCGTGACCAGCGAAATTCCGCTTGCGAGCCACAGGCTCGAAATTTCAAGACCTTCCTCACCGATCGGAAGCGTGGCGAGTGCGTCGGTGCCGGCGAAGGCGATCCACAGGAGGTGGATGACGGCCGCCGTGATCAGGGAGATGAACAGGCGGTCGCCCCGCGTCGTCGGAATACTGAGCACGCCGACGCGCTCGGCTTCGGGATAGACCGCGGCGAGCCAGGTCATGACCGCGAGGGTGCTGGCGAGCGCCACGAAGAAGATCGCGGTCGGCAGCGTCCAGGCCATCCATGCGATGGATTCCATAGCAGCCTCCTAAACTCGGCCGAGCGCAAAACCGCTCGCGATGTAATTGCGGACGAACCAGATCACGAGCGCGCCCGGAATGATGGTGAGCACGCCGGCAGCCGCCAGCAGGCCCCAATCCATGCCGGCCGCCGACACCGTGCGCGTCATGATCGCCGCGATCGGCTTGGCCTGCACCGACGTCAGCGTCCGCGCGAGCAGCAGCTCGACCCAGGAGAACATGAAGCAGAAGAAGGCGGCGACGCCGATGCCGCTCGCGATCAGCGGCACAAGGATCTTGATGAAGAAACGCGGGAAGGAATAGCCGTCGAGGAAGGCGGTCTCGTCGATCTCGCGCGGTACGCCGGACACGAAACCTTCCAGGATCCACACCGCCAGCGGAACGTTGAAGATGCAGTGCGCCAGCGCGACCGCCCAGGGCGTATCGAACAAGCCGATCGCCGAATAGAGGTTGAAGAACGGCAGCGCGTAGACCGCGGCCGGCGCCATCCGGTTCGACAGCAGCCAGAAGAATAGATGCTTGTCGCCGAGGAAGCGGTAGCGCGAGAAAGCGTAGGCCGCCGGCAGCGCCACCGAGATCGAGATGATGGTGTTGAGGACGACGTATTCCAGCGAGTTGATGTAGCCGGAATACCAGCTCTCGTCGGTGAAGATGCGCTTGTAGTGCTGCAGCGTCGGCGCGTGCGGCCACAGCGTCATCGTCGAGACGATCTCGGCGTTGGTCTTGAAGCTCATGTTGACGAGCCAGTAGATCGGCAACAGCAGGAAGATCAGGAACAGCGCCATGATGAGGCGACGGCCGGGAATCGAGTGCATCACGCGGCTCCTTCCTGCGGTTTCCGATCGCTGCCGGCATTGGTCATGACGGTGTAGAAGATCCAGCAGACGATCAGGATGATCAGATTGTAGACCAGCGACAGCGCGGCGGCCTTGCCGAGGTCGAACTGGCCGAGCGCGATCTTGACCAGCTCGATCGACACGAAGGTCGTCGAATTGCCCGGGCCGCCGCCTGTGACGACGAACGGCTCGGTATAGATCATGAAGCTGTCCATGAAGCGCAGCAGCACCGCGATCAGCAGCACGCGGTTCATCTTGGGCAGCTGGATCGCCTTGAACACGGCCCAGCGCGAGGCGCCGTCGATCTGCGCGGCCTGGTAATAGGCTTCGGGAATCGACTTCAGGCCGGCATAGCAGAGCAGCGCGACGAGACTGGTCCAGTGCCAGACGTCCATCACGATGACGGTAACCCAGGCGTCGATGTCGTTGGAGACATAATTGTAGTCGAGGCCGATGTGGTTGAGGACATAGCCCATCAGGCCGATGTCGGGCCGGCCGAAGATCTGCCATATCGTGCCGACCACGTTCCACGGAATCAAAAGCGGCAGCGCGAGGATCACGAGACAGGCCGCCACCGTCCATCCCTGCCGCGGCATCGATAGTGCGATGACGATGCCGAGCGGGACCTCGATGGCGAGGATCACCAGCGAGAAGAACAGATTGCGGCCGAGCGAGGCGAGGAAGCGGCCGCCGAGATCGGTCGAGGGATCGAGCAGCTCCTTGAACCAGCCGACGCCGTTCCAGAAGAACTGGTTGTTGCCGAAGGTGTCCTGCATCGAATAGTTCACGACCGTCATCAGCGGCAGCACCGCCGAGAACGCGACGACCAGGAACACCGGCAGCACCAGGAACCAGGCTTTTTGGTTGACGGTCTTGTCCATCAGGCGGCTCCCTCCACCAGAAGGCTGTCGGCATAGACGTGGACGTATGACGGATCGAACTTCAGCCCGGCGGTGCCGTCCGCGCTGGTGAAGCCTGCCGGCGCACGCGCGGCGAGCTTTGCGTCACCGAGGCGCGCGCGCGCAAAACGGATGCGGCCGAGATCGTCGATGCGCTCGATCTTCGCCGTGAGCAGGCCCGGCGCAGGCGCGACGACCTCGACGAATTCGGGGCGCACGCCGATCTCGATCTTCGCGCCCGCCGGTAGAGCGTCATAACTGCGGTTCAGCGCGATGACGTGGCCGCCGATCCTGGCCTCGCGGCCCCTCACCTCGGCCGGAATGATGTTCATGCCGGGCGAGCCGATGAAATAGCCGACGAAGGTATGCGCCGGCTTGTCGAACAGCTCGGCCGGCGTGCCGCTCTGCACCACGCGGCCGTCATGCATGACGACGACGGTGTCGGCGAAGGTCAGCGCCTCGGTCTGGTCGTGGGTGACGTAGATCATCGTGAGGTCGAGCTCGCGATGCAGCGCCTTCAGCTTGGAGCGGAGCTGCCATTTCAGCTCGGGGTCGATCACAGTCAGCGGCTCGTCGAACAGCACGGCGGCGACGTCGGAGCGGACGAGACCGCGGCCGAGCGAGATCTTTTGCTTGGCATCCGCCGTGAGCCGGGTCGCCTTGCGATTCAGATAGGGCTCGAGGTCGAGCAGCCGGCCGATCTCGGCGACGCGCTTGTCGATCTCGGCCTTCGGCACGCCGCGGTTCTTCAACGGAAACGCCAGGTTCTGCCCCACCGTCATGGTGTCGTAGATCACCGGAAACTGGAACACCTGGGCGATGTTGCGCTTCTGGGTTGACAGCGGTGTGATGTCCTCGCCGTCGAACAGGATTTTCCCCCGCGACGGCGTGATGATGCCGGAAATGACGTTGAGCAGCGTGGTCTTGCCGCAGCCGGACGGCCCGAGCAGCGCATAGGCGCCGCCCTGCCGCCAGGTCATGGTCACCGGCTTCAGCGCAAAGCTTTCCTGCGGCGCGTCATTGCCGCCGTAGGAATGGGCGAGATCGACGAGGTCAATGCGGGCCATGGCGCATCTCCCTCAAGAACCAGGTGCCGCGACGAGGCGATCGGCCGCGTCGAACACAAAAACATCGTTGGGATCGAGCACGGCGTCGATGGTCTGGCCCGGCTCGAACTCGTGCACGCCGTGCAGCACCGCAACCCAGTTCGATCCGTCGCGGGTCAGATGCACGAAACTCTCCGAACCGGTGATTTCGGTCACCGTCACCGTGGCATGGAAGGCGTGGCGGTCAGTCTCGCCATTGGCGAGCGCAAGCTGATGCGCGCGAAAGCCGACGCGATAGGCGCCGTCGGCCAGCGATGAATAGAGACCGGACGCCGGCGCGGCGATGCCTCCCGCATATTGCACGGAGCCGTTCTTCTTCTCGATGCCGACGAGGTTGAGCGGCGGATCGGAAAACACCTGCGCGACACGCAGGGTCTGCGGACGCCGGTAGACGCTCGGCGTCTCGCCGATCTGGAGCGCCTGCCCCTCCCACATGCACACCGTGTTGCCGCCGAGCAGCAGCGCTTCGGTCGGCTCGGTGGTGGCATAGACGAAGATCGCGCCCGAGGCCTCGAAGATGCGCGGCAGCTCGGTGCGCAGCTCTTCGCGCAGCTTGTAGTCGAGATTGGCGAGCGGCTCGTCGAGCAGCACGAGATCGGCGCCCTTGACCAGCGCGCGCGCCATCGCGGTGCGCTGCTGCTGGCCGCCGGAAAGCTGAAGCGGCGTGCGCTTGAGGAACGGCTCGAGCCTGAGCAGCCGGGCGGCCTCGGCGACGCGCTTCTCGATCTCCTCGCGCGGCTTGCCCTGCACGCGCAAGGGCGAGGCGATGTTCTCGTAGACGCTCAGGGAGGGGTAATTGATGAACTGCTGATAGACCATCGCGACCGAGCGCTGGCGCACGTCGACACCGGTGACGTCCTTGCCGTTGACCAGCAGCTTGCCCGTGGTCGGCTTGTCGAGCCCGGCGAGCAGCCGCATGATCGAGGTCTTGCCCGACAGCGTCGGCCCGAGCAGCACGTTGAGCGTCCCGCTCTCGAGCGTCAGCGAGACGTCGCGGATGTGCGGGACCCCCTCGACGGTCCGGGTCACATGATCGAGTGTCACGGTCATGGGCGTCCTCCCGCTTCCAGCAGGGGACTTTGCGGCACGGCGTGGGATGCAATCCAGTCGTTCAATGCAGCGATCTCGTCGGCAGATAGTCGCAGGCCGAGCTTGGAACGGCGCCAGACGACGTCCTCGGCGGTGACGGCCCATTCGTTGGCCATGAGATAGCGGACCTCGCGTTCGGTCAGCGTCGCGCCGAAGGCCTGGCCGAGATCGGCGGCGGATTTCGCGTCCCCGAGCAGCTTCACGGCGCGGGTACCGTAGGCGCGGGCGAGGCGCCGCGCATGCTCGTGGCTGAGGAACGGATAGCCGCGCTGAAGCTCGGCGATCAGCCCGTCGACATCGGACACGCCCATGTCGCCGCCGGGGAGCGGCCATTTGCCGGTCCAGCCCTCGCGCGCTTTCGCACTGCGAAGATGAGGCGCGAGCCGCTCCAGCGCTTCCTCGGCGAGGCGGCGATAGGTCGTGATCTTGCCGCCATAGATCGAGAGCAGCGGCACGCCGCCGGGCATGTCGAGCTCGAACACGTAATCGCGTGTAGCGGCCTTGGCCTCGCTGGCGCCATCGTCATAGAGCGGACGCACGCCGGAATAGGTCCAGACCACGTCGCCGGGGGTGACGGGCTTGGCCAGATATTCGCTCGCCGCCGTGCAGAGATACTGGATCTCCTCGGGTGTCGCCTTCACCTTGGCGGGGTCGCCGTCATAGTCGCGGTCGGTGGTGCCGATCAGCGTAAAATCGTCCTGGTACGGGATCACGAAGATGATGCGGCCGTCGGCGTTCTGGAACATGTAGGCGCGATCGTGGTCGTAGAGCTTCTTGACCACGATGTGCGAACCCTGCACCAGCCGCACCTTGGCCTTCGCATTGACGCCGGCGCCGCGGCCGAGCACGTCCTCGACCCAGGGGCCACCGGCATTGATGAGCGCGCGCGCCTGGACCTGCGAACGCGCGCCGGTCAGCGTGTCGACCATGCTGACGGTCCAGACGCCGTCGGATTGCTTGATATCCGTCGCGCGGGTGCGGGTGCGGATCTCGGCGCCCTTGTCGGCGGCATCGCGCGCATTGAGCACGACGAGGCGGGCGTCATCGACGAAGCAGTCGGAATATTCGAAAGCGCGGGTATAGCGATTCGGGATCAGCGGGCGGCCGACCTCGTCGCGCCGCAGATCCACCGAACGGGTCGCAGGCAACAGATGACGGCCACCGATGTGGTCATAGAGGAAGAGGCCGAGCCGGAGCAGCCAAGCCGGGCGGAGGCCGGCATGATGCGGCAAAACGAAACGCAGGGGGCGGATGATGTGGGGTGCGATGCCCCAGAGGATCTCGCGCTCGATCAGCGCCTCGCGGACCAGGCGAAACTCGTAATATTCGAGATAGCGCAGGCCGCCATGCACCAGCTTGGTCGACCAGGACGACGTCCCGCTCGCCAGATCGTTCATTTCGCACAGGAAAACCGTGTTGCCACGGCCCACCGCGTCGCGCGCGATGCCGCAGCCGTTAACACCGCCTCCGATGATGGCGAGGTCGAAAATACGCTCCAACAGACGCATCCCCCGGCGACCACTCGTTCCGTCGAGTGGATACTTTCGTTTTTGATTAGATCACACCGCAAAACGAAAGCAAGATGAAAGAGAGACGAATGGAAGCGAAAGCGGAACTTTTTATTGGGCAGTTCGGCGCAAAAAATGAGCAGGGTCCGACCACAATCCGAGAAGCAATATCACTCTTGAATAGCCATTTAGGGCAAATATAGTTATAATAGTCATATTGGTTCTATCTGTCATGACCGACCACAACACATCACCCGACGCACCGCCGACTGACACCTGGACGCTGGCCAACGCCAAGGCACGGCTGTCCGAGGTGATCGACCGTGCCCAAAGCGGGCCCCAGATCATCACCCGTCACGGCAAGCCCAATGCCGTGATCGTTTCCGCCGAGGAATGGGCACGCAAGTCCGCCCGCAAAGGCACGCTCGCCGAATTCCTGCTGGCTTCGCCGCTGCGCGGCGCCGACCTCGAACTTGAACGCGGGCACGACGCGCCGCGCGACGAGATACCGTGAACCTGCTGCTCGATACCAACGTATTGTCGGAGGTTCAGCGGCCAGCGCCGTCGCCTAAAGTCTTGGCGTGGCTCGATACGATCGATGAGGACCGTGCGTTCATCAGCGTGGCTTCGATCGCAGAGCTGCGCCGCGGCATCGCGTTGCTGGAGGACGGCCGTCGCCGCGCAGCACTTGCCGCCTGGCTCGCCCTCGATCTGCCGGAGCGCTTTGCCGATCGCATCCTGCCGATCGACCGCGCGGTGGCCGAGCGCTGGGGAGACCTGATGGCTCAGAGCCGCAGGAGCGGCATCGCGCTGTCCGTCATGGATGGCTTCTTCGCCGCCACCGCGCTCGCAAACAACATCACGCTCGTCACGCGCAATGTGAAGGATTTTGCGGCATTCGGCGTAACGCTGCTCAACCCGTGGGACGACCCATAGTCCTACCTCAGCCGCACCACCGGCGCCGATTCGGGTGCTGCATCCTGCGCATCGGCCTGAGTCTCATCGATATCCCCCGCTGCCTTCGGCATCGCCGCCATCACCTCGATGCCCTTGCTGTGGCAGATGGTGGCGAGGCGCTCGGGCAGTTCCTGGTCGGTGACGAAGGTCTGGATCTGGCTGATATGGGCGATGCGCACCGGCGCGCTGCGCCGAAGCTTCGTCGAGTCCGCAACCAGCATGACGCTGCGGGCGTTGGCGATGATGGCCTGCGCCACCTGCACCTCGCGATAGTCGAAGTCGAGCAGCGCGCCCTCCTCGTCGATCGCGGACGCGCCGATGATGGCGTAGTCGACCTTGAACTGGCCGATCAGCTGCGTCGCGGTCGAGCCGACCACGGCGCCGTCGGCGCGCCGCACCGTGCCGCCGGCGACCACCACCTCGATGCGGGGATGGCGGTAGAGCAGCATCGCGACATTGAGGTTGTTGGTGATGACGAGGAGATCCTCGTGCGAGGTCAAGGCGCTTGCGACCTCCTCCGTCGTGGTGCCGATGTTGATGAACAGCGAGCAGCCGTTCGGGATCAGCGACGCCGCCGCGGCCCCGATCGCCTTCTTCTCGTCGGCGGCGACGAAGCGGCGCGCCTCATAGGCGAGATTCTCGACGCCGGAGGCGATGATGGCGCCGCCATGGATACGGGTCAGCGAGCGGCGCTCGCAGAGATCGTTGAGATCCTTGCGAATGGTCTGCGCCGAAACCTCGAACCGGCGCGCCAGCTCCTCGACCATGACGCGGCCCGAGGCCCGCGCGATGTTGAGGATTTCGGCTTGGCGATGGGTCAGTCCGGTCACGGCGATGGCCTCAAATCAGGAAGCTGCATGGTGCGGCGGTTCGCGCATCCGGTCAATGCGCGCGCCGATCACGGTTAACGGACGAAGCTACTCACCAGGCCATCGCGGCGGCGAGGCGCGCCAGCAGATCCGGATCGTCGAAGGCACTCGCGGACGCGACCGCGCCGGCGGCGACAAGGTCGCCATGGCCGAGGCTCGTCCGGATGCCGATGGTCGGTATCCCCGCCGCAGTGGCCGATTGCACGCCGGTGCGGGAGTCCTCAAAAGCGATCGAGGCGACCGCGCCGGCGCCGACAAAGCGCAGCCCTTCCTGATAGGGCAGCGGGTGCGGTTTGCCGTGCGGCAGCTCGTCGCCGATCACGAGCGCCTTGAAGCGGTGCGCGATGCCGAGGCCGGACAACAGCAGCTCCGCATTGAGCCGCGGGGCGTTGGTCACGGCAACCATGGGAATGCCGGCAATATCGGCTCGGTCGAGCAGCGCCATCAGGCCCGGCAGCGGCTCGATCTGGCCGGCGACGAGCTCGCGGAAAACCTGCTCCTTTTCAGCGAGGATCAAGACGCGCTGCTCCACCGGTTCGTCGGGCAGAAAGCGCTCGCCGATCGCCGCATTGGCAAAGCCTTGCAGCTCCCTGGAGAAGCGCGCGTGATCGAACACGTGGCCGCGAGGACCGAGCACCTGATTGAAGGCCTTCAGGTGCAGCGGGTCGGTGTTGGCCAGCGTGCCGTCGATGTCGAACAGCAACGCTCTGCCCAACGTGTTGATCATGTCCGTACTTTCCCAAATGCGCCGCGCATCGATGCGGAAGACGTATCAATACGGCCTCTGTCGCGCAATGACGCATCCGCATGACGACGATGCGACACTCGACAAAGTCGCGCGCGGCTGCAACACTCCGCGCAAGATCAAAAAGGAGGAAACAATGACGATCAACCGGCGCGATCTGGCTCTCTCGACTCTTGCTGTCTCGACTCTTGCCGTCCCAGCTGTTGCGCTCACGACACCGGCGCTGGCGGCCTCGGCGGACGAGGAAGCCGTAGCAAAGAAGGTCGAGACCTTCCGCCTCGCCCAGATCGCGGCCGACCCCAAGGCGCTCGGCGCGCTCTGCGCCGACGAGATGAGCTATAGCCATTCCAGCGGCAAGGTCGAGGACAAGGCGACCTTCGTCACCAACGCCACCGACGGCAAGTCAAAATTCCTGTCGATCGAATACAAGGACCCGACCATCAAGGTCGTCGGCCCCGCCGCGATCGTGCGCTTCCACTGGGTGGCAGAACAGGAGATGGCGGCCGATGGGAAGAAAGTGCCGACCAACCTTCACATCCTGATGAACTGGCAGAAGCAGGGCGACGACTGGAAGCTGTTGTCGCGGTCGGCGACGAAGTTGTGATCGACGGTGTCGTTCCGGGACGCGCCGAAAGGCGCGGGCCCGGAATGACCAGCGAAACTACGCCGCTTCCCTCACATCGCCGTTAACCAGTTTGCGGGCGGCGCGCTCCGCTTCGCGGGCGTTGCGGAAGAGCTGGCCTTCGAGGCGATTGAACTGGTGGGACGAGGCGAAGAAGCAGTAGCCGCCCTGACCGCGAACGACGATACCCGCGGTCTGTGAATTGACTTCGATGATGTAGCTGTCCGGCATGGCCCGTGGATTCCTCAATGCGGGCAAATAACCGGATCTCTGCCCAAAAGTTCCTCAGGCAAATCAGCCGGTTTCCACCCCGAATCGACGTGCAATTGAGTACGCGGAGACCTCATCCGTTTTATGACTGGTTGTTGGCGAAGCCGCGACGCGTTGACTCAGTCGCGCCGCGTTTGGCGTTGCCGCACATCTCCGTGAGATGGGACAGAGCGCCGCGCGCGGTTACGTCGCGATCGGCGGATCGTCTCGGCGGATCGCTTGCGGACGGCCGTCGTCGTCGATCGAGACATAGGTAAAATTGCCGTCGGTCACCAGGATCGGCTGAAGCTCCCGGCGCCGCAGCGCCCAGGCTTCGAGATGCACGGTCATCGAGGTGCGGCCGACGCGTACGAGATTGGCGTAGACGGAGACGAGATCGCCGACATAGACGGCCTTGCGGAAATTCATGGCCTCGATCGCCACCGTCACGGTGCGCGATCGCGCGGCCTTCGATGCGAACACGCCGCCGCCGACATCCATCTGGCTGAGCAACCAGCCGCCAAAGATGTCGCCATTGGCGTTGGTGTCGGCGGGCATCGCCAGCGTGCGGATACAGAGATCGCCGCTCGGTTCGGTGTCGGACCTTTCAGTCATATGGCTCTCACTTGAAATTGTCCCAGCCCGGATCGGGCGCAAAGCGTGCGCCGAATCGCTCGGCCAATGCGCGCATGGTGGATACGACATTCTCCACCCCGCGCGTGCGCGCATAATTCAGCGGGCCACCACGGAACGGCGCATAGCCGGTGCCGAAGATCATGGCACCGTCGACCGCATCGGCATCGTCGACGATGCCTTCACGAAGCGCCGCCACGCAGACATTGGACATCGGCAGCACCAGGCGGTCGATCATCTGGTCGGTGACGCGCGGGCCGGTCTCGGGCAGCCGCGCCTTCACCGCCTTGCCGTCGTTCCAGACGTAAAAACCCTTACCGGTCTTGCGGCCAAGTTCGCCCCTCGCGACCTTCTCGCGCAGCCAGGATGGGGTCGGCGGCAGGAGATCGCCGAATTTGGTGCGCAGCATGTCGCCGACGTCGAGACAGATGTCGAGCCCGACCTGGTCGGCCAACTCGATCGGCCCCATAGGCATGCCGAACTGTTCGGCGGCGGCGTCGATCAGGCGCTGGTCGGTCTTCTCGTCCAGCATCACCATCGCTTCCAGCATATAAGGCGTCAGCGCGCGGTTGACGAGGAAGCCGGGCGAGCTCTTCACGGGGAGCGGCAGGCGATCGATCGCGCCGACGAATGCGAGTGCCTGCTTCAGCACCTGTGCGTCGTTGCCGTCATGGCTGACGACCTCGACCAGCTGCAGCCGCGACACCGGGTTGAAAAAATGCAGGCCGACGAGGCGCTCCGGCCGCGCCAGCGTCGTGCGCAAATCCTGGAGCGGAATGCTCGAGGTGTTGGTCGCAAGGATCGCGCCCGGCTTCATCCGCGGTTCGAGGCCGGCATAGACCTTCTGCTTCAGTTCGAGCTTTTCCGGCACCGCCTCGATGATCAGATCGGCGTTGCGGACGCCCTCTCCGTCCATGTCCGGCATCAGCCGGTCGAGCGCATCGCGCACCTCGGTCGGCCTGCGGATGATCTTGCCATAGAGGTCGGCGGCACGCTTGACCGCGCCCGCGATCGGCTCGGCCTTCATGTCGGCCAGCGACACGCGCAGCCCCTGCCCGGCGCACCAGGCCGCGATGTCGCCGCCCATGGCGCCGGCGCCGATGACGTGGACATGCCTGATCGTGTTGCCGCTACCGGCCGCCTTCTTCATCTGCTCGCGCAGGAAGAAGACGCGGATCAGATTCTGCGCGGTCGGCGTCACCATCAGCTTGGCGAACGAGGCCTGCTCCGCCTTCAGCATCGCGGCCTTGCTGCCGCCATGGGTCTCCCAGAGATCGATCAGCGCGTAAGGCGCCGGATAGTGCTCGCGAGGCGCAGCCTTCGCGGCCTGCGAACGCATCCGCTTGGCGAGCAGCCCGCGCACAGGTCCGAAATTGGCCGCGCGCGTGAGCAAGTCCGGACGCACCCGCTTCAGGCGGCCGAACAGGGCATCCTTCACCGCGCCTCGGACGTGGCGCTCCTGCGTCACGGTATCGACTAGGCCGAGCGATTTGGCGCGGCGCGCATCGATGGTGCGGCCGGTCAGCATCAGCGCCATCGACTGGGTCGGATTGACCAGCGCGGTGAAACGCACGGTGCCGCCGAGGCCGGGATGCAGGCCGAGCATCACCTCCGGAAAGCCGAACCGCGCGCCGTCGACGGCGATGCGCGACTGGCAGGCCAGCGCGACCTCGAGCCCGCCGCCGAGGCAAAAGCCGTGGATCACCGCGACCGTCGGCAGCTTCAGCGCCTCCAGATGATCGATCACCGCATGCGCGGCGCGGATGCGCGTCTCCACCATCTCGGGATCGGATGCGCCGCGGAATTCGTTGACGTCGGCCCCCGCAATGAAGCCGGAGGGTTTTGCCGAGCGGATCACGAGGCCGGCGGGACGCTCGGTCTCGATGGCCGCAAGCACGGCGTCGAACTCCTCCATCACGTCGGAGGAGAGCGTGTTGGCGCTGGCGTCGGCGCGGTCAAACAGCAGCCAGGCGACGCCGTCGGCATCGCGCGTCAGCTTGAAGTGCTTGAAGGCACCGTCTGCCGCCGGCTGCGGCCCGAGCTCCAGCACGCGGTCGCCGAGCGCGGTCATGATCTTCGAATCCATGGTCACACCGCCTCGATCAGCATGGCGCCGCCGAGCCCGCCGCCGATACATTCGGTGGCAACACCACGCCGCGTGCCGAGCCGCTTCATCGCATTGACCAGATGCAGCACGATACGGTTGCCGGAGGTGCCGACGGGATGGCCGAGCGAGATGGCGCCGCCATCGACGTTGAGCTTGTCACGATCGATCTCGCCGGCGGCGCCGTCGAGCTTCAAAATCTCGCGGCAGAATTTGTCGTCGTTCCAGGCGGCGAGGCAGCCGAGCACTTGCGTGGCAAAAGCCTCGTTCAGCTCCCAGGTCTCGACGTCCTGAACCGAGAGGCCGTTGCGCTGGAGCATCGGCGTCGCCGACATCACGGGACCAAGCCCCATGATGGAAGGATCGAGCGCAGCCCAGTTGCTGTCGACGATGGCAGCCTTCGGCGTCAGCTTGTGCTTTGCGACCGCTGCGTCCGAGGCGAGGATCACCCAGGAGGCGCCGTCGGTGATTTGCGAGGAGTTGCCGGCGGTGACCTGGCCCCAGGGACGCTCGAACACCGGCCGCAGTCTTGCGAGCGTCTCGGCCGTCGAGTCCGGACGCACACCATCGTCATGGTCGAAGAATTTGCCGTCGCGGGTGAACGCGGTCTCGACCTCGCCCTTCAGGAAACCCGCGCCTTGCGCATGCGCGAGCCGGCGATGGCTCTCGGCGGCATAGGCGTCGGACTGCGCGCGGGTGATGCCGAAGAGATGGCCGACGACCTCTGCGGTTTGCCCCATGTTCAGTTCGGTGATGGGATCGGTCAGCCCGCGCTCGAGGCCGATGATCGGCTTGAGATAGCGTGGGCGCAGCTTGAAGGCCGCGGCAAGCTTCGCGGCCACGCCCTTGGCCGTGGCGAGGCCGGCGAACCAGCGCACGCCGGAATTCGGCCAGACCAGCGGCGCGTGGCTGAGCGCCTCGGTGCCGCCGGCGAGGATCATGTCGGCATGGCCTTCGCGGATGTAGCGGTAGGCGGTGTCGATCGACTGCATGCCGGAGCCGCAATTGATCTGCACGGTGAAGGCGACCATGTCCTCGCCCATGCCGAGCCGCAGCGCCGCGACGCGGGCCGGATTCATCTCGTCCGCGATCACGTTGACGCAGCCGAGGATGACCTGGTCGAAATCATCAGGAGAAAACGGCTGCCGCGCCAGCAACGGCCGGCCGCATTGCACGGCCAGATCGACCGGCGTGAACGGTCCCGGCCCCGAACGCGCCTTCAGAAACGGCGTCCGGCTGCCGTCGACGATGAAAACCGGTCGTGCCATCAGCTCGCCGCCCTCTGCTCACCGAGTTCCTGGAAGAACTGATGCACGTCGCCGGTTTTCTTGTAAATCGGCGACAGCGCCTCCGGCGCAAAATCGTCGACCTCGATCACTTTTGCGACGGCTTCGCGGGCCGCTGCAAGCTGCTCGCCTTCGGCCTGCGTGATCACGCCCTTGGCGACCGCCTCCTTCCAATCGCTCAAATGCGCCGCGCGCATGCGTTTGGCGATCGCATCGGTTCCGACAGCCAGCTTGAACGCGCGCTCGAGCCGGGCAAAGCCGCCGTCGTCATCGACATGGGCCAGATCCGGCGTAAGGCGCTCGCGCGCAGCCGAAGGCTCTAGCACGATGCCTGCACATTGGTGCACGACGCGGTCGGAGGGGCCGAGCACGCGGGCGCCGAACGGCTGAACCACGAGCTTGAGGAAGATCGCGACAAAGCGGTTGGGCAGGTTGGCGAGAATCTCGGCAAGCCGGTTCTCGATGGTCTTGAAGCCGGTCGCCATGCACCATTCCAGCGCGGCAAAATCCTCCTTCTGCCGCCCTTCGTCCTGCCAGCGCTTTAGCGCGGCGGAGAGCAGATAGAGCTCGGAGAGAATGTCGCCGAAGCGCGCCGAGAGCATCTCCTTGCGCTTCAGTGCGCCGCCGAGCGTGAGCAATGCCATGTCGGCACAGAGCGCAAATGCCGCCGAATAGCGCGCGAGCTGGCGATAGAACGGCGTCGCGTCGCCGGCATCCGGCGCCAGCGCAAACGCGCCAAACGTCCAGCTCCGGCCGAAGGCGCGGAGCAGCGTCTGAAAACTATGGCTGACATGTTTCCAGAACGCCTTGTCGAAGGCGGCGAGCCCGCGCTCGTGGTCGGTGTCGGCGAGCGCGTTCATCTCTTCGAGGAGATAAGGATGCGCGCGGATGGCACCCTGCCCGAACACGATGAGGTTGCGGGTGAGGATGTTGGCGCCTTCCACGGTGATGCCGACCGGCACGGCGCGGTGCAGATTGCCGAGATAGTTTTGCGGACCGTCAATCACGGCCTTGCCGCCATGGATGTCCATGGCGTCGTCGACCGCCGTCCGCATCCGCTCGGTCGCATGCAGCTTCATGATGCCGGAGATGACGGCGGGATGGACGCCGGCATTGAGCGCCGCGCAGGTCAGCCGGCGCGCCGCGTCGAGCTGATAGGCGGTCGCGACGATGCGCGCGAGCGGCTCCTCGACGCCTTCGAATTTGGAGATCGAGATACCGAACTGCTCGCGGATGCGGGCATAGGCGCCGGTGGTGCGGGCAGCGTAGGCGGCACCGGCGGCGGACAGCGACGGCAGCGAGATGCCGCGGCCGGCGGCGAGCGCCGTCATCAGCATCTTCCAGCCCTGACCGAGGCGCTCTTGGCCGCCGATGACGTAATCGAGTGGAATGAAGACGTCGCGGCCCCAGTTCGGGCCGTTCTGGAAGACCTGCATCGACGGCAGGTGGCGTTTGCCGATCTCGACGCCGGGCAGGTTGGTCGGGATCAGCGCCACGCTGATGCCGAGCTCGCGCTGGCTTCCGACCAGATGATCGGGATCATAGGCCTTGAAGGCAAGGCCGAGTAGCGTCGCGACGGGACCGAGCGTGATGTAGCGCTTGTGCCAGTTGAGCTTGAGACCCAGCACCTCGCGGCCTTCGAAGGTGCCCTTGCAGATGATGCCGGTGTCGATCATCGAGGCGGCGTCGGAGCCGGCCTCGGGGCTGGTGAGGCCGAAGCAGGGAATGTCGCGGCCGTCGGCCAGCCGCGGCAGCCAGCGTTCCTGCTGCTCCTTGGTGCCGAAGCGCATCAGGAGTTCGCCGGGCCCGAGCGAGTTCGGCACCATCACGGTGACGGCCGCGGCGATCGAGCGGGTCGAGATTTTGCGCACCACTTCCGAATGCGCATAGGGCGAGAAGCCGAGGCCGCCGTACTCCTTCGGAATGATCATGCCGAAGAACTTTTCGCGCTTGACGAAGTGCCAGACATCGGGCGGCAGGTCTCGCCATTCCCAAAAGATCTTCCACTCGTCGAGCATGGCGCAGAGCTCGTCGACGGGGCCGTTCAGGAAAGCCCGCTCCTCGTCCGTCAGCGTTGCCTGCGGGACCTTCAGCAGCTTCGACCAGTCGGGATTGCCGGTGAAGAGGTCGGCGTCCCACCAGACGTCACCGGCCTCCAGTGCCTCGCGCTCGGTATCCGACATCGCCGGCAGCACGCCGCGCGCCCAGGAGAAGATCGGCTTCGTGATGGTGTCGCGGCGGAAGCTCATGGCGGACCTCATGCATCGGCGCGGTTTCGGGCATTTTAGCTGAAAGTGGCCGGCGGGGGTGAACACTTCACCCGCAAAATTGACGCGGCCGGGCGGCCGCCCAGGGGCCATAACGGCCGGGGCGTGGTGGCAGTTCCGGGAGGGGGAATGGAGGAGATGGCTCCACATCGTCATTCCGGGGCGCGCCGTCAGGCGCGAGCCCGGAATCCATACTCACGATCGTGGCTATGGATTCCGGGCTCGACGCTACGCGTCGCCCCGGAATGACGTGTGGAGAGAGCGGTGGCGCGGCCTTAATCCGGCCGGACCATCTCGAACATGTTTTCCGGCTTGATCTCGAAATAATCGCCGCGGCGGCCGGCCCGGACGATCGGGCGGGCGGCGGCGGTCTGGTAGACGCCGTCCTTGATCATGGCCTTGTCGATGTGGACGGCGACGACCTCGCCGAGCGTCAGCCAGGCATCGGCTTCCCTGCCGTCGGCGCCCTTGAGCCGGACGATGTCGGACACCTTGCACTCGAAGGCGACGGGGCTCTCGCCGACCCGCGGCACGTTGACGAGCCTGCCGGGCACGGCGGTCAGGCCCGCGATCTCGAACTCGTCGACCTCGGGCCCGACGTGGGCCGCAGTGGCGTTCATGTGCCTGGCGAGATCCATCGTCGCAAGATTCCAGACGAACTCGCCGGTCTGCTGGATGTTCTCGACCGAGTCCTTCCAGTTGGTGGAGGAGAAGCCGATGATCGGCGGCACGTAAGCGAAGGCGTTGAAGAAGCTGTAGGGCGCCAGATTGACGTGGCCCTTGCTGTCCCGGGAGGAGATCCAGCCGATCGGACGCGGCGCGATGATGGCGTTGAAGGGATCGTGCTTGAGGCCGTGGCCCTTGGCGGGCTCGTAAAAATAGAGGTCTTTGTCGGTCACGCGCTGTTTCCTTCTCGTCATTGAGAGCGCAGCGCCCGCAATGACGGAGCTTGTTGATCCGTCCTGGCCCGCCACCAGCCCGTCATTCCGGGGCCGTCGGCCTGCTTATAGGGGAAAATCCAGCGCCCGTCAGCGGCGCGGCGACAGACCCGCGATGACGAAATCGATCATCTGGTCAATGGTCGGGCCCGGCTTGGTGGCGCACTGGGCGATCATCTGGGGGTGGAAGAAGCGCATCATCGCGGTGCTGGCGCACAGCGCGGACAGTTGCAGGTCGGGCACCTCGAACTCGCCGGAGGCCACGCCTTGCGCGATCATCTGGCCGATCATTCCGGCGATACATTCCATATGGGCCACACAGACGTCCCAGTCCTCCTGCATGGCGATCTCGACCATCTCATGCAGCTTGTTGTCGCCGACATAGCGCTCGGTGTTCATGCGATGAACGGTGGTCAGCAGTTCGCGGAAGCGCTCCAGCACCGGCCCGGACCTCGCCACGATCCGCTGCGCATCGAGCTCGACCTCGCCCATCAGCGAACGGGCCACCGCTTGATGAATCGCCTTCTTCGATTCGAAGAAGCGATAGACGTTGGCGGGGCTCATCCGCAGTTCTTTGGCGATGTCGCCGACCGTGGTCTTCTGGTAGCCGATCTGGCGAAACAGCCGCTCTGCCACCTCGAGGATACGATCCCGGGTGTCGCCTTCGATATGTTCCGCAACCAGTGTCATTTGTCAGGACTCGTCAATCAGCACTACTTCTCACTTATTCAGCTGCCTCAGCAAGCGGAATTGCGGGATGCTCATCGCTGCCATGCTGCAGCGCGGCAGGCGGCTCGGCAGAACCAGCTTCATCCAGGCTCTTGCGGAACCACAGGGCGTAAAGGCCCGGCAGGTACAGGAGCGTCAGGAAGGTCGCAACGAACAGGCCGCCCATGATGGTGATCGCCATCGGCCCCCAGAACGCCGAGCGCGACAGCGGGATCATCGCGAGGATCGCCGCAAGCGCCGTCAGCACCACCGGACGAGCACGGCGGACGGTCGCCTCCACGATCGCCTCGCGGCGGGTGAGGCCGTGCGAGACGTCGGTCTCGATCTGGTCCACCAGGATCACGGTATTGCGCATGATCATGCCGGCGAGCGCGATCAGGCCGAGCAGCGCCACGAAGCCGAACGGGGCATTGGCGACGTTGAGCCCGAGCGAGGCGCCGACGATGCCGAGCGGCGCGGTCAGGAACACCAGGATCAGGCGCGAGAAGCTCTGGAGCTGGAACATCAGCAGCGTCAGCATCACCATGACCATCAGCGGAAAGAGGATGAAGATCGAGGCGTTGCCCTTGGCCGATTCCTCGAACGCGCCGCCCGCCTCGATCCGGTAGGCCGGCTCGAGGTGATCCTGGATCGCCTTCAGCTTGGGCACGATCTGGCCGGTGACATCAGGCGCCTGCACGCCGTCGACGACGTCGGAGCGAACGGTGATCGCCATGTCGCGGTTACGCCGCCACATGATCGGCTCCTCATGGGAGTATTCGATCTTGGCGATCTGCTGGAGCGGCACGGCAACGCCGCCCCGCGAGGTGATGGTGAGATCGCCGACTGCGCCGAGGTCGAGACGTTCGGACGGGACGGCCCGCGCGACGACGCCGACCTTCTCGATCCCGTCGCGCACGGTCGTGACCTGCGAACCCGAGATCAGCATCGACAGCGCCTGCGAGACGTCCTGCGGCGTCAGGCCCATGGCGCGGGCACGATCCTGGTCGACGACGAGCTTGAGGTAAGGCGATTGCTCGTTCCAGTCGAGCTGGACGTCCTTGACGCTCTTGTTCTGGCGCATGACGTCGCGGACCTGGTAGGCGATCTCGCGCACCTTGTTGGCGTCGGGGCCGATCACCCGGAACTGCACGGGGAAGCCGACGGGCGGGCCAAAATTGAAGCGGTCGACGCGCACGCGGGCCTCGTTGAGTGCGCCATCGGCAACGGCGCCTTCAAGCTTGGCCTTGATGCGCTCGCGCGCTTCGACGCCCTTTGCGACGATGACGATTTCGGCAAAAGCCTCGTTCGGAAGCTGCGGATTGAGGCCGAGCCAGAACCGCGGCGAGCCCTGCCCGACATAGGCCGTGTAGGTCTCGATGTCCTTGTCGTCCTTGAGCAGCGTCTCGGCCTCCTTCACCGCCTTTTCCGTGACGTTGAAGGCGGTGCCTTCAGGCAGGCGCAGCTGGAGGAACAGCTCGGGCCGCTCCGACAGCGGGAAGAACTGCTGCTGGACGTGGCCGAAGCCGACGATGGAGGCGACGAAGACGCCGACGGTCGCGGCCACCACGGTGATGCGGTGATTGACGCACCATTGCACGATGGCGCGCAGGCCCCGGTACATGCGGGTCTCGTAGACCGCGTGCGGATCGTGATTGTGGTGCACCTTGATGTTGGGCAGCAGCATGACGCCGATATAGGGCGTGAAGATCACCGCCACGAACCAGGACGCGACCAGCGCGATCGCCACGATCCAGAAGATGCTGCCGGCATACTCGCCGACCGCGGAATTGGCAAAGCCGATGGGGAGGAAGCCAGCGGCCGTGACCAGCGTCCCCGTGAGCATCGGAAACGCGGTTGATTCCCAGGCAAAGGACGCCGCGCGCATGCGGTCCCAGCCCTGCTCCATCTTCACCACCATCATCTCGACCGCGATGATGGCGTCATCCACCAGCAGGCCGAGCGCGATGATCAACGCACCCAGCGTGATGCGATGCAGGTCGAGCGACATCGTGTTCATGACGACGAAGACGATGCCGAGCACCAGCGGCACCGAGAGCGCGACGACGATGCCGGTACGCCAGCCGAGCGCCAGGAACGACACGAACAGCACGATGACGAGGGCTTCCATGAAGGAGTGCACGAACTCGCCGACGGCGTGCTCGACCACCTTGGGCTGGTCGGCGATCAGCTTGACGTCGATGCCCTGCGGCACCGCCTTCATGAATTCAGCCGTCGCCTTCTCGACCTCCTTGCCGAGATCGAGGATGTTGGCGCCCTTGGCGGTGACGACGCCGATGCCGATCGCGGCCTTGCCTTCCTGCCGCACGACGAAGCTCGGCGGATCGACATAGCCGTGGGTGACAGTGGCGATATCGCCGAGGCGGAACACGCGGCCGTTGCTCTCGACCGGGGTCTCGGCCACGGCCTTGGCGCCGTCGAGCGCGCCGGTGACGCGCAACGGCACACGCTGCGACGAGGTCTCGACCGTGCCGGCCGGCGTCACGTTGTTCTGCTTGGCGAGCGAATCGAACAGCGCCTGCGGCGTGATGCCGAGGGTGGCGAGCTTGGCGTGGGAGAATTCGACGAAGATGCGTTCATCCTGGTTGCCGTAGACGTCGACCTTGGTCACGCCGGGCACCTTCAGCAGGCGCTGACGGAAGCCTTCGGAGACCTTCTTGAGCTGGGCATAGTCGGCGCCGTCGCCGGTCATCATGTAGAGGATGGAATCGACGTCGGAGAACTCGTCGTTGACGACCGGTCCGAGAATCCCTGATGGCAACTGGCCCTGCACGTCGACCAGCTTCTTGCGCAGGAGATAGAAGAGATAGGGCACCTCCTTCGGCGGCGTCGAATCGCGGAAGGTGACCTGGAGCGCGGTGAAGCCGGGCTTGGAATAGGTCTGCACCTTCTCGAAGTACGGCAGCTCCTGGATCTTCTTCTCGATGGGATCGGCGACCTGCGCCTGCATTTCCTGCGCGGTCGCGCCCGGCCAGATCACGGAGACGTTGACCACTTTCACCGTGAAGAACGGATCCTCGGCTCGCCCGAGCTTCTGATAGGAGAAGAAGCCGGCGACGCCGAGCATGATCATGAGGAACAGGACCAGCGTCGGATGGCTGACGGCCCAGGCCGAAAGGTTGAAGCGCTTCATCGCACTCTCCAAGGATGATCCGGTTGCAAAAAAACGGCAGCCACTCTGTTCAACCCGTCATCGCGAGGCAGCGAAGCAATCCAGGGGGCTGGGCAGGTTCTGGATCGCTTCGCCGCTTCAGCCCCAGCATTTGCGCTTGGGCCGAAACTCACCTCAGACGACGTAACTCGTAAACGAGACTTAAAAGGACAGTGACGACACGATCCGCACCTTCTGGCTCGGATCGAGCTTCTGCACGCCGAGGGCGACGATCTTGGCGCCCTCTTCGACACCGCCGGTGATGACGACGTCGTTGCTCTCGTAGGACTTCACCACGACCGGCTGCAACGTGACCGCGCCGTTGTCGTCGACGACGTAGAAGGACGGCTTGCCGCCTTCGTTGAACAGCGCCGACAGCGGCAGCCGCGCGACGCGCTCGGTGGCGGCATCCGTCAGCGTCAGCGTCGCGGTCATGCCGAGCGACACCTTGTCGTCGGCCTCGGGCAGCGAGAATTTCGCGAGATAGGTGCGCGTGGCGGAATCCGCGGTGGGCGCGATCTCGCGCAGCTTGGCGGTATATTTCTTGCCCGGCTCCGACCAAAGAGTGACGCTGGCGGCGCCCGACTTGGCACGTCCGACCAGCGTCTCAGGGATCGCGACGACCGCTTCCTTCTCGGCAAAGCGGGCGACACGGATCGAGGTCTGGCCTGCGGCAACCACCTGGCCGGGCTCGATCAGCGTTGCGGTGACGACGCCACGGGCGTCGGCGTTGAGCGTCGCGTAGGAAAGGGAATTCTTGGTCAGCTCGACCGAGCGCTCGGCCCGGTTCAGGCGCGCACGGGCCTCGTCGGCGGCGGCGCGGCTCGTATCCAGCTGTGCGTCGGTGGTCCAGCCCTTGGCCTTCAGGTCTTTGGCGCGCTGCTCGGCGGCGGCGGCCTGAGCCAGCACGCCGGTCGCGGCGGTCTGCTCGGCGACGGCCTGTTCGGCCTGGAGCTTCAGGTCGACCTCGTCGAGGGTGGCGAGCGGCTGGCCGATCTCGACGGTCTGGCCGACCTCGACCAGACGCTTTGCAACCTTGCCGGCGACCCGGAAGCCGAGATCGCTCTCGATCCGCGGCCTGATGGTGCCGACGAAGCTCCGCTCCGGCGTTTCGGCATCGTAATGGGCGGTTGCGACGAGAACCGGCCGCGGAGGCTCGGCCTTCTCAGCGACGGTGTCATTGCACCCGGTGAGGGCGGCAGCCATCAGCGCCAGCGACACACCGGCCAAGAGCTTGGAATAGCTGGACAAAACTGACCGAACGAACATCGGAGGACACTCCTGCGGCTGCAATGAGAGGAATGTCGACTAATCACTGATGAAAGTCAATAATCGTCAGTCATCAGGAATCTGTGATCGTTAAGGGGTGGTAAGGATTAGGGAGCCTTGTGCTGCTGCTGAAGCTCGAGGGATGCCGGATTTCGCTTCGCTCCATCCGTGCTACGCAGGCGAAATGGTTACCGCCCCTGTCCGGCGAACTCGTGCTTGCTGTCGTGGCCGCCGATGAAGACCAGGATGCCGGCGATCAGGGGCAGCACCGCAAGCACCAAGAGTCCGGTCGAGGTCTGGCCGGTGGCTTCCTTGACCCAGCCGATCAGATAGGGCCCACCGAAGCCGGCGAGGTTGCCGATCGAGTTGATCAGGGCGATGGCGCCGGCGGCGGCCGTCCCGGAGAGCCACGCGGTCGGCAGGGTCCAGAACACACCGAAGCAGCAGAACACGCCGATCGCGGCGACCGTGAGCACGATCATCGTCATGGTGGGATCGGTGAGGTAGCTGGAGACGCCGAGCGCGACGGCGGTGAGCAGCAGCGGCGCACCGACATGCATCACGCGCTCGCGCGTGGCATCGGAATGCCGCGCCCACAGGATCATCGCAATGGTGCCGAACAGATACGGGATCGCTGTGACGAACCCGGTCTGGGCGTTGGTGAGGCCGAACGCCTTGACGATCTGCGGCAGCCAGAACTGCATGCCGTAGAGCGCGCCGACGAAGCCGAAATAGACCAGGCTCAACATGATCACCTTCGGTGAGGAGAGTGCCTCGCCGAGCGACAAATGCTTCACCGCCTGCTTGGCCGCGATCTCGGAATCGAGCTTCGTCTTGAGCCACCCCTTCTGCTCGGCCGAGAGCCAGTCCGCCTTCTCGGGCCTGTCGGTGAGATAGAACCAGGTGACGATGCCGAGCAGCAACGAGGGAATGCCCTCGATGATGAAGAGCCACTGCCAGCCCTTCAGGCCCATCGCGCCGTCGAGCCCGAGCAGCAGGCCCGAGACCGGCGCGCCGATCACGGTGGAGACCGGTACGGCGATGGCGAAGGCCGCAAGGAAGCGGGCGCGATATTCGGCCGGATACCAATAGGTCAGATAGAGGATGATGCCGGGGAAAAAGCCGGCTTCGGCGACGCCGAGCAGGAAGCGCAGGACGTAGAAGCTCGTGACGCCGCTCACCATCGCCATCAGCGCCGAGATGATGCCCCAGGTCACCATGATGCGGGCGATCCAGCGGCTGGCGCCGAACTTCTCCAGCGCCAGATTGCTCGGCACCTCGAAGATGAAATAGCCGATGAAGAAGATGCCGGCGCCCCAGGAGAAGATCAGCGGCGTGAACTTCAGCTCGGCATTCATGGTCAGCGCGGCGAAGCCGAGATTGACGCGGTCGAGATAGGAGAAGAAGTAGGCCAGCACCAGAAACGGAATCAGGCGCCAGGAGATGGCGCGAATGGTCGAGGTCTCGACTTCCGACTTGGCTGCGCCGGCGGAACCGGCATAGGTCGTGGTCTGGCTCATGGCTTCCCCCAGGGTTGTTGCTTTTATGGGCTGATCCGGGGTTTTGAGCATCACCGCGAAAGAGTCAATGGAGCAAGCAATGCACGAGGCGCAACCGGTCAAAGCGATTGCGCCGCTTCGGACATCGCTCATCCGCGCCACTCTGGCGCTGGTCGTGATCGCCCGCGGATTGTCGTTGCGCTGGTGCTTTCCGCTCGGCCTTTCGTGGTGAAGTACGGCGGCTCGCTGCTGTGGGCGACCATGATGTTTCTGCTGGTCGTGGTTTTACTGCCGCGGATGTCACGGGCGCAGGTCGCAGCCATCGCCGCAACGATCGCGGTCGTGGTCGAATTTCCTTGGCGGCCCGCCTTCACTCCCCCAGCTGAAACCGTTCGAAGCGGTCGAGCTCTTCCTCGATCCCGCGCTTGAGCTCCTTGCGCCCCGCGGTCTTCTTGCCCTGCCCGACCCAGGTCCATTTCTGCATCAACAGCTTTTTCGCCTGCCGGTCGGTCTTGAGGTCCAGCGCGGCGACGATCTCGTCGCCGACCAGCACGGGGAGCGCGAAATAGCCGAGCTTGCGCTTGGCTTTCGGCACATAGGCCTCGAACAAATGATTGTAGCCGAAAATGAGGTTGGTGCGCTTGCGCTGGATGATCAGCGGATCGAACGGCGACAGGATGTGGACGAGATCGGGCGACGCGCGCTCGCCCGGCTCCAGCGCGGCCGGCTGTGCCCAATGCTCCTGCTTGCCGGCGCCGTCGATGGCGACAGGCACGAGCTCGCCGCGGCGGACGCGCGCGGCGATCAGGCCGGCCACCGCCTTCTTGCGCGGCGCGTCGAGATGGCAGACCGAATCGAGGCTCACCACGCCCTGCGAACGCAGCGCGCGGTCGAGCAGATAGGCCGTAATGTCCCTGGTCGAGGCCGGCTTCGGCAGCTCGTCCCAGCCGAAATGTCGCGTCATCAGCTCATAGGTCTTGAGCATGCCCTGGCGCTCGCTGATGGTCACGGCACCGGTGTAGAAGGCGAGCTGCAATGCGCGCTTCGAGGGCTTTCGGCTCTGCCAGAGATGCTCCTTCTCGGTGAGCACGTCGTCCTCGATGTCGCGGATCGTCAGCGGGCCGGCGCGCACCAGCCGCATCACCTTGCGCATGTCGGCCGGCTTCACCGAGGCGAACCATTTGTGCCCTTCGCGGCGGTGCTCGCGCATCGCCGGCAGGAAGAAGCGGAAATCGCCGGCCGGCACGTAGGACAGCGCATGGGTCCAATATTCAAAGACGCTTCTGTCGACGCTCTGGGCGTGGCGCAAATCGGCACGGCGGTAGGACGGGATGCGGCTGAACAGGATGTGGTGGTGGCTGCGCTCGATGACATTGATGGTGTCGATCTGCACATAGCCGAGATGGGCGACCGCATCCGCGACCGCGCGCGCCCCTTCGCCGAACGGCGCGCGTTCATCCAGCCGCTGGGCGTGCAGCCAGATCTGCCGGGCCTGTGTCGTGGTGAGCGGGAGCGGTTTGGGCGCGCGTGACATTGCAAGGAGCAATGTAGCGGGATTCGCGCCCGGGAAAAGCAGACGCCGCAGCGGCGCCCCAGGAAAAACCGCGCTGCCGTCTGCTGACAGCGCGGCCGGATGGTGCGCGCTTCGCGCCTACTTCATCATCATCGCCTTCTGCGACTTCATGTAGTGCATGCAGGCGCCCTTCATCTTGCCATTGCTCATGTCCATGTTGGCCATGGCCATTTCCTTGTTCGCCGCCATCTTGGCCGGCGTGTCGGGGGTGCCACCCATCATGGCGGCGGACTTCATCATGTTGTCCTTGGTGCACGCCATCATCGCGGCGGACGCGGGGGACAGTGAAAGGGTGAACGCGACAAAGGCTGCGGCCGTGAGCAAGATCTTCATGGAAAAGTCTCCTCCGTAAGACGAAACCGGCGTCATGCCGGCCTCGCAATTACGTATTCCCCGGCGGAGACGTTTCGTGGAGAAGATGATTTTCTTGCTGCGGTGCGAAGGCGGAGGATGTCAGCGACCATCCTTCGGCGCCTGGGACCGGTCGCCGACGCTGCCTGTCGCGACGTCCGGTTCGCACGAGGCCCTGCCCCGCCCCTCTGCCTGGCAGCGAAAGACGTTGCCGGTCAGGCGGTCGACCAGCCACATGTTCTCCTCGGTCGGCCCTTCAAGGCCGACATAGCGGGAGGTCAGCCCCGTGACCAGGGTCGACAGCAGGATCGCCACCGCGATCATGGCTGCGCCGATATAGATGGGCATTGAGCTCAGGAACACTGTCCGATCCGGCGGGCCGCTGCGGTAGAACTGGTAATCACCTGGCCTCGGCACTGGATGGAACTCGGCTCCCCTCATTTGCGCTTGTCCGATACAGCGACCTGCTAGGCGTGCATCTGGCCGAAAAATTGTTCGCAGACAGGCCATGACGCGACGGCTTTGCGACGATCGGTGAGCACGGGTTTCCGCATGTGAACCGGGCTTGGCAGTCCGGGCGGCACCACGCGCCGCGATCCTCAGTGATCTCGATCACGCCAGCCCTGAAGCGGCTCGAACCCGCGCCGGCATGGATACGACGAACTTCTCTTGGCGCGATTCCCGGCGCGATCGCGTTCACCCTTGCAGCGCCCCGCAGAATGGCCCGTCATGAACCCGAAACCCACCAAATGCACCAGGATGGCCCCGGACGCCTTCGTTTTCCACCGTGACAAGGATCACACCAGGCCATTTGAACCTGCCCTATGCTCGCAGCATCAAATCGACATCAGGCGTAACAGCGAGGATACGACAATGACCCGTTTTATTAAGTTTTTTGGACTGAAGGCGATTACCCTCTCGGCAGTGCTGTCGATGACGGCGGGCTTGGCCCTGGCCGGCGACAACAACGTCTCCACGAACCAGATCCTGGATGCGCTGAAGCCGAAACCGGCGACCCGCGGCCTGTCCGCCGGTCCGCAGGCCGATCCGGCGGTGCAGGCAAAGGAATCGACGTTCCTGAACACCGTGCGCAACCGATCGACCCGATCGCTCTCGATGGGCGAGCGCGAGCAGATCGCCGAGCTTGCGGCGACCAAGCCGAAGATCGATCTGGAAATCCAGTTCGACTACAACTCGGCTGACATCGCCAAGACCTCGGTTTCGTCGGTGCAGGCGCTCGGAAAGGCGCTGTCCGACCCGTCGCTCAAGGGCTCGACCTTCGTGGTCGCCGGCCACACCGATGCAGTCGGCACCGAAGAGTATAATCAGGGCCTCTCGGAACGTCGCGCCGACACCATCAAGAAGTACCTGGTCCAGAACTACGGCCTCACCGGCACCGATCTCGTCACCGTCGGCTACGGCAAGACCAAGCTGAAGGACACCGCGAACGGCGCCGATCCGATCAATCGCCGCGTCCAGGTCGTGAACATGGACACCAAGACCGCGTCGAAGTGATCCACGAGCGATCGGCCCACGAAACACGCCGCCTGCCATGACCGTGGCAGGCGGCGAACTCATATCCAGCTCTGGAACAGCATCAGCCGATTGAACATCTGCATCGACGTGCCGATAAAGGCCGCCGAGATCGGCAGCATGACCGCAAAGCCGATCGCGGCGATGCCGACGTAGACCCACAGCAGCCAGCGCGGCAGACCGTCTCTTCGTAGCACGTAGACGAGCGCGAGCGACGCCAGTGTCGCAGCGGGCAGATAGTAGTAGATGAAGCTGAGCGCGCGCGGCAGCAACGCCCAGGCGAGCCAGGAACCGAAATAGAACGCCGCGATCAGGAACGCGTCCCAGCGGCGGGTCACGACGAAATCGCGCAGCACGAGAACGAGCGCGGGCAGCGCCGCCCACAGTACCAGGGGATTGCCGAGCAAGACGATCGCCGAGACATTGTCCTCCGCAATCTTGTCGAACAGGAACCACACCGGGCGCGCGAGCAACGGCCAGGATGGCCACGCGCTCATATAGGTGTGGCCGGCGATCGCGGTGGTGGTGTTGTCGGCGAAGATGCGTCGCTGCGCCTCGATCAGGTCCGGCAGCGACACGCCGTAGAGCGGCACGAAGGCGGCAAGATATGTCATCGCCGGCAGGACGGCGAAGCAGAGCACGACATGGGGCGCCCGGAAATCGGGCCAGAGATCCGGCCGATACCAATCGCCCGGCCTCGCATCCGCAAACGACGTGCGCCAGCCCTGCAACAGGCGGATCGCCGCGACGATGACGATGCAGATTCCAAGCGGAAACAAGCCGCTCCATTTGCAGGCCGCGGCACAGCCGAACAGGCTGCCCGC
The DNA here is from genome assembly GCF_024519855.1 of Bradyrhizobium sp. Bra78. Taxonomy (NCBI): domain Bacteria; kingdom Pseudomonadati; phylum Pseudomonadota; class Alphaproteobacteria; order Hyphomicrobiales; family Nitrobacteraceae; genus Bradyrhizobium; species Bradyrhizobium sp. Bra78. The sequence continues at coordinate 36,904 of NZ_JALJRE010000002.1, read as the reverse complement.
CAGCGCGAATAACGCATGCGGGCGGTGCTTGCGAAAACCGTGCATGAAGGCGGCAATCGCAAGCAGGCCGAGGCCCAGCGCAAAAATGTCGAGCATCGCGATGCGTGCCTGCACGTAGAGCATCTGGTCGACCGCCGCGATCAGTGCGGCGGCGATCGCGGGCCCTTGCGCGGAGAACAACGCAAGGCCGCACAGATAAATCGCGACGATGGCGAGCGCGCCGAACAATGTCGCCGGATAGCGCCAGCCGAACGCGTTATCGCCAAAGGCCGCGATCGATACCGCGATCAATTCCTTGGCGAGCGGCGGATGCATCGGATTGAGCATCGGTTGCGACATCGCCGGCGCCAGCATCTGCCGCGCGGCGGGCACGTAATGCACCTCGTCGAAGACGAACTTCTCGGGCGTCGCGAGACCGATCAGCAGCGCAAGATGCGCAACCAGGAAAATCACGACAGCGATCACTGCGCTCCGCGACACTTTCGGAACCGCAGGCAATTCAAGCGGCAGCTGTAGGGACGTTTTGCGTGGCAAATCTGCTTCACCGCGGAGAAAAACAAGTCTGGCTCTTTTCATTGAACGCATTCCGCCGCAACTGTCACTAAGCATAACGCACGTCTCGCGCCGCTTGTGATAATTTCGCCACATCAGAAGCGCGCGCGATCCGGTACGATCAGGGACACATCGATCGGTTGCGAAATGAATTTGCGTTTCTGGCTTTTCTCCATGCTGTCGTCGGTCGCCTTGTGCGCAGCGCCTTGCGCGCAGGCGCAGACGCGCGTCGGTGAAGCCGTCGTGATCCAGAACGAGGTGGTGCGCGTGGCCGCGACCACCACGCCTATCAATGTCGGCGACAGCATGCTGCGCGACGAGACCGTGCGCACCGGCGCCGAAAGCGCCGCGCGCTTCGTCATGGCCGACAGCACCAATCTGTCGCTCGGGCCTGGCGCCACGCTCAAGCTCGACCGCACCGTTTTCAACGACGAGCACAGCTATCGCGACGTCGCGATCCGCATGACGACGGGCACATTCCGGTTCGTTACGGGACATTCGGAAAAGACCGCCTACAAGATCACGACGCCGCTCGCGACCATCGGCGTGCGCGGCACCACGCTCGACATCCTGTCCCAGCGCGGGCGCTCCGTCGTCGTGCTGCAGGATGGCGCCGCCAGCGTCTGCACGCTGAACTTCCAGTGCGTGCAGCTCACCCAGCCCGGCGACACCGCGATCATCACGTCCACCGGCGGCAAGGTCAGCATCACCAAGGCCAATACGCCGCCCTGGACCTTCGCCGCAACCTGCGCCGCGAACGCCGGGCTGTGCGCGGTCAACCAATATGCCGACGCCTCGCCAACCATCACGCCCGCCGTCCACGACGACGGCATGCTGTGCGGACGGTGATGATGGCGATAGTCCGCGTCCGACACTTGCTTCGTGCTGCTCTGCTCGCTGCGATCTGCGCCATCACGCTCACGATGGCCGTTGCACCAGCATGCGCCCAGTCACCGACGCCGAGCCCCAGTCCATCGCCATCCCCCTCGCCGACCCCGAGCCCGACGCCGACCGGCGCCGATTCCAGCGGCAGCTCGATCGGCGGCCTCGCCGACCAGCGCTTCAACCAGATGATCACCAACCGGGTGCTCGGCACGGTGCTGCTCGGCGTCAACGAGCAGGTCAATTGCAGCGACTGCATCAGCGCATTCGGCTCGGCCGGCTCGTTCTCGGCCGGCATCCATGGCCGCAAGGAGCTCACCAAAAATCTGTCGCTGCTCGCCGGCATCGCCTACACGCAGTACAGCGAGGGCGGCTACAACATCACCAGCGCGCCGATCGGCGCGTTCGCGCTGCGCTACGACTTCACCGACTGGGGCTCGTCGCGCCCGTTCTTCGACATCGGCACGATCCTGACGCCGTGGGAGAAGGCCCGCTACACCCGCAGCTACAACACCAGCCTCGGCCCGGTGAGCGTCACGAGCTCGACCAACGCCGCGAATTACGCCGTCTACGGCCGCGCCGGCTGGATGAGCCGTGTGTCGCCGCGCGACGAGGTCGCCGCCTCGATCGAGATCTGGCAACTCTGGCAGCGCGTCTCCGGCTATGCCGACAGCGTGGTGGCGTTCAATCCGTTCGATGCCAGCATCGCGACCGGCACCGACCGCACCAGTCTGGTCAAGATCGGCGGGCAGTGGACGCATCTCTTCGGCGGCAACGTCGAGGCCAACATCAATGGCGGCTGGGTGCAGTCGTTCGCCGGCCACAGCGGCATCGTCGCCACCGTGACTGGCGACGGCACGGTGGTTCCGACCATGGGCAATCAGGGCTGGTTCGAATATGGCGGCCGGCTCGGTTTCCGCGTGCAAAAGGGCTGGATCGTGGATCTCTTCGCCAACGGCACGCTCGGCCCGCAGCCGGTCGGCAACACGATCCACGGCGGCGTGGGGCTGCGCATCAATTACTAGCGGCGAGCACAGTCTCCGCAGGGTGGGCAAACGAAGCGTGCCCACCAACTCTCGCAATCGTGGACTGATGGTGGGCACGGCGCGGACGCGCCTTTGTCCACCCTACAGCACCTGTGCTGACGCTAGGCCGCCGACTTGCCCTCGAACGCGCGGCGCAGGACATCCACGTCGAGCTTCACCATCTTCATCATGGCCTGCATCGCGCGTGCGGCAGCCGCCCTGTCGGGACTCGACAGGAACTCGAACATCACCTTCGGCACCACCTGCCAGGCCACGCCCCAGCGATCCCTGAGCCAGCCGCACTGCTCTTCCTTGCCGCCATGGGACAGGAAGGCATTCCAGACGCTGTCGACCTGGGCCTGATCGTCGCAATGGATCATCAGCGAGATCGCGTGGGTGTACTCCATCTTCATGCCGCCGTTGAGGGCGACCAGGGGCTGCCCGGCCACCGTGAACTCGACGACGAGCACGGAGCCTGTCTTGCCGGACGGGCCGTCCGAAACGTTGCGCTGAACGTGCGTGATCTCCGAGTTCGGAACGAGCGACACGTAGAATTTCGCGGCGTCCTCGGCATCGCCGTTGAACCACATGCAGGGCACGACCTTTGACATCTTGAATGCTCCACTTCAGTTGCGATGTTCGCGGGCTTCGATCAGGCGTTCGCCCTCTCGGGCTGCGCGGCGAAGGCTGCCATGTCCAGCCAGTTCACACCCCACATATGGCCGTCCGGATCTTCGAAGCTGCGGCCGTACATGAAGCTGAATTCGTCCTTCGGGCTGGGATCGGCCACCCCGCCCGCGGCTTGCGCCCTGCCGACGATGTCGTCGACCTCGTCGCGGCTGTCCGCGGACAGGCAGAACAGCGCCTGGTTCGAGATCTTGGCATCAGCGATCGGCTTCGGCGTGAACTGGCGGAATTTGTCGTGGGTCGTCAGCATGGCGAAAATGGTCTCGGAGAAGACCATGCAGCTGGCCGTATCGTCGCTGAATTGGGGATTCCTGACCGCGCCGATCGCCTCGTAAAAGGCCGTCGCGCGCTTGAGGTCAGTCACTGGCAAATTGACGAAGATCATCCTGGGCATCGGAAGCTCCTTGGGGGTTCTGCCCAAGGACGGATGGCCCTGCGGCCACCCGACACAGCTTCCGAATATTTTTTGGACCGTGAACTGCGGGGTTCCGTCGCACCGAACCTTGCGCGATCTCAGGGCCTACTTCTTCTCGTTCGGATCCCGGTGAATGGGATCGACCCACAGCACGGTCTCGGGCTTCTCGACCGGCTCGATGTCGAGATTGATCGCAACCGCCTCGCCGTCGCTGCGCACCAGGACGCATTCCAGCACCTCGTCCGGGCTGGCGTTGATCTCCTGATGCGGCACGTAGGGCGGCACGAAAATGAAATCGCCGGGGCCGGCCTCCGCGGTGAATTGCAGGCTCTCGCCCCAGCGCATCCGCGCCTTGCCCTTCACCACGTAGATCACGCTTTCGAGATGGCCGTGGTGATGCGCCCCGGTCTTGGCGTCGGGCTTGATGCTGACCGTGCCCGCCCACAATTTCTGCGCGCCGACGCGCGCGAAATTGATCGCGGCCGCGCGGTCCATGCCTGCCGTCGACGGCACGTTCGTATCGAGCTGGTTGCCGGGAATGACGCGCACGCCGTCATGCTTCCAGCGATCGTCGTGATCGTGGTCATGGTGGGAATGCGAATGATCATGGCCGGTCATGGGACTTGCTTTCTGTTGGTTCCGTGCGGGCGAAGCTAACCAAAGCGGGCCTATCAAGCCATAGCCAAAATCGGAACTCTCGTAGCCCTCAGGGGTTGTCCCCGCGAGCAAACTGGAAGGAGAGTTTCATGGGTAGCACCAGCGACAAGATCAAGGGCAGCGCCAACGAGGCCATCGGCAAGGCCAAGCAGGGTATCGGCGAAGCCACCGGTTCCGAGCGTCTGCAGGGCGAAGGCGTGGTCCAGGAAGTGAAGGGCAAGGGTCAGAAGGCCATGGGCGATGCCAAGGACGCCGCGAAGGAAGCGATTGATCGCGCCGCCGGGGCGGCGAAGCGCGCGGCCGATTGACGGACCTCGCACTGAAAACGGAAAGACCGGCCGAAAGGCCGGTCTTTTTGTTTGCTGGGCTATTTCACCGCGAGCAATTCGACGTCGAACATCAAGGTCGCGTTCGGCGGGATCACGCCGCCGGCGCCGCGCGCGCCATAGCCGAGTTGCGGCGGAATGATCAGCGTGCGCTTGCCGCCGACCTTCATCGAGGCAACGCCCTCGTCCCAGCCGGCGATGACGCGGCCCTTGCCGATCGGGAATTCGAACGGCTCATTGCGGTCGACCGACGAGTCGAATTTCTTGCCCTTCTGGCCGTTCTCATAGAGCCAGCCGGTATAATGCATCACGCAGATCTGGCCGGGCTTGGGCGAGGCGCCGGTGCCGGCAACGCTGTCGGTGATCTGCAAGCCTGAAGCTGTTGTCATGGTCTTTCCTGCGGTCTGGGCCGAGGCCGTGGTGGAAGCGAAATCGGACACGCTGGCAATCATCGTGATCGCGAGTGCCGACATGATGGCGAGGAGCACGCGCTGGGAACGCTGCATTAGACACCTTCCGTTTGAGGCGGGAGGTGTCTAGCGCAACGAGGGTCTGGTTTCCAGCCCTCAGGCCTCGATCAATAGCCCAGCGCGCAGCCGTCCTTTCGCGGATCGGAACCGCCGGTCAGCGTCCCCTTGTCCCAGTCGATCCAGATCGCCTGGGCGCCGCCGAGCGGGCCGACCACGCTGGTGGTCTTGTGGCCGAGCTTCTTCAGACCTTCGACGATGTCAGCCGGCACGCTGTCCTCGAGCTGGTATTGACCCTCGTAGTGCAGGCCGCGCGGCATGTCGATCGCCTCCTGGACGTCGCAGCCATAGTCGAGAATGTTGGTCACGACGTGGGTCTGGCCGACCGGCTGATACTGTCCGCCCATCACGGCGAACGGCATCACGGACCGGCCGCCCTTGGTGAGGAGGCTCGGCATGATCGTATGCAGCGGACGCTTGCCGCCCTCGATGCAGTTCGGATGGCCGGGCTGGATGCGGAAGCCACCGGCGCGGTTCTGGAGCAGCACGCCGGTCTTGTTGGAGACGATCGCCGAGCCGAAGGAATGCGCGATCGAATTGATGAACGAGCAGACGTTGCGGTCCTTGTCCACGACCGTGATGTAGATGGTCGAGGGATTCATCGGCGGCGCAACGTCAGGCAGGTCGAGCATGCCGTCCAGACGGATCTTGCTAATGTACTCGTCGGCAAAGCCCTTTTCGAGCATCTCGGCGACGTTGATCTTCATGTGGTCGGGAGAAGCGACATGCATCTCGCGGTTCATGTAGGCGATGCGCGCAGCTTCGGCTTCGAGATGGAAGCGCTCGACGCTGAGCGGGGCGAACTTCGTCAGGTCGAACCGCGACAGGATGTTGAGCATCAAGAGCGCGGTGACGCCCGGGCCGTTCGGCGGGCACTGCCAGACGTCGTAGCCCTTGTACATGGTGCCGATCGGCGTCGTCGTCTCGGTGGTGTGCGCGGCGAAATCGTCGAGCGTGTGCAGGCCGCCGATGCCGCGCAGGGTCTCGACCATGTCTTCCGCGATCGGACCCTTGTAGAAGGCGTCGCGGCCGTCCTTGGCAATCGCACGCAGCGTCTTGCCGAGCTCGGCCTGACGGATGATGTCGCCGGCCACGGGCGGCTTGCCATGCGGCAGCAAATAGCGCTCGGTGTTGGTGCCACCCTTCAGCTTCCCGAACTGGTTCTTCCAGTCGAAGGCGATGCGCGGGGCGACGACGTAACCTTCCTCGGCCGCCTTGATCGCGGGCTGCAGCAGCCGGTCGAAGCCGAACTTGCCGTGGTCGCGCAGGACGGTCGCGAAGGCGTCGATCACGCCGGGGATCGAGACCGCATGGGCCGAGGTCAGCGGCACGGAATTGATCTTGCGCTCGAGATACCAGTCGGCATTCGCCGCCTTCGGCGCCCGGCCGGAGCCGTTATAGGCGATGATCTTGCCCTCGCCGCGCGGCTGGATCAGCGCGAAGCAATCGCCGCCGATGCCGGTCGATTGCGGCTCGATCACGCCGAGGATCGCCGAGCCCGCGACAGCCGCGTCCACCGCCGTGCCGCCCTCGCGCAGCACCTCGATCGCGGCCAGCGAGGCCTGCGGATGCGAGGTCGCCACCATCGCGTTGGTGGCGTGGACCGTGGACCTGCCGGGAAAATGGAAATTTCTCATCGAATTCTTGCTCTCGTTAGGCTCTGGTCCGTTGGCGCGGATGGTGGAAAAACCGGGCCTACATGACACATTCCGGCCCGCCGGGGCAATGCTGGCATACCAGGGAAATGGCTGCCATCCGCTGGGCGTATAGACTTTTTGCAGCCCGGCGCCGAGCGGGTTTTCCGGGCGCCGGCCGCCTGCTAAACGAGCCGCCATGATCCACAAGGTCGCCGCCTTCTACCAATTCGCCGCCCTGCCCGATTACCGCGAGCTGCGCGAGCCGCTGCGCGCATTCTGCGCCGGCCTGAGGCTGAAGGGCAGCGTGCTGCTCGCGCGGGAGGGCATCAACGGCACGGTCGCGGGCGCACCGGAGTCGATCGACGCTCTCGCCCACGAGCTCGCGCACGGGGCCATGTTCGGCGGCAGGCTGGACCATCTCGAATTGAAGTTCTCGACCGCCGAGACCATGCCGTTCGGCCGGCTCAAGGTGCGGCTCAAGAAAGAGATCGTCACGCTCGGCGACGAAGCCGCCGATCCGACCCGACAGGTCGGCACCTATGTCGATGCGGCCGACTGGAATGCGCTGATCGCGGCGCCCGACACGCTGCTGCTCGACACCCGCAACGCCTTCGAAGTGGCGATGGGCACGTTCGACGGCGCCGTCGATCCTGATATCAAGAGCTTTGGCCAGTTCAAGGATTTTGCCGCGGTCAAGCTCGATCCGGCAAAGCATCGCAGGATCGCTATGTTCTGCACCGGCGGCATCCGCTGCGAGAAGGCCAGCGCACATCTGCTCGCGCGCGGCTTTGCCGAGGTCTTTCACCTCAAGGGCGGCATCCTCAAATATCTCGAAGAGGTGCCGGAGGCGCAGAGCCGCTGGCGCGGCGAATGCTTCGTGTTCGACGAGCGCGTCGCGCTCGGCCATGGTTTGCGAGAAACCGGCTTGCGGGAACGGGACAAGGACACGCCACGTGACGAATGAGATCAAGGCTCTCGGCGAGCGCGTCGACGCGCTGGAAGCGCGCCTCGCCTATCAGGACGACACGATCGAGACACTGAACCAGACCATCACCGCGCAGTGGAAGCAGATCGACGCCCTGACGCGCAGGATCGCGGAGATCGGCCAACGGCTGCAGGAGGCCGAGGCGAATGCGCCGGGAGCCGCCAATGAGCGCCCGCCACATTATTGAGCGGCGCTACTGACCCGACGCCCTGGGCAGCAGGCTGGTCACCTCGCCCGACATCATCAGCCGGTTGCGGCCGGCCTCCTTGGCGGCGTAGAGCGCCTGGTCGGCGGCCTCGACGAGCGAGACCACGCCGGCCGTGCGCTCCAGCGCCGGCCGGCAGGTCGCTCCGCCGAGCGAAGCCGTGACGCAGCGTGACGCCCGGTTGCTGGTGTGGACGAGGCCCGCATCGCGGATCGCCCGTCGAATCCGGTCGCCGATGCGCGCGCAGCCCGCGGCGTCCGTGCTCGGCAGCAGCATGGCGAATTCCTCGCCGCCGTAGCGTGCCGCCAGATCGCCGGGGCGGTGCGCCTCGGCCGCGATGATCTGCGCCACCTGCCGGAGGCAGGCATCGCCCGCGGGGTGGCCATATTCGTCGTTGTAGGACTTGAAGTGATCGACGTCGATCATCAGCAAAGAGAGGCTGGAGCGGTCGCGATAGGCGCGCGCCCACTCTTCCTCCAGTCGTTCGTCGAAGCGACGGCGATTGGCGAGCCCGGTGAGACTGTCCTCGATTGCGAGCGTTTCGAGCCGGGTCTCCAGCTTCTTCTGCTCGGTGATGTCGCGCGAGATCGCGACCACGCCGTCGACGCGGCCATTCTCCTTGCGGGTCACCCGCATGGTCGATTCGAGCCAGACTTCGGAATTCTGCCGGTGCACGTTGCGATAGGTGACGCGCGCCTCCTCCGTGTCGCCGCGCTTCATGGCATCGACAAGGGCCTGGACCTGCGGCCGATCGTCTTCATGAATGCCGGCGAGCGCGAGCGTGCCGATCAGTTGATTGGCCCGCCAGCCGACGACGCGAACCGAGGACGGCGAGACATAGCGCAGCCGCTCGTCGAGCCCGATGCGGGTCACCATGTCGCTGGACCCTTCGGCAAGCAGCCTGAAATGCGCTTCCTTCTCGACCAGCGCGGCGGCCATGCGCTGGCCCCGCTGCAATTGCCGCACCAGGACCGCGCCGATGATTGCGATCAGCATGACCAGCGCGAGCACGTAGAGCATGCGTGAGATCGCCGCAGTGCGCCAGGGAGCCAGCAGTTCGTCCTTGTCGACGGTGGCTAGCAGGACCAGCGGATAACGGCCGCTGCGCTTGAAGAAGCTGACGCGTTCGGCGCCATCGAGCGGCGACTTGAAATGATAGGCGCCGCTCGGCCGTTGCAGGCCGGCGTCGCGGAACAGCGGCGTATCGGCAACGTTGCGACCGACGAATTTCTCGTTGCTCGGGTTGCGCGCGATGATCAGGCCGTCGCCGTGCATCAGGGCCACCGAGCTGTTGCGGCCGATCTCGAACTGTTCGTAGAAATGCGAGAGATACTTCGAGCTGATGGTCGCGAGCACCACGCCGCCGAAGCTGCCGTCCGGCTTGTTGAAACGGCGCGACAGGGTGACGATCCACTCGCCGTCGAGCAGGCTCTTCACGGGACGGCCGATATGAGGATCCCGCTTCGGCGAGAGCTGGTGATAGCGAAAGAACGCGTCGTCGCTCAGCGTCGAGCCGATCGTGCCGGGCGAGGTCAGCCAGTTGCCGTGGTCGTCGATGATGGCGAGGCTGTGGACGCGCTCCATCGCCTTCTTGCGCGCCTCCAGCAGGTTTCTGAGCTTGGCGATCGTGGCCGGCTCGGTGCCGTCCATCTCCAGCCGGCTGACGACGCCGACCACGCCGGAATCCAGCAGGTCGAGGCTGTCCTCGGCATGCTGCGTCAGCGAGCGCGCAACGTTCGCCATCTCGGTCTCGGCGCCCTTGAGCACCGCGTCGCGCGCCGCCCATTCCCGCCAGCCGCTGACGCCCAGGATGGTCGCGCAAGTGAGCACGACGAAAGCCGCCGCCCGCAGCGGCAGACGGCTCCATCCGGCTCTCTGTGTGGCCACGCTCATCCGGCAGAAATCTCCGATCGTTCGGAACTTCTGCCGCTTCTGTTATTGAACCCTGAAACGCCCGCCGACATTCGCAGGGATATGCGGCTTTTCCCGTACTCCTACGGACTGCAGCGTCGCTGGATCGCTAACAATGCGTTAGCGACCCTATCGGAAACCGGCGTCCCCGCCGCTAGCTGAAGATGGCCTTAACCTTGTCCCAGAGCGAGGGATTGTCGGCATCCGCGTCGGCCTTCGACGGCGTCGGCTGGGCTGCGCTCACGGGATCGGAGGCCGGGAAGGTATCTTCCAACCCGGTATCCAGCTTGGCGTGACGATCGGCGACGAGCGCCTCGTGCAGATCGTCGGCGTGCTTGTCATGCGGCGCGGGGTTGAACGTCTCAGCCATGGTCTCGTCCTCCATTGGCTGGTCAACGCGGGCCAATTGCGCTGGTTCCCCTGTTCCGCTCGGGGCCGCGGCAGTGTATCAGGAGCCTCAACCTCCTTCAGGACCGTTCGTGCCCCAATCCGCGACAAGCCCCTTCATCGACGTCCTCTCCGGCCAGCGGCAAGCCATTCCGCCGGTGTGGATGATGCGGCAGGCCGGCCGTTATCTGCCGGAATATCGCGAGGTGCGCGCCAAGGCCGGCGGCTTCCTCGATCTCTGCTTCAACCCGGAACTTGCCGCCGAGGTGACGCTGCAACCGATCCGGAGATTCGGCTTCGATGCGGCGATCATCTTCTCCGACATCCTCGTCATCCCCTATGCGCTTGGACGTTCCGTGCGTTTCGAGGTCGGCGAAGGCCCCCGGCTCGAGCCGCTGGATGATCCCGCCAAGGTCGCCACGCTGGCGCCGCGCGCCGACTTCGGCAAGCTCGCGCCGGTATTGGAGGCGCTGCGGATCGTGCGCGGCACGCTCGATCCCGGGACCGCGCTGATCGGCTTCTGCGGCGCGCCGTGGACAGTGGCGACCTACATGGTCGCCGGCCAGGGCACGCCGGACCAGGCACCGGCGCGGATGATGGCCTACCGGCATCCGCAGGCGTTTGCGAAAATCATCGACGTGCTGGTCGAGAACTCGATTCAATATCTGCTGGCGCAGCTCGATGCGGGCGCGAATGCCTTGCAGATCTTCGACACCTGGGCCGGCGTGTTGCCGCCGGCCGAGTTCGCGCGCTGGTCGGTCGAGCCGACGCGTCGCATCGTCGAAGGCGTACGCGCCAAGGTGCCGGATGCCAAGATCATCGGCTTTCCCCGCGGCGCCGGCGCCCAATTGCCCGGCTATGTCGAGGCGACCGGCGTCAACGCCGTCAGCATCGACTGGACTGCCGAGCCGGCCTTCATCCGCGAGCGGGTGCAGAGCCGCGTCGCCGTGCAGGGCAATCTCGATCCACTGGTGCTGATCACGGGCGGCGCGGCGCTCGACCGCGCGGTCGACAATGTGCTGGCGAATTTTGCGCAGGGCCGCTTCATCTTCAATCTCGGCCACGGCATCCAGCCGGAGACGCCGATCGGCCATGTCGAGCAGATGCTGAAGCGCGTGCGGGGCTGACCGGTCCCGGCCTCCAAGGGGCCGGGCATAAAAAGCGCGAAAACAACCCCATGCACAGTAGACAAATAATTGAAAAGTCTGGGCTGGCATGGACGCCACCCGCGCGCGTTTGACACGTCGGGCAAAACAGACGCACGATGGCATGATCGCAGATCGTGACTTCGCAGGCATGCCGGGACGCCGTTGGGACGCAGCCATTGGCAGCCCATCATGGAACAACCGCCCTGCAAACTGCCGGCTCGAAACCTTCGAGAATCTCACGGGCGCGCTTTATTGAAAAATTGTGTGTCGCCCGATCGAACGACGGGCTTCCCCGCATCATGTAACCATGGCGCACTCCGGGAAAGATGTGCAGTTCGACGTTTTCCATGCGCGCCGCTAAATCACGATACGCCTCCAGCACCTCGAACGGCGCGCGATTGTCCTCGTCGCCCCAAATGAGACAGACTTGCCGGCGAACCCCGACAAGTTCGTGAAGATAGTCCAGCATCTGGGATCCGTGGCAGCAGATGCCGGCGGCATAGCCAAGTCGCTTCGGCCCGAGGATCGCATACGGACCTCCGTAGCAAAACCCCATGACCGCCGCCTGGCCATTGAATTGCGGGAGTGTGCCGAGGTGTCTCAAGGTGTCGGTCATGTCGTCTTCGCCGGCTCTGATTTGCTCAAGGCGCGGCTGCGCGCGCTGAGCCGCGCGCGGGTCGTTCCGCGAAAGTGGGCCGGAAATCGAACGCCAGAACAGATCCGGCACCGCGACGATGAAGCCGAATGCCGCAAGCTCGTCGGCGATTGCGAGCATGTCGGCATCCACGCCATGAATGGCGGAAGCAAGCACAATGGCAGCAACCGGCCTTTCAGACTCGGGCGTGACCAGATAACAATCGAACGCGCCGCCGCCTTTCGCGCAAATATTGCTGAACTTCCCTTGCATGTCGAATCCGACACTTCGTTTGAGGTGCGGCGGCCAATGCCTGGTCCGGCTGGGGATGCGCGGTACGGAGATCGCGACTATCCAAGACGTCGCCGCGCTATTCCGGCCGGATCTTCGCGAGGCTGATCACTTTGGCCCACTTCTCGGTTTCACCGGCCATTAGCTTGCCGAAATCGCCGGGCGAGCCGCCGAGTGTCGTCGCGTCGAGACTACGAAGGCGCATCCTGAACCCGGGATCGGCCAGAGCGGCGTTGGTCTCGTTGTTGAGCCTTTCGATGATCTCGGCAGGCGTGTCTTTCGGCGCCCCGATGCCGAACACCGAACTCGCCTCGTAACCTGGCACGATTTCGCCGATGGCCGGAACAGCCGGCAGGGCTTCGGATCGCGCTGCCGTCGTTATTCCGAGCGCGCGCAGCTTGCCGCTCCGGATGTACCCGATCGATGGCGCCAAGTTCACAAAGACGACCTGTACCTGCCCGCCGAGCAGATCCGTGATCGCGGGCGCCACGCCTCGATAGGGCACATGCTGAAGATCGAGCCCGCCGGCTTCCTGTTTGAACAGTTCCGCAGCGATATGGGTGATGCCCCCCACGCCGCCCGAACCATAGGAGAGTCTCCCGGGATTGGCTTTGGCATAGGCGATGAACTCTGGAATTGTATCGGCAGGAACCGACGGGTGTATCACCATCACCAGGGCGCCACGGGTCAGACTCGCGACCGGCGCAATATCCCGCAGGAAATTGAAATCAAGATTTTCATAAAGCGTCGCATTGATCGCGTTGGGAGAACCGACCAGCAGCAGAGTGTAGCCGTCCGGAGCCGCACGCACGACCGCATCAGTGGCGATATTGCTCCCTGCTCCGGGCCGGTTCTCGACGATGAATTGCTGGCCGAGCCGCTCCGCACACCATTGCCCGACCAGACGCGCAAGGATGTCATTTGGACCGCCCGCGGCGAAGCCGACCATGATACGCACCGGCCGCGACGGGTAAGTATCGGCCCGAGCCAAGCCCGACAGCAGAGGTGGCGCAGCCATGCCCACCGCAAGGTGGAGAAATTGACGTCGGGAGGGCGTCATAGGCATTGCTCCGTCGAACCTGCACCGGCGCCGGCTCTCTTCAGCGGGGTGAGGATAATTGATGTTGTCATAAGCGCATAAGGCTATTGTCTGATGAGATCATCTCAAAACGGAAATGGGTGCTCTCATGCAGATGAGCGATCGCATCGGAAAACGAATGAAGCTGCACGACCTGCATGTGCTCATGGCGGTGGTGCAGGCTGGCAGCATGGGCAAGGCGGCGCTCGTGCTCAATACCACCCAGCCTAATATTTCGAGATCGATCGCGGAGCTCGAGCATGCGTTCGGCGTCCGCTTGCTGGATCGCCACCGGCGAGGGATCGAGCCGACCGAGTGCGGCCGCGCCCTGCTCGATTGCGGTGCCGCCGTTTTCGACGAACTACGCCGCGGCGTGAAGAGCATCGAATATCTGGCCGACCCCACCGCCGGAGAGGTGCGGATTGGAAGCACGGCTTTTCTGGCGGCCAGCTTCGTCTCCGCTCTCATCGATCGGCTCTCCCGGCGTCATCCGGGGATCAGATTCCAGCTCGTGACCGGCTACCTGGAGACACTGCACCGCGATCTGAGCGAGCGCAAAGTCGATCTGTTGTTCGTGAGGAGCAGCGGCTCGATGACTGACGAGCGGTTGCATTTCGAATTTCTTTTTGAAGATCGCTATGTCGTCGCGGCGGGTGCCAAAAATCCCTGGACCCGGCGGCGCAACATCCAGCTCTCGGATCTGGCGGAGGAACGTTGGGTGCTTCCACCGCGGGAAAGCGTGATCGGATCAATCATCACGCAAGCCTTTAGCGCCGGCGGATTTGAGTATCCACGCGCCACGGTGGTCACCGATTCCCCCCATATGCGGGTCAGCTTGCTGGAGACCGGGCGGTTCATCACGGTTTTTCCGTCCTCCGCACTGAATTTCCTGACCAGGGGGGCCGCGCTCAAGGTCTTGTCCGTCGAATTGCCGGCGGCACGTCGACCGAACGGGATGGTCACTATCAAGGATCGCGCCGTCAGCCCCGTTGTGCAGCTTGTCGTAGACAGCGCCCGTAAGCTCGCAAGGCCAATGGCGAAATGAGAGTGGGACAAGCCGGATGTCTGCTTGTGCCCGACCACGACGTACGGCGATGCCGCACGCCAACCTGGTCGCCGTGGCTGCAAGGCGGACGTTGCCTCACTCCACTGGACTTATGGGGACACGGATCAGCGCGGCCGGCTGCGCTCGATGATCTCGGCGGCGCCCTTGTCCAGCAGATCCAGTCCGACCGCACGGCCGAGCTCACGCGGGCGATTGGCGGGGCCTGCGCGCGAGGCTTCGATGATGGTGTTGCCGGAGAGATCGAGCACGGATGCGGTCAGCGACATCTGATCGCCGGCGATGGTCGAAAAACCCGCCACCGGCGAATTGCAGTGACCGTTGAGGACCCAGAGCACCTCGCGCTCGGCATCGGCGCAGGCATGGGCTGAGGGATCGTCGATCGACGACAGGACTTTTCGCGTTTGCCAGTCCTGCGCGGCGCATTCGACGGCGACGATGCCCTGCCCCGCCGCGGGCAGCATCTCCGCCGCCGTAAACTCGTAGGCGATGCGGCTGGAAAGGCCAACGCGATCGAGGCCCGAGCGCGCCATGATCAACGCATCGGCAGGCCCTACCGCGCCGCCATCCGGCAGCTTCTGCTTCTCGCCATTGTCGAGCTTTCGCACGCGCGTATCGGCGGCACCGCGGAAGTGGATGACCTCCACATCGGGAAACAGCCGCCGCGCATAGGCCGCGCGGCGCACGGCGTTGGTGCCGATCTTGAAACCCTTGCCGCGGGACTGGCGCAACGCCTGCAGCGTCACGCCATCGCGCAGCACCAGCGCGTCATTGGGTGGATCGCGCGACAGCGTGGCGCCGATCACGAGGCCAGGAGTGTCTTCGTTGCCCGGCATGTCCTTCAGCGAATGCATCGCGGCCTGGAGTTCGCCAGACAGCACCGCGGCACGGATCTGCGCCACGAAAGCGCCGCCCTTGCCGCCATGCGGCAGCAGCTTGCTGGTCTGGTCGAGATCGCCCGTGGTGTCGAACTTGACGATCTCGACATCGAGACCGGGCACGGCGGCGGTCAGGCGGCGCGCGATCTCTTCCGTCTGTGCCAGCGCCATCGCGCTCTTGCGTGTGCCGATCTTGAATCGCGTCGCCAAGCCGTCTGCTCCTTCTGGCGCAGGTTTACCGCGCATCCTCCAATATCATGTCGGAGGCCTTTTCGGCGATCATGATGATCGGCGCATTGGTGTTGCCCGAGACCAGATCCGGCATGACCGAGCCGTCGACGACGCGCAGGCCCTCGAGCCCCCTCACCTTCAGCCGCTGGTCCACCACCGAAAGCGCATCATTGCCCATACGACAGGTCGAGGTCGGATGGTAGATGGTGCTGCCGCGCTCGCGGCAGTAATCGAGCAGCTCCGCATCCGTGGATACCTTCGCCCCGGGATCGTACTCGCCAGCCACGAACGGCTTCAGCGCCGGCGCATTCAATATCTTGCGCAGGATCTTCAGACCTTCGACGTTGGTGGTACGGTCGGTCTCGGTCGACATGTAGTTGATGCGGATCTCCGGCGGCACGGTCGGGTCCGCGCTCCGGATGCGCAAGGACCCGCGGCTTTCGGGGCGGAGTTGGCACACCGAGGCCGTGAAGCCGGAAAAATCATGCAGCTTCTCGCCCATCTTGTCGGTCGAGAACGGCAGGAAGTGCACCTGGATGTCGGGCGAGGCCAGCCGCGGACTGGTCTTGAAGAACGCACCGGCCGTGCCGGCCGCGATGGTCAGCCAGCCCTTCCGGAACAGCGCGTAGCGCGCGCCGGCCAGCGCGCGGCGGAGCGGATGATTGACGGTGTCGTTGAGCGTGATCTTCTGCGAGCAGCGCATCACGACACGGACCTGCATGTGGTCCTGCAGATCGTGGCCGACGCCCTTCGCGTCCAGCACGACATCGATGCCGTGCTGGCGCAGCAGATCGGCGGGACCGACGCCGGAAAGCTGCAAGAGCTGCGGCGAGTTGTAGGCGCCGCTCGACAGCACGATCTCCTTGCGCGCACGTGCGCGGCGCACGGTCGCGCCTTGCCTGTATTCGACGCCGACCGCGCGGCGGCCCTCGAACAGCACGCGCTGGCCGAGCGCCTCGGTTTCGATCTTGAGATTGCCGCGGGTCTTCGCCGGGCCGAGATAGGCCACCGACGTCGAGGCGCGGCGGCCATTGCGGGTCGTGGTCTGGAACAGGCCGACGCCTTCCTGCGTGGCGCCGTTGAAATCAGGATTGTAGGGCAGGCCGTTTTCGACCGCGGCATCGATGAAGGCCTTCGACAGCGGATCGGTCACGACCATGTTGGATACCGGCAGCGGGCCGCCGCTGCCGTGATATTGATCGGCGCCGCGCGACTGGTTCTCGGCCTTCTTGAAATAGGGCAGCACGTCGTCATAGCCCCAGCCGGTGTTGCCGAGCTGACGCCAGCGGTCGTAGTCCTCGTGCTGGCCGCGGACATAGAGCAGGCCGTTGATCGAGCTCGATCCGCCCAGGGTCTTGCCGCGCGGCTGGAACACCTGGCGCCCCTTCAGCTCGGGCTCCGGCTCGGTCTGGTACATCCAGTTGACGGTCTTCTCCTTGAAGAGTTTGCCGTAGCCGAGCGGCACGTGGATCCAGATGTTGGAATCCTTCGGGCCGGCCTCGAGCAACAGCACACTGTGCTTGCCGTTCGCCGACAGACGGTTGGCGAGCACGCAGCCGGCGGAGCCAGCGCCAACGATGATGTAGTCGAATTCGGGATCAGACGATGCGAGGGAGGAATTTGCGGTCATCTATTGCCAGGGCCTGTACCTATAAACGTGACATGTCTGCTTCCAAGGGTGAAGCAGACTTAGGCGGCCCATTCCAGTCATTTCGCCTTTCGACCTCTGAGTGGACCAAGACATTGGTTGGGGCAGCTCGAGGGATTCATGCAGGTAGGTTGACATTTGTGGGTCGGGCTGGCGAATCAGATTCTTTTGGCGCGCGACACATCTTTGATATAGGCTGTTTATTCAGCCGCGAGCGGGGCAGTTCCGAAAGCCCGTCTATTCCAAGCGGCATATTGCCCACGGCGGGGTTTCGTCTCTCGGTCAACGCGATTCTGACCGCTGATTGCGCCTTAGTGACATGAACATTCCCCGAAAGGAGGAAGTCACCATGCACTTATCGCGTCGAAGCGGCCAAGAACCTCATCGAAGCCCCTAGCACTTGCCGCATTCAGAACAGATATTTTTGATGAGGTCATCATGTCGGAGACATTTGAATTCTTGCTGTCGTGTGTCGCGCTTGCGACGTGGCTGATGCTCCTCTTCGCGATCGTGAGCGAGGCACTCAAGCCGGTATCAAAGAGCACCCGCCGACTGTCCGAGGAGGCTTTTAAGGCCAAAGTGAAGTGATCGGGCTACATTTTTCGGTCGAAACTGAAGCGGCCCGCCCCAGTGACGAAGATCAACATCGCGCCTCCCATGATCGAGATGTTCTTCAGAAAATGATTGTATTGACCAATCTGCTGCGCACCGGCCGGATACTCCCAGTAGCGGTGTGCAATGGCAGTTGCCACCAGTACGAACATAAATGTCAGCACTGCGCAGAAGCGCGTACCGATGCCCAATACCAGGCTAATGGATATCAATATTTCCAGTGCGATGTTCGTCGCCGTGAACAGCTCGGGTGCTGGAAGGTTCAGCGACCTGGAATAGCCGACGGAGCCGCTGAAGTTGAATATTGCTCCGTAGGCGCTTCCGACGAATACCCACGCAAGTAGGATTCGGCCGACCAAGAGCAGTGCATCAGCTTTACTTGTGGCGAACTCATCTACCGGCCGTGAGTAAAAATTGGATTTCATTGGCAAAGCCTCCGTTGTTGTCCAACACGGCTGAAAACGTTTGCGGGCTGAGAGTAACGTATCACGAATGGCGGAACGGCATGAAGCGGCTCTACCAGCTCTTCGGCGTGCTGCAAACCGCTTCGTCGTTCGTCTGCCAATGACCGACCGGTAGCGGACGTCAAGGGCTCGGCGCAGCAACCCTGCCTTCGCATTTGTGACCCGAAATAGGCCGAGGCCTGGGGAATGCTCACGACAAGCAGACCCGTTCGAGTTGGACTAGGCACGGACGCGGAGCGTACCGACCTTCATGGTGAGCTCTTAGCCAGTGTTCCTGACCGCCTCAGCTAGAACGGCGTAAAGTTGCTGCTTGCTCAATTCCCTCGGCCGCTGCCTCTCTGCTGTGCTCCGCGACACGGTCTTTGCGACTGTACGTGCGGAGGCGGCCGACGACAACGGCCTTAGCTTCGGGGGCGGCCTGATCGTGGGTCTTGCTGTTGGCGGCTTGTGGCCACGCTTCAGGCCCAAACGAGTCAGCATGCCGCAGACCGCGTTACGGCTACACCCGAGACAGCGCGCAATCTGCGCCGCGCTCTGTCCTGCGGCCCAGAGCCTTTTGAGCAGCGCCACGTCTTTCGCACTCCAGCCCATGGGAGCCATTATAGCGCTGACTGCCAGACACCGGCTAGTCTAGTCTTCGTCCGGCTCGCGTATGACGGCCGGTTCGTCGGAGTCATGTTCCACTTCGTCGTCCTCCTCGTCTTCATCAGGATCTCGGGGCGGCATCACGGCGCCCAAAGCCACGAGCGGCGTCCAGACGATCGCCGTGGTGAAAAATGTTTCGAAGGTGTACTGCTTCATGTTGTTGTTGCTCCTCGAAAAAGCTTGCGCAGCCGAATATTCCTGACGGACGACATCCGGATATCCAGGGCGCGATCGCTCCAACGCGACGGCGACCAGATCGGCTGCAGCGGCAAGGGGCGCCCCCATGCAACTGGCGGCGTTTACGAATACTTTAAGCCCGAGGACGCATCAGTTCTATATTCACCAGAACTTCACCGGCAGTGATTTCAGGATCTCCAAGATCGAGGTCAAGCAGACTTGCCTGAACAAACTCCAGGATCTTGGTGTTCGCTGCATTCGCGCTTTCGCGGTCCTCGAATATCATCACGGCGACACCAACGCCGTCGCCCCCATCCAGCACGTAGTAGGATCTGAATCCGGGCGATTGCCTCAGGATCTGACCGATGCCGCTCTTGGCGCGGCGAGCAGCGTCTGCAACCGAACGAACCTTGGTGTACTTGCGAATGACGATGTACATGAGGTCACCACGCGTTACGGTTTCCGCCCCACGCATCAAAGCATAGCGGGTCCCAGTTGGGCCCTACTTTCAGGATGCGTCACAAACGCCGGCCGGGGAGTCGCGCGACGCACCTTCTCCAGTGCGCCAACCTCGCCCCGCAAGCGGGGCGAGGTGCCGAGGCTCAGGAATCCTCGAACTTGAACGATACGTTGAGCTTGGCGCGATAGGCCTCTACTTTTCCCTTCGCATCCAATTGCATATCGAGCTTGACGACCTCTGCAATGCGAAGATCCCGGAGAGATTTTGCAGCCAGCTCGACCGCATTGGCGGCCGCCTTCTCCCATGAGTCGTTGCTGGTACCGATCAGTTCAATGACCTTGTAGACGCTATCAGGCATGTCGTCCTCCTGTTCGGTATGAAGCAGGAAGCAGGTGCTCCTGCCGTTGTGAAATCTAGCATCAGGATATCGGCGCTGATACGACGCGATACGGTCTCGGACGTCGCGCCGGGCCGATAAGGGATAAACTGCATTTCGCGGGGAGGGCGCCTTTCGGCCCTTTTCGGACGTGCCCGACTTCGCCGATGATGCCAGATCATTGTAACAGACAAGACCTGATCTGCGACACTTAGCCCTCCGGTATCCCCGCCAGACGCGTGCCGGATCGCGCCGCTATGTCTAAGATGTTGGCCGACTGTGAAGTACCTTACGTCCCCGTGTTCTTGGCCCGGGCTAAGATGGCCACGGCTTCGGCTTCTTACTTTGAAGGAGGCATCCGATGCTCGCGATAATCAAATGGAACTCCCGATATAATGCGCGCGAATGGGTGATGATGGCTGGGACACTGGTCGTCCAACTCAGCGCACTGAATGCAAAACGACAGAAGGGTGAAAACAAACCAGGGCGGCCACCCTGGAAACACTTCGACGACACTCATCATTGGGACTCAACCGCGGAGGAATGGGTCCCCAACCATGACGTAATCGTGCAACGCACCAGGCGTCCCGCAGGCTGCGTTTAGAGACTTCAAGATCCCTCTCACTCACGACGCTGTCGAGCGGTGCGGTCGCGTTCAAGTAGCAGGATCGGGAGGGTGAGTTCCTGCCGGCCGCTTGAGTGCCGCCACCGCCGACGACAGTGGCACGTCAGCCAGGCGGCGCGCCCCATGAGGTCACGCGCAGCAAAAGCCTCCAAGCCCGATGTGGGTAGCGCCACGGCGCAGGAATCGATCGATCAAGAAGATGAGGTCTTACAATGCAAGCTTACTATCTGCCGCGGCTGCAAGTAGGAGAAGAGCGGAGAATTTGAACCTCTTGCCCGTGGGAGGTACGCGCGACCTGGACGTTCAAAATCCAGGGCAAATGAGCTCGGCGACCACCAGCACGAAACCGATGAGGCGCAAAACCAAGCTTGCGACTGCGATGGCCACGAGCAAGAGGCCAAGCCGGAAGACTGGTGCACCGCGCGCAATCATTCCCGCAGTCGCAGCGCCTCGACCAGCGACCTGAACGCACGGGCATATTCCGCGCCCGCCCTTGCGATATCCGCGCGCCCGGCGCAGGCGACCGCGGCCTCCGTCACCGCGCCGAGCAGCAGCCGAGCCAGCGGTTCGACCGGCTGCCGCGCGATCAGCCCGGCCTCCATCGCCGCCGCGATCGCACGCGGCAGCTTGCCGCCGAAATGCCGCGCGTCGATCTCGCGCCAGCGTTCCCAGCCGAGCACGGCCGGACCGTCGCGCAGGATGATCTGGCCTGTCGGCCCCTTGGCGGTCGCCGCGAAATAATGCTGGGTGCCGGCGACCATCGCGGCGAGCACATCCTTCTCGGCCCGCGCGGTGCCGTCGATCTCGGAAACGAGATCGCGCGAGACAAGATCGAACACGGCCTCGAACACCGCCTCCTTGGTCTTGAAGTGGTGATAGACCGCGCCCTTGGCGATGCCGGCTCCCTGCGCGATCTCGTCCATGGTGGTGGCGGCAAAGCCCTGCGTCCCGAACAGGCGGCGCGCCGCCGTCAGGATCGCCTCCGATGTCGCGGCCCGCCGCTCCGCCTGTTTCGCCATGGCTCTCGTCTAGTCCAATTCCGCACGGGCGGCCAGTTGACTTTTCGACTATCGGTCGGTATTCACCGACCATCAGTCGGTTTAATCATGAGGTGATCTATGCCGAGCCGTGACATCGTCGAAGCTTTTGCGAAGCGGCTGGAGGACGGGGATTTCGTCGGGGCGATCCTGAACTACTACACCCCGGACGCCGCAACCCATGAAAACCAGGCCGACCCCCTGGTCGGGCGCGACAAGCTCGCGGCCAAGGAGCGCGGCGTGCTGGCAGCCTTCAAGGAGGTCAAGGCGGTGCGGATCGGGCCGAGCCTGATCGAAGGCGACAACGTCGCCACGCGCTGGAAATTCAGCTTCACCAATGCCGAAGGCGTCACGCGGACGCTCGAAGAGATTGCCTGGCAGACATGGCGCGGCGATCAGCTGATCGAGGAGCGATTCTATTACAATCCGAAACAGTTGGGGCGGTGAGCGATCTCCTGCGGATTTTCGGCTGCAACGAGCCTCGCCGTCGCTGTTGAGGCCTATTTCGTCACAATTCGCCGTCGGCGTTACCGTGCCGGTGGGTTGCCGTTGGTGAAATCGAAAACGTCAGCCAGGTATTCCAGCCCACTGTCGCTCCGTTCAGCTCACCTTCTTCGCCGGCGGAAGCTTCCACGAGCCATCGATGATCGAGGGGTCCTTCTCGCTCGGCCAGTACAGCCGCATCATCAGAACGAAGTCGCCGGAGGGCGCCGGAAGCCAGTTGGACTCCTTGTCCTTGCCCGGGGATTCATTTTGAATGTAGAGATCGGTCGATCCGTCCGGATTGGATTGCAGATTTTGGCGCGCGCTGATCGAATAGCGGTCGATCGGATTGGCCACGAAGAAATACTCGCCGTTGTACATCGTCACCGACCAGAAGCCGAGCGCTGGCGGAAGCTGGCCCTTGGCAAAGTGCATGACGTATTTGTTCGCGCCGCTGTATTTCCGGTCGTCCGCGTCCTTCTGCGAAGTCGGATAGACGGCATCCTGCGGCCGGTTGGCGCCGAGTCCAATGGCGGTGACGAGCGCCCGCATCAGGTAGTCAGTACCGTAGATGCCGGTTTTGGTCGTAAAGGCCCAGCCGTTCTCATCCTTGACGTCCTTGTTGACCTTGAACTGGAGCATGATCCGGTCAAAGCCGACCTCGGGCACGCGCTTGACGAAATCCGCCTTGAGCTTGCTCGCGTCGAAATCCTGTCCCGGCACGATACCGATCCGGGCGAATTTGGCGAGCTGCGGTGCATCCGCGGTCGCAGGCGGATTGTTCTTCATCAGCTTGCAGAGCAGTGTGAAATAGGCCACCGCGTCCATGCGGTTGACCTGCTCGCGCGCCGCCGTCTTCATGTCGAGGGACGGATCAACCGTGCCCGCCGGCGGCGTGTACGGCTTGCCGTAGGCGCTCAGCGGCACCAGCTTGAATTCGTCCTGGAGTTTGTGGACCTCGGCGTAATCCTCCGGCGTTCCGGTACAATAGATACGGCCGAGCAGCCAAACGATGCTTGTAGGCGATTTGTACTCCGTGACGCCGGCCGGCAATTCGCCTTTCCAACCAGGGCCCGTGATCGCGCAGGTTTGCGCGCCGGTGCCAGTGGTCCGCTTGCCCGGAACCTGGAACACCGTAGTCCAGCCGTCCAGCATCGGAAATAGCGCGTAACGGTCTTTCATGTCAGGGATCGTGAGCACCCACGGCTCATTGCCGACATCGAAGAACGCAGTCGTGTAAAGCGTGTCAGCATTCGGCGCCGTCACGTCGCGGAAGGACGCGTCGGGATATTTGCGCAGCTTGATGATCTGGCCCATCGGTGCCCGCGTCCCGACCGGTGCCGCGACGTTGGTGATGATTCTCCGCGTCATCTCCATCGTCACCAAAGGGTAGCCGAAGATATAGGCGTCGGTGGCGAGTGCGAACTCCTCAAGTCCTTCGCCGATGCCGAGGAATTCACCAAGCTCGGCACGAGCTGATGTGGCCATGGAGGCGCTGGCGAGCAGGCTCATACCGCCAATCGTTGCATTGCGACGGGTGATGTTCATGGAAACAAACTCCGTTGGGTTGAACCCTAAAAATCCTTTGATCTTGCCAAGTCGGTCAGTTCGTCTTGATCTGCGTCAAGCGTGCGCAGACCGCCGCAGGCGCGCGAGAGAACGTGCAACATTTTCTGCACAAGACGCCGTAAGGGCGTCAGCAGAAATCAAGACCGGTGCGCTGGAATTAGTTGGCTGTATGCGTATCGTGAAAAGGCGACGTCGAAGAAAGGTCTACCTCTACGAGTGCCACGCTAGCACGGAAGCCGAGGGCCAGCCATGGTGTTTATCTTGTGCCTCTGCATCGTCGCGATGTGGCTCGCATTCTCGGAGCACAAGCGGCTGCCTGGTTTTTCGAAGTGCCGGGTCGTGTGAGAAAGGAAACGGAACGTAAGAGTCGCTTCCGTTCAGCGGCACGGTTGATGGATACCAGCTTCCATATCGGGCCCGCAACCGTAGTGCTCTCGCTGGAGAGACAATCTCCTTCATTCCCCTTGATTCAGATCAATACGATCCAAACTCGATTGTCGTCCCATGAAATTACTTCAGTAAGATCTCACCCGGGGAGTTCTGCTGCATGAAGATTTTACTTGTATCCTTGGCGATGATAGGCGGCCACACAGCAATTCCAGTCAGCGAACGCGTCCCTCAACTCAATGTCGAGGCAACCTGCAAAGCAACCGTAGCCACTGACAAGGCGATGGCCCTGGATCTGCCGCAGACTTACGACGACTGCATGCGCGACGAAAATTCCGCGCTGCAACAGCTTCATTCCGTATGGCTCACGAATTCCGAAAGCCTTCGAAACCGATGCGAAGGCGAAGCAACAGCTGGCGGCAATGACAGCTATGTTGACCTGCTTACCTGCATGCAAATGGCCGATTGGGCGAAATCGACGCCGGACGCTCCAAAATTGAGGGGAGCGAGTAAGAACCGAAACAAGCTGTGAGATGGCGCCGCCGGACTTCTCCGTTTCTGACGAAGTTCGCGGCGTTCTGATCGTCAGCTGACAGGCTGGCCCTGGTGTCCATGCAATCTGCGTCGTGACGCCAAACAGGCGATTATCATTATCGTCCATCCGGTCCAGCAAGCTTCAGCGCCCCAAGTCCGCGACCGCGGCAACGCCGGCGGCGCGCATTTGTATCGATTTGTTATCGATACTGCCGCTTGGACACGCAGAAGTGGTCGCGGCGATGCCGGCCGGGTGAGATAATTCATAGTTCGTCAAAGGTTTGCAGCGAATTCTCGGGGTCGAGCCGGACGAACGGCCCATGCTGCTGCAGGCTCTGGAATGCGGACTCAAACGACCAGCTATTTCGCGCGGCTGTTCGCCGGCGATCTGTCGGCCTTTGGCGGTCCCGCAACCGACGAAGCCGTCGCCGGCCATATCCGCGCCGAACAGATGTCGCTGGTGCTCGGCTATTCCGTCGGCATCATGCTGGCCAATGCCTGCAACGCCGCCGTGCTTGCCATCGCGCTGTGGCATTCGCCGGACCTGAAGCTGGCCTTGATCTGGGCCGTCATCGTGGCGGGCGCCGCGATCGCATTCGGCGTGCAATCCCACGCCGCGCGGCGCATCACCAAACCGCAATTCGTCTCGCGCCGGGCCATGCATCGGCTGGTGCGCAATACCTTCGTCCTCGGCGCCGCCTGGGGCATCGTTCCGGTCGCATTCTTCACCGACGCCTCAACCGGCGGGCAGCTCGTCATCACCTGCCTTTGTTCGGGGATGCTGGCGGGCGGCGCTCTGGCCTTCGCCACGATCCCGATCGCGGCGATCGCATTCACGGCCCCGATCTTCGCCGGCATCGCCATCTGCCTCGGCAGGAATGGCGATCCGGCGTTTCTACTGATCGCCTTCCTGGTGGTGGTGTACGGATCGGTGCTGCTGCGCAGCGTGTTCGTCAATTCGGTCTCGTTCGCGCGGCGGGTGATGCGACAGATCGAGGCGGAACGTACCGTGCGGCAGGATCCTCTCACCCTCCTGCCCAACCGGTTCGCCTTCAACGAGACGCTCGATGCCGCCCTGAAGCGGCTCGCCCTGTCCGGCGAGGAATTCGCGGTGCTGCTGCTCGACCTCGATCGCTTCAAGGAGGTCAACGACCAATTCGGCCATCCCGCCGGCGACGAATTCCTGGTCCAGGTCGCAAGCCGCCTGCAACGCTGCACCCGCGCGGCCGAGCATGTCGCGCGCATCGGCGGCGACGAGTTCGCGCTGGTGATGGCCAATCTCACGCGGCCTGAAGAGGCGCTCGAGCTCGCCGAGCGCTTCGCCGCGGCCTTCGACGAACCGTTCCAGATCGAGGGGCGCCAGATCGTCGGCGCGACAAGCATCGGCATCGTGCTGGCGCCGCGCGACGGCAGCACGCAGCTCGACATCATGAAGAATGCCGACGCCGCGCTCTACCGCGCCAAGAAGGCGGGCCCCGGCACGGTCTGCTTCTTCGAGGAAGCCGACGACCGCTTATCCCGTGATCGCAAGGCGCTGCAATCGGACCTCGAAGGCGCCATCGCGCGCGATGAGCTGTTCCTGGTGTTCCAGCCGTTCCTCGATCTCGGTGAGAACCGGATCACCGGCTTCGAGGCTCTGCTGCGCTGGCGGCATCCCTCGCGCGGGCTGGTGCCGCCGAGTGAATTCATTCCGATCGCCGAGGAGACTGGGCTGATCCACGAGATCGGCGAATGGGTGATCCGGCGCGCCTGCGCGACGCTGGCGGACTGGCCGGAAGAGATCAGGGTCGCCGTGAACTTCTCGGCCGCGCAGTTTCGCAACAACGGCCTCCTGCAGATCATCGTGCAGGCGCTTGCCGACGCGAGGATCGCCCCGCACCGGCTCGAGATAGAGATCACGGAATCGATGTTGCTGTCGAAATACGGCTCGGCCGCGTCGGTTCTCAATGCGCTGCTGCAGCTCGGCGTCACCGTGGCGCTCGACGATTTCGGAACGGGCTTCTCCTCGCTCACCTATCTGCGCAAGCTGCCGTTCAGCCGCATCAAGATCGACCAGTCCTTCATCCGCGACATGCTGGTGCAGCCGGACTGCGCCGCGATCGTGAAGTCGGTGATCTCGCTGGCGCGCGACCTGCGCATCGGCGTGGTCGCCGAAGGCGTCGAGACCGCCGACCAGCTCGAATATCTGCGCCAGATCAGTTGCGACGAGGTCCAGGGCTACCTGATCAGCCGGCCGGTGTCGGCCGAAGGCGTTCTGGCGCTGCTGGACGCGAAGAAGATGCGGGCGACTTACGCGGCGTAGATCTGCCGCGGCACATCCTTCGAGACGCCCGCCTTTGGAGCCGGGCGAACCATGAGGCCGAGCAGCGAGCTCAGACCGCATCCGCCCGCAGCAACGTATCCACCGTGATGGTGCCGCGCGCGCGGGAGACGCAGGCGCAGATCTTCTGGTTGCTTTGCTTCTGGTGGTCGCTGAAGAAGACGTCGCGGTGATCGATCTTGCCGTCGACGGCGACCACGTCGATGGCGCAGAGGCCGCATTCACCGCGCTTGCAATCGTACATGACGTCGTGGCCGCTGGCGTTGAGCACGTCCAGCATCGAGCGCTCGCGCGGGATTTCGAGCTCGACATCGGAGCCCTTCAGGCGAACCCGGAACGTCTCGGTGGGCAATGTGCCGCTGGAGCCGAACGTCTCGTAGCGGAGATCGGGGAGCGGATGGCCGGCACCGATCCAGGCATGGCGCGCGGCATCCAGCATCCGCATCGGGCCGCAGAACAGCGCCAATGCGCCTTGCGGCAATGACGCGAACAGCGCGTCGAGATCGAGTCGTCTGGCCTCATCGCTCGCATGGACGACCAGACGGTCGCCGAGCATCGCAGCGAGATCGTCGAGATAGGCGGCCTCGCCGCGCGAGCGCACGGCGTAGTGCAGCGTGACATCGGCACCGCGCCGCGCCAGCGCCTGCGCGGCGCCGAGGATCGGCGTGATGCCGATGCCGCCGGCGATCAGGCAATAGCTTTCGCGGGCCCAGTCGACCGCGAGCAGCGAAGCGGGCTGGGTGATGTCGAGCCGCGCGCCGGCTTGTAGCGACCACATATAGCGCGAGCCGCCGCGGGAATCCTCGGCGCGGCGGACCGCGATCCGCAAGCCGCGCGACGCGGCTTCGCCGACCAGCGAATAGGATCGCGTCTCGGGCTGGCCGTCGATGGTTACGCTGACATTGATGTGGCTGCCGACCGGATAGGCGGCACCGTCGAACTGATCCGGCTGGATCAGGAATTCGCGGATGTCGGGGGCGAGATCGCGCGTCGAGACGAGCGTCGCCGGGATCCAGGTTTCGATGAAGCGCATGGCACTGCCCTCAATCGGTTGCGGTCTTGATCAGCGCGAGCGCCGGCAAGAGGTCGAGATGGGTCCGGTTGCGCAGCGCAAGCCGCAGATTGCGGACCGCGAGCCGCG
The DNA here is from genome assembly GCF_024519855.1 of Bradyrhizobium sp. Bra78. Taxonomy (NCBI): domain Bacteria; kingdom Pseudomonadati; phylum Pseudomonadota; class Alphaproteobacteria; order Hyphomicrobiales; family Nitrobacteraceae; genus Bradyrhizobium; species Bradyrhizobium sp. Bra78. The sequence continues at coordinate 8,907 of NZ_JALJRE010000002.1, read as the reverse complement.
CGTGCTCGCGCATGACCGCCTCGGCGCGGGCGCCTTCGCGGTTCTCGATGGCGTCGATCACGACGCGATGATGCTCCTGCCCGATGATCAGGATCTGCTGCGCCTCGGGCAGCGCGGACTGCGCCATCACGAAGCCGCTGGGCGAGGCGAACGGCAGCGCCGAGGCGCGGTCGATCTGCCGGATCAAAGGGGGGCTGCGCGACAATTCGGTGAGCAGCGCATGGAAGCGCGCGTTCAGCGCGACATAGGACGAGAACGCGTCGACCGAGATCGGCACCTGGCGCAGCAATTCTTCGATCGCGGCGAGGCACTCCTTGAGCGGCTCGAGCTCGCGTGCCGAGACGCCGCGCTCGGCGGCAAAGCGCGCGGCAAGGCCCTCCAGCGTGCCGCGCAGCTCGATGGAATCGGAGATGTCGCGCTCGGAAAACGCCTTCACCATGAAGCCGCCGGACGGGATCGCCTCCAGCAGGCCCTCCTCCTCCAGCCGCACCAGCGCCATGCGCACCGGCGTGCGCGAGGCGCCGGTGGTTTCCACCGCCTGCAGCTCGGAGATGCGCTCGCCCGGGCGCAGAGAGCCCGACAGGATCTGGTCGCGCAGCGCGAGCTGCGCCTTCACGGTCTGCGAGACGGAACGGTCGACCTCACGCTCGGCCATGTCGGCCTACTCCGCAGCCTGGAGATGCTGCGGCGGGTTTTCCTTCGCCACCATCCTGTCGATCAGCTTGCGCGTCCACATCGCGCCGGCGTCGATGTTGAGGTTGTAGAAGATGCGATCGGGGTTCTCATCCATCGCGCGCTGCTGGGCTTCGAGGATCAGCTCGTCCTCGTGGAAGATGCCGGAGACGCCCTCGCGGATCTCGGTGGTGATGCGCTGCTCGCCGATCTGATAGTTGCGCACGAATGCCCAGAAATAATGGCAGGTCTTCTCGGTCTCGGGCGTGATGGTGTTGAGCACAAAACCGTTGACGCCCTGCGAGCGGTCGCCTTCGGGCGCGCCGGTGCCGGTGGGCGCCACGCCGACGTCGATGGCGATGGTGCACGGCGCCTCGAAGCGGATGATCTGCCAGCGGTCGACGAGGCCGGTCTTGCCGAGCTGCTTGGCCCAGAACGGCGGCGCCTCGATGCCGCGCATCCAGCGCGTCACCGTAACGGTCTTCTCGCCATGGGTGACGTCGAACGGCGCTTCGGCGACCGCGTCATTGCCGATGGAGGAGCCGTGCACGAAGGTCTCGTGGGTGAGGTCCATGAGATTGTCGAGCACGAGGCGGTAGTCGCAATTGACGCGGATGGTCTTGCCATCACCGGCCCAGGCCGGATCGTGGTTCCAGTGCATGTCGGGGACGAGCGCGGGATCGGCCAGCGCGGGGTCGCCCATCCAGAGCCAGATGTAGCGATGACGTTCGACCACGGGATAGGCGCGCACGCAGGCCGACGGGTTGATGGTCTCCTGCGAGGGCATGAAGGTGCAGCGGCCCTGCGCATTGTACTTCAGCCCGTGATAGCCGCAGACGACGGTGTCGCCCTCGAGCCGGCCCTTGGACAGCGGCACCAGGCGGTGCCAGCAGGCGTCCTCCAGCGCGGCCACCGAGCCGTCGGCCTTGCGGTACATCACGACATGCTTGCCGCAGATCGTCCGCGGCAGCAGCGCCGGCTTGACGTCGGCGTCCCAGGCGGCGGCGTACCATGCGTTCATCGGGAAGGGTTTTGTCACCGGTCTCACTCCCAAGGCTTATGAATACGTTATGTATACAATAGCGAGGGCACGAGATTGGTTCAAGGTCGATTTTGGCTTACCAAATTACCATTATCGTCTATTATGTATACAGGATTGACCGGTGCCTTGGCGGCTACGCCCCGAACACCTTCTTCAGCCCCGCCTGGGCTTCTTCCTGAATCCGCTTCAGGTGCTCAGTGCTGCGGAAGCTTTCGGCGTAGATCTTGTAGACATCCTCCGTCCCGGACGGCCGCGCCGCGAACCAGCCGAAATCGGTCTCGACCTTGATGCCGCCGAACGTCTGGCCGTTGCCGGGCGCCTTGCTGAGCGTGGCGCGGACGGGATCGCCGGCGAGATCCTTCAGGCCGAGCTGCTCGGGCGTGACGGACTTCAAGATGTTCTTCTGCGGCGTGGTGGCGGCGACATCGATGCGCGCGTAATGCGGCACGCCGAGCTCGGCCGTGAGGTCGTTGAACAGCTGGCTGGGATCGCGGCCGGTCTTGGCCATGATCTCGGCTGCGAGCAGGCCGAGAATGATGCCGTCCTTGTCGGTGGTCCACACGGTGCCGTCGCGTCGCAGGAACGAGGCGCCCGCACTCTCCTCGCCGCCGAACCCGAAAGAGCCGCCGACGAGGCCGTCGACGAACCATTTGAAGCCGACCGGCGTCTCGACCAGCTTGCGGCCGAGTTTTTTAGCAACGCGGTCGATGATCGAGCTCGACACCACGGTCTTGCCGATCGCCGCGTCCTTGCCCCAGTTCGGGCGGTGCGCGAACAGGTAGGCGATCGCGGTCGCCAGATAATGGTTCGGATTCATCAGGCCGCCGGTGCGCGTCACGATGCCGTGCCGATCGGCATCGGTGTCGTTGGCGAAGGCGACGTCGAAGCGATCTCGCATGGCGATCAGGCTCGCCATCGCATACGGCGAGGAGCAGTCCATGCGGATCTTGCCGTCCCAGTCCACCGTCATGAAGCGGAAGGTCGGATCGATCGCCTCGTTCACCACGGTCGCCTTCAGGCCATAGCGCTCGATGATCGGATGCCAGTAATGCACGGCGGCGCCGCCGAGCGGATCGATGCCGATATTGATGCCGGCGGATTTCACGAGGTCGAGATCGACGACGTTGCCGAGATCGGCGACGTAAGGCGTAACGAAATCATAGGCGCGGACGTTCGACGATTTCAGCGCCTTGGCATAGTCGATGCGCTTTACACCCTTGATCCCGTCGGCGAGATAGGCGTTGGCGCGTTTCTCGACCACGCCGGTCACATCGGTGTCGGCCGGGCCGCCATGCGGCGGATTGTATTTGTAGCCGCCATCCTCCGGCGGATTGTGCGAGGGCGTGATGACGACGCCATCGGCCAGACCCGACGTGCGGCCCTTGTTGTAGGTCAGGATCGCATGCGAGATGACGGGCGTCGGCGTGTAGCCGCCATCCCTGTCGATCATGATGTCGACGCCGTTGGCCGCGAACACCTCGACGGCGCTGACCAGCGCCGGCTCGGCCAGCGCATGGGTGTCGATGCCGATGAAGAGCGGACCGGTCAGCCCCTTTTCTCGCCGGTAATCACAAATGGCCTGCGTGGTCGCCAGGATATGGCCCTCGTTGAAGCTGTTCTTGAACGAGGTGCCGCGATGACCCGAGGTGCCGAACGCCACCCGCTGTGCGGGATCCGCGACATCGGGCTTGCCGGCGAAATAGGCCGTCACCAGCCGCGGAACGTTGGTGAGCGCGTCCGGCGAGACCTGCTTGCCCGCCGCGGGATGAACATCAGCCACTGAAATATCCTCGTCGTTGAAAGATGAAGGTCCTGTCACACCATACCATCGGGCTTGCACCCGCCAACCCAAAAGCCCTTCGTCAACACTGGCAACAAATGGCCGCATTTGGGGCCGTGAATACAGACATGACCATTTTCGCAACGGCCGTGCTGCTCGCCAGTTCCTTGGTGTTATCGTCTCCGGAACATGTGAGGGAGGCCGACGTCGAGCCCAATCCGATCCTGCGCAATGCGGCGGTGGATCACGACCTCGCCAGGGTGAAGCGACGGATCGAGCGGGCGCTCCACAGCGACGCAACAGATACGACGGAGGCATCCCCTCCTCCGCGCACCGTGCGCTGACGCCACGCGTCGGACCCGTTCCCCGGGCCGTCCGCTCCCACGCACTCGCGGGATCATGCTATGGTTCGAGGCATCCCGGCCCTTCGAATCGTCCCCATGGTCCTCTCGCGCAAGCTGCTGCCCCTGCTGATCGCCTGGCTTGCGCTGGCCGGTGCGTCGTCGCGCGCCATTGCCGCCGAATTCTACACCGAGGACCTCCGCATCCCGATGGCCGAGGCCGGCCCGCAGGGGCTGGAGGCGTTCCTGGTCCGCCCTGCGGGTGCGAAGCGCTATCCGCTCGCGCTGCTCAGCCACGGCTCGCCGCGCAGTTTCGACGACCGCGCGACCATGTCGGCGCACAAATATTACGGCATCGCGCTGGAATATGCCCGGCGCGGCTTTGCGGCGCTTATCGTGATGCGGCGCGGTTACGGCACTTCGCCGGGCGGCCGCGTCGACAGCGTCGGCGGTTGCGCCAATGCCGCTTATCTGCCGGCGGCGGCGGTTGCCGTCGCGGATTTGCGCGCCGCGATCGACGCGATGGGGCGCAGGGCCGACGTGACGACATCGGGCATGATCGCGGCCGGCCATTCCGCCGGCGGGCTCGCCACCGTCGCGCTGACCGCGCAGGCGCCGTCCGGCCTCGTCGCCGCGATCAGCTTTGCCGGCGGCCGCAGCTCGCGCGATCATGACGAGGTCTGCAATCCCGACGGGCTGGTGCAGGCCTTCGCCAGCTTCGGCAAGACCTCGCGCGTGCCGATGCTGTGGGTCTATGCCAGCAACGATTCGTACTTCGGTCCCGATCTCGCGCGGCGCCTCCATGACGGATTTCGCGCCGGCGGCGGCGCCGCGAAATTCATCGCGGCACCGCCTTACGGCGACGATGGCCACTATCTCTATTCCGTCGTGGGTCGTCCGCAATGGACGCCGTATCTCGACGCCTTCCTGCGCGAGCGCGGGCTCGGCCATGATATCCTCAGCCCGCCCGATCCGCTGCCGCCGCCGGGCCAGCTCGACGAGGCCGCGCGCGCCGAGTTCGCGCGCTATCTCGCCAGCACCATGCCGCACAAGGCTTTTGCGTTGTCGCCGAACGGCGGTTACGGCTGGCGCTCGGGACGCGCGACGACCGACGACGCCCAGCGCGATTCGCTCGGCGCCTGCATGAAATGGTCGCCCACCTGCACGCTCTATGCAGTCGACGACAGGTTGGCGGGCGCGCAAAGGACGTCGACGGATCAGAGCGCCCGCGCGCGATAGGCGCGAGGGCGATCAGGTCTTTCGGCAGGTGAGGCTAGAGCCGCTCGCTGAGCGCGAGCTTGTAGCCGACGCCGGTGACAGTGGAGATGACGGGTGTGCCGCTGCCGACGAGCTTGCGGCGCAGCCGCGCCACCAGGGCATCGACCGTGCGGATGTCGACCTCGGCCTGGCGGTTGCTCACGACCTCGATCAGATAGTCGCGGCTGAGCGGCCTGCCGTCGGCGCCGACGAGCGCCGCGAGCAGGTCGAATTCGGCCCGCGTCAACGATACCGGCTTGCCGTCGCTGCCGAGCAACTCGCGCCGCGTCAGGTCGATGATCCAGTCGCCGAACGCGATCGAATTGTGGTTCCGCGCCGCCTTGCGGTCGATCGAGCGCCGTCGGAGCACGCTGCGGGCGCGCGCGAGCAGGTCGCGCAGATTGATCGGCTTGGTGACGTAATGGTCGGCGGCGATCTCGAGGCCGAGGATACGATCGACGTCGGTGTCGCGGCGGGTCACGAAGATGATGCCCGCGTTGCTGGTCGCCTGGATCTCCTTGGCGAGCTCAAAACCGTCGCCGTCGGGCAACTGCACGTCGAGGAAGATGAGATCAGTGCGCGCGCGCAGCGCCTGCCGGCATTCCGCGCAGGAGCCGGCACCGACCACGTCGAAATTGTTCTCGCTGAAGTAACCGACCAGCATCGTCCGCGTCACCGGATCGTCTTCGACGACGATCAGCCGCTCGCGGCCAGCGGGACGCAATTCCTGAAGTGCGGAATCAGCCACGATCTTGGATGTCCTGTGTGCCTGCGGGCCCGCCTGAAAATTCAGGTCGTAGCGCAATGCGATGTCTTGTGAACGAGCATTCACAACCGTTCGAGCCCCCGAATTGCCTGCCAGAATACTAGGCGTCTTGTGCCGCCCAAACAACATTGGTCACGATCCAGCCGTATTAAGTATGAATTGGCCCACAATTCTCATCCCGCGCATGGTGTGCGGGAAATCGCCTGCACAAGCCGAAGTTGTGCGAGACGGCAGCCCGAGGCTCCCGCGGCAGCTTGCCCCGCCAAGAGCTTCGAAACTATTGTCCACCCGAAAAGCCTGCACATGGAGTAGCCGCCATGGAAGTCGTACTGCTCGGCACCGGCGGGCCGCGCCCGGACCCGCGCCGCATGGCGACCACCACGCTGATCAGGCTCGGCGAGGAGAACATCCTGTTCGACGCAGGCCGTGGCGTCATGCTGCAACTCGGCAAGGCCGGCGTGCCGCTCGGCGCCGTCAACACGGTCTTTCTCACCCATCACCATTTCGACCATATCGGCGACCTCTACGATGTGATGCTGAATTCATGGATGCACGGGCGCAAGGACGAGCTGCGCATCTATGGGCCGCCGGACACCGAACGGCTGGTCAACACGCTGATCACGCAGGTCTACGACAAGGACATCACCTGGCGCGACAAGGGCGAGCCGAGCTTCGGCGGCTGGAAGCCGGTCGTCGCGACGGACATCGTGCCGGGCCCGGTTCTCGACACCGGGCGCTGGAAGATCAGCGCCGAGCTGGTCTCGCACGGCGACGGCCTCGACATGCCGCCCGCCTTTCTCCAGCGCTGGATGTGCCTCGGCTACCGCTTCGAGGCGGCGGGCAAGATCATCGCGATTTCCGGCGACACGGTCCCCTGCCCCGGTCTCGAGCGACTGGCGGAGGGAGCCGATTTGCTCGTCCAGTGCTGCTTCCTCGCCACGCCGGAGATCAACAACGAGCACCTCCGCCGCCTTGCGAAATTCACGATTGCCTGCGGCGATACGGTCGGCAAGGTCGCAGCCAAGGCCGGCGTGAAGAAGCTCGCGCTGACCCATCACCGGCCGCGCACCGACGATTCCATGTTGAATGCACTGCTCGCGGGCGTCAGGCGGGACTATTCGGGTCCCGTCGTGCTCGGCGAGGACCTCACGCGGATCGAGGTTTGAGAGCCATCAGGCGGCCGGCTTCAGGACGATCCGACCTCGATCCGGAACGACAATTGCTCTTCCGTTCCCGGCGCGATGTGCATCAGGCCCGGCTTGTCGCTGAACTCGCCATCGAAGCCGGCAGGACTGGCATAGCCGCGCCAGGGCTCGATGCAGAGGAACGGCGCGCCTGTCGGCCTCGACCAGACACCGAGCTCGCGAAAGCCGCGCCACGACATTGTCAGCCACGGCCCGCTGGACGCGCCCTGCCCCGCGGCATAGCGGACCGAACTGCTCGCGATCCGGTCGAAGATGATTGCATCGTCGACGAACAGGGAAGCGGACAAGGGCAGCACGGTGCCGTCGACCGGGCTCGGCTCCGCTGCCGGACGCAGCAAGCCGCCATCGAGACGGCGGACGGGGGATGGCTCTGCGTTCGCGAAGGTCAGCGCGTAACTCTCCTTCGCCACTCCCGGTCGGAGCGGCCAGTTGAAAGCGGGATGGCCGCCGAGCGAGGCCGGCAACGTTTCGTTGCCGGTGTTCGCGATCGTGAGCGAAAGATCGAGACCGAATTCGTCGAGCACATAGGTCGCCGTCAGGCGAAACGCGAAGGGGTAGAGCGCACGTGTCGTCTCGCTGTCTTCGAGCACGAGGGCACAGCGACTCTCGCCGCGTTCCGACCACGCAAAGCGGCTGTCCCGCGCGAATCCGTGCTGGGTCATCCGGTACGTCCTGCCCCGGTGCCGCAATTCGTCTTTGGCGAGACGCCCGACGATCGGAAACAGCAGCGGCGCATGGCGCGGCCAGGCCGGCTCCGCCTGCCAGACGAATTCGACGCTGTCCTTGTGCTTGAGCGAGCACATCTCGGCGCCGTGCGCCTTGATGGTCGCGGTGAGAGCGCCGCTGCGGATCGTGTGCGTGTCGTCGGTCATGACCGTCCTCATCGCGAAAGTCGAGGTGGCGGGCGAAGCGCCGCTGCCTCGTGCGAGCAGACCATAAGTATTGGAGGATGTTTTGCCCGCCCCGGTATGGGCGAAGCGAAGCTCAGCTTCGCATCGCCGTGCCAGGTCCGCCTGCCAGGCTTCCTCGTCAGGCTTGGGACGACCGTCCGACGCTCTCATAGACGAACCCAGCCGCAGCCATCTCTTCGGGACGGTAGATGTTGCGGAGATCCACGACGACGGGCTGGATCATGGTCGCCTTCAGCCGGTCGAGATCGAGCGCACGGAACTGCACCCATTCGGTGACGATGACGATCGCGTCGGCGCCTTGCGCGCAGGAATAGGCGTCCTCGCAATAGGTGATGCTGGGCAGCTCGCCCTTGGCCTGCTCCATGCCGACGGGGTCGAACGCCTTCACCTTCGCCCCCATGTCGATCAGGCCGGTGACGAGCGGGATCGACGGCGCGTCGCGCATGTCGTCGGTGTCGGGCTTGAAGGTGAGCCCGAGCACGGCGATGGTCTTGCCGCGCAAGCTACCGCCGAGCGCCTGGCTGACTTTCCGCGCCATCGCGCGCTTGCGGTTCTCGTTGACCGCGAGCACGGATTCGACGATGCGCAAGGAGACGTCATAGTCCTGCGCGATCTTGATCAGCGCCTTGGTGTCCTTGGGAAAGCAGGAACCGCCGAAGCCGGGGCCGGCATGCAGGAATTTGGTGCCGATGCGGTTGTCCAGGCCAATGCCGCGCGCGACCTCCTGCACGTTGGCACCGACTTTTTCGGAGAGGTCGGCGATCTCGTTGATGAAGGTGATCTTGGTCGCGAGGAACGCGTTGGCGGCGTATTTGATCATCTCCGCGGTGCGGCGTTCGGTGAACATCAGCGGCGCCTGGTTCAGCGACAGCGGACGGTAGATGTCGCCCATCACCTTGCGGCCGCGCTCGTCGGAGGTGCCGACGACGACGC
>NZ_JALJRE010000029.1:0-1214 GCF_024519855.1 Bradyrhizobium sp. Bra78 | reverse complement strand
CTAGTGTCCTGAGTCACAAGTTCGCAATCGTAGATTCGCAGTAGATTCACGTCGCCGTGCCAAGGATGGAGGCTGCAGCAGCGACGGAGGATCTGATGGCGGTCCAGCAACTTGCGCCCCTGACATTGAGCGATGAAGAGCGTGCCGAACTGAAGTCGCTGACGATGCGGCGGAAGACAGCGCAGGCGCTGGCTCTGAGAGCCCGGATCGTGCTGACCTGCGCGGAAGGCAGTCAGAACAAAGAAGTGGCGACCAAGCTGGGCTTGGACCGATCGACGGTAGGCAAGTGGCGGCGGCGTTTTGTGGAGCGGCGTGTGGACGGGCTGCACGACGAGCCGCGCTCCGGGGCGCCACGTACGGTTGACGATGCTCGCATCGAAGCCGTGATCGTGAGGACGTTGGAGAGTTGCCCGCAGAACGCCACCCATTGGAGTTCTCGCGACATGGCGAAGGCCAGCGGACTATCGGTGTCGACGGTACAACGCATCTGGCGGGCCTTCGGGCTCCAGCCGCACCGGATGGAGACGTTCAAGCTCTCGACCGATCCAAACTTCGTGGCCAAGGTGCGCGACGTTGTGGGCCTCTACGTCTCGCCACCGGAGCACGCTATCGTTCTATGTGTGGATGAGAAGTCCCAAATCCAGGCGCTGGATCGCAGTCAGCCGATGCTGCCGATGCGTCCCGGCCAGCCGGCCCGAAGAAGCCATGACTACACGAGGCACGGCACCACATCGCTATTCGCCGCCCTCGACATTGCGAGCGGACGGGTCATCGGCAAGTGCTATAGACGCCACCGTGCTGCTGAGTTCCGCAAGTTCCTCGATGAGATCGAAGCTGCCGTGCCGCGCGAACTCGACGTTCATCTCGTCATGGACAATTACGCCACGCACAAGACCCCAATGATCCGGAGATGGCTGGCCAAAAGGCCGCGTTGGCACGTGCACCTGACCCCGACCAGTTCGTCATGGCTCAACCAGGTCGAGCGCTTCTTCGCGCTCCTCACCGATAAAAAGATCAGGCGCGGCGTCTATCGCAGCGTAGCAGCCCTCAGGGCGGACATCGCCTCGTTCATCGAACGACACAACGCCAATCCAAAACCGTTCCGATGGACTAAGTCCGCCGATGACATCCTTGCTTCCATCGAACGCTTCTGCCGATACAATGCCCCCGCAGAAAACGACCCGATGTCGCGAACTTCTGGTTCAGGACACTAG
>NZ_JALJRE010000028.1:0-2430 GCF_024519855.1 Bradyrhizobium sp. Bra78 | reverse complement strand
CTTCTCGGCGGCTTGCTTGTCGGCCACGGCCTTTGCCGCTGCGGCCTCGGCCTCCTTCCGCCGCTGCTCGGCGGCGGCCGCCTTGGCCTCCTCGACCTGCTTGGCCTTCTCCGCCGCGATACGCGCGTCCTCGGCGGCCTTGGCGGCTGTAGCCGCTTTCTCCTGTTCGGCTTTCTTGGCCCGGTCGGCCGTCAGCCGCGCCTTCTCGTCCTCGGCCTGCCTGGCCTTTTCCACAGCGGCAGCGCGGGTTTCTTCGGCGGCGATCTTGTTCAATTGCCCCTTGGCGAGATCGCTGTAGAAGCCGCTGGGAAAGCGATTCAGGAAGGCAGCCCATCCGTCGCGCGTGCCAAGCTGGAGCGCAAGCTCGTAGTCCCGTCGCACGCTGTCCTGGGGATCGGCTTGCGGGCCCTGCGCTGCTGCCGGCTTTGCGGCAACCAGCGAAACGTCATCGCCGCCGAGCGAGCCGTAGACATATGGCTCCTGCTTGTAGCCGGTGGTTTTGAGCACATCGTCGCGGACGAAGCCGAACGCCTTGCGCAGGTCGAGGCCCGGCATCGGCAGGCGTTCGACCAGCGCCGTGGCAAACGGGCTGTTCTTCGCATCGCCGTCCGAGGCGGTCGAGCCGGCCTTCGCCGCGAAGGCGATCATGGTGTTCGGGCTGGTCGGCTCGACCTTGGCGAGGCCGCGGCCGATGGCGCGGGCGGCAACCGTGCGCTTCATGGTCTTGGCGAAAGGATTGTCGCGGCAGGCGTCGAGAATGACGAGCCGGAGCTGCTTGGCCGGCTCGACGGCGAACAGCGCGCGATCCAGCGGCAGCGTTTCGTCGAGGACGTCGCTGTCGGTCTCGAGCGTCGCGTCGGTCGGGATCAGGTAATTGGTCCCGTCGAGCTCGATGCCGTGACCGGCATAGTAGATCACCGCAACGTCGGCCTCGCGCGCCTTGCCGCCAAAATCGCGCAGCGCCTTGCGCATCTCGGCCACGTTCAGGTCGAGCTTGACGTCGACCGTATCGAAGCCGGCCTTCCTGAACATGCCGCCGACCAGCGCGGCATCGTTCGCGGGGTTCGCCAGCTTCGCCACGTTCTTGTAGGCCGAATTGCCCATGACGAGCGCGACGCGCTTCTCGGCCAGCGCCGAGCCGGTCCCAAGCCAGGTCGCCAAGCAGCTCGCAACAATCAACAAACCAAACAGCCGAAGCCGCATTCCAGCCCCCGAATGCAATAGCGTCAGAGTATTCGCAGAATGGCCAAATGCAATCTGCGATCAGTGACATCAGTCACACATCTCCGCAGTCAAAGCGATGCGTGAGATCTGGCCTGCAAGGGAATGATTGCGTCTCGGCCGCAGCTCAGTCGCACACCTCCACTTGTGCCCCTGCTACAGGGGCGACATGAGGGCCGATCTTCGGGGTTCCAATCCGACAGCCGGGCCTCACCGGCCGACAGCCAGCATTGTTACAAAGCATTTGACCGGATGCTGACGGCTTTGCGGGTGCAGCTTCGATCTGCTTCCGCTCCGTATCCCGCTTCTTGGCGTCCTCGCGGGTCGCGACAGGCTTCTTGTCCTGCACCTTCTCGCACTCGTTATCGTCGTTGACGCGATAGCCGGTGCGGCATGCGATCTTCACGCAGGCATCGCCGTCGGCCTTGAAGCCGTGGTCGCACACCAGCGGGCAGACCCGGCCGGGTTTGGCCTTGATGGCGTCGAGCGCGTCGAAGCTCGCCTGCTTGGCGTCGAGCGTCGTCCCGGCATATCTGTTGAACAGCGTCAGCGAGCGTTGCGATGACGCATTCCAGTCGCCGTCCGCCGATGTCGCCAGGCAGCCGACGCGGCGCAGTTCGGACTGAACCAGCTTCGCAGTCTCTTGTGGAGACAGGCCCGGCTGCGATGAGGTCGGAGCAACGGCTGCAAGCTTCTGTGCGCTGTCCGCAACTTGCGGCTTCTCGGCGGCTTGCTTGTCGGCCACAGCCTTCGCCGCTGCGGCCTCGGCGTCCTTGCGGCGCTGCTCGGCGGCGGCCGCCTTGGCCTCCTCGATCTGCTTGGCCTTTTCGGCGACAAGCCGGGCGTTCTCTGCGGCCTTGGCGGCGGCAGCCGCCTTCTCCTGCTCGGCCTTGTTCGCCCGCTCGGCTGCGAGCCTTGCCTTTTCGTCTTCGGCCTGGCGTGCCTTCGCGGCCGCAGCCGCGCGTGCTTCCTCCGCCGCCACGTTCTTCAGTTGCGCGCGGGCGAGGCCCGCATAGAACCCATCAGGATAAGCCTGCAGGAATGCTTCCCATGCGTCCCGGTTTCCCGCCTGGAGCGCCAGCTCATAGTCCCGGCGCACGCTGTCATGGGGATTGGCTTGCGGGCCCGGCGCTGCTGCCGGCTTGGCCGGGACGAGCGAAACGTCATCGCCGCCGAGCGAGCCGTAGACATATGGCTCCTGCTTGTAGC
>NZ_JALJRE010000027.1:0-2599 GCF_024519855.1 Bradyrhizobium sp. Bra78 | reverse complement strand
GGCGCCCAAGGACAAGGCCGCGCCGAAGAAGTCGATGGCCGACGAGGGCGCCTCCGAGGGCGACCGCATCGCCAACCAGTCGATCCGCGTCAACGTGGATACGCTGGAGCATTTGATGACCATGGTCTCCGAGCTGGTCCTGACCCGCAACCAGCTGCTGGAGATCTCCCGCCGCAACGAGGACACCGAGTTCAAGGTGCCGTTGCAGCGGCTCTCCAACGTCACCGCCGAGCTGCAGGAAGGCGTCATGAAGACGCGCATGCAGCCGATCGGCAATGCCTGGCAGAAGCTTCCCCGCATCGTCCGCGACCTCTCGAGCGAACTCGGCAAGCAGATCGAGCTGGAGATGCACGGCGCCGACACCGAGCTCGACCGCCAGGTGCTCGACCTGATCAAGGACCCGCTCACCCACATGGTGCGCAACTCCGCCGATCATGGCCTCGAGACCCCCGCCGAGCGCCTCGCGTCTGGCAAGGGCGAGCAGGGCACCATCCGTCTGTCCGCCTATCACGAGGGCGGCCACATCATCATCTGCATCGCCGACAACGGCCGCGGGCTCAACACCGAGAAGATCAAGGCCAAGGCGATCTCCTCGGGTCTGGTCACCGAGGCCGAGCTCGAGAAGATGAGCGAAGCCCAGATCCACAAGTTCATCTTCGCGCCGGGCTTCTCGACCGCGGCCGCCATCACCTCGGTCTCGGGCCGCGGCGTCGGCATGGACGTGGTGCGCACCAATATCGACCAGATCGGCGGCACCATCGACATCAAGTCGGTGGCGGGCGAGGGCTCCTCCGTCACCATCAAGATCCCGCTGACGCTCGCCATCGTCTCGGCGCTGATCGTGGAAGCTGCCGGCGACCGCTTCGCGATCCCGCAGCTCTCGGTCGTCGAGCTGGTGCGGGCCCGCGCCAACTCCGAGCACCGCATCGAGCGCATCAAGGACACCGCGGTGCTCAGGCTCCGCAACAAGCTGCTGCCGCTGATCCATCTGAAGAAGCTGCTCAAGATCGACGACGGCGCCGCTTCCGATCCCGAGAACGGCTTCATCGTGGTCACGCAGGTCGGCAGCCAGACCTTCGGCATCGTCGTCGACGGCGTGTTCCACACCGAAGAAATCGTGGTCAAGCCGATGTCGACCAAGCTGCGTCACATCGACATGTTCTCCGGCAATACCATTCTGGGCGATGGCGCCGTCATCATGATCATCGATCCCAACGGCATCGCCAAGGCGCTCGGCGCCGCCGGCTCCTCGGCCCATGACATGGGCGACGAGAACGGGGCGCACCACATCGGAAGCGGCGAGCAGACCACCTCGCTCCTCGTCTTCCGCGCGGGCTCGTCCCAGCCCAAGGCGGTTCCGCTCGGGCTCGTCACCCGCCTGGAAGAGCTGCCCGCCGACAAGATCGAGTTCTCCAACGGCCGCTACATGGTGCAGTACCGCGAGCAGCTGATGCCGCTGGTTGCCATGGAGAGCGTCACCATCGCCAGCCAGGGCGCCCAGCCGATCCTGGTGTTCGCCGATGACGGCCGCTCCATGGGCCTCGTCGTCGACGAGATCATCGACATCGTCGAGGAACGGCTCAACATCGAGGTCGGCGGCTCCGCCTCCGGCATTCTCGGCTCGGCCGTGATCAAGGGCCAGGCCACCGAGGTGATCGACGTCGGCCACTTCCTGCCGATGGCGTTCGCCGACTGGTTCACCCGCAAGGAGATGAAGCCGTCGATGCACTCGCAGTCGGTGCTGCTGGTCGACGACTCGGCCTTCTTCCGCAACATGCTGGCGCCCGTGCTCAAGGCGGCCGGCTACCGCGTCCGCACCGCGCCGACCGCGCAGGAGGGCCTCGCCGCCCTGCGCGCGCAGACCTTCGACGTGGTCCTGACCGACATCGAGATGCCCGACATGAACGGGTTCGAGTTCGCCGAAGTGATCCGCTCGGACAACAATCTGGGCTCGATGCCGATCATCGGCCTGTCCGCGCTGGTGTCGCCGGCGGCGATCGAGCGCGGCCGTCAGGCCGGCTTCCACGACTATGTCGCCAAGTTCGACCGTCCCGGTCTGATCGCGGCGCTGAAGGAGCAGACCGCGGGCGCCGCCGGCGCCTCGGAGCTGAGCCGGGCAGCGGCGTAAACGGCAGGATCAGGAGACACGCACATGAGCAAGAAAGCCCAATCCACCGAAGGCGCCATGGTCGAATACGTCACCGCGATGATCGGCGGCCAGCTGTTCGGGCTGCCGATCTCCCGCGTCCAGGACGTGTTCATGCCCGAGCGCGTCACCCGCGTGCCGTTGTCCTCGCGCGAGATCGCGGGCGTGCTCAATCTGCGCGGCCGCATCGTCACCGTGGTCGACATGCGCGCCCGCCTCGGCCTGCCCAAGCCCGAGGACGGCAAGACCCCGATGGCGGTCGGCGTCGATCTGCGCGGCGAATCCTATGGCCTGCTGATCGACCAGATCGGCGAGGTGCTGCGGCTTGCCGAGGACGGCAAGGAGGAGAACCCCGTCAACCTCGATCCCCGCATGGCCAAGCTCGCCGGCGGCGTCCACCGTCTCGACGGCCAGCTCATGGTCGTCCTCGACGTCGATCGCGTCCTCGAGCTC
>NZ_JALJRE010000026.1:0-13574 GCF_024519855.1 Bradyrhizobium sp. Bra78 | reverse complement strand
GCGACGTGAATCTACTGCGAATCTACGATTGCGAACTTGTGACTCAGGACACTAGCGTCGCTCTTGCAGGGCGGGCAAAGCGAAAGCGTGCCCACCGCCTGCGCAAGGTCTGGAGAGATGGTGGGCACGGCGCAGGAGCGCCATTGCCCGCCCTGCAGCATCTCGCTTTCCAGCTTCTCCGCGCAAGAAACCGCATGCCGCGCATCACATGATCGCAAGCGTTGAATTCTCAACGTGCGAGATATCTAGGGCATGAGCGACAAGGCCGTCATCACCTGCGCGCTGAACGGCGTGCTCACCGATCCGAAGCAGCACAACGTGCCGGTCACGCCTGAAGAAATGGCGCGCGAGGCCAAGGCTGCGTTCGATGCGGGCGCGTCCATCATGCACATCCATCTGCGTCAGCAGGCGCCGAACAAGGGACATCTGCCCTCCTGGGAGGTCAGCGTCAGCAAGGAAATCCAGCAGGCGATCCGCGAAGCATGTCCCGGCGTCCTCATCAATCACACATCCGGGGTATCAGGGCCGAACTACAGCGGCGCGCTCGACTGCATCCGTGAGACCAGGCCCGAGATTGCGGCCTGCAACGCCGGTTCGCTGAATTATCTGAAAGTGAAGGCCGACAACAGCTGGGCCTGGCCGCCGATGATGTTCGACAACGCGGTCGAGAAAGTGAAGGACTATCTCGACGTCATGAACGCGGTCGGCACCATCCCCGAGTTCGAATGTTTCGACGTCGGCATCGTGCGTTGTGTCGGCATGTACACCCAGGTCGGCATGTACAAGGGTCCGCTCGAATATAATTTCGTCATGGGCGTCGCCTCCGGCATGCCGTCGGATCCGGAGCTGCTGCCGATCCTGCTCAAGCTGAAGCGCCCCGAAGCGCATTGGCAGGTCACCGCCATTGGCCGCGAAGAGATCTGGCCGCTGCATCAGCGCTGCGCCGAGCTCGGCGGCCATCTGCGCACCGGCCTCGAGGACGCCTTTTATCTCGCCGACGGCAAGAAGGTGACGTCGAACGGCCAGTTGATCGAGGCCATCGCCGCCTGCGCCCGGCGCGCAGGCCGTGAGATCGCGAGTCCGGCGGAAGCGCGGAAGATATTTGGGACGAATCGGTAGGGTATCGCCTCATCCGTCATTGCGAGCGAAGCGAAGCAATCCAGAATCTTTCCGTTGAGGCAGTCTGGATTGCTTCGTCGCTTCGCTCCTCGCAATGACGAGCAGGATCAAGTCATGTCCATTCTCGAAAACACCGTTTCCCCTGGCAGTGCCGGCTACCGCGCCAACCGCGACGGCATGCTCGGACTGATCGACCGCATGCGCGCGCTGGAAGAGCGTACGCGCGCAGCCTCGGCCGCGGCAAAGGAGCGCTTCCACAAGCGCGGGCAGCTGCTGCCGCGCGAACGCGTCGCGCTGGTGCTCGATCCTGGCGCGCCGTTCATCGAGCTGTCGACGCTGGCCGGCTACATGTTCGATGTGCCGGATGCCGACAAGAGCGTGCCGGGCGGCGGCGTCATCGCCGGCATCGGCTTCGTCTCGGGAGTCCGCTGCATGGTCAGCGCCAATGATTCCGGCATCGATGCCGGCGCACTGCAACCCTATGGCCTCGATAAGACGCTGCGTGTGCAGGAGCTCGCGCTAGAGAACAAGCTGCCCTACGTGCAACTGGTCGAAAGCGCCGGCGCCAACCTTTTGCGCTACCGCGTCGAGGATTTCGTCCGCGGCGGCAACATCTTCCGCAATCTGGCGCGGCTTTCGGCGGCGGGGCTGCCGGTCGTTACCGTCACGCACGGCTCGTCCACTGCCGGTGGCGCCTATCAAACGGGCCTGTCCGACTACATCGTCATGGTGCGCGGCCGCACCCGCGCCTTCCTCGCGGGGCCGCCGCTGCTGAAGGCCGCGACCGGCGAGATCGCCACGGAAGAAGAACTTGGCGGCGCCGAGATGCACACGCAGGTCTCCGGCCTCGGCGACTATCTCGCCGAGGACGACCGCGATGCCCTGCGTATCGCGCGCGAGATCATGGCGGCTCTGGAGTGGGAGCGGCCGGGCCGGGCGGAAGCTGATCACAAGCCGCCGCGCTACGACCAGGACGAGCTGCTCGGTATCATGCCGATGGACCACAAGCGCCCCGTGGACATGAAGCAGGTGATCGCACGCATCGTCGACGATTCCGATTTCACCGAGATGGCGCCGAATTACGGTCCGGCCACCGTCTGTGGCCATGCACGCATCGAAGGGCAGGCGATCGGCATCATCACCAACAACGGCCCGCTCGATCCGGCCGGCGCCAACAAGGCAACGCATTTCATCCAGGCCTGCTGCCAGACCCGCACGCCGCTGCTGTATCTGAACAACACCACCGGCTACATGGTCGGCAAGGCCTATGAAGAAGCCGGCATGATCAAGCACGGCTCGAAGATGATCCAGGCGGTGACGTCGGCGACGGTACCGCAAATCACGATCTATTGCGGCGCCTCGTTCGGCGCCGGCAATTACGGCATGTGCGGCCGCGGTTTCCACCCGCGCTTTTGCTTCTCCTGGCCGAACGCCAAGACTGCCGTGATGGGCGGCGAGCAGGCCGCCGAGACCATGGCGATCGTGACGGAAGCCGCCGCAGCCCGCCGCGGCAAGCCGATCGAAAAGGACAAGCTCGACGCCATGAAGGCGCAGATCATCGGCGTGTTCGACGGCCAGATGGACGTGTTCTCGACCAGCGCGCGCGTGCTCGACGACGGCGTGATCGATCCGCGCGACACCCGCGCGGTCCTGTCTGAGGTACTTGCGATCTGCCGCGAGGGCGACGCACGGACACCTCAGCGCATGCAGTTCTCGGTGGCCCGCCCATGAGGAACGGATCAGTGCAGCACCGGCCGTACGTCAGGGTTCTGATTGCCAATCGCGGCGAGATCGCGCTGCGGGTGATGCGCAGCGCGCGCCGGCTCGGCCTTGGCGTCATCGCGGTCTATTCGGATGCGGATAGCGATGCCCTCCATGTGCGGCAGGCCGATCAGGCCGTGCGCATCGGCGAAGCGCTGCCGGCGCGGTCCTATCTCAACATTCCCGCGATCATTGCCGCGGCGAAAGCCAGCGGCGCGGATGCCGTGCATCCCGGCTACGGCTTCCTCGCCGAGAACGAGGATTTTGCGCAGGCCTGCAAGGACGCTGGCCTCGTCTTCATCGGCCCGTCGCCACAGGCGATCGAGGCGATGGGCAACAAGGCCGGCGCCAAGGAGATCATGAAGAAGGCCGGCGTGCCCTGCGTGCCTGGCTACCAGGGAGCCGACCAGGGCGACGATGTCATGCTTGGGGAAGCCAGGAAGATTGGCTTCCCCGTGATGATCAAGGCTGTCGCCGGCGGTGGCGGACGCGGCATGCGGCTCGTGACCGATGTAGCTTCGTTTCCGGATGCGCTGCGCAGTGCACGGTCGGAGGCCAAGGCCGCCTTTGGCGATCCGACCGTGATCCTCGAACGCGCCATCCAGAATCCGCGCCACATCGAGATCCAGGTCTTCGGCGACAGCCACGGCAACGCCATCCATCTCGGCGAGCGCGACTGCTCGGTACAGCGGCGGCACCAGAAGCTGATCGAGGAGGCGCCGTCGCCGGCGGTGACGCCGGAGTTGCGCGCCAGAATGGGTGAGGTCGCGGTCGCCGCCGTGAAGGCGCTGCGCTATGAGGGCGCCGGCACGCTGGAATTCCTGCTCGATACGAACGGCGAGTTCTACTTCATGGAGATGAACACGCGGCTCCAGGTCGAGCATCCCGTGACCGAGGCGATCACCGGGCTCGATCTCGTCGAGCTCCAGCTGCGCGTGGCGCGCGGCGAGACATTGCCGGTGAAACAGCAGGACATTCGCTTCGAAGGCCATGCCATCGAGGTGCGGCTCTGCTCGGAAGATGCCGCACAGGATTTCATGCCGCAGTCCGGCCGCATGGCGCTCTGGCAGGTCCCGGAGGGCATCCGCGTCGAGCATGCGCTGCAATCGGGCTCGGAGATCCCGCCGTTCTACGATTCCATGATCGCCAAGGTGATCAGCCACGGCGCCACGCGCGAGGAGGCGAGGGGACGGCTGATCGTCGGGCTGGAGCAACTGACAGCATTCGGCGTCACCACCAACCAGGCGTTCCTGATGGCCTGCCTGCGTCATCCCGGCTTTGCCAGGGGCGAGGCGACGACGGCCTTCATCGGCGCGCACCGCGACGAGTTGCCGGCGCCGCGCGCCGACGCCGCATTCGAAACGGCGTTGGCGGGCTTGCTGCTCTACGTGACAAATCCGCGCGCGCCGTCGTGGCACAGCGGACGGAGCCTTGCGGCTACGTTCCCTCTGCCCGCGAAAATCGAAATTGCGGATCACGCGTGTGAGCTCGAGGTCACCCGCGAGCGCGATGGCGGCTACACCGTTGCCGTCGACGGACGGCAAGACAGGTTCGAGATCGACCAGCTCGATGCCGACGCGATCCGCTTTCGCCATGATGGCGTGATGGACAGCGCAAGATTCCTGCGCGGCGGGAACCAGCTCTACCTTCAACACCGCGGCATTCCGCTTGCGGTCACCGATCTCACCCTCGCCGCGCCGAAGGCTGCCGCGAGCAATGGCGGCGACGGAAAAGTCCGCGCCGCCATGAACGGCCGCGTCGTCGCGGTCCTGGTGAAGCCCGGCGAGCGCGTCACTGCCGGCCAACCGGTGCTGACGCTCGAAGCGATGAAGATGGAGCACGTCCACAAGGCCGGTATCGACGGAGTCATTGCCGCGATCGACGTCGCGGAGGGCGAGCAGGTGACGACGGGAAGGATCGTGGCCGAGATCGGGGCGGGGTAGGCCGGCACGACGCTATCGTAGGGTAGGCAAAGGCGCATAGGGCCGTGCCCACCAGTGCCGCGATTGCCATGGAATGGTGGGCACGCTTCGCTTTGCCCGTCCTACGGGATCGAGTTCGGTCGCCCCGTCCCCTCATTGAGCAAACACGCCACCTGATGACGATCACCGGTATCCACCAGCGCCGGCCGCTCCGTCCTGCATCGCTCCATCGCAAACCGGCAGCGGGTGTGGAACGCGCAGCCGGAGGGTGGATTGACCGGGCTCGGCACGTCGCCGTCGACCAGCGGCACGAGCTTCTTCGCGAGCGGGTTCGCAACCGGCACCGAGGCGAGCAGGGCCTGCGTGTAGGGATGGCGCGGACTGCGGAACAGCTCGTCCTTGTCGGCGATCTCGACGATGCGTCCGAGATACATCACGGCGACGCGGTGGCTGATATGGGCGACCACGGCAAGGTCGTGCGCGATGAAGAGATAGGAGAAGCCGTGCTGGCGTTGCAGGTCGATCAGCAGGTTGATCACCTGGGCCTGGATCGAGACGTCGAGCGCGGAGACCGGCTCGTCGCAGACGATCAGACGCGGCCCGAGCGCCAGCGCGCGGGCGATGCAGATGCGCTGGCGCTGGCCGCCGGAGAATTGATGCGGGAAATTGCGCATCTGGTCGGGCCGAAGGCCAACCTGCTCGAACAGCTTTGCTGTGCGTGCCTCCAGCGCCTTGCCGGTCGCGAGCCCGTGCACGGCGAGCGGCTCGCCGACGATGTCGCCTGCGGTCATGCGCGGATTGAGCGAGGCGAACGGGTCCTGGAACACGATCTGCATGGAGCGCCGGTGCGGGCGCAGCGCCGTCTTTGAGAGATGGGTGATGTCCGCACCATCGAGGCGGATCTGGCCCGAGGTCGGCTCCACCAGCCGCAGCACGCTGCGTGCCACCGTCGATTTGCCGCAACCGGATTCGCCGACCAGGCCCAGCGTCTCGCCGACTCCAACTGAAAACGAGACGCCGTCGACGGCATGCACGGTGCCGACCTGCCGGCGCAACACGCCCGCGCGCACCGGATAGTGCTTCGTGAGATCGGTGACCTCGAGCAGCGCCACGGTCATGCCACCTCCGCCACGTCGGCCGCGCGCCAGCATGCGGCGAGATGGCCGCCGCCCCAATCCGTGAGCGGCGGATATTCGGCCTCGCAGCGCTTGATCGCGAGCTTGCAGCGCGGCGCGAAAGCGCAGCCTTTCGGCAGCCCGACCAGCGACGGCACAGTGCCGGGAATTTCGTTCAGCCGTTCCTGCGCGGCGACACCCGACGCCGGCACGGCCGGGATCGAGGCCATCAGCCCGCGCGTGTAGGGATGCATCGGCGCGGCGAACAGCGCCTCGACGCTGGCTTCCTCGACTTTCCTGCCCGCGTACATCACGATCACGCGCTGCGCCGTCTGCGCGACGACGCCGAGGTCATGCGTGATGAGCACGAGCCCGGTGCCGAGCTCCTTCTGGAGGTCGAGGATCAGCGCCAGGATCTGCGCCTGGATGGTGACGTCGAGCGCGGTGGTCGGCTCGTCCGCGAGCAGCAGCGCCGGCCGGCAGGCCAGCGCCATCGCGATCATCGCGCGCTGGCGCATGCCGCCGGAGAGCTGGTGCGGATATTCCCGTGCGCGCCGCGCCGGTTCGGGGATGCGCACCAGGCGCAGCATCTCGACCGCGACGTCGCGGGCCTCTTTCGACGACATGTTCCGATGCAGCCGCACGGCCTCGACGATCTGGTCGCCGATCCGCATCACCGGATTGAGCGAGGTCATCGGCTCCTGGAAGATCATGGAGATGCGGTTGCCCCTGACAGCGCGCATCGCTGCCTCGTCCAGTGCCAGCAGATCGGTGCCTTCGAGCGTGATCGAGCCGCCGACGATGCGGCCGGGCGGGTCGGGTACCAGCCGCATCAGCGAGAGGGCAGTGACGCTCTTGCCGCAGCCGGATTCGCCGACGATGGCCAGCGTCTCGCCGCGCCTCACGGTGAACGAGACGTCGTCGACCGCCCTGAACAGGCCGGAATTGGTGAAGAACACCGTCTTCAGATTCTTCACCTCGAGCACGAGATCGGATTTTTCCGCCATCAGCCGCGCTGCCGGGGATCGAGGATGTCGCGCAGGGCGTCGCCGAACAGGTTGGCGCCGAACACGGCGAGGCTGATCGCGATGCCCGGGAAGATCACCAGCCACGGCGCGGTGCGGACATATTCGGCCGCGGATTCCGACAGCATGCGGCCCCAGGACGGATAGGGCTCGGGAATGCCGAGGCCGAGGAACGAGAGCGAGGCCTCGGTCAGGATGGTCGAGCCGAGCTGCGCGGTCGCGAGCACGATCAGCGGCGCCAGCGTGTTCGGCAGCACGTGGCGCAGCGCGATCCGCACTTCGCTCATGCCGATCGACTTGGCGGCCTCGACGAATGGCAGTTCGCGCAGCGCCAGCGTGTTGGCGCGGACGACGCGCGACACGGTCGGGATCAGCGGAATGGCGATGGCGATGATGACATTCGGGAGCGACGGGCCGAGCGCCGCCGTCATGATCAGGGCCAGAACCAGCAGCGGCAGCGCCTGGAGAACGTCGGAGATGCGCTGGAACACCAGATCGACCCAGCCGGAGAGATAGCCCGAGGTCAATCCGACGATGACGCCGATCGCGCCGCCGAGCGCGGTCGAGCCGATCCCGACCGCAAGGGAGATCCGCGAGCCGTGGATTATGCGGCTGAAGACGTCGCGGCCGAAGGAATCGGTGCCCATCCAGTGCGTCAGGCTCGGGCGCGCCAGCGCGCCGGCGGCGTCGATCGTCAGGGGATCATAGCGCGCGATGAAATCGGCGAAGATCGCCGTGACCACGAACAGTGTCATGATGACGAGGCCGGCCGCGCCCAGCACGTGCCGTTGCGCCAGAAACAGCACACGCCGCCAGCCGCCGGCAGCATGCGCGCCGGCGCGTCTCAGTTCGAGATCATAGTCGATCGTAGCCAAGCAGCTCTCCTAATCCGTGTACCTGATCCGTGGATCGAACACGGCGTACAGCATGTCGACGATGAAATTGGCGCTC
The DNA here is from genome assembly GCF_024519855.1 of Bradyrhizobium sp. Bra78. Lineage (NCBI taxonomy): Bacteria > Pseudomonadati > Pseudomonadota > Alphaproteobacteria > Hyphomicrobiales > Nitrobacteraceae > Bradyrhizobium > Bradyrhizobium sp. Bra78. The sequence goes on along the minus strand of NZ_JALJRE010000026.1, from coordinate 5,681 downwards.
ACCACCACGACCGCGATCAGCATCACGAGGTTCTGCACGATCGGATAGTCGCGCCAGCGGATCGCCTCGACCAGGAAGCGGGCGACGCCGGGGATGTTGAACACGGTCTCCGTCACAATGAGGCCGCCGATCAGGAACGCGGCCTCGATGCCGATCACGGTGATGACGGGCAGGATCGCGTTCTTCAGCGCATGCTGATAATTCACGGTGGCATCGGAGGCGCCCTTGGCGCGCGCGGTGCGGATATAGTCCTGCCTCAGCACCTCCAGCATCGAGGATCGGGTGATGCGCATGGTCAGCGCGGCGCTGCGGAAGCCGACGGCGGCGGCGGGCACGGCGTAGGTGGCGAACGCCTCGAGCCAGGTCTGTGGATTTGGATTGAAGATCGGCATCCGATTGAACATCGCCACCGACGCGGTGAGGATGAGCAATCCAAGCCAGAACGAAGGCAGCGACAATCCGCTCAGGCTGACGACGCGGAGCGCGTAATCGAGCCGCGTGCCCTGCTTCACCGCGCTGATGACGCCGAGCGGAATGCCGATCGACGCCGAGAACAGCAGCGCCAGCCCGGCAAGCCGCGCGGTGATCGGAATCCGCGGCAAGATCTCCTGGAGCGCCGGCTTCTCGGAGACGTAGGAGTAACCAAAGTCACCACGCAGAAAACCGCTGATCCAGTGCCAGTATTGCAAGATCAGCGGCTGGTCGATGCCGAGCTCCTTTTCCAGATTGGCCTTGTCGGCGGGATCGACATAGCCGGCCGCGGCAAACAGGATGTCGACGATGTTGCCGGGCACGATGCGCAGCAGGAAGAAGATGACGACCGAGATCCCGAACAGGGTCACGAGCATCAGAAGCAGGCGCCGCACCAGATAGGCAAACATCCTTCGCCCTCCGCGAGCCGCTAGTCTTCAGCCTGGCGCGCTACTTGTCGAGCCACACGTCCTCGTAGCGAAAGCCGTTATAGGAGCTGTTCGACATGATCGTGACGCCCTTGACATAGGGCTGCCAGCAGGTACCGGCCCGGGCATGGAAGATGATCGGACGGGCGACGTCCTCCTGCAGCTTTTTGTCGATATCCCAGACCAGCGGCTTGCGCTTGCCGATGTCGGTCTCCTGCGACTGCGCGTCGAACAGCTTCTCGATCTCCTTGTTGCAGTAATTGGTGTAGTTCCGTTCTGAGCCGCAGGAATAGTTTTCGTAGAAGGATTGGTCGGGGTCGTCGACGGAATTGCCGGTCAGATTGAGGCCGAGCATGTAATCCTTGCGCGCGACTTTCGGGAACCAGTTCGCGGTCTCGACGACGTCGAGCTCGCCGTCGATATAGATGCTCTTGAGCTGATCGATCAGGATCACCGCGGGGTCGCGATATTCGGCGATATTGCGCGTCGAGATTTTTACCGCGAGGTGCTTGTCCGGGCCGTAGCCCGCCTTCTGCATCAGCTTCTTCGCTTCCTCCCGGCTCGCGTTCACGTCAGGGCCATAGCCCGGAATGGTCGCCAGCTTGTCCTTGGGCATGCCCCAGATGCCCTGAGGTGGCGGCAGCATGGTGCCGCCGATATCGGCCTGGCCTTCGAACAGGATATCGACGAAGGCCTTCCGGTCGAGTGCCATCGCCATCGCTCGGCGGATATCGATGTTGTCGAACGGTGGGGAGGTCGAATTGACGATGATGTTGGTCGAGACATTGGTCGGCTCGACGACGCAAACCGCGTTCGGCGCCTGCGACTTGATGTCCTTCAAGAGCGGAATCGTGATGTGCGTCGGGAAGGTCATGTCGAACTTGCCGGCGACGAAGGCGAGAATCGCGGTCGAGCGGTTCGTGATGATCGTGTACTCGATGCCGTCGAGATATGGCAGGCCCTTCTTCCAGTAGTCAGGATTTCGCGTCAGCTTGATCGATTCGTTGGCCTTGAACTCGACGAATTTGAACGGCCCGGTTCCGATCGGATGGGTGCGCATGTCCGCCGGCGAGACGTGACAGGGATAGACCGGCGTATAGCCGGACGCGAGCATCGCCAGCAGCGAAGGTTGCGGCCGCTTCAGATCGAAGGAGACCTCGAAATCGCCGTTGGGCGTGACGTCGTTGACTTCGCTGTACCAGGCCTTGCGTGGATTCTGCCGCAACTTCTGCTGCGATTTGCCCATCAGGAGATCGAAAGTGCACTTGACGTCGGCCGATGTGAACGGCTTTCCGTCATGCCATTTGACGCCCTGACGCAGCTTGAACGTCAGTTTCTTGTTGTCGCTGCTCCAGGACCAGCTCTCGGCCAGATCAGGCCTCAGGGTATCAGGGCTGTTCTGCGCGATGTGCTGGTCATAAATGACGAGATTATTGAAGACCCCCATGAACGGCACGTTGACCGAATAGGTCGCACCTTCGAGGATGGAGGCGTTGGCCGGACTGTCGCGATGATACATCCGCAGGACACCGCCCTGCTTGGGCTCGCCGGCGAGCGTAGTGGTTGAGGCCGTCAGCACAGATAGCGCCGCCATCGCGGCGAGCGCCCATACGCTCCGCATGCTCATCCTCCCTGGACATCGGCCTTTTGCGGCCTGTTTGTCGCGACGATAGCGACGCGGGCCCTGCGAAGCAACCCGCAAGGGCGGCAGCGCTCTCGACAATTCGGATGACGCGAGGCCGCAGGAGGTTCACACATTTCATAATGTGGGAGTGCAGGTGCGAACGGATGGTTCCTGTGCCGAGCCGCCGCGACAAGCTTCGCTGTCGTCCCGGGTCCGCGCCGACGTTGGTTCTGGATGACAGTGAAGTTTGTGGTTGTGCCTGTCACACGATCCTTGACGTCTTGTTCCCCCAATACCGGTCCCGCAGCAGGCGCTTGTAAAGCTTCCCCGTCGGCAGCCGCGGCAATTCCTTCTCGAAATCCACCGAGCGCGGCACCTTCTGCCGCGACAATGACGCGCCGCAGAAGGCGATCAGCTCCTCGGCGAGCGCCTCGCCCGGCACCACGCCCGGCATCGGCTGCACCACGGCCTTCACCTCTTCGCCGAGATCGGGATTGGGGACGCCGAACACCGCGGCGTCCGCGACCTTCGGATGGGTGATGAGCAAATTCTCGCATTCCTGCGGATAGATGTTCACCCCGCCCGAGATGATCATGAAGGTCGCACGGTCGGTGAGGTAGAGGTAGCGATCCGCGTCGACATAGCCGACGTCGCCGACCGTGCTCATGCTGCCGTCGGCCGAGCGCGCCTCTTTCGTCTTCTCCGGATCGTTGAAATATTCGAACGGCGATCCAGTCTTGAACCACACTTGCCCCGGCGTGCCGGTCGGGCACGCCTGCATGTTCTCGTCGAGGATATGGAGGTCGCCGAGCAGCACCTTGCCGACGGTGCCGCGATGGGCGAGCCATTCCTCGCTGTTGCAGGCGGTAAAGCCGAGGCCCTCGGTCGCGCCGTAATATTCGTGGATGATCGGGCCCCACCATTTGATGATGTCGTCCTTGACCAGCGCCGGGCAGGGCGCGGCGGCGTGGATCGCGATCTCCAGCGAGGACAAATCGTAGCGCTTTCGTACCTCCTCAGGCAGCTTCAGCATGCGCGAGAACATCGTCGGCACCAGCTGGGTATGGGTGATGCCCCACTGCTGCACGAGCTGCAGGTAGCGCTCGGGATCGAAATTCTCCATGATGATCACGGTCCCGCCCATGCGGATCGTGAGGTTGACCGCCGCCTGCGGCGCCGAGTGATAGAGCGGCGCCGGCGACAGATAGACCATGCCCTCGCGGTAGTGCCAAAGCTTTGTCAGGAAATCGAACAGCGGCAGATTGTGCTTCGGCGGCTCCTCCGGCAGCGGCCGCAGGATGCCCTTGGGCCGTCCAGTCGTGCCCGACGAGTAGAGCATCGCGGTGCCGAGCCATTCATCCGCAATCGGCGTCTTCGGCATGTCGGCGGTCACCTCGGCAAGTCCGACGATGCGGTCGCTCTCCCCGGGGCCGTCGGCGACGATGCAGAGCTTGATGTCGGGGCAGGCCTTGATCGCCTCGCGCGCGATGTCGAGTTTCGCCGCAGATGTGATCAGGATCTTCGACTGGCTGTTGACGAGGAGATAAGCGAGCTCGCCCGGCGTCAGGAACGAGTTGATGCAGGTGTAGTACAGCCCGGAGCGCTCGCCCGCGCCGCAGGCTTCGAGGTAGCGCGAATTGTTCTCCATGAAGATCGAGTAATGGTCGAGCCGCTTCAGGCCGTGCTTGCGGAACAGATGCGCCAGGCGATTGCTGCGCGCGTCGAGCTCGCGATAGGTGACCGCCTCGCCTGTTCCAGCCATGATGAAGGCAGGCTGGAGAGGGCGTAGGCGGGCATGCTGACCTGGGTACATCGATCCTCCGGCTTTGAATCATGCGGCGAGAACCAGGATTTCGCGCAACTGCGCCGGGCTGTCGATCTTGCGCGGATTGCGCGGCACCCAGGGCGTGCGCATCGCCTGTTCGGCGATGGCGTCGAAATGCTCGGGCGAGACGCGCACGTCGGCGAGGCTGCGCGGCATGCCGAGCGAACGGATGAAGGCATCGAGCACGTCGGCGGCGTTGTGGCCGGGAAAGCCCATCGCGGCCGCGACGATCATCTGGCGCTCGGCATTCGCGCTCGCGTTCCATCGCATCACGGCCGGCAGCATGATGCAGGAGGTGTGGCCGTGCGGCACGTCGAAGGCCGCGCCCAGAACGTAGCCGATGCCATGGCTCGCCCCCATCGGCACGCCGGCTGCGAGCGCGCCCATCGACAGCCAGGTGCCGATCTGGGCGTCCATCCGCGCGTCGAGATCGGAAGGGTCGGCCTTCACCCGCGGCAGCGAGTCGGCCAGCATCGCGAGCCCCTTGACCGATTGCGCGTCGGCATAGGGATGGGTTTCGTGCGAGCAGATCGCCTCGACGCAATGATCGATGGCGCGGATGCCGGTCGAGAGGAACAGCCATTCCGGCGTGTGCACGGTGATGGCGGGATCGAGGATGGTCGCCCGCGGCACCGTCAGCGGGTGCCGCAGCATCTGCTTCACATGCGTGCTGCGGTCGGTGACGCCCGCGATCGAGCTGAATTCGCCGCCGGCGATCGTGGTCGGCACGCTGATCTGGCGCACGACCGGCGCGGTCATCTCGGGCGCGACGCCCTTGTGCACTCGGATACGATCTATGCCCTCGATGTCGTCGATGCCGTTGGCGAGGCAGAGCTGCACCGCCTTGGCGCCGTCGGTGATCGAGCCGCCGCCCACCGTGACGATCAGATCGGCGCCCGCCTCGCGCGCCGCATTGGTGGCCGCGATCACCGCTTCGCGCGGCGTGTGCGCCGGCATCGCGTCGAACAGGCCGGCGCAGCGCGCGCCCAGCGCATCTCTGATCTTCGTGATCTCGTCGGTCTGCCGGTTCAGCGTGCCGGAGACCATGAGGAACGCACGGCGCGTCCCCAGCCGGTCCATCTGCGCGACGGTGGCCGCGGCCGCCGGGTGACCGAACACGACCTCCTCGATCGCGCCGTAAACGACACGTCCCTGGTGCACGCCTGTCCTCCCGGACAATTCGTCTTGCTTTTGTGAGGATAATCTAGCCGAGCCGGGCGCGCCCGTCATGTGCGAAGACGCTGGGGCAACTCTTGCCCTACCCCTCCAGGGCAGGGCTATCGCATATGACAGCGGGAGGTTTCCGAAAGACCTCGGCCTGCATGGTTCGAGA
>NZ_JALJRE010000025.1:0-79726 GCF_024519855.1 Bradyrhizobium sp. Bra78 | reverse complement strand
GCGACGTGAATCTACTGCGAATCTACGATTGCGAACTTGTGACTCAGGACACTAGTGTGACGTCATCTGCCGGGGAAGGTCATCCGGCTCGGCAACCACGCTGTTGGCCGTCGAGGCCTCCAGCGCCGCCATCCGGAACAGATAGGCGAGCGTCGCCAATCCGGTGTCTTCCGCCATCTGCGCCAGTTCGAGCGCCATGTCAGACATGTAGCCGAGATTCTCGTCCTTGGTCTGCGCCATGATCTGGCTGTCCCGCATCATATTCGACATCTCAGGCGCTCTTTCGTTGCGCGGCAGCGAGGCCGCAGAGGTTGGCACGGGCGACGGCGTCCAGACGCGGGCCGTCCTGTTGCACGATCGAAGCCGTGCCGATGCGATCATGCAGGGCATCGAGCGTCTCCCGACGAATGTCGATCGTCGCCGCCATGGTCCACGCATCCTCCACCAGCGCCGGCAGACCGAGCGGGGTCACGACGAAGCCGGCCTCATGGAAGCGCGGCAACCACCAGGTCTCCATGATCGCGCTGACCTGCGCGATGCCCTGGTCGAGGCAGAACTCCTGCACCGCCGCCATCAGTTGCAGGTTGAGCGCGCCGTCGCGGCGATCACGCACGACGAAATAGCGCGACCATTCCCAGACCAGCGGATTCGCGGGGCAGCCGCGCACCACCGCCAGATGCGGGAAGACCTCGCTCATCATCGAAGGCTTGGTCGTTGGATAGAGCCGGTGACCGCCGACGACGCGGCGCCCCTCCAGCGCAAGCAGATAGACAGTGTCCTCGTCGTCATAGGAATCGATCTCGCGGCCATCCGGCCTGCGTAGCGCCTCCCAGCGCCGCTCCTCGACGAAGATGTCATGGCGCAGCCGGAAATGCTGCTCGATTACGTCTTCGTATAAGTGGCGATTAACGGCTGAAATTGCGTGAATCATGAAAGCCCCCATCCATTCTCAATGGGGGCAGAGTCTGCGAAAAGAGGCAGCTTCGATATTGGGAAATTTCCCAGTACGTCGCTTAGGGATTGATGATCTTGTTGCGAATCGCCAAGGCAACCGCATGCGTACGGTTGACGGCACCGAGCTTGCGCGCAGCGGTTGCAAGATGTTCTTCTGCGGTCCGCTGGGTGATATGCAGTATCTCGCCGATTTCCCAGGCCGACTTGCCCTGCGAGGCCCAGGAGATCACCTCGCGCTCGCGCGGGGTGAGACGCGTCGACCGATACGGCGCCGGATCCAGCAGACGACGAATGTGGTCGAAGCCGTACATCGCCATCAGGTGCAGCGCCGGCTTGCTGCGGGGGTTGAGGTCGAGATGGACACCGCCGAGCGACACCGCGGCCTCATAGCCGGTGAGCCCGTGGATCGGCACGATGAAGCCGCGCGACATGCGAAAATCGCTGGCGCGGTTCATCACCTCGGCCGCGTTCGGCTCGAGTTCGGCATCGTATGGCGCTTCCGACCATTCGAACGGGTTGACCGACTGTCGGCACAACCGCACCACGGGATCGAAGCGATCGTAGTTGTTCTGAGTGTAGAGGTTGAACCATCCCGCCGGCCAGCGCTTGGCGAGCACCATCTGCGCAAATCGCTGGTCGGGATTGGGCAACCCCGTCACGATGATGGTTTCAAAGCCGAAGCGACCGAAGGCCGATTCGAGCGCAAGCATGGCATCGGGCACCTTGCGATAGGTCCCCAGGCCCTCGATGAAGTCGAGCGCCTCCCGGCCATAATCCACGGCGGACATCGGTGCGTTTCCTGACCCTCGCCGTCAAGTATAGCACGTCTTCGGTGACTGCCTCAATTCACGGTTTCCGTAGTTTCCCGGTATGTCATTGACCTCGAAGATTAATCTACTTGTGGAAGAAGTGACGTCAAGTTACACCTATGACGTCTGAAGCGGGAAAACCACGATGGAAGACGAGGACATTGCCCTCAACAGCGTGCTCGGCCTGGAACTGAACCGCGTGTTTTTTGCCGTCTGCGAAACGGCGAACAAGCAGAAGATCATCGAGTTCGCACGCGAGGTGCTGCAAAGCGAGCGCACCAAGCCGGCAGACAGCGCATCGCCCGAGGGCCCGGCGAGCTAGAACGCAGTTGCAGCAAACGACGCCGATGAAACGAGTCGCGCGACGATGCCATCCGTTCGAACGCGCTGATTTTCGTCCTGACAATCTGACAGGGTAAAGCGCAGCCCTCTCCATCCGCATCAACACACTTGCCGCTGGATGACATCACGGCTCCCGTGAGATGATCGCCGCCACGATCCTCTTTCGGATGCCCACGACATGATGACGCTGCGCCAGGTTGAAGTGATCCGTGCCGTGATGGTGACGGGCACCATCGGCGGCGCGGCGAAGCTGCTCAACGTGTCCGCGCCGGGCATCAGCCGTCTCGTCAAATACACCGAGCGCTCGCTCGGCATCCGCTTCTTCCAGCGTCAGAACGGCCGCTACTTCCCGACGCCGGAAGCGGAGAACATCTTCGAGCAGATCAACGGCGTCTACAAGAAGGTGGACGATCTCTCCGAACTCATCTCCAAGATCGGCCGCGGCGGATTGTCGGAGCTGCGCATCGGCTCGGTGCCGAGCATCTCGCAGGTGATGGTGCCGCGCGCGATCGAGCGCGTCCGCCGCCGCTATCCCGATCTCGGCATCGACATCAATATCCTCAAGCTCGAGGAAGCCATCGACTACCTCATGCTCGGCCGCGGCGAGTGCGTCGCGATGAGCTACCGGCTGGAACATTCCGGGCTCGACTTCATGCCGCTCGCCTCGGGCGAGCTCTATTGCATCGTGCCGCCGGGCCACGAGCTCGCCGGCCGCAAGCAGGTCTCCGCGGCCGAGATCACCCGCTATCCGCTGATCGGCATCGACCCAAACGACCCTTACGGCCGCATCATGGCCGAGATCTTTGCGCGCAACCGGCTCGACTACAACATCACGATCCGCGCGCGGTTCGGCACCACGGTCTGCGCGCTGGTGAAGGCGGGGCTCGGCATCGCCATCATCGACCAGTTCACGGTCGCCCATGGCGGCTATCCCGGCATCGAGCTGTTGAAGATCACCGAGCCGACGCGGTTCGACACCTATATCGCGGTGAAGCGCGGCGCGCCGCTGTCGCTCCATGTCGAGTACTTCATCGAGTCGCTGCGCGCCGAGATGCGCGCGGTGGAGCCGTCCCGGGGCCACGGCAAGGCCGCCCCGGCGCGCGGGCGAAAGAAATAACATTATGTTAGGTTTGTCCGATAAATGGGTAATTGTGTTAGGCGGGAGAATGGCTATCGTCTTACCCGGAAGTCCTCTTGGAATTGCGCGGATTTCCACGCTAATGGCCGGGACCGAACGCTCCCAACGAGACGATAGCGAACCATGTCCAAGCGCGGATACGCCGCCAGCAAAAAGCTCCTCACCGGCCTGATCGGCGCGCCGATTGCGCATTCCGCATCACCCGCCATGCATGAGCGCGCCGCCGAGGCGCTTGGCCTGCGCGGCCATTACCAGCTCATCGAGGTCGCCGGCGCCGACGCGGCCGGGCTGCGCATGATGCTCGAAGGGGTGCGCCGGCTCGGCTTTGCCGGCGTCAACGTCACCTACCCCTACAAGGAAGCCGTGGTCCCGTTGCTCGACGATCTGGCGCCTGGCGCCGCCGCCATGGGCGCGGTCAACACGGTCGTCGCCAGGGACGGTCGGCTGACCGGCCACAACACCGATACGACCGGCTTTGCGCGCGCGGTGGCACCGCTGCTGGCGCCATCCGGCAACGCCGTCGCCGTGATCGGCGCAGGCGGCGTCGGCAAGGCGATCGCGTTTGCGCTGGCGAGCCTGAAGGTGACCGACATCCGCATCTTCGACAGCGAGCCGGCGCGCGCGCAGACGGTGGTTTCTCTGCTGGCCGCGCAGGGCTCCGCAAGGGTGGCGTCGAGCATCGAGGACGCACTGCAGGGCGCGACCGGCCTCGTCAACGGCACGCCGGTCGGCATGCTGCCGAACCGCGGCCTGCCTGTCCCCGCCACGCTGCTGCACGACGAATTATGGGTTGCGGATGCGGTCTACTCGCCGCTGATCACGCCGCTGCTGGCGGCCGCGCAGGCCAATGGCGCGCGGATCATGACCGGGCGGGAGCTGGCGATCTATCAGGCCGCCGACGCTTTCGAACTGTTCACCGGCCTTGCCCCATCGACCGAAGTCATGGGAGAGGCTTTCGACGAGGTGATGGCGGCACGAAGTTCTGCCTATCACGCGGCGTGACGGAAGCGGCCGGATACAAGGCCGCGGACAACATCAAACATCAACGAAAAATGGGAGGAGAGATCATGAAATCGACCATTCTGGCAGGCGCCCTGCTTGCCTTCGCGACTGCAACCAGCGTCCACGCCCAGGCGATCAAGCTCGCCGACGTCGCCGAGCTTTCCGGCGGCGGCGCCACCGTCGGCACCAATTGGAAGAACGGCATCGACCTCGCGATCGAGGAAATCAACGCCAAGGGCGGCGTGCTCGGCCGCAAGCTCGAGGTCACCCATGCCGATTCGCAGTCCAACCCGGGCGTCGCGCGCGCCCAGGTGCAGAAGGCGCTCGACGCCGAACCCTATGTGCTGCTCGGACCCGGCTATTCCGGTTCGGTCAAGGTCACCGCGCCGCTGGCGGCCGAAGCGGGCATCGCGCAGATCATGGGCGGCGAAGCCGCCGAGCTGACGCAAGCCGGAAACAAATTCCTGTTCCGCACCTCGTTCGGCCAGCAATCCTCGATGCCGAAGGTCGCCAAATACATCCACGACGACATGAAGGCCAAGTCGGTCGCTGTGGTCTGGGTCAACAACGATTTTGGCCGCGGCGGCCGCGACGTCGTCGTCAAGGAGCTCGACCGGCTCGGCTCGAAGGTCGTCGCCGATCTCTCCACCGAAGCGGGCCAGGCCGACTTCGCCGCCGACGTCGGCAAGATCAAGGCCGCCAATCCCGATGCCGTATTCGTCTATCTCAATGAAGAAGAGAGCGCGCGCATCCTCAAGGAGCTGAAGCGTCAGGGCGTCACCGCGCCGCTGATGGGCGAGACCACCTTGATCGGCCAGAAGGTGATCGAGCTTGCGGGCGATGCCGCCAACGGCGCGCGCGGCCATGTCGGCCTCACCACCGATGCGCCGGTAGACCTGATCAAGGCGTTCCGCGACAAGTTCGTCAAGAAGTACAATTACGTGCCGGACCATAACGGCCTGAAGGGCTACCTCGCCATCTACATGGTGAAGGCCACCACCGAGAAGATGGGCAAGGTCGATTCCAAGGCGTTCGCCGACACGCTGCACGGCCTGACCATCAAGGCCGCGGACGAGCCGGGCATCCTGATGGACGTCACCTTCAGCGAGACCGGCGACATCGACCGCCAGAGCTTTCTGGTCGAGGTGGTCGCAGGCAAGCAGGTCGTGAAGCAGGTGCTGCCGAAGGTGAAGTGACCTCCTCGCTCACCCCGCCCTCTCCCCGTAAGAACGGGGAGAGGGAGCGATGGACCTGAATTCGCGTCGAACCAGTTTACCCGGGCTCTAGCGATCAAAGAGAACCCATGTCCAATCTGTTCGATCTTCTGGTCGCCGGACTTGCCACTGGCGCGATCTATGCGCTGGTCGCGGTCGGCTTCACGCTGCTGTGGCAGACCTCGCAGACCATCAACTTCGCGCAAGGCGAATTCGTGATGCTGCCGGCGTTCCTGATGCTGGCGGCGATGCATGCCGGTGCGCCGTTCTGGCTCGCGATCATCCTCGGCATCCTGCTGTCGATGATCCTGCTCGGCCTCGCCTTCAAGATGCTGCTGGTCGACCCGATGATGCGTCATGGCGTGCTGCCGCTGGCGATCGCCACCATGGCGCTGGCGATCGGCATCAAGGAAGCCGTAAAACAGTTCTTCAGCGCCGAAGCCTCGCCGTTCCCGTCGATCGTGCCGACCGGCGACATCTCCATTCTCGGCCATGTCGTATCGCTGCAAAGCATCGGCGTTCTCGTCCTCGCCATCCTCGCTGTCTTCGGCCTGACCGCCCTTCTCAACCGCACCTCGCTCGGCCACCAGATGCAGGCGGCGGCGCAGAACCCGACGGTGGCCCGCATCATCGGCGTTCCGGTCGAGCGCATGATCCTGCTGACGTTCCTGATCAACGCATTCCTGGTGACGCTGGCGTCACTGCTGATCACGCCGATCTACCTCGCGAAATTCTCCTCCGGCGAGGTGCTGGGACAGGCCGCCTTCATCGCGGCGATCGTCGGCGGCTTCAACCAGGTACGCGGCGCGATCGCCGGCGGCCTGCTGATCGGCGTGCTGGACAACCTGGCGGCATCCTATGTCTCCACGCAATACCGCGCCGCGGTGCCGCTGATCTTCCTGATCCTCGTCATTCTGTTCCGGCCGCAGGGATTGCTCGGCCGCGCCGAGGAGCGCACGGTATGAGCGCTTTCGCCAAACCCCTGAAGATCGCGCTCGGCCTTGCCGTCATCGCCGGCCTGATCATCGTCCCCATGAATTTCAACCGCTACGGCCTGTTCATCCTGAGCCAATGGGCGGTGATGGCCATCGCCGCGATGGGGCTCAATCTTACGCTCGGCTACGCCGGGCAGGTCTCGCTGGCGCAGGGCGCCTTCGTCGGCATCGGCGCCTATGCCGCGGCGATCATGACCACGCATGGCTGGCCGCTGCCGGTAGCGGTCGTCGTCGCGATCGCGTTGAGCTTCGCGGTCGGCTGGGTGCTCGGCTATCCCGCGCTGCGGGTGCAGCACCACTACCTCGCCTTCGTCACGCTCGCATTCTCCACCCTGGCCTTCCTGGTGTTCCGCAACGAGAGCTGGCTCACCGGCGGCATCTACGGCATCTCCAACATTCCGCGTCCGCACATCCTCGGCATCGCGACCAGCAAGCCGCTGCCCTTCTACTATGTCTGCCTCGGCTCGCTCGCGATCGTCTCGCTGGCGGTGTGGTGGCTGATCCGCTCGCCCTGGGGCCGCGCCTTCATGGCGCTGCGCGAAAACCCGCTGCGCGCGCAGTCGCTCGGGATCGATACCAAACGCTACACGTTGATGGCGTTCGCGATCGGCTCGGCACTCGGCGGCGTCGCCGGTGCGCTCTATGCGCCACTGACGCAATATATCGATCCGGTGCCGTTCAACCTGTCGCTCTCGCTCGACCTCCTGATGATGGTGATCGTCGGCGGCGCGGGCTTTTACTTCGGCCCCTTCCTCGGCGCGATGATCGCGGTGCTGCTGCCGGAATGGCTGCGCTTCACCGAAGGCTACTATCTGATGCTCTACGCCGTCGCGGTGATGCTGCTGCTGATCTGGTCGCCGACCGGAATTCTGGGAATTCTCGACCGCTATCTCGCCGAGCGGCGCACCAAGGCGGCTTCCGCGTTGCGCGCAGTTGCGAAATCGCGGCTGGAGACGGTGCAATGAACGCGGTCCTCGAAGTCACCGGCATCAAGAAGAATTTTGGCGGCATCAGCGCCGTCGACGGCGTCTCCTTCGACGTTCGCGAAGGCGAGATCCTCGGCCTGATCGGGCCGAACGGCTGCGGCAAGTCGACCCTGTTCAACTGCATCCTCGGCCAGCTCACGCCATCAGGCGGCGAGGTGAAGCTGGACGGCAAGCTCGTCACGGGCCTGCGCCCCGCGGAGCTCAACAAGCTCGGCGTCAGCCGCACCTTCCAGCTGTTGCAGGTGTTTCCAAAGCTCTCGGTGCGCGAGAACCTGATCCTCGCCGGACAGGAGCACCAGGGCAACATGGCCTCGCGCCTGGTCGGCCGCTCCGATGCCGGACTGACCGAGGCCGCCAACCAGATGATCGGCTTCTTCAAGCTCGATCATCTCGCCGACGAGCCGGCCGGCGGATTGTCCTATGGCCAGCAGAAGCTGCTCGACGCCGCCATGGCCTTCATGGGCGGCCCGCGCCTGGTGTTGCTCGACGAGCCCGCCGGCGGCGTCAACCCGTCGATGCTGGCCGACCTGAAGGATCGCCTGGTCGCGATCAACCGCGAGAAGAACGCCACCTTCGTCGTGATCGAGCACAACATGGAATTCGTGATGTCGCTGTGCTCGCGCGTGATGGTGATGGCGGAAGGCAAGGTGCTGGCGATGGGACGGCCGGACGAGGTCCGCAAGAATCCCGCCGTGATCGAAGCCTATCTGGGACATTAGGGAGAGCGAGCCATGAGCGACCCGATCCTCTCGGTTCACAATCTCGTCGGCGGCTACGGCAAGATGACGATCCTGAACGGCACGACCTTTTCCGTGCCGCAGGCGACCATCACCACGATCATCGGTCCGAACGGGGCCGGCAAGTCGACGGTGTTCAAGGCGATCTTCGGGCTGCTCAAGCTGCGCGAGGGCAAGATCAGCTTCGCCGGCCGCGATGTCACGAATTTGAGCCAGCGCGCGCTGCTCAATGCCGGCATCTGCTACGTGCCCCAGGGTCGCAACATCTTTCCCGAGCTGTCGGTGCGCCACAATATCGAGCTCGGCGGCGTCGCCGCCGGGAAGGGTCTCGATCTGCCCAAGCGGATCGAGGCGGCACTCGACTTGTTTCCGGCGCTGCGCCGCAAATCCGCGCAGCAGGCCTCAACGCTCTCGGGCGGCGAGCAGAAGCAGCTCGAGATCGCCCGCTCGCTGCTGCTCGAACCAAAGCTCGTGTTGATCGACGAGCCCTCGATCGGGCTGTCGCCGCTGATGGTGCAGCAGACCTTCGACATCCTGAAATCCCTGCGCGACCGCGGCGTCACCATCCTGATGATCGAGCAGAACGCGCGCTCGGCGCTGGAGATTTCCGACATCGGCATCGTGCTAGAGCTCGGCCAGACCCGCATGATCGACAAGGCCGAGCGGATATTGAACGATCCTCGCATCGGGCAACTCTTCCTCGGGGGTGCCATGGAGGAGACAGCAGCATGAGCGCGCGAATGCGCGTCGCCGTCGCCGGTGCCGGCCTGATCGGCCGCCGCCATATGGAACTGATCGCGGCGTCGCCGGACTGCGAGCTCGCCGGCATCGCGGATCCCTCGCCTGCCGCGAAGGAATATGCGCAAGCCCGCGCCACGCGCTGGTATGCCGATCACCGCGCATTGCTGGAGCATGAAAAGCCCGACGGCATCGTCATCGCCTCGCCCAACACGCTGCACCTGCCGATGGCGCTCGATTGCGCGGCCGCACGCGTGTCTGCGCTGATCGAGAAGCCGGTGACGGATACGGTTGCCACCGCGCAGCGCCTCTGCGCGGCAATCAAGCGAACCGGCGTTCCGATGCTGGTGGGCCACCACCGCCGGCACAATCCGATCATCAAGGCCGCACGCGAGGCGGTCGCAGCCGGCCGGCTCGGCCGGCTTACCGCCGTGGTCGGGTTGTGGCTGCTCAAAAAGCCCGACGAATATTTCGAGATGGCCTGGCGGCGCGAGCAGGGTGGCGGGCCGCTGCTCATCAACCTCGTCCACGACATCGACAACCTCCGCTTCATCTGCGGCGAGATCGCCGAGGTGCAGGCGCTGACCTCGAACAAGGTGCGCGGCTTCGCCGTCGAGGACACCGCGGCGCTGCTGTTGCGCTTCGCGAGTGGCGCGCTGGGGACGGTGACCGTGTCGGACGCGACGCCGGCGCCGTGGAGCTGGGAACTGACATCGGGCGAGAACCCCGCTTATCCCAAACAGGACCAGCCCTGCTACATATTCTCCGGCACGGAGGGATCACTGTCCGTGCCAAACATGGAGCTGTGGTCCTACGCGCAGCAACCCGGCTGGTACACGCCGCTGTCGCGCGCAACCGTTGCACCGGCCGCCTTCGATCCGCTGGCCGAGCAACTCCGGCATTTCTGCGCGGTCATCAGGGGCCTCGAACAGCCGCTGATTTCCGCCGAAGACGCAATGGGAACGCTCGCCGTCGTCGAAGCCGTCAGCGAGGCCGCGCGCACGGGCCAGACAATCTCACCGGGGCGAATCATGGAGCAGGCAGCATGAACAAGCGCTCGATCGCCACCGTCTCCCTCTCAGGCGCCCTCGACGAAAAGCTCCGCGCCATCGCGTCAGCCGGCTTCGACGCGGTCGAGATCTTCGAGAACGATTTGCTGTCGTTCGGCGCGAGCCCGCGCGAGGTAGGGCAGCTTTGCAGGGACCTCAAGCTCGAGATCTGCGCGTTCCAGCCGTTCCGTGATTTCGAGGGCATGCCGGAGCCGCAGCGCGCGCGCAACTTTGCCCGCGCCGAGCGGAAATTCGATCTGATGCAGGAGCTCGGCACCGATCTGCTACTGATCTGCTCCAACGTCTCCCCCAGTTCGCTCGGCGGCATCGACCGTGCGGCCGACGATTTTCGCGAGCTCGGCGAGCGCGCAGGAAAGCGCGGTTTGCGCGTCGGCTACGAGGCGCTGGCCTGGGGCCGCCATGTCCACGACTACCGCGATGCCTGGGAGATCGTGCGGCGCGCCGATCACCCCGCGATCGGCGTCATCCTCGACAGCTTTCACGCGCTGGCGCCGGGCTTTCCGGTTCGCGCGATGGCCTCGATCCCAGGCGACAAGATTTTCCTCGTGCAGCTCGCGGACGCGCCCAGGCTCGAGCTCGATATCCTCTCGTGGAGCAGGCACTTCCGCTCCTTCCCCGGCCAGGGCGATCTGCCGGTCGGCGAGTTCATGGCGGCGATCGCGGCGACCGGCTATGCCGGACCGCTGTCGCTGGAGATCTTCAACGACCAGTTCCGGGCCGGCTCGGCCGCTCAGACCGCCGTCGACGGCCTGCGCTCGCTGATCCTGCTGGAGGACCAGCTTGCGCCGGATTGGCCAAAGCTCGTCAGCGAGCCCTTGGCGCCGAAGGCCAGGAGCCGCGGCACGGGGTTTATCGAGTTTGCCGTCAACGAGACCAAGGCGACCGACCTCGCCCGCCTGCTGTCGCAGCTCGGTTTCCGCAAAAGCGGCAAGCATCGCAGCAAGGCGGTGGAGCGCTGGTCGCAAGGCAAGGTCGAGCTCGTCATCAACTCCGAGACCGACGGCTTTGCGCATTCGCACTATGTCACGCACGGCCCGGGCGTCTGCGCGATTGCGCTCGATGTCGACAATGCCAGCCTCGCCATGCAGCGCGCCGAAACACTGAAGACGCGCACCTTTTATCAGCCGGTCGGGCCGGACGAGCTGGAAATCCCCGCGATCCACGGCGTCGGCGGCAGCCTGCTGTATTTCCTGGATCAGGCCGGCAAGAACTGGGACACCGATTTCGAACCGGTCACAAGCAACACGAACGGAGACGCGCTGCTGGCAGTGGATCACATCGCGCAGTCGATGCCCTATGACGAGATGCTGTCCTGGCTGCTGTTCTACACCGGCATTCTCGACCTGACGCGACTGCCGCAGATGGAGATCGCCGATCCCAGGGGCCTCGTGCAGAGCCAGGCCGTCATCAACGGCGACCAGAGCCTGCGCTTCGTGCTCAACGGCTCCTCCGCCAACCGCACGCTGCCGGCGCGCTTCATCTCGGAGTTCTTCGGCTCCGGCGTGCAGCACGTCGCGTTTTCGTGCCGGGACATCTTTGCGACGGTCGCCGCGATGCGCGAGCGCGGCGCTGATTTCCTGGATATCCCCGATAATTACTACGACGACATCGAAGCCAAATACGACCTTGCGCCCGAGCTGATGGCGCAGCTTCGCGCCAACCACATCCTCTACGACCGCGAGGGCGACGGCGAGTTCTTCCAGGTCTACACGCACATTTTCGACGAGCGGTTTTTCTTCGAGATCGTCGAGCGAAGGAACTACCAGGGATTTGGCGCAGCCAACGCCGGCATCAGGCTGGCGGCGCAAGCCCGCGAGGTGCGTCCTGTCAGTATGCCAAGGGTTTAAGCTCCATCCACGCCGTTATTGCGAGGAGCGAAGCGACGAAGCAATCCAGAGTCTTTCCAAGGGGAGATTCTGGATTGCTTCGCTCCGCTCGCAATGACGATCTGGAGAGAGAATAGAGTACGACAAGGGAATCGCCCGAGGAGAGAGCCCCTCACCCCAACCCTCCCCCCGCAAGAACGGGGCGAGGGAGAGGAGAGAGATCAGCTCACTTCATCGCGCACTTGTCGTGGAAGCGGTCCTGGTCGTTCTCGACGATGGTGGCGACCGTCTTCAGCGAGAGCTGGCCTTCGCCGTCCTTGACCACGTCCTGAAGGTAGAAGTTCTGCACCGGGATGTGGTTCTTGCCGTACTTGAAGGAGCCGCGCAGCGACTTGAAGTTGGCCTTCTCCATCTCGGCCTTGATCGCGTCCTTCTTGCTGGTGTCGCCCTTCACCGCGACCACAGCGCTGTTGATGAGCTGGGCGGCGTCATAGGCCTGCGCGCCGTAATAGGTCGGGCGGAGGCCGGGGTACTTCTTGCGGTAGTCGGCGACGAAGCGCTTGTTCTGCTCGTTGGGCAAATCATTCACCCATTCCTGCGCACCGGGTACCCCGAGCGCGTTCTCCTTCTGCAGCGGCAGCGAGAGCTCGTCGACGGTGAACGCCGTATAGAGCGGCATCGTGCTCTTGAGGCCAGCCTGCGCATATTGATTGAGGAACTGCACGCCGGCAGCACCCGGATAGAACACGAAGATCGATTCGGCGCCCGAGGCACGCGCCTTGGACAGCTCGGCGGAGAAGTCGAGCTGGCTCGGCCAGACCGTGTATTCCTCGCCCTTGACCTCGCCCTTGAACGTGCTCTTCACGCCCGCGAGCATGTCCTTGCCGGCCGCATAGTTCGGCCCGATCAGGAAGACGCTCTTGACCCCCTTCTGGTTCATGTAGAGGCCCATCGCGGCCGGCGTCTGGTCGTTCTGCCAGGAGGTCGAGAACACGTAAGGCGAGCAGAGCTCGCCCGCGAGCTGCGACGGGCCGGCATTGGCCGAGATCAGGAAGGTCTGCGAGTCCACCGCGGTCTTGAGGGAGGCGAGCAGCACGTTCGACCAGATGTAGCCGACGATGAAATCGACCTTGTCGGACTGCACCAGCTTCTCGGTCTTCTGCTTGCCGACATCGGGCTTCTGCCCGTCGTCCTCATAGATCACCTCGACCGGCTTGCCGTCCATCTTGCGGCCGATGTGATCCAGCGCGAGCTCGAACGAATTGCGCATGTCGTTGCCGATCACGGCGGTCGGGCCGCTGAAGGTCGAAACGAAACCGATCTTGATGGTGTCGCCGGCGGATGCCGGGCTTGCCAGCACAAGCGCAGCCGCGCCCGCCAACCAGAATGCCGTCCTCATAACCACTCCCCTCCTTATTATTGATCCCGGAAACGAGGTGATCGCCGCCCCGGGTCGTCTCCATTGAACGCAAAATTCATCGCGCCGCCAATGGCTCAGCTCCTGCCCCTGCACCATATTTCGCCCCAATCGAGGATAGCAAGAAATATAATTCTACTCACTTCGGCCAAGGACTGCCCAAGCCTGCGGCGCTTCTTCGCAGTATATCGATACATTCGCCCTATCCGTCGATTGATGACGGCTATTGGACCGCGGCGCCCAATCCGCACTTAAATGAATAAGTAGAGCAGCGAGATTCGAGGGCCATCATGACCACGACACCGCATCGCGTCGTCATCGTCGGAGCCGGCTTCGGCGGGCTGGAGGCGACCTACCGGCTCGCGGGCGCGCCGGTCGCGATCACGCTGATCGACCGCCGCAATCATCATTTATTCCAGCCGCTGCTGTACCAGGTCGCGACCGCCTCGCTCGCGACCAGCGAGATCGCCTGGCCGGTCCGGCACCTGATGCGCGACCGGCGTGACGTGACGACGCTGTTTGCCACCGTGAGCGGCGTCGATGCGGCGAGGCGCAGCGTGCTGATCGACGACGGCAGCGAGGTGCCGTACGACACCCTCGTGCTCGCGACCGGAGCGCGGCACGCCTATTTCGGCCATGACGAATGGGAGCAGTTCGCGCCGGGCCTGAAGACGCTGGAGGACGGGACCACGCTGCGCCGTCACATCCTGGTGGCGTTCGAGCGCGCCGAGCGCGAGACCGATCCGGCAAAGCGCGCAGCGCGGCTGACTTTCGTCATCGTCGGCGCCGGCCCGACCGGCGTCGAGCTCGCCGGCACCATCGCCGAGATGGCGCACCACACGCTGCCCGGCGACTTCCGCAACATCGATACGACCAAGGCCCGCGTGGTGCTGATCGAGGCGGGTCCGCGCGTGCTCGCGGGCTTCCCCGACGACCTCTCGGCCTATGCCCAGGCGTCGCTGGAAAAGATCGGCGTGGAGGTCGTGCTGGGACAAGCCGTCACCGAGATCAACCGCGAGGGCGTCGTGTTCGGCGGCAAGCTGCTCGAAGCGAAGACCCGGATCTGGGCCGCCGGCGTCCGCGCTTCGCCCGCGGCCGAGTGGCTGGGCGCACCAAGCGATCGCGCCGGGCGCGTGCAGGTCGAGGGCGACCTGACCATTCCCGGCCATCCCGAGATCTTTGCGATCGGCGACACCGTTTTGATCAACGCCTGGGAGGGCAAGCCGGTGCCCGGCATCGCGCCGGCCGCCAAGCAGCAGGGAAAGCATGTCGCCGAGACCATCAAGGCACGCCTGCGCGGCGCGCCGACCGGCCCGTTCCGCTACAAGCACGCCGGCAGCCTCGCGCAGATCGGCAAGCGGCTCGCGGTGATCGATTTCGGCCGCATCAAGCTGCGCGGCACCATTGCATGGTGGATCTGGGGCATCGCCCACATCTACTTCCTGATCGGGCTGCGCCACCGCCTCAGCGTCGCCCTGAGCTGGCTTTGGATCTACGCCCGCGACCAGCGGGCGGCGAGGTTAATCACGCAGGGCAGCAGCAAGGTGGTGTAGGGAGGCTCTTCCCTTCGTGGGAAGAGACAAGAGGCACCGTATCGACACCGCTCGATCGCGACGTCGTGATGCGACCGTCAAGTGGTTGACGACGAAAAATATCCGCAACGGCGGACAGCCTGTGGCCTTGAAAGCCGGGATCGCCGTCACTTAATCCGCCGCGCAATGGATAACAGGAGACATCCATGTTCATCATGGAGCTTTTCGCCGCGCATCCCTTTCTGACCGTCATCGCTCTTGCAGCACTCGCCTACCTCATCGGAAGCATCCGCGTCGCCAATCAATATGAACGGAGCGTCGTGTTCCGGCTCGGCAAATTCAACCGCACCGCCGGCCCGGGCCTCTACCTCGTCTGGCTGTTTCTCGAATGGCAGACCAAGCTCGATCTGCGCACCATCACAGCCAATGTCGAGCAGCAGGAGGGCATCACGCGAGACAACGTGCCGATCAAGGTCGATGCCGTGGTCTGGTATCGCATCGTCGATCCTGAACGCGCCGTGATCGAGGTGAAGGCGGTCTCGAATGCGGTTGTGCAGGTCTCCTTGACGACACTGCGCGCCGTGCTCGGCCAGCATACGCTGGACGAGATACTGAAGGCGCAGGACACCATAGCCGAGGTCATGCAGAAGTCGATCGACTCGATTACCGAGCCCTGGGGCGTGAAGGTAGAACTCGTACAGATGAAGAATGTCGAGATACCGCCGAGCATGCAGCGCGCAATGGCCCAGGAAGCCGAGGCGCTACGCGAGAAGCGAGCCCGCCTGATCAAGGCAGAAGCCGAGCTCGACGCCGCGGAACAACTCCGTCAAGCCGCCGAGGTCATCATGCAAAACCCCGCCGGCCTCGAACTGCGGCGCATGCAGATGATCACCGAGGTCGGCGCCGAGCAGAACACGATGACCATCATCATGATGCCGAGCGAGTTCGTCGCGATGGCAAGGGGCATTGCGGATGCGGCTAAGGTCGTGGCGAGCAAGGGTTGAAGACGAGCCGATGCGCCTGCCCCTTTCTTCCCGGTCCTTACTAAACTAGGGAAGGGTCGGAGTGACGGGGTTGTTTCCGCAAATCCCGGCCTCTCCCCGCATGCGGGGAGAGGCGAATGAAACAACGCCCGCAGCAGCTACTTCACCAGTTCGCACCCGCCCTCCGCCAGCGGCCGGAACGCCTGGTCCGCCGGGATCGTCGAGACCAGCTTGTAATAGTCGTACGGATATTTCGACTCCTCCGGCTTCTTCACCTCGAACAGATACATCGGATGCACGACACGGCCGTCCTGGCGGATCGTGGTGTCGCCGAACAGCTTGTCCTTGCCCTTGAACTTCTTCATCTCGGGAACGGCGTCCCTGGCATTGTCGCTGCCGGTCGCGGCGACCGCGTTGAGATAAGCGAGCGTGGAGGCATAGACGCCGGCCTGGTTGCCGCTCGGCATCTTGCCGTTCATGCCGGGCCGCGCAGCGAACCGCTTGGCGAAGGCGCGGGTGTCGTCGTTCATGTCCCAATAGAAAGCTTCCATCAGCTGGAGGCCCTGCGCGACCTTGATGCCCATGCCGTGGACGTCGTTGATGAAGAGCAGGAAGGCGACGAGCCTCTGCCCGCCCTGCTGGATGCCGAACTCGGCGGCCTGCTTCACCGCGTTGATGGTGTCGCCGCCGGCATTGGCAAGCCCGATCACCTGGGCCTTCGAACCCTGCGCCTGCAACAGATAGGACGCGAAGTCGGAGGTGCCGAGCGGATGCTTTGAGGAGCCGAGCACCTTGCCGCCGTGCCCCTCGATATATTTCTGCGCTTCTGCCTCGATGCCCTTGCCGAGCGCGAAGTCGACCGTGAGGAAGTACCAGTCCTTGCCGCCGCGCGACATCATCGCGGCCGCCGTGGCGTTGCCGGTCGCCCAGGTGTCGTTGACCCACTGGATGGTGTTGGGCGAGCAGGCCTTGCCGGTGAGGTCGGAGCTTGCGGTCGAGGACGCCAGGAAGGTCATGCGGCTGCCGCGCAGCAGCGTGTTGATGGAGAGGCCGACGGCCGAATTCGGCACGTCGACGATGGCATCGACGCCTTCGACATCCAGCCATTTGCGCGCAATCGCGCTGCCGACGTCGGCCTTGTTCTGGTGGTCGGCATACACGATCTCGACCTTGATGCCTTTGCCGCCGCCATTGAAATCTTCGGCCGCCATGCGCGCGGCCTCGACCGAACCCATGCCGTTGGTGTCCTGGAAGATGCCGGAGATGTCGTTGAGCACGCCGACGCGCACGACGTTGTCCGAGATCTCGGCGCTTGCGGCGCCGCCGATCAGGCTCGCGGCCAGCGCAAGCGTCCACTTCAGATGTTTCATGATTCCCTCCCCGGTTGATGTGATGCCGCGCCGGTCGTTGCCGGCGCGGTCGAGACGTCAAATCTGCCGCTCCGGCAGTCTCAGAACGAGCCCGTCCAGCGCGGGCGTGACGTGGATCTGGCAGGACAGCCGGCTGTTCGGCTGCCGTTCGGTCGCGGTGCCGTCGAGCAGCGCGTCCTCGTCGGCGCCAATCGCAGGTAGCCGCGCGAGCCAGCCCTCGTCGACAAGGACGTGGCAGGTTGCGCACATCGCGTTGCCGCCGCATTCGGCCAGGATGCCGTCGAGGCCGTGACGGGTCGCGGCCTGCATGGCGCTCTCGCCCTCGCCGGTCTCGACGCGGTCCGACTTGCCGTCGGGAAGGATGAAAATGATGGCGGGCATGAAGCTCCTCGTCAGGCCGGAGTGATGGTGACGGGCAGGCTGTCGAGCCCGCGCAGCGTATTGTTGAAGCGGCGCTTTGGTTCGCCGGTGATCTCGATCCTGGCAATGCGCTTCGCCAGCGCGGTCAGCATCACCTCGCCTTCGAGGCGCGCGACGAGCTGGCCGACGCACATGTGGATGCCGGAGCCGAAGCCGACATGGCCGGAGGAGCGGCGGGTGATGTCGTAACTGTCGGGCTGGTCCCATCGCCGCGGATCCCGATTGGCCGCGGCGAGAAACATCAGGACCTTCTCGCCCTCGCCGATCCTCGCGCCGGACAGCTCGACTTCGCGGGTCGTCGTCCGGAAGAAGGTCTGCACCGGACTCTCGAAGCGGACGGCTTCCTCGAAGGCGTTGCGCGCGAGGGTGAGATCGTTGCGCAGGCGCTGCCATTGATCGGGGAAGCGGGCGAGGCAGTACACTGCGGCGCCGATGCCGTTGACGGTGGTGTCGAGGCCGGCCGACAGCAGCGACCGCACCAGGAGCGGCGCTTCGGTCGCGGTGATCTCGCCGTCGTCGACGCGGGCGTGGATGCAGGCGCCGAAGCCGCCCGGCGCGAGATTGTCACGCTGGCACTGTTCGGTGACATAGGCCTGGTGCGGCGCCGAGCGCTCGATCGCGTCCTGGCGCAGCTGGTTCGGCGGACCGAAGGCGTTGAACACCAGGCTCGCATAGGGAATCAGATGCTCGCGGCCTTCCGGCTTCAAGCCAAGCGCATCCGGGAAGATCGACAGCGGATAAGCCTCGGCAAGATCGGCGATCGCGTCGAAGCTGCGCTTCTCCAGCAGCGCATCGACCCGCTCCTCGGCTGCGGCGGCGAAGCGGTCCCGCACCTGCTTCATCACGGTCGGCGACAGCACTTTTGACAACACGGCGCGGGTGCGGGTGTGCGCGGGTGGATCGGCTTCCAAAATCAGGCTCGGCGGCCGCCACGGCGTCTCCTTCTTGAAATCGGAGAGGCCGACGCCGCGGCTGGAGCAGAACGTCGAAGGATCGTTCAGGACGGCATGGACCTCGGCATAGCGCGCCACGCCGTAAACGTTCCACTTGTCGAGATAGACGACCGGCCCCGCCTCCCGCAGCAGCTCATGCGTGGGATAGGGATCGGCAAAGAAATTCATGTCGAAGGGATCGACGTCGAGATGCGGGACGCCAATTGCCGAAGATCCGGATGCGCTCATGGACGCCCTCCCTCATTTTGATCTTGTGAAAGGGCGGCGCATGCCCTTAGGTCTTCGGGCCCGCCGCGATCAAGAAGCCCGATATGCCGCCGTCTCCGACCAGATCCCGCCACAAGCCTGCGCCCGCTGACATGGGACCGATGCTCGATCTCGACCGCTACGTCCCGGCGTTCATCACCTTCATCGCCAACAAGCTCTCGAACAGTGCGACCGCATTCTATCAGCGGCAATTCGGCGTCAACGTCACCGAATGGCGGATCATGTCGCTGCTGGCGATCGAGCCCGGCATTCCCGCCTCGCGCATCTGCCACGTCATCGGTTTCGACAAGGGCCCGGTCAGCCGGACATTGGCCGGACTCGAGAAGCGCGGGCTGGTCTCGATCCGCACCGACCCGAACGACGGCCGCACCCATTCGATCTCGCTGACCGCGAAGGGCCGCGCCACCCATGACAAGGTGATCGTCGCAGCGTTCGAGCGCGAACGGCGTCTGCTGTCCTGCCTCAGCAAGGACGAGCGCGAGGTGCTGATCGATCTGTTGCGCCGGCTGCACGAGAATCTCGGCGCAGTGACGGGCGGCACCGGGACCTGACAGGCCTCGCGCCGGGCGCGGGACCATGTCTGTTTCAGGCATGCCTTTTCCAGGCATGTCATTTCCAGACCTATCATGTCCGGGCATGCGCCGGCGGTTGCCGACGGCACCGTTCCTGCCGAGCATTGTCTCCTCCGATATCCGACGCGGCGGTTCCCCCGCCGTCATCCTTGCCCGAACGGTTCGCATAAATTAGTTGCTTAGGCAACAAAAGAATCAGCGAGATAATACGGCAGAATGGCTGGCTTATTTGGCGAGCTGCTTCACTCCCTCCGTCATTGCGAGCGTAGCAAAGCAATCCAGGATCCCTCCGCGGAGAGACTCTGGATTGGATTGCTTCGCTGCGCTCGTAATAACGATGTGGAGAAAAGGTACTTGCCGCCGCCACACCGACGCGGAGGGTTGCCGGCTCAATCGCCGCAACCGATCCACTCAACCGACGCATCGTCGTTGAGCCGGGCCAGCGCATCGACGCGCCGCGTCAGCACCGCGCGCTGGTTGATGTAGCCCTTGTCGGTGATCTCGCCGCCATCGACCGATGGCGGCTCGGCAAGCAGCAGCGCGCGGGTGGCGTGGCCGGAGGAATTGGCGGTTTGCTGCTTGAGGCTGGCCAGTCCCTGCGCGATCGCGGCTCTGACCTTGCCATGTGCGAGCACATCGTTCACCCCGGCCGTCTCGGGCAAACCGGCTTGGGCACGGCAGGCAACCACGTTCGGAAACACCAGGAAGCGAACCTCGTCGCCGCCATGGCCGGTGACGACGATGTCCTGTGCGAGCGGCGCCAGCGCGGCGATACCGGCGACGCGCAGCGTTCCGACGCTGACCCAGGTGCCCGAATTGAGCTTGAAGTCCTCGGCGACGCGGCCGTCGAAGAACAGGCCGCGCTCGGGCCGTCCGGCATCGGCAAGCTTCACGGCATCGCCGATCAAATAAAAGCCGTCGTCGTCGAATGCCTGCCTGGTCAATTCCGGCGCTTTCCAATAGCCCGGTGTGACGTTCGGCCCGCGCACGCGCACCTCCAGCTTGTCGCCGGAGGTGACAAGCTTCAATTCAGTGCCGGGTATAGGCACACCGATATTGCCCGAACGTTCCGCGAGGAAATGGCAATCGGTCGCGAGCGGCGAGGTCTCGGTCGAACCCCAGGCCGAAACCATGGGCATCGCGCGCCCGACGGTCGCGACCGAAAGCTGTTCGAGCACGTCCCAGAGATTCTGCGGCAGCGCGGCGCCCGCGTAGAAGGCGAACTTCACCTCGCTGAAGAAGCGGCGGCGCAATTCCTCGTCACCGCGCAGAGCCGCGATCAGCATGTCGAAGCCGCGCGGCACGTTGAAATAGACCGTCGGCATCACGCTTTTCAGATTGGCGAGCGACGTTGCAAACAGACCGGGCGCGGGCTTGCCGCCGTCGATATAGAGCGAGCCGCCATTGCGCAGCACGAGATTGAAATTGTGGTTGGCGCCGAAGGTATGACTCCAGGGCAGCCAGTCCAGAATGACGAGATCGTCGCGTCCCTGTTCGAGAAACGTCCAGGTCTGCGCCTTGGCCTGCTGGCTCGAGGTCAGCATGCGCTGGGTGTTGACGACCGCTTTCGGCGTGCCGGTCGAGCCCGAGGTGAACAGGAATTTCGCGATCGTGTCCTGCGTCACCGCGGCGAAGGCCTTTGCGACATCGGAACTCTCGGGCGTTGCCGCGATGCTGTGGAAAGCCAGCGCATCGCTGTCATCGCCATTGCCGCTGATGAGTTGCGCCTGGTGCAGCGGCCTGATCGCAGCCAGCGCCGCCGCAAACGGCTTTGTCGCGGACACATAGATCGCGCCGGGCTCGAGCAGCGCGATCATGCTCTTGAGCTTGTCGAAGTCCTTCGACATCAACGAATAGGCCGGCGAGATCGCGGCCGAGGGCACTCCGACATGCTGGGCGGCAAGCGCGAGCAGCGCATGATCGATGCTGTTGTCGGACAGGATCGCGAGCGGATGCTCTGCGCTGAGACCCTGCGCCAGGATCCAGGACGCGGCCGCCCGCACCCGGCGCAGCGCCTGCGCATAGGTGACGGTGGTCCAGGGCGCTTCGGTATCGCTGCGCTCTGCGAGGAAAATCGCGTCAGGCCTCTGCCGCGCCCATTGCTCCAGCCAGTCGCCGATGCAGCGCGCACTCTCGCGCAGGGGCTCGGGCGACCGCAGCACGATGCTGCCGTCGGAGCGATGCTCGACAACGGTCCTCGGTGTCGCGAACAGGCTTGAAGCATCACCGCGTGGGGCGGCTGTCATGGTTTCCTCCTCGCCCGGAAGCCGGGATCGGCCGCAGCCTCGTAGCGGGCCGCGTTGGCTATAATGTTGGGCACGACAATTGTTGTCGTCAACAACAATCTTTCGCGCGGCCGTCCGAGGCGCTACAAGGGACGCTTGGCAGGAGACGCGACGTGACCGCAGCCCAGTCGTCCCCACGCAAACGCGCCGGCAACGGCGCCGTGCGTCCGATCGACGCGGAGGAGATCGGCCTCGACGCGCTGGTCGGGCACGCCGGCTACGCCGTGCGGCGCTTCCAGATCTGGATCTTTCAGGACTTCATCAGGACGCTCGGCGAGGTCGATATCCGGCCGACGCAATATTCGGTGCTGACGGTGATTGGTGCCAATCCGGGCCTCAGCCAGATGGCCGTGGCCAAACGCCTCGGTATCGAGCGCGCGCGGCTGGTGCATCTGCTCGACAGCCTCGAACAGCGCAAGCTGGTGAAGCGGGTCAAGTCGAAGACGGACCGGCGCTCCCACGCGCTGCACCTCACGACGCAGGGCGAGACGGCGCTGGCAAAGTTCAAGCGGCTCGCCGCCGAGCATGAAAGGCATGTCGAGGAAAAGATCGGCAGGGACAACCGGGAACGCCTGCTCCGAATCCTCGCGGACTTCACCTGATCCTGCCTGCCCAATATTTGCGCAAATGCCCGGAACGGGGCGCTGGCGCGATGTTCCGCAGGGCCACCGAAATATCCCCCAACCTACTGATCTCGCGATAGTATCCCGATCATCCGCCCTGCCCGGATTCTGTACACAATGGCACATCGCTTGCTTCAAACCGGGTAAGGGGACCTGTTGCCGGAGTTTTGTCGCCATGGGGGCTGAAATGGGGGCTGATCAGCCTGAAACGATCGCCGCGATAGTGGCCGCGCATCGCGCGGGCACGGTCACGCCGGCGCAGACGATCGCGCGGACCTATCAGCGCATCCGCGACCACAACGATCCCGCCGTGTTCATCAGCCTGCGTGACGAGAAGGACACGATTGCAGAAGCCGAAAAGCTGGCCGCGAAGGACGCCGCCAGCCTGCCGCTGTACGGCGTCCCGGTCGCGGTGAAGGACAATATCGACGCGCTGGGCTTTCCGACCACCGCGGCCTGCCCCGCCTTCTCCTATGCGCCAGCGCACGATTCGACCGCGGTGGAGCGGCTGCGCGCGGCCGGTGCGATCATCGTCGGCAAGACTAACCTGGACCAGTTCGCGACCGGCCTCGTCGGCGTGCGCTCGCCCTATGGCATCCCCAGGAATTCGATCCGCGAGGATCTCATTCCCGGCGGATCGAGTTCGGGATCGGCCACCGCCGTCGGCGCCGGGCTGGTGCCGCTGTCGCTGGGCACCGACACCGCCGGCTCGGGCCGCGTGCCGGCGATGCTCAACAACATCGTCGGGCTGAAGCCGAGTCTCGGCATGATCTCGACCGCGGGCCTCGTGCCGGCCTGCCGCACACTGGACTGCATCTCGGTGTTCGCGCTGACGGTCGATGACGCCGCGCTCGCGCTCTCCGTGATGGCCGGCCCCGACCAGGCCGATCCGTTCTCGCGCGACCGGCCGCTTGGCGCGCTTACGCCGCTCCCGGCAAACCTGCGCCTCGGTGTGCCGCGCAACGGACAGCTGATCTTCTTCGGCGACAAGAAGGCGGAAGCCGCTTACGCCGATGCACTGAAGCGCTGGACTGCGCTTGGCGCGACGCTGGTCGAATTCGACCTCGAGCCGTTCTACGAGACGGCGCGGCTGCTCTACGAGGGACCCTGGGTCGCCGAGCGCTACCTCGTGATCAAGAATCTGCTCGCCTCTGCGCCCGACTCGATCCATCCGGTGACGCGCGAGATCACCGCCGCCGGTGCGCGACTGACCGCGGCCGACACTTTCTCCGCGCTCTATCGCCTGCAGGGCCTGCGCAAGATCGCCGAGCGCACCTTCGCCAATATCGACGCGCTGGTGCTGCCGACGGCGCCGACGGCCTATACGACCGCCCAGGTGCTGGCCAATCCGGTCGAGCTCAACAGCCGGCTCGGCACCTACACCAATTTCGTCAATCTGCTCGACCTCTGTGGCCTCGCCGTGCCGGCGTCGATGCGCGCGGACGGCATTCCGTTCGGGATCACGTTGCTCGCTCCCGCGGGACGCGATGCGCTGCTCGCGAGCATCGGCCGCGTGTTTCACGCCGATACCAGGCTGACGGTTGGAGCCAAGGGCGCGGCGCAGGCTACACTCGTGCCGCTTCCCGCTGACAGCAGCGATGAGATTCCGATCGCCGTCGTTGGCGCGCATCTGTCTGGCATGGCGCTGAACGGCGAATTGAAGGCGCTGAACGGAAAGCTGATCGAAGCGACCAAGACGGCACCGGACTACAAGCTCTACGCATTGAACACCACGCCGCCGAAGCCGGGCATGCTGCGCGTCGAAGCCGGCAAGGGCGCGTCGATCGAGCTGGAAATCTGGTCGCTGTCATCCTCCGCCTTCGGCAAGTTCGTCAACGCGATCCCTTCGCCGATGGCGATCGGCACTGTTCGCTTGGCGGATGGCCGCAGCGTAAAAGGCTTTCTCGTCGAGCCGGAAGTGCTGAGCGAAGCCCGCGAGATCACCGCGTATGGCGGCTGGCGCGCGTATATGGCGGAAGCTGCGACGACGTAGGACAACCCTGCGGGCCCAACAAATGCTGTCGTCCCGGCGAAGGCCGGGAACCATACCCACAGGATTGGAATTGGCGAAGACTCGGAGTTATCAGCTTCGCGTCACAACTAAGCCCCGGGATTATGGGTCCCGGCCTTCGCCGGGACGACACGGAGTTCGTTGAAGCGCCGTCACTACACCGACACCGCGTAGATCTCGTACTCCCCGCGCACCAGTTCGATATGCGCGCGCATGGCGGCGGCGGCGCCCTGCTTGTCGCCGCGCATGATGGCGACGACGACGCGGTCGTGCTCGGCTTGCGATTTGGCGAGACGGCCGAGGTTGCGGAACTGGGCGCGGCGGAACGGCTGCACGCGCACGCGCGTCGCCAGCGTGATCTCGGCGATGTAGCCGTTCTGCGAGCCCGCATAAATCGCGTTGTGGAAACGCTCGTTGACCTCGTGGAAGCGATCGGGATTGCCGGCATAGCTCAACACCCGCAACTCTTCGTGGATGGCTTCCAGGCCGTGGCGCTCGGCCGCGGACATGCGCTCGGCGGCGAGGCCGGCGCACAGCGCCTCGAGTTCCGCCATCGCTTCGAACATGCCCGTCAGCCGTTCGAATGAAGGCTGCGCCACCACCGCGCCGCGATGGGCCCGCGCTTCGACGAGACCGCTTGCCACGAGCTGACGCAGCGCTTCGCGCACCGGGGTCCGCGACACGTTGAAGCGCCGCGCGATATCGGTCTCGTCCAGCGGCGCGCCGGGGGCGAGGGTCCCGCGCACGATCTCGTCGGCGAGCTGAAGGCGCAGCTCCTCGGCGCGCGTGACCTTGTGCACGCTGGGTTGCGCCCGGTCGACGCGCGGCACCACCGGCTCGGCCGGCAATGCTCCGGGCGGAAGATCGTCAAGCGTCATACGGTCAGGTCTCTTTCGACTCGTCGATGATGCTGACATGGGCGGCGACGACGCGCCAGCCCTCCGGGAAACGAATCCAGGTCTGCATCTGCCGGCCGACCTTGCCGGGAGCCGTGTCGCGATAAAACAGGGTGGAGGCCACGGCCGCGTCGCGACCGTAGCTGGAGATGACGGTTTTTGCAGTGCGGCGGTTGAGCCCGACCGGCGAGCGGCCCGCGCGAAAACCGGAGATCGCCTCATAGCCATAGAGGTTCTCGCCGATGCCGTAACGCAGCGTGCGGGGGTCGTTGCGGAACAGCTCGCCGAGCACGGCGACGTCGTTGGTGATGAGGGCCTGCTCGTAACGATCGAACGCGGCCTTCACTTCCGCGATCACCTCGGGGAGATCGATCTCCATTTTAAATTCCTCTCGGCGACGGCGCGGACGCAACGCCCATCTTCTCCAATGCGTACGCGACGCGCAGCGCGATGTCCTCGCGCCATGGCGCGGCGATGATCTGCACGCCGATCGGCAGCGGCTCGAGCGGCACCGGCACGGCGACGACGGGCAGGCCGATGAACGAGATCGGCTGGGTGTGAATGCCGATATTGGCGCGCACCGGCAATTCGACGCCGTCGAGCGTGAAATTCACCTGGCCGAGTTTTGGCGCGGTGCAGGGCGTTGCCGGCGCGATCAGCACGTCCACCGACTTGAAAATCTCGGCGAATTGCGCACGGTACCAGCGGCGGAACTTTTGCGCGCGGTCGACCAGCGGTGCCGGCACCATCGCGCCCGCAATCAGCCGGTCGCGCACGGCGGGATCGAAATCGTTCGGGCGCTTGCGCAGCCGGTCGAGATGCAGCGAGGCGCCTTCGGTGGTGGAGATGACGTAAGCCGCTGCACGGGCGCGCGCGGCTTCGGGCACCTCGACGACCTGCGTCGCACCGAGCGCCTTGGCGACACGGCTGACGGCTTCGACCGCTTCCGGGAAAACGTTCTTCTGGAAGTAACCGCCGGCGACGGCGATGCGCAGGTCCGAAACCGGATTGGCGAGCAGCGGCGTCGTCGGTTCCAGACCGCGTGTGGTCGTGCAGGCGGCATCGTCGGCATCCGGCCCCTGCATCGCGTCATAGGCGAGCGCGAGATCGGTGACGGAGCGTGCGAACGGGCCGAGATGATCGAAGCTCGCGACGAACGGAAACGACCGCGCGCGCGACAGCCGGCCATAGGTCGGCTTCAGGCCGAAGATGCCGCAGAAGGAGGACGGCACGCGGATCGAGCCGTTGGTGTCCGAGCCGAGCGCGATCGGCACCAGCGCGCCGCCGACAGCGCTTCCCGAACCGCCGGAGGAGCCGCCGCTCATCCGCGTGGTGTCATGCGGGTTGCGCGAGGGGCCGTCATGGACGTTCTCGCCGGTGAAGTCGTAGGCGTATTCGCCCATGTTGAGTGCTCCGACCAGCACGGCGCCTGCGGCTTCCATGCGCTCGATCAGCGTGGCATCGCGCTTGGCGGGTGCAAGATCGCGGTTGATCTTCGAGCCTGCGCGCGTGGGCAGGCCCGCGACGTCGAACAGGTTCTTCACCGCGAAAGGCACGCCGGCGAGCGGACCGACGGTCTTGCCGGCGGCAATGTCCGCATCGATCGCGCGCGCCTTGGCGCGGGCGCGATCGGCGGTGACGTCGGTGAAGGAATTGAGGATGGTGTCGTGCTGCTTGATGCGCGCGAGCGCGGCTTCGGTGGCATCGAGCGCGGACAATTTGCCGCCGGCCACCGCCTTGGCGATGTCGGCAGCCGTCATCTCTGGCTTGGTCGTCATGGCGGCGTCAGACGGTGAATACGGGCGCCGGCTCGGTCTCGTCCGGCAGCGCGAATTCGTCGACGAGGCGGCCGAGCCGCAGCGACACTTCGAGGTTGGCGCGAACCGCCGGCCTCCAGGCCTGCTCGACCGGCAGTGCCAGCGCCTTGGATACGGCGTCGATATAGTCGTCCAGCGGCTCGGCCATCACGCTCCCAAACAATCAGTGCACTCTCAGTGTACTGGCAACGGCGGATGCGGGATCGCCGTCAACAGCTCCTTGGTGTAGTCGTCCTGCGGATCGCTCAAAACCCTCTCGGAAGAGCCTTCCTCGACGATTCGACCCGTCCGCATCACAATGACACGATCGCACAACAAGCGCACTACGTTCAAATCATGCGAGACGAACAGATAGCTCATACCTAGCCGCGCCTTGAGGTCCTGGAGCAGGTTCAGGACCACGGCCTGGACCGAGACATCGAGCGCCGCCGTCGGCTCGTCGAGAATGACGAGCTTGGGATGCAGGGCGATGGCGCGGGCGATGCCGACACGGGCCTTCTGGCCGCCGGACAATTGGTGCGGAAACCGATCCAGCAGGTTGAGCGGCAATCCGACCATGGTGGCCAGCTCCTCGCAGCGGGCGCGGAGCGCGTCGCGCCCCCTGACGTCGCCGAGCTGCATGATCGGATCGGCGATGGCGCGCACGGCGGTGAAGCGCGGGTTGAGGCTGTCGGTCGGGTCCTGGAACACCATCTGGATGCGGCTGCGTTGCGGCAGCCGGGCAAAGGAGGCAGGCGGCATGGCGCCGATGTCCTCGCCGTCGAACTGGATCAGGCCGGAGGTCTGGTCGAGCAGCCGCATCACCATCATCGAGGTGGTCGATTTGCCGCAGCCGGATTCCCCGACGAGGCCGACGCTCTCGCCGTGGCCGATCGAGAAGCTGATGCCGTCGACGGCGCGGAAAACATCCGGCTCGACCGGCGGCTTGCGACCGAACAATTTGCCGAGCGTCGCAGTGGCGCCCTGGCGGGGATATTCCTTGACCAGCTTTTCGATCAGGAGAAGGGGCGTCTTCTCCCTCTCCCCGTCCTTCACGGGGAGAGGGTTGGGGTGAGGGGCTGTTTCCGCGAGCACGGCGCTGGGAGAGCCCCCCTCACCCGCCGCACTTCGTGCATCGGCCTCTCCCCGCGCGCGGGGAGAGGCAAGAGCCTCTTCCTCCGGCAACAGATCGCGCAACGACACGCCAAGTCGGGGCGTCGCGCGCATCAGCTTCTTGGTGTAGGGGTGCTGCGGATTGGCGAAGATATCGGCGGCCTTGGCGGTCTCGACCACGCGGCCCTTCTCCATCACCACGACGCGGTCGCAATAGGCCGCCGCAAGACCTAGGTCATGCGTGATCAGGATGGTCGACATCGACTTGCGCTTGGTCAGCTCGACGATCAAATCCATCACCGCCTTCTGCGTGGTGACGTCGAGGCCGGTGGTCGGCTCGTCCGCGATCAGCAGCTGCGGATTGCAGGCGAGCGCGAGCGCGATGACGACGCGCTGGCACATGCCGCCTGACAGCTCGAACGGATAGGCGTGATAGCGCTCGCGCGGACGGGCGATCTTGACCTGCTCCAGCGCCTCGATCGCCTTCTCGCCGTGATCCGAAACCATGGCCTGCTGCACATGGGTGCGCAGCACGTCCTCTATCTGGTCGCCGACTTTCCGGATCGGATTGAGCGCGGCGCGCGGGTTTTGGAAGATCATCGAGACCTCGCGGCCGCGCAGGTCGCGCATCTGGTCTTCGGTCGCGGCCTTGACGTCGATGCCGGAGAACATCACCGAGCCCTCGGCGATCCGTCCCGCGCGGTCGAGGATGCGCATCACCGCATAGGACGTCACCGACTTGCCGGAGCCGGACTCGCCGACGATGGCGAGCGTCTCGCCCTTGGCGACGGAGATGTCGACGTGCTGCACGGCTTTGACGATGCCGCGGCGGGTGGTGAATTCGACCGTGAGGTCCTGGACGTCGAGGAGCGGCTGGGCGGTCATGGCTGGCTCCCACTCAAAAATGTCGAAAACAACCCCATGCACAGTAGAATGGCATTGGAATCATTGGGGATTTTCCGTCGGAGAATGCATAAGGCGGGCACTGCTCTCTCATTCCGCCCGGGGCCACCCCTCTCCCCCACCCTCCCCCGCAAGGGGGGAGGGAGCGCACCGGTGAACGAGGAAGCAATCATCACGTCCTCCGCTGGGGATCGACGATGTCGCGCAGGCCGTCGCCGAGGAGGTTGAAGCAGAACACGGCGATCATCAGGGCAAGGCCCGGGAACAGCGCGATCCACCATTCGCCCGACACCATGAAGCCCGCGCCCTCGGCGACCATGATGCCCCATTCGGCGGTCGGCGGGCGGACGCCGAGGCCGATGAAGGACAGGCCCGCGGCATTGAGGATGGCGTAGCCCATGGTCAGCGACATCTGCACGATCATGATCGGCATGATGTTCGGCAGAATGTGCACCAGCAGGATGCGGAATTCGCCATTGCCCGACAGTCGCGCAGCCTGCACGAAGCCGGCATTGCGGCGGACGTTGGCCTCCGCGCGCGCCACGCGGGCGTAGAGCGGGAAGTTCACGATGGCGGTCGCCAGGATAATGTTCTGCACGGTGTTGCCGAGGGCTGCGACGATGCCCATCGCCAGCACGAACAGCGGGAACGCCATGATGGTGTCGGCGATGCGGCCGACGATGCGGTCGGTCCAGCCGCCGAAATAGCCGGCGGCGATGCCGGCGAGCCCGCCCATCAGGAACACCAGCACGACCGAGGCCACCGCGATGAACGTGTCGAGCCGCGTCGCCACCACGACGCGGCTGAAGATGTCGCGGCCGAGCTGGTCGGTGCCGAACCAATGCGCGGCCGAGGGTGCTTTCAACGCCGCCGCGGTATCGGAGGCGAGCGGATCATACGGCACCACATAGGGACCGAAGATCGCGGCAAGCAGGATCACGATCAGCAGTGCGAAGGAAAATCCCGTGACCTTGTTCTCGCCGAGAACGTAGCGGGTCTGTTCGAGGATCGCGACCAGTCCCGAGGTGCGTGCGGGGCCGGCGGGTTCAACAGCAGGTGCAACGGAGCTCATGGTTCAGCCCTCCAACCTGACACGCGGATCGATCACGCCATAGAGAATGTCGATCACGAGATTGAGCAGCACGTACATCACCGCCATGGTCAGCACGAAACCCTGCACCGGCGCGAAGTCCGACGAGATCAGCGCTTCCACGGCGTAGGAGCCGATGCCGGGCCAGGCGAACACTTTCTCCACCAGCACGTTGGCGCCCAGCAGGAACGAGAACACCATGCTGAGCGTGGTGATGACAGGCAGCATCGCGTTGCGGAAGGCGTAGGTGACGATGACGGTTGCCGGCGACAGGCCGCTGGCGCGCGCGGTGCGGACGAACTCCGACGACAGCACCGCCAGCATCGAGGCGCGGGTCATGCGCGCGATCGGCGCCAGCGAGAAGATCGCAAGCGTCGTCGCCGGCAGGATCAGCTGGCTCAGCGCCGAACGGAACGCCTCGAAGTCGCGCGCGATCAGGGTGTCGATCAGGTAGAAGCCGGTTACCGTCGGCGGTGCGCTGTAGAACACATCGAGACGCCCGAGCGGTGCGGGCGACCAGCCGAGCCGGAAATAGAAAACGTAAACGAGAACGAGGCCGGTGAAGAACACCGGCAGCGAGACGCCGGCCGTCGTCGTGACCCGGCAGAGATGATCGACCCATGATCCCGGCCGCGTCGCCGCCAGCACACCGAGTGGAATCGCGATCACGATCGAGACGACGAGACCGAGCAGCGTCAGCTCGGCGGAGGCCGGCAGGCGGTTGCGGATCTCGGCTGCGACCGGCTGGCCCGTGGTGAGCGAGTTGCCGAAATCGCCATGGGCGAGATCGTTGGTGTAGCGGAAGAACTGCTCGATCAGCGGCCTGTCGAGGCCGAGCTTCTTGCGGATCTGCTCGACGGCTTCCTTGGTCGCGGCGGGGCCGGCGAAATAAGCGGCGGGATCACCCGGCAGAGCGCGCGTCAGCAGGAAGGTGACGATGACGACGCCGATCAGCGAGGGGATCGCGAACATCAGGCGCTTGCCGATCATGGTCAGCATAAGAGCGCTCTCCTTCTGCCTTGCAATTGGGAGCAACCTCGCACGGCTTGCGCCGCTGCGTTCCCTCCCCCCTTGCGGGGGAGGTCTAGGGAGAGGGGTGGCCCCAAGCGAGGTCTGAGTTCGTGGCTACCCCTCTCTCCAACCCTCCCCCGCAAGGGGGGAGGGAGCCTGAAGAGCGAGCTCACCTCACCCATGACACGTCACGCCTTTGCCATCGCGCGATAATCCAAGCGGCGGTGGAACCAGTATTGGTAGCCGCTGATGTTCTTCTGCATCGCGACGTTGACGAAGGGCTGGTACAGCGGGATGCGCGGGATGTCGGTAAAGGCGAGATCGACAAAGCCCTTCACGTCGGCATCGTAGGTCGCCTTGTCGGCGATGGCGGCGGCGGTGCGCGCGCCGTCGATCAGCTTGTCCATCTCCGCCGACTTGTAGCTCATGGTGTTGAAGACGGAATTGTTGCCGTGATAGCACCAGTAGAAGAAGTACTCGGGGTAATCGAGCCAGCCCGAGAACACGTTGGTGAAGAGCGGCATTTCCTTCTTGTTCAGCTCGGTGCGCCAGTTGGCGCCGGGCACCTTGTTGATGGTGGTCTTGATGCCGATCTGCGCGAGCGATTCCTGCACCAGCACGCAGAGCGGCTCGTTGACGCCGGCGAAATTCAGGTCGAACGAGATCGTGGTCTCGAAGCCGTTGGCGTGGCCGGCCTCAGCCATCAGCGCCTTCGCCTTCTCCATGTCGGTGTTGTACTTGTGCGGTTGCGGCCAGGCCACTTCGGTCGGCTTGTCCTTGGGTGCGCCGAACATCGGGTTCGCCAGACCGAACATCACGGCGTCCATGATCTTCTGATAGGGAAGCGCATAGGCGACCGCCTGACGGACCTTGGGATTGTCGAACGGCGGCTTGGTGACGTTCATGCCGATATACTGGATGCCGTTGGAGAACGGCAGCGACACGACGTTGAGCTTGCCGTTCGCCTTCATCTCCTGGAAATCCTTGTTCGGCAGCTCGTAGGAGATGTCGGCGTCGCCGCGCTCCAGGAGCGCGCGGCGGTTTCCGGCCTGCGGCACCATGCGCCAGATCACGCGCTTGATCTTCGGCAGGGGACCCCCGACCCAATCCTCGTTGCGCTCCATCACCACTTCGGTGCCGGCAGTCCACTTCGTCACTTTGTAGGCGCCGGAACCCGCGGTCTGCTGCTTGGTGTATTCGAGGCCCCAGGGATCCTTCTCGCTGGCGTTCTTCTTCACCAGCTCGGAATTGATGATGCAGGGCACGATGACGGCGAGATCGGGAATCGTCAGCCTGTCCTTCTTGAGGAAATCCACGCGCACGGTGTGGTCGTCAATCACGACGAACTGCTCCGGCTTGGTCAGCGACCCCGCGCTCATCTGGAAGGTCGGGAAGCCGCCGACGCTGACGGCGCGATCGAGCGACCACTTCACGTCTTTCGCGGTGACAGGCGCACCGTCGTGGAATTTGGCGTTCTTCTTCAGCTTGAAGGTGACCGACATGTCGTCGATCTTCATGTCCTCGGCGAGTTCGCCCTTGAACTTGTCGCGGTCGTAATAGGGCACGCCGCCAGGACCGCTCTTCATCTCGTGGCTGATCAGCCGGTCATAGCAATTCCAGGACACTTCATAGCCGGGCACGTTGGTGCCGACGCCGTGGATGTCGAGATTGTTGGGCCCGCCCTCCGAGACGATCAGCAGCGTCTCCGAACGCGCGTCCGCCTGGGCGGACGAAATCACCGACGGCATGGCCGGAAGCGCCGCGCCTGCGGCCAATCCGGTGGCGGACTTGAGGAAATCGCGGCGTTTCATGAAACGGCTCCAACTCAAAAAGTTTCTGGTTGGAACTGGATTCGCAAAGTTCGTGCCAAAACTTAGCGGGGCGCTAATCCGGCCATTAACGCGCTGATATATAAAGAATTATCGGCTTTTTGCCACGCAGGTCATATTTTGAGCAGCCCCTTCAATTGCATACAAAGAGACGATTTTGCTCTCAAATTAGGCGGCAAAATGGGGCGCTTTCGAATTAAGCAAACCGGGACCTGCTTCACCCCGGCCAGATCAACTCCTGAAGCTCGATCAGATCACGCGCCTGCTCCTGCCAGCCCTCGATGCAGACGTGGCTGTTGAGGTCGCTGGCGCGGTGCAGCAGCATCAGGGCCATCAGCCGGCGCTTGAGCGCGAAATCCAGCTTCGCATAGCCAAAACCTTCGAGCAGGCTGCGGGCCCTCCCCGGCCGGCCGGCCGCCATGAAGGCGCTGGGGCCGAGCAGATCGTAGTCACGCCATCCCGCCAAAACGTCGCCGAAGTCGAACAGTCCGGCCAGCGACCATTGGCCGTCATCGCAGGCGAGCAGAAAGTTCTCCGGAATATATTCGCCGATCAGGATCACCGGTGGCGCATCCATCGGGATCAGCGCGATTGCGTCACGCAGGAGATCGTCGAGGCCGGCGAGGAATTGGGACGCAAGGCCGAGACGCGTGTGCCGCGCCTTGCATCCCTGCATCTGGGCGCGCATGAAGTCGTGCCAGCGTGGTTCGATGTGCGCGAGCGGGCCGAGCGGCGCGCACTGCACGGCCGCGATGGTCTCGCCGATCTGGCGCAGCAGGCGTTCCTTCTGCGCTTCGGCGAGTTGCGGCCAAACCTCCGAGCCGAGCGTCCCGGCAAGACGGGTGATGATCAGATAGGGCCAGCCGTCGCGTGTCCCACCCGCGACGATCTCGGGGATTGGCAGAGGAAGGCGGCCGGCAAGCTGCGTCAGCGATCCGCGCTCGGAGACGAATTGCGCGCGCAGCAGCGGCGGGAAAATCTTCAGGATCAGCCTTTCGCCGAGGCCGACGACGAGATTGGTGCCGGTCGAGAATACGTGCGGCGCACTGGTATTAAGACCGTGGCTACGCGCGATGTCGAGTGCGATGGGGAGCCATTGCTGCGGGTCGGAGCGAAAGGCGCGAAAGCTGGCTGCATCGTCGAGCTGAGGGAGCTCGTGCAAAGTGGCTTTGGTCACGGGCGCCCGCTCAGCCAGGCGGGTTTTGATTGATTCCATGCAAACCAGGCAGACGGTGCACCTCTCGCGCTTGCGGGGGAGGTCGGCGCGAAGCGCCGGGTCGGGGTTCTCTCCTCCTGGCGATTATCCCGTTGCGGAGACACCCTCTCCCCAACCCTTCCCCGCAAGCGGGGGAGGGAGCGCACCGCGTTCGCGGCGGCAGCGACATCCAATCGCGACATGCTACCGGTCCGGGCTGGCGCGCTCGAACTGGCGCAGCAGCTTGTTGCCGCGCTCGACCGCGGAATCGAGCGCTTCCTGCGCGCTCTTGTGGCCGGCAAAGGCCTGCTCCAGCTCGTCCTCGATGGCGCCGCGGATCAGCACGAAGGAGCCGAGCCGGATGCCCTTCGAATTCTCGGTCGGCGGATGCAGCGTGATCTCCTCGAACGAGATCGCGGAGCCCGGGGTACGCTCGTAAAAACCCTGCGCGCGCGTCAGCTCGAAGGCGGCGCGGGTGACCGGCAGATAGCCGGTGTTCTGGTGCCAGGCGGCCTGCACGCCGGGCTGCGACAGATAGGCGAAGAATCGCGCCACGCCCTTGTATTCCTCGCGCGGGCGGTCGCGCAGCACCCACAGCGTGGCGCCGCCGATGATCGAGTTCTGCGGCGCGCCCTTCACGTCAGGCCAGTACGGCATCATGCCGTAGCCGATCTCGAATTTCGAGTTCGCCTTGATGTCGGCGCGCGTCGCCGAGGAACCGATGAAGATGCCGCATTCGCCGTTCTGGAAGCGCGGCTCGGCCGACTGGCCGCGGCCGCTGTAGTCGAACAGTTTTGTCTTCTGCCATTCGGCGAGCTGGGCAACGTGTTTGACGACGACCGGATTGTTGATCGTCAGCTCGGCATCCAACCCGGCAAAGCCGTTCGTGCGGGTTGCGAGCGGCAGATTGTGAAATGCCGAAAAGTTCTCGACATGGATCCATGACGGCCAGGACGTGGTGAAGCCGCATACGGCGCCGCGGTCGCGCAGGCGCTTTGCAGCCGCACCGAGCTCCGGCCAGGTCTTCGGCGGCGTCTCCGGGTCGAGGCCCGCATCGCGGAACATGGTCTTGTTGTAGTAGAGGATCGGCGTCGACGAGTTGAACGGGAACGACAACAGATTGCCGGCCGCATCGGTGTAATAGCCGGATACGGCGGGAAGGTAATCGTTGAGCGAGAACGGCTCGCCCTGGTCGCGCATCAGGCTGAACACCGGATAGATCGCGCCCTTGGCCGCGGTCATGGTGGCGGTGGCAACCTCGTTGACCTGCACGATCGCGGGCTGGCTGCGCGAGCGGAAGGCGAAGATCGCCGCCGTCACCGTTTCGGTGTAGTTGCCCTTGTAGCTCGGCACGATGCGGTAGTCGGACTGCGAGGCATTGAAGTCGGAGGTGAGCTTGTCGAGCTGCTTGCCGAGTTCGCCCGACATGGCGTGCCACAGTGCGATGTCGGTGGCGGCGTTTGCCTGCGCGGAGAACGTAAAGGCCGCGGCGGCGGCAACGACCTGCAAAAAGCGCAATGCTGAAATCACGATGGCTGTTTCCGTGTCGCGCGGCAAAAGGCGACGCATCCTGCTTACGGCGCGGCATTTCCAGTTTCAACCGGGAATGCGCGCCGGCCGCGCCGCACAATTACGCCGTGGCGCCCGGCGGGATGGCCTTCCCTTAACCATCTGCTAGATTGCATTGAACCTTTTGCTCCCGCCATAGACTCCACCACTGAGGGGTTGAGTGTGCCAGTGTTGAACCGTGCCGAATTTTCGCGGACCGGGGTGGTTTTCGTCGCGCTTCTGATCGCCATCTGCGCGACGGGCGCCGTTGCGCGCGAATTCCGCGCTGCCGACACCCAGACCGAGGATTACCCCACCGTGCAGGCGCTGCGCTACATGGGCGCCCTGATCGCCGAGCGCACCGGAGGCCGGCACGAGATCAAGGTATTTCATTCCCGCCAGCTCGGCGAGGAGAAGGAGACCATCGAGCAGACCCGGGCCGGCGCGATCGACCTCAACCGGACCAATGTCGCGCTGATCGGCAACTTCGTTCCGGCGATGAACGTGCTTGCGATG
Source organism: Bradyrhizobium sp. Bra78 (assembly GCF_024519855.1). Classification (NCBI taxonomy): domain Bacteria; kingdom Pseudomonadati; phylum Pseudomonadota; class Alphaproteobacteria; order Hyphomicrobiales; family Nitrobacteraceae; genus Bradyrhizobium; species Bradyrhizobium sp. Bra78. The sequence goes on along the minus strand of NZ_JALJRE010000025.1, from coordinate 43,585 downwards.
CCGTTCCTGTTCCGGTCCATCGAGCACATGCAGAAGGTGCTGGACGGGCCGATCGGCAGCGAGATCCTGAACAGCTTCGAGCCCTACGGCTTCGTCGGGCTCGCCTTCTACGATTCCGGCGCGCGGTCGATCTACAACGGCGTCCGCCCGGTCAGGAGCATCGCGGACCTCAAGGGATTGCGGATCCGGGTGCAGCAGTCGGAGTTGATGAGCCAGATGATCCGCTCGCTCGGCGCGGAGCCGGTCGAGATGCCCTATGGGCAGGTGCTCGCCGGGCTTGCCAACCACCTGATCGACGGCGCCGAAAACAACTGGCCATCCTTCGTGACGACAGACCATTACAAACATGCCGGCTACCTCGCGCTCACCGAGCACACGATGAGCCCCGAAGTGCTGGTGATCTCGCTGAAGGCCTGGAAGAGCCTGTCGGCCGACGACCAGACCATCTTCAGGGAGGCCGCCCAGCGCTCCAGCCGCTTCATGCGCGAGAAATGGCGCGACCTCGAGGAGCAGTCGCAGCGCACGGCGCAGGAGGCGGGCGTCACCATCGTCAGGGACATCGACCGCAAGCCGTTCGAGGACGCGATGGTCGGGATCTATGTCGGGGCCGAGCGCGATCCCGCCGCCGCCGCTTTGATCGAACGCATCCGCAAGGTGGAGTGAGGCCTCTTGCCCGGGCTTGGACACAGCGAGCACGCAGACAGGCCGCCCGGCCCGATCGGGCGGCTGCGCGCGCGGCTCGTCGGCGTGCTCCGCGCGGTGCCGATCCGCTGGCGCATCCTGTCGATCGCGGCGCTGAATTCCGCCGTGGTGGTGGTGCTGGTCGCGCTGATCTGGAACGGCTCGCAGGTGCTGGGCTCGGCCTGGGACGACGTGCGCCAGGTGCGTGAATCCGACCGGATTCTGGCGCTGCTCGAAAGCGAGACCGGGCGGCTGCACAATCTGATCCACCGCTACATCAACCAGCCGAGCCCGGACCTGTTCGCCGAAATCCTGCTGCTGCGCGAGGCGGTGCTGGGCACGCTGACCAACCGCGCCGCCAAGGACCCGATGCTGTCGGGCTCGGTCGAGGAGCTGGAGCGCACCACCGACCGCTTCCTCAACGGCTTTGGCGAGCTGCGCAGCGTCCAGGCCACCATCGCCAAGACCTATGAGGAGCAGGTGCAGGGACCGGCCAAGGACATGGCCGGCCTCTACTCCATCATCGAAGGCGCCACCGGCCATCGCGACGCGCTGATCTGGCCGTCGCTCGGCAAGTCGCGCGAGGCCTTCACCGCGATGCTGGTCGCGGCCAATTCCTATTATCTGTCGCTGTCATCGGGCGCGGCAGACGACGCGCGCCGCAACACCGAGACGATCGAGAAGACCGTCCCCGTGATGATCGATCTCGCCGACAACGACCTGCAGAGGATGGCGCTGCAACGGCTCGGGACCCGCACCGCCGCGCTGCGCGAGGGCTTCGCAAAGCTCTCCGAGCAGCTCACGAGCCGCACCGAGCTGTTGCGCAACACGATCGACGCCAACCAGGCCGAGGCCATCGGCGCCATCGACGATCTCTCGACCAAGATGCGCCAGCGCGAGCAGAAGGCGCAGGCGACGTTCGACCGCGCGCTCGCCGATATTTCGCGGCGGGTGCTGTCGATCGCGGTGATCTTCCTCGGCATCATCCTCAGCGCCGGCGTGCTGATCGCGCTGTCGATCCGGCTGCCGCTGCAGCAGATCATGGCGGCGATGCGCGCGATCACGCTCGGCGACCTCGACCGCGAGGTACAGGGCATCACGGCGCGCGACGAGGTCGGCGCCATGGCGCGCGCGGTGGAAGTGTTCCGCGAGAACGCGATCGCCAAGCGCCAGACCGAGGACGAGTTGCGCGCGTCCAAGGAGAAGGCCGAGAGCGCGCTGCTCGAGCTCAACGCCGCGCAGCAAAATCTGATCGACGCCGAGCGGCTCGCGGCGCTCGGCGGCCTCGTCGCCGGCGTCGCGCACGAGGTCAACAACCCGATCGGCATCAGCCTCACGGTGGCGTCCAGCCTTGCCCGGCGCACCGAGATGTTCGAGGCCCAGCTCAAGGGCGAAGGCGGCCTGCGCCGCTCGCAGCTGGAGGAATTCGTGCAGTCCTCGCGCGACGCCTCGCAGCAGCTGGTCGGCAACCTCCAGCGCGCCGGCGAACTGATCCAGTCGTTCAAGCAGGTCGCGGTCGACCGCTCGCATGCCGAGCGGCGGCAGTTTTCCTTGAGCGAAGCCACCGACCAGATCATCGCGAGCCTGCGCCCGGTGCTGAAGCGCTCGCCGACCACGCTCCAGGTCGACATGCCGGAGGGGCTGCTGCTCGACGGCTACCCCGGCTCCTACGGCCAGATCCTGACCAACCTCTTCCTCAACGCCGCCAACCACGCCTTTGCCGACGGCCGGGCCGGTACCATCACGATCTCGGCGCGGCCGCGGGGGGCCGACGACGTCGAGATCATCTTCAGCGATGACGGGGCCGGCATGACCCCCGACGTGCAGCGCCAGGCCTTTGACCCATTCTTTACCACCCGGCGCAATGAAGGTGGCACGGGACTTGGCCTGCATATCGTCTATAACCTCGTCACCCAGCAGCTCGGCGGCCGCATGATGCTGGAATCCAAGCTGGGACAAGGCACTACTTTTCGCATTATCATGCCGCGGGTCGCCAAGGGCGGCACGCAAAGCACAGAGACCGACGGGACTTCTCAATGGCCGAACAGGACGATGTCCTCCACCTGATCGACGACACCGGTAGCGCGTCGGAGGATACGGACGCCCGGAAATGGAAGATCGCCGTCATCGACGACGATCAGGCCGTGCACGACGGCACCCGCTTCGCGCTGTCCGACTACAGCCTCAACGGCCAGGGCCTGGAGATCCTGTCGGCCCATTCCGCGGCGGAAGGTCGCAAGCTGATGGCCGCGCATAGCGACATCGCCGCCGTGCTGCTCGACGTCATCATGGAGACCGATGTCGCCGGCCTCGATCTCGTCGAGTTCATCCGCAACGAGCTCAAGAACGAGACAGTGCGCATCATCCTGCGCACCGGCCAGCCGGGCCAGGCGCCCGAGCGGCGCGTGATCGTGCAGTACGACATCAACGACTACAAGGCCAAGACCGAGCTCACCGCCGACAAGCTGTTCACGTCGCTGACCGCGGCACTGCGCTCCTACCAGCAGCTCGAGCGCATGTTGCAGACTCGGCGCGGGCTCGAGATCATCATCGACGCCGCCTCGACGCTGTACGACTTCAAGTCGATGCAGCGGCTCGCCGAGGGCGTGCTGACCCAGCTCGCCTCGCTGCTCAACGTCGATTGCGCCGGCATACTGGTCCTGCGCGACAATGGCGGCGTCGACCCCGAGCTCTCGGTGCTCGCCGGGAGCGGCTGCTACAGCCGCTTCATCGGCATGACCACGTCGAAGACGCTCGACCCGGAGCTGCGCCAGATGGTGGAGGACGCCTTCCAGCGCCGCAAGAACGAATTCGCCGACCATCGCAGCGTGATCTATCTGCGCACCGGAAGCGGCCGCGAGGTGGTGGTGCTGCTCCAGGCCGAGCGCGAGCTGTCCGAGACCGACCGCTCGCTGGTCGAGATCTTCTCCAGCCGGCTCTCGATCGCGTTCGACAACGTCATCCTCTACCAGCAGCTCCAGGCTGCCAACACGCAGCTCGAGGACCGCGTCGCCCAGCGCACCCGCGCCCTGATGCAGGCCAACCGCCGCCTCTCGGCGCAATGGCTGCGGCTGCAGCGTGCCAATGGCTTCAAGAACGAGATTCTGGGCACCGTCGCGCACGACCTGAAGAACCCGCTCGGCGTCATCCTCGGCCGCACCGAGATGTTGAAGGAGCTGATCTCGACCGGCGCGTCGGAAGGCGGAGTGGTCGCCCAGGTCGACCACATCCGCGACGCCACCAAGCGCCTGACCACGATGGTCGATCACCTGATCTCGGACGCGATGGCCGATGCCTTCGACATCACCATCCGCCGCGAGCCGGTCGACGTCGCAGCCCTGGTCAAGGAGGTCGCCGAGGCCAACCAGCCGCTCGCCGTCAACAAGCAGCAGGCGATCAGCGTCACCGCGCCGTCCAACATCGTCACCATGTGCGACACCGACCGCATCCGCGAGGCGATCGACAACCTCATCAGCAACGCCATCAAATACTCGCCGATCGGCGGCAAGATCGGCGTCGTCGTCAGCCATGAGGGCGGCGACACCGTCATCCGCGTCAGCGACGAGGGCGCCGGCCTGTCGCCGGAAGACCTCGGCCGCCTGTTCGGCCGGTTCCAGCGGCTGTCGGCAAAACCGACCGCGGGCGAGAGCTCGACGGGGCTTGGGTTGTCGATCGTCAAGCGTATTATCGACATGCATGGCGGCGAAGTGACCGCCGACAGCGAGGGCCCCGGCAAGGGCTCGACCTTCACCATCGCCCTTCCCGCGACCGAAATGCCGTGATGTTGAGACCATGACCCAAAGCCAGCACATCATGATCGTCGACGACGAGGCCCCGGCCCGGGAGATGGTCGGCGATTACCTCAAGATGCACGGCTTCACCGTGACGCTGTGCGACGGCGGCAAGAGCTTGCGCACCGCGATCCAGGGCGGCATGCCCGATCTGGTCGTGCTCGACCTCAACATGCCCGAGGAAGACGGGCTCTCGATCATCCGCGACCTCAAGAGCCGCATCAACGTGCCGGTGATCATGCTCACCGCGACGGCGAGCCCGATCGACCGCGTCGTCGGCCTCGAGCTCGGCGCCGACGATTACGTGGCAAAGCCGTGCGAGCTGCGCGAACTGATGGCGCGCATCCGCTCGGTGCTGCGCCGGAGCGCACCGGTGAAGGCGGCGGCGACGGAAACGGCGGCTGCGAAATCGGACAAGGATCAATTGGTACGGTTCGGGACAAAGTGGCTCGATCTCGAAGCCCAGGCCTTGCGCGACGACGAAGGCAACGAGCACCCGCTGACCGCATCCGAATTCGGGCTCTTGAAGGTGTTCGCGGCCAATCCGAAGCGCGTGCTGTCGCGCGAGCGCCTGCTGGAATTAGCCAACGCGCGCGACGCCGAAGCCTTCGACCGCGCCGTGGATCTGCGCATCATGCGCATCCGCCGCAAGATCGAGCCCGATCCCGCAAAACCCGCCGTGATCCGCACCATCCGCGGCGGCGGCTATCTGTTCTCGCCCGGAGGCGAGAAGGCGTAGCGGCGATAACAACAGCCTTCGCCGGGACGACATCGAGATTGAGGCGGCAACCGAACGCAACAGACGGAAATTCGTTCCCGGCGCCTCGGACGGCCTCCAAATCTCGACCCCCGTATTTTCCGCACATTGAAATTACACGCTTTTTTACCCCGAATGTTTCGTCGCGCCCTGTCCCACGAAACAATTTGGCGGCGCACGAAACCATTTTCCGCTTTTCGTGCAGACGTCCCGAAACGTTGGCTCATTAACACTTTGGTCCAAGGAAACGCCGCTCGGTTGCGGCGCTACGGGGAGCCAAGTCAATGCCGAACGTCATCGCCATCAACGCCCAAGCCAGCCAGAGCATCATTGCCGCTCAGGCGACCTCGGACGACATGCTTCTTGAAAGCATTGCCGACGGCAACCGGACGTCGATGCACATCCTTTATTGCCGTCACAATGTGCGCGTCTACCGCTTCATCCTGCGCATCGTGCGCGATGCCACCACGGCGGAAGACCTCGTCAGCCAGGTGTTTCTGGACGTGTGGCGGACCGCCGGTCAATTCCAGGGCCGCTCGCAGGTTTCGACCTGGCTGCTCTCGATCGCCCGCTTCAAGGCGCTGACCGCGATGCGCCAGCGCCGCTTCGAGGACATCGACCAGGAAGACGTGCGCCAGATCGCGGATGATTGCGACACGCCGGAGACCTCGCTCGACCGCAGCGACACCAGCGCCATCCTGCGCGCCTGCGTGCAAAAACTGTCACCCGCACATCGCGAGATCATCACCCTCGTCTACTATCACGAGAAGTCGGTGGAGGAGGTCGGCCAGATCATCGGCATCCCCCAGAGCACGGTGAAGACCCGGATGTTCTACGCCCGCAAGCAATTGGCCGAGTTGCTTAAGGTCGCCGGCGTCGACCGTTTCGCCGCCTAAGGCCAAGGATTTCAACGGGATAGGACCGCCCATTCGGCCCTGTCCCCGGACACGGAAGTGTTACCGCCGACGAAACAATTGAAACAAAGCACAACATCAGGCGGAAAAACTTCCCTCCTATAAAGCTTTCATACGGTTTCGGTTAAACCTCCCAAGACCTCCAACGACCCGGACGGGATGCCCCCCTCCGGGTCGTTTTGTATCTGGGGCTTACCTGTCGGCTACTAGCTCCGGCGTCGGTGGCCCACTTGAGTGAGGCGGCCCCCACTTTCTCATTCCCTCCCCCCTTGCGGGGGAGGGGCAGGGAGGGGGGTGCCACGAACTCCGACCTCGCTTGGGGCTACCCCCCTCCCCTGCCCTCCTCCGCAAGGGGGGAGGGAGCGCACCACCGTCGTCGCCGGCACAGTTGCCTCGCGACGCAGCCACACGTCACGAACGTGTGACGCCACGTAACGACCGGCACATCCGGCCCGAACTGCCCTCGTGACTCCCTCCACGAGTGCCCCATGCTCGAGCTGACCTTCGCCGTCCTTGCCGGCATCCTCACCATCGCCGCGCCCTGCACGTTGCCCATGCTGCCGATCCTGCTCGGGGCCTCGATCGGGCGCGCGGGGCATCTGCGGCCCGCGATGATCGCGCTCGGCTTCGTTGTCTCGTTCTCGGCGGCCGCGCTGCTGCTGGGTGCGATCACGCAGGCATTCGATTTCGATCCGAACGTGCTGCGCGAGGCCGCCTCGATCCTGCTGCTCGGCTTCGGCCTGTTGATGCTGTGGCCGGCGCCGTTCGAATGGCTGTCGATCCGCCTCAATGGCTGGCTCGATCTCGGCAATGCGAGCACGACGCAACGCGAGGGCGCGCTCGGCGGGCTGGTGCTCGGCACCACGCTCGGCCTGGTCTGGACGCCCTGCGCCGGCCCGGTGCTCGGCTCGATCCTGACGCTGGTTGCGACGTCGAGAAATCTTGCCTGGGCCGGCACGCTGCTGATCGCCTACGCCATCGGCGCGGCGATCCCGATGCTGGCGATCGCCTATGGCGGACAGGCCGCGACCACGCGGGTGCGCAGCCTTTCGCGCATCTCGCCGCGGCTCCAGCAGGGTTTTGGACTCGTCGTGATCGCCTTCGCGGTCGCCGCCTACTTCCAATACGACACGCTGATCGTGGCGTGGCTCACCGGCTTCTATCCCACCGGCCAGATCGGCCTGTGAACACCCTGCATCTCAACCGGAGGACGCTTCAATGACCCTGAAATTGCTCGCCGTGTCTGCCTCGCTGATCGGCTTCGCCCTGACCGGCGCCGCCATTCCGGGCATCTGCGACGAGGCCACGCCCGCGGCGCCGATCCAGGTCGCGGCCGCGAGCCTACAGACCGCGCCCGACTTCACCGGGATCAGCACCTGGTTCAACTCGAAGCCGCTCAACATTGCCGATCTCCGCGGCAAGGTCGTGCTGGTCGACTTCTGGACCTATGGCTGCGTCAACTGCGTCAACACACTGCCGCACGTCACCGACCTCTATGCAAAATACAAGGACAAGGGCCTCGTCGTGGTCGGCGTGCACACGCCGGAATTCCCGTTCGAGCGCTCGGCCTCCAACGTGCAGGCCGCGCTGAAGCGCCATGGCATCACTTATCCGGTGGCGCAGGACAATGATTCCAAGACCTGGAACGCCTACAGCAACCAGTATTGGCCGGCGCAATACATCATCGACCAGAACGGCAAGATCGTGTTCCAGCACGCCGGCGAAGGCCGCTACGACGAGATCGACCGCACCGTGGCAAAGCTGCTGAACGCCAGCAGCTGATTTCGTGGAGGTAGACAAAGAGTCCTATAGGATGCGAGCACGGCATGGGTCATCAATGCACTGGCCGGGCGCGATGGCTTAGCTGAGCCGCCAGATCGGCGCCCGCATCGCCACGACTTGTCGTGTTGGACGGGAGCGCCGATGTTATCGAACCTTGATCCGATCGTGCTCGCACGCGCGCAGTTTGCCTTCACGATGTCGTTTCACATCGTGTTTCCGGCGTTCTCGATCGGGCTTGCCAGCTACCTGGCGGTGCTCGAAGCGCTCTGGCTATGGACCGGCCGCGAGGTCTTCATCAACCTGTTCCACTACTGGCTGAAGATCTTCGCGATCGCTTTCGGCATGGGCGTGGTGTCCGGCATCGTGATGTCCTACCAGTTCGGCACCAACTGGTCGGTCTTCGCCGACAAGACCGGACCGGTGATCGGTCCCTTGATGGCCTACGAGGTGCTGACCGCGTTCTTCCTCGAGGCGGGCTTCCTCGGCGTCATGCTGTTCGGTCTCGAACGCGTCGGCCCGCGGCTGCACTTCGTCGCGACGCTGATGGTCGCGATCGGCACCCTGATCTCGGCGTTCTGGATCCTCTCGGCCAATTCGTGGATGCAGACCCCGGCCGGCTACGCCGTGAATGCCGACGGCCAGTTCGTGGTCGCCGACTGGTTCAAGGTGATCTTCAATCCGTCCTTTCCCTACCGTCTCGTGCACATGGTGCTCGCTGCCTATCTGACGACGTCGCTCGTGGTCGGCGCCGTCGGCGCCTATCACCTGCTGCGCGACCCGCATCTTGCCGGTCCGCGGGTGATGTTCTCGATGGCGATGTGGATGGCGGCGATCGTCGCGCCGATCCAGATCCTGGCGGGCGACCAGCACGGCCTCAACACGCTGGAGCATCAGCCGGCCAAGGTGATGGCGATGGAAGGGCATTACCAGAGCCATCCCGACGGCGCGCCGCTGGTCCTGTTCGGCCTGCCCGATCAGGCGGCCGGCAGGGTCGACTATCAGATCGCCATCCCGAAACTGTCGTCGCTGATTCTGAAGCACTCTCTCGACGCGCCGCTCGCGGGACTCGATACCGTACCGCGCGAAAACTGGCCGCCGGTGCCGATCACATTCTGGTCATTCCGCATCATGATCGCGCTCGGCTTCCTGATCTTCGCGCTGGGGCTGTTCAGCCTGTGGACGCGCTGGCGCGGCACCCTGTTTGTCTCCCGGCCGCTGCATATTTTCGCGCTGACGATGGGGCCGGCGGGGTTCATCGCGGTGCTCGCTGGCTGGATCACCACCGAGACCGGCCGGCAGCCCTTCACGGTCTACGGCCTGTTGCGAACCGCCGACGCCGTCTCGCCGCTGGCCGCGCCCGCGGTCGGCTCGTCGTTGCTGGCTTTCGTGGCCGTCTATTTCATCGTGTTCGCGGCGGGCGCCATCTACATTCTGCGTCTGATGGCGGCCTCGCCGCATCACGGCGAACAGGGGCCAGGCGGCGACATGCCGACGCGCGCCGCCGGAATCACGCCGGCTTCGGGCGTCGCGGGACAAGGGGCGCTGTCATGATCGCCGCCATTGACCTCGCTACAGTCTGGGCATTCATCATCGCCTTCGCGGTGTTCGTCTATGTCGTGATGGATGGATTCGATCTCGGCCTCGGAATGCTGTTCCCCCTATTTCCCGCCAAGGCCGACCGCGACGTCATGATGAACACGGTGGCGCCGGTCTGGGACGGCAACGAGACCTGGCTGGTGCTGGGCGGCGGCGGCCTGATGGCGGCCTTTCCGCTCGCCTATGCGGTGCTGATGCCGGCGCTCTACACACCCATGATCGCGATGCTGATCGGTCTGGTGTTCCGCGGCGTTGCCTTCGAATTCCGCTGGCGCACCACGGCCACACGAAACCGCTGGGACATTGCCTTTGCCGGCGGATCGCTGCTGGCGACGCTGGCGCAGGGCGTCGCGCTCGGCGCCATCCTGCAAGGCGTGCACGTCGAGGCGCGACACTATGCCGGCGGCTGGTGGGATTGGCTGACGCCGTTCAGCATATTGACGGGCGTCGCCCTGATCATCGGCTATTCCCTGCTGGGCGCCACCTGGCTCATCCTGAAGACCGAGGGCGCCCTGCGCGACAAGGCCTATCGGCTGAGCTGGTATCTGCTGTTCGGGATGCTCGCGGCGATTGCTCTGGTCAGCATCGCCACGCCGTTTCTCAGCATCCAGTACGCGCAGCGTTGGTTCGCCTGGCCAAGCGTCGTCCTGGCCGCGCCGGTTCCGATCGCGGTCGCCGGGGTCACCGCGCTTCTGATGCGCAGCCTCGCGCAAAAGCAGGACTCGCGACCGTTCCTGCTCTCGCTGATGTTGTTCGCCCTGTCCTATGCCGGGCTCGGTATCAGCATGTATCCCTACATCGTGCCGCAGAGCATCACGATCTGGCAGGCAGCCGCGCCGCAGAACAGTCAGATCTTCATGCTGGTCGGCGTGGCTGGACTGGTGCCGCTGATTCTCGGCTACACCGGCTGGGCCTATTGGGTGTTCCGCGGCAAGGTCCGGGCCGGGAGCGGTTATCACTGATGCCGCGCAGGGCAGAGCCAGGGCAGCTCGGGCGGCGGCTGATGTGGTTCGCCATCCTCTGGCTCGGCGGGGTGGGCGCCGTGACCGCGATTTCGTTCGGTCTCAGACTGTGGCTTGCGCCGAAATGATCGGCCCGGCCGCTGAACCCCAATAGCTGACGCGGCAGGCCCCGATGCGGCTTGACTCCACGGACCCGTCCGTGGAGTTTCGCGGCCTTGAAATCAGCCGCCCGCAATGGACGACGCGACCACCAGCAACGACATCCGCCTTCGTGAAGGCTCCTCGATCGCGCAGCGGCTAGTGATGGCCGGCTCCGCGGCCGCCGTCGCGCTGTGCTTCACGCCGGGCCTTTTCACCCACGACGCCATGGAGGTGACCATCTCCGTGGCGGCGCTCCTGCTGGGAGCGGCGTTCGTCACCGGCATCATGCTGGCGCCCGCGGTGGTGTGGATCATCACGCCGACCGAGATCCTGATCGGGCAACAACGTCCGTTCGGAAAGCTCCGCACGCGGATCGTCGCCAAGGACGACATCAGCGGATTGCAGGTCCCAGGCAGCAAGAGGGCGAAAGCCCGCTTCCAATTGGCCTTCACGCTGGCTTCGGGCGAGCGCCTGACCTCCCCGCCGATCTCCGACGTCACGCATGTGCGCGACACGGTGGCGCGGATCGCGGCGCAGTTCGACGTCCCCGACGTCGAGGCACCGCTCAATCCGCTCGATGCCAGCAATCCCGAGATGCGTCTCGGCGATCCGCTCGAGCCGTTTCCCGCAAGGGATATCAGGATCGTCGCGCTGATCGTCGTCGCTTTGTGTGCCGTTCCCTACGCCTACAAGCTCTGGCGCGGCCTGCCGCCCGGCCCGGTCGACATCATGCTGCTGCCGGTTGGTGCGATCGCCGCTTTCGCCGTGCACAGATATGCCAATCTCGTGACCGGCGCCTTCTGGATCATTCGGCCGGAGGACATTCGCGTCGAGCGCCTGTGGGGCGACGGCAGCTTGCGCGCCGACCATATCGCGGGGCGCGAGGTGAAGACGATCACGGTCGAGCGCCGTGGCCGGTCCGAGGACGAGCATTGCATCGTGGTGATCCGATTGCAGTCCGGACAGCGGTTTCGCAGTCCGCGCATCGGCTCGCGGCTCGAGGCGCGCGCCGTGGGGACCGAAATCGTCCGGCGGCTCGGGATCGCGCCGGAGAGCAACAAGATTTAGCTGGCATCCAGCGCGAATTGGCGAAGTTGATCTCACCGCGGCGGAGGGAGCGCACCGCCATCGTGGGCAGCAATCTGGGCTTTTCGCGCCATCCCCTGTTTGTGGCATTGCCCGATACCGTCAAAAAAGCAAAGCATTCTCGTGACATACCAGCCGGGCGCGCCATCAACTTGCCATGAACATGGCCCTGAGATTTGATGGTTCCGAATGATTTGCGCTGTGGCAGCGGGGAGAGCTTGAAATGACGGATTTTCGTCGCCTGACCGGGGCGTTTGTGGCTGCGATCGGCCTGATCCTGTCCGCACCCCAAGCCTTCGCCCAGCAGCCCGACCGCGGCGACGAGCCCGGCCTGGTCGCCGACGATTCCTACCAGCTCGATCCGGAATGGCAGAAGCAGGTCGTCTACTACCGCACGACCGAAGCGCCGGGCACCATCATCATTTCGACCTCCGAGCGTCACCTCTATCTGGTGCAGCCCGGCGGGCGCGCGATCCGCTACGGCATCGGCGTCGGCCGCGACGGCTTCCAGTGGCAGGGGCTGGTGAACATCACCAACAAGAAGGAATGGCCGGACTGGACGCCGCCGGCGGAAATGATCCAGCGCCAGCCCTATCTGCCGCGCTTCATGGCCGGCGGCCCCGGCAATCCGCTCGGCGCCCGCGCCATGTATCTCGGCACCACCGTCTACCGCATCCATGGCACCAACCGCCCCGATACGATCGGGACCAAGGTGTCCTCGGGCTGCTTCCGTCTCGTCAACAATGACGTCGCCGATCTTTACGATCGCGTCCCTGTTGGCACCAAGGTGGTCATCCGGCAGAAGCCCGAAATCTAAGTCTTGTAATTTGAGCATGATCTTTCCGGAAAGGGCTTCGCACTTTGCGCTAGCGCGGCCCTCCGGGCCCGGATCATGCTCTCAGCCTTCCTTCGGACTCCTTTTCCCGATTATTTCGAGAGAGCAACATGATGCGCACATTTCGAGGCGGCCTGCTGATCGGGCTCGCGGTTGCCGTGCTGGTCGCGGTTCTGGCCATCATCTATGAGTTCTACGACACCCGCACCCTGAAGCGCACGGTTCGCCGCGGCGAGGTTCTGTGCGGCGTCAACAAGGGCCTGCCGGGCTTCTCGATCCCGGACGACAAGGGCAACTGGACCGGCTTCGACGTGGATTTCTGCCGCGCGGTGGCGTCTGCGATCTTCGACGATCCGGGCAAGGCGAAGTTCGTTCCGCTCGACGCCAGCGAGCGCTTCAAGGAATTGCAGAGCCGGAAAGTCGACATCCTCTCGCGCAACTCGACCTGGAGCATGGCGCGCGAGCTCGACTACGACCTCTATTTCCCCGCGGTCGCCTATTACGACGGCGCCGGCTTCATGCTGCCGCGCGCACGCAACAAGGAGACGTCGCTGGACCTGACCGGAAGCAAGGTCTGCGTCCAGTCCGGCACCACCACGCTGCTCAACGTCGCCGACTACTTCCGTGCCAACAACATGAAGTACGAAGAGATGAAGTTCGACAAGCTCGACGACGTCGTGAAGGCCTACGACACCGGCAAGTGCGACACGCTCTCCGCGGACGTCTCCCAGCTCTACGCGCTGCGGCTGAACCTGTCGAAGCCCGGCGACCACATGATCCTGCCGGACATGATCTCCAAGGAGCCGCTCGCCCCCGTGGTGCGCCAGCGTGACGACGACTGGATGATGATCGTGAAGTGGACGCTCTACGCGATGATCAACGCGGAAGAGCTGGGTGTCAGTTCCGAGAACATCGACGAGGCCCTGAAGTCGAAGAAGCCGGAAGTGATGCGCCTCGTCGGCACCGAGGGCAATTACGGCGAGCAACTTGGCCTCACCAAGGACTGGGTCGTCCGCATCATCCGCCACGTCGGCAATTACGGCGAGATGTACGAGCGCAATATCGGCGCGAAGTCCAAGCTGAAGATTCCGCGCGGCATGAACCAGCTGTGGAATGCCGGCGGCGTGCAGTACGCGCCGCCGATGCGGTAAGGGCGGTCTAACCGCCGTCATTGCGTTGACGGTGGTGCCAAAGCGTACGCTGCGTTCCCTCCCCCCTTGCGGGGGAGGGTTAGGGAGAGGGGTGCCACACGGCACACTCTATCCTTCGCGCTCTACGTGAGGCGTGCGGCTCTGTCGCGACGGACGCACCTTTTCCTGGGCTACCCCTCTCCCCCGCCCTCCCCCGCAAGGGGGGAGGGAGCGCAGGGTGCCGTGTTGCCCCGCCCCCGCCTCAATACCCCCGCGCCCGGGCCAGCTGCTCGGTGTGGTAATTGGCGTCGCCGAACAATTCCTCGCACACCCGCGCGCGCTTCATGAAGAAGCCGATGTCGAACTGGTCGGTCATGCCCATGCCGCCATGCATCTGCACGCCTTCCTGCACCGCGCGGGTGGCGGTGGTGCCGGCGCGCGCCTTTGCGACTGCGACGGCTGACGTGGCCTTGGCAACGTCAGTATCCAGCGCCTGCAGCGCCTTCATCACGGCGGCGCGGGTGATCTCGATGTCGACATAGAGCTCGGCGGCGCGGTGCTGCAGCGCCTGGAATTCGCCGATCAGCTTGCCGAACTGCTTGCGGCTCTTCAGATACTCGACGGTGCGGCCGAACACCTCTTCGCTGAGGCCCACCATTTCGGAGGCGACCGCGCCGCGCCCGATGTCGAGCACGCCATCGAGCAGGCCGGCGCCCTGATCGATTTCGCCGAGCACGCTGTCGGCATTGACCTCGACATTGGCAAGCTCGATCCGTGCCGCGTTGTGCGCGTCCACCATGATGGTGCGCTCGATTGCAACGCCCTTGGCCTTGGGGTTGACCAGGAACAGCGTCAGCCCCTCGCGCTCGCCGGCCGAACCCGCGGTGCGCGCGGCGACGATGAAGAGGTCGGCGACGTGGCCGTCGACGACCAGTGCCTTGGCACCGCTCAGCCTGAAACCGTTGCCGGCGCGCACTGCCTGGAGGCTGGTCTGGAGCGGGCGATGCTTTGCGCCCTCGTCGATCGCGAGCGTCGCCAGCAGCGAGCCGTTGGAGATTTTTGGCAGGTACTCGGATTTCTGCGCGGCATTGCCGCCGCGGTTCAGCGCCGAGGCCGCGACCACGCTGGTGGCGAGGAACGGCGACGGCATCAAGGTGCGGCCGATCTCCTCCATCACCACGCCGGCCTCGACGAAGCCGAGACCGGAGCCGCCGAACTCTTCCGGCACCAGCAAGCCGGCAAAGCCCATCTCGGCGAAGGAATGCCAGAACTCCTTGGAGAAGCCGGTGGGATCCTTGCTATCGCGCAATTGGCGCAGATGCGGCACCGGCGCCTTGTCGCTGATCAGTCCACGCGCTGAATCGCGGAGCATCGATTGTTCTTCGGTGAGGACGAGGGCCATGTGCGTGGTTCCGATTCGAAATCTGTTTTTGCTTCGTCATTCCGGGATGGCCCGAAGGGCCAGACCCGGAATCCATTGAGCGGCAGAGTTGGTGGATGAATGGATTCCGGGTTCGCGCTTCGCGCGCCCCGGAATGACGCAAAGCCTCACGCCCCCGGCAGATCGAGGATACGCTTGGCGACGATGCCAAGCATCACCTCGCTCGTACCGCCCTCGATCGAGTTGGCCTTGGTGCGCAGCCAGGCGCGCGGACGGGTGCCTTGCCTGGAGCGCTCGCTCTCCCATTCCAGCGCATCGACGCCGCCGGCCGACATCAGGATCTCGTAGCGGCGCTTGTTGAGCTCGGTGCCGTAATATTTCATCGCCGAGGAGAACGCCGGATGCGCCTGCCCCGCCTTGGCCAGATCGACCGCGCGCTCGGCGCAGGCCGCAAGCGCGGCTTCATCGACATCGAAGGTGGCGATCCGTCCGCGCAGCATCGCATCGTCGAGCCGCCCTTGCGCGTCGGCGCCGACGGAATCGGCCGCGATCTGGCCGAGCGGACGACCGACGCCGCGCTCGCCCATGCCCGAGATCATCGCGCGCTCGTGCTGAAGCAGGTATTTCGCGACGTCCCAGCCGCGGTTGACGGTGCCGACCACATGCGACTTCGGCACGCGGACGCCGTCGAAGAAGGTCTCGCAGAACGGCGAGTAGCCCGAGATCAACAGAATCGGCTTGGTCGTCACGCCCTTCGAGGTCATGTCGAACAGGATGAAGCTGATGCCGTCGTGCTTCTTCGCCGTGGAATCGGTACGGACGAGACAGAATATCCAGTCGGCGTAATTGGCGTAGGAGGTCCAGATCTTCGACCCCGTGATGACGAAGTCGTCGCCGTCGCTCTCGGCGCGGGTCTGGAGCGACGCGAGATCGGAGCCGGCGTTCGGCTCGGAATAGCCCTGGCACCAGCGGATCAGGCCCGCCGCGATCTTCGGCAGATGTTCCTGCTTCTGCGCCTCGTTGCCGTATTTGAGCAGCGCCGGCCCGAGCATCCAGATGCCGAAGCTCGACAGCGGCGGACGCGCGCCGATCTTCGCCATCTCCGCGCGCAGCACCTTGTGCTCGGCCGCGCTCAGACCGCCGCCGCCATATTCCCTAGGCCAGTCCGGCACGGTCCAGCCCTTGTCGCGCATGCGCTCGAACCAGATGCGCTGCGGCTCGGAGGAGAACTTCGTATTGCGTCCGCCCCAGAACACGTCTGCGTCGGAGGTCGCGGGCTTGCGCATCTCCGGCGGGCAATTGGCTTCGAGCCAGGCGCGCGTCTCGCTGCGGAATTGTTCGAGATCAGCCGTTTCAGAATCTGTCATGGGTCGTTTCCATCAGGCAAAATCGACTTATTGGTCGCGACTCTGGGCCATCGTCTCGTGGAATTCAACCACTTCCGTGCCGCTGCATTCGGCTATAGTCGCGGCCACGGCGAGGCTTGAAAACAAAGAGGAAACAACAATGCGCCTGAAACTTCTTTCGCCTGGCGAAATGAACGAGAGCCAGCGGCAGACCTATGACGAGTCGATTGCCGGCAAGCGCGGCAAGCCGCCGGCGCCGATGATGGCCTGGCTCAACAGTCCCGACATGGCGCGTCATGCCACGCGGCTCGGCGAGGTCCTGCGCTACGACACGATATTCCCGGCAAAGCTTTCGGAGATCGCGATCCTGGTGACGGCGCGGCACTGGACCGCTCATTACGAATGGTATGCGCACAAGCGCCTCGCGCTTGCAGGCGGCATGAAGCCCGAGATCATCGACGCCATCCGCGACCGCCGCACGCCTGAGTTCGACGACCCCAAGGGCAGGATGATCTACGACGTGGCAAAGTCGCTGCATGAGGGCCACGGCGTCGAGAAGGGCCTCTATCATGAGGCCGTGAAGCTGCTCGGCGAGCGCGGCGTGGTCGAGGTGATCGGGCTGTGTGGCTATTACACGCTGGTGTCGATGACGCTGAACACGTTCGAGTTCGGCCTGCCCGAGGGCGAGGTGTCGGAGCTGGCTTGATTGCCCAACCGGAAACGCTGGGTTTCGGGATGGGCCGGTAGCACTGTCCCGAGGCCCGCCTTATGTGAGGTGATCAACGGAGCAGCACCATGTCGCAAAACCAAGCCGTCCATGCCGGCACCAGGATCGGCCACGTCCACCTCAAGGTCGCCGATCTCGATCGCGCGCTCGGCTTCTATTGCGGCGTGCTCGGTTTCGAGCTGATGCAGCGCATGGGGTCGGGCGCGGCCTTCATCTCGGCCGGCGGCTATCACCACCACATCGGGCTCAACACCTGGGAGAGCAAGGGCGGCTCGCCGCCACCGCCAGGCACCACCGGGCTTTATCACACCGCGATCCTCTATCCGACGCGCCCCGCGCTGGCGGACGCGCTGCACCGCGTGCTGTCGGCGGGCATTGCGTTGGATGGGGCGAGCGACCATGGCGTGTCCGAAGCGCTGTATCTGCGCGATCCGGACCAGAATGGCGTGGAGCTGTATCGGGACCGGCCGAAGGAGCAGTGGCCGTTCGGGCCGGACGGCAAGCTTGCGATGATCACCAAGCGGCTGGACGTCGAGGAGCTGCTGCGACAGCGGGAGGCGTGACGCCGCTTTCGCCTCTCGTCATTGCGAGCGCAGCGAAGCAATGACGGAGTGTGTCGAGGCGCCGCGTCTCTACGAAGTCTTCGCGTGTGGCGCACCCCGCACCATGATCAGCGCCGCGGCCGCCACCTCCAGCGCGATGCAGAGATAAAACGGCAGCGAATAGCCGCCGGAGAGATCGCGCAGGAAGCCGACGACGCCGGGACCGAAGGCATAGGTCACCTGGTTGATCGCGGTGTTGAGGCTGATCAGCACGCCGAACGAGGCGGAATCGAACTCCTGCTGGACGATCAGCGACGGCAGGGTGATGAGGTTGCCGACCGAGAAGCCGAACACCGCGCAGGCCGCGATCAGCACGTAGTCGTTGTGCAGGTTGATGACGACCAGAAGCGCCGCCGCCTGGCTCAGGAACGACAGCGCGGAGGCGAGGCGCTGGTTGATCCGGTCGATCACCAGCGAGAACAGCACCCGGCCGACCACGGCCATCGCCGTCAGCACCGCGACAGCCACGGCGGCGCGCTCGCGCCCGATCACGGGATCGAGGAACGAGATCAGGTGGACGATGAAGCCGACCTGCGCGAACAGCACCAGCGCGAAGGCGATCGTCACCGTGAGGAAGCCAACGTCGCGCAGCGCGGCCTTGCGGATCTGCGCCGACGATTGCGGCTTCGCATTCGTCGCCGCGTGCCAACCATGCAGATCAGGCGGCCGGCCGACGACGATCAGGATCACCGGCACGAGCAGCATCAGCATGGCGCCGGCGACGCTAAACATCGCACTGGCGAAGCCGGTATGGCCGATCAAGGTCACCAGCAGCGGCACGCCGACGATGCCGCCGAAGCTTGCGCCGTTCAGCGCGAGGCTGATGGCCATGCCGCGCTTGTGGTCGAACCACAGGCTGATGGTGTTGGTGATCATGGCCAGACTGGTGCCGGCCCAGCCGAAGGCGAGCACGGCATCGGCGAGATAGAGCTGCCAGGGCTCGCGCACCGCGCCGATCGCGACCGCGGCGGCCGCCATCGCCAGCGTGCCCGCGATCAGGCAGAGCCGCGGACCATATTTCCGGACGGCTTCGCCGACGAACACGACGAGCAGCGCGCCGAACAGATAGAAGAACGTCGTGCCCGAGGAGATCAGCGAGGCCGACCAGCCGTGCGCACGCTGGAGCTCGGCGACGTAGACGCTCTGGCCGTAGAAGCCGAGCCCCCAGCCGAAGGTCGCGAGTAGGAAGCAGACCGCGACGATGCGCCAGCCTTCGTAACGGAGGGAGGATTCGTCGATCGGTGCGCCGTGACGGGGATTGTCGAGCATTTGCGCTTCTCCTTCGCATCCCCCGCGTTGTGATTTTCTGTCCATGACGACCATCATGTATCGACGTGGGAGCAGAAAATCACTTCGACCGCGATCGAAGTATCAACGCTGCTGACAGCCTCCTGCCAACTCAGATCGCATCCGGGAACTCGCCCATCGCCGCTTCCAGCCGCGCCTTGCGGCGGCGCGCCCTGGAGACCAGCAAGAGCACGACGAGGCCGAGCACCACCGGCGGGAACACCACCATGTTCACCGCGGACCAGCCGTAATTGGCGAGCAACTGGCCGGACGAGAACGAGCCGATCGCCATCATGCCGAACACCAGGAAATCGTTGAAGGCCTGCACCTTGTTGCGCTCCTGCGGCCGGTGCGTCTCCAGCACCAGCGCGGAGGCGCCGATGAAGGAGAAATTCCAGCCGATACCGAGCACGATCAGCGTGGCCCAGAAGTGCATCGCGGTGATGCCGGAAAGACCAATGGTGGCCGCTCCGGCTTCCAGCAACAGGCCAATCGCGACGGTCTTGGGCGCGCCGAGGCGGCTTATCAGTGCGCCCGTAAAGAAGCTCGGCCCGTACATGGCGACGATGTGCCATTGAATGCCGAAATTGGAATCGCTGACGCTCAGCCCGCACAGCTTCATGGCGAGCGGCGCCGAAGTCATCACCAGGTTCATCATGGGATAGGAGATGACGCCGCACAAAGCGGCCGCGATGAAGCGCGGCTGGGTCACGATCGTCATGAGCGGACGGCCGCCATGCAGATCGGCCGGGGCCGGCTTCGGCATGTCGACGCCGGCGACGATGCCCATGGCGACCAACGCCACCGCCGCCTGCACCAGGAAGCTGAAGGCGAACAGATAGGGCGACCAGACGTCCATGGTCCATTGCACGAGCTGCGGACCGAGCACGCCGGCAAACACGCCGCCCGCCATCACCCACGACACCGCCTTGGGCCGGTAAGCTGCGCTGGCGCCGTCGGCGGCGGCGAAGCGATAGGATTGCGCCACCGCGCCGTAGAGACCGCCGAGGAAGGTCGCCAGACAGAACAGCGCGAACGAGCCGCGCAGGATCGCGAAGGAGCCGCACAGGCCGGTGAGCGTGCCCAGACCCGTGCCGACGATGAAGGCGGCGCGGCGGCCGAAGCGGCGCGAGATCGCACCGGTCGGCAGCGTGCCAGCGGCGAGCCCAAGCACATACATCGAGATCGGCACGGTCGCGAACGACATGTCCGGCGCGAGCGTGGCGCCGACGATCGAGCCCGTCGCGAAGATCACCGCCGAGTTGGCGCCGGTCAGCGCCTGCGCGGCGGCAAGGCGCACCACGTTGGCGCGCACGCGGACGTCGTCGACGATCTCGTTGGCTGAAGTCACGTCTAGCATCGGCATTTCCGCCCCAAAGGGCCTTCAAGGGGCTCTGTTGATTCCCGGCACTATGGAGGGGCGCGGGAGGGCGGGCAACCGGCGCAAACGGGCGCAGGCCATGCCTCTGACGCAATCAAACGGATGATAGCGGGCCGCGCTCTTGACGGCTTGCGCTCGATCAAATCCTATCCGCCGCAATCTTCCGGGAGTTTCGTTCATGACCGTCGACGACAGGCCCACGCTCAGCGCTCCCGACGACGATCCCTGGCTCTGGCTGGAGGAGATCGAAGGCAAGCAGGCGCTCGATTTCGTCGCGCGGCAGAACGGCCTGACGCTCGACGCGTTCGGCGGCGCAGCCTTCGCGCGCGACCGTGACATTCTCGCGGCGATCTACGATCGCCCGGATAACATTCCCTATGTCAGCCGGCGCGGCGACGATCTGCACAACCTCTGGAAGGACGCCACCAATCCGCGCGGCCTGTGGCGGCGGACCACGCTGGCGGAATTTCGCAAGGCCGATCCGGCGTGGGAGATCATGCTGGATGTCGACCGGCTCGCCGCGAAGGAAGGCGAAGACTGGCTGCTGAGCGGCATCGCCACGATGCCGGGAAGCTCGCGTGCCATTCTGAGCCTGTCGCGCGGCGGCAGCGACGCCGTGACCTTGCGCGAATTCGACCTCGATACGAAGAGCTTCGTTGCGGACGGTTTTGCGTTGCCGGAAGCGAAAGGCGGCGTGGACTGGCTCGATGCCGACGCGCTGCTGCTGGCGAGCGCCCATGGCGAGGGCATGGCGACGACATCCGGCTATGCACGAACCGTGCGGCTGTGGCGGCGCGGCCAACCGGTCGAACAGGCCACGGTGCTGTTCGAAGCCTCGGCGAGCGATATGGCGGCGTATTGCCATGTCGATCGCATGACATCAAACCGAACGATATGGTTCGGCCGCATGCTGGATTTCTTCAACTTCAGCGTCTCGATCGGAGACCAGACCGGTCCGCTCTCGAAGATGGACCTTCCCACCAACATAGAACTGCAGGCCCAGGGCGACTGGCTCACGATCAAGCCGCGCGCGGATTGGTCGGTGGACGGACGGACGTACAAGGCCGATGCCGTGCTCGGCATCTCGCTTTCGGTCTTTCTGGCCGGCGGCCGCGAATTCACGGTGCTGTTCGAGCCGGCGCCGCGCCGCGCCGTCCAGGGCTTCTTCTGGGCGGCGGACAGGCTAGTGCTCTCGATCCTCGACGAGCTCAGGCCGCGCTTCGAGATCTGCACGCCATCAGCCACCGGCTGGAGCCGCGAGACACTTGGCGGCCTGCCGCAAATCGGCGTCATCGACATCTGGCCGCTCGACCGCCATCCCTCCGAAAGCAATGGCGATTTGCTCGCCAATGTGCAGGACCCGCTGACGCCGCCGTCGCTGCTGCTGATGGAGCGCGGCGTTGCAGGTCCGGCCGTGCTGAAACAGGCGCCGAAGACGTTCACCGCCGACGGTCTGGTGGTGACGCAGCACGAGGCGATCTCGATCGACGGCGAGCGCATTCCCTATGTTCAGACCGGTCCCGCCGGCGAGACCGGGGATGCGCCGGTCTATATGAGCGCCTATGGCGGCTTCGCCCATTCGGTGAAGCCCTATTATAACGCCTCGCTCGGCAAGCTGTGGCTGGAGCGCGGCGGCACGACGGTGCAGGCGAATTTGCGCGGCGGCGGCGAATTCGGCACGCGCTGGCACGATGCCGGCCGGCTCGCCGGCAAGAAGCTGTCGCACGATGATTTCGCGGCCGTTGCCGCCGATCTGGTCCGCCGCGGCGTGACGCGCGCAAAGCGCATCGCCGCGCAAGGCGGATCGAACGGCGGAATCCTCATCACCAACATGCTGGTGCGCTACCCCGAACGGTTCGGCGCGCTGTTCTGCACCATCCCGCTGATCGACATGCGCCGCTACACCAGGCTGCTCGCCGGCGCGAGCTGGATCGCGGAATATGGCGACCCAGACAAGCCGGAGGAGTGGGACTGGCTGAAGACCTACTCGGCCTATCACAACGTCAAAGCCGGCCAAACCTATCCGCCGATCCTGATCGCCACCACGCGGCGCGACGACCGCGTCCATCCCGGCCATGCGCGCAAGATGACGGCAAAACTCCAGGCGATGGGTTATGAGGCCTGGTTCTACGAGCCGGAAGCCGGCGGCCACGGCTACGGCAAGGACAACAGGGAGCGCGCCGGCTTCGAGGTGCTCGGCTTCCGGTTCCTGAAGGACAAGATCGGCTGGCGGGACGGCGAGGCGTGACGGGCTAGTGTTCTGAGATGCAGGAGCTTCGCGGCCATCCTTCGAGACGTCGCTCCGCGACTCCTCAGGATGAGGTCTCGTTTCGCGGCGAAGTCCTAGACCCTCATGGTGAGGAGCGCCGCCTTACGGCGCGTCTCGAACCATAGAGGCCGAGCGGCTTTCGCAGCAACGCCGCGCCTCAAGCCCGCGCAAACACCAGCGTGAGATTATTGGCGGGCATGTCGATCGTATCGACGAGACGGAGGCCAACCCCGCGAGCGAGCGTCTCGACATCGCTGATGTCGCGCACGCCCCAATCGGGATTGCCTTCGCGCAAGGACGTGTCGAACACCGCATTGCTGAGCGCAGTGTGCTTGCCGTCGCGCTTGAACGGGCCGTAGAGGAACAGCTTGCCGTCCGCCCGCAGGTGGCGGCCGGCGCCGGCGAACAGGCCCTCGGCCACGCTCCATGGCGCGATGTGGATGACATTGGCGCAGAACAATGCGGCAAGGCTTGTCGGCGCCTGTCCGCTTTTCATCTCAGGACACCAGTCCGGATCGGTGAGATCGATCCGCAGCGGCGAGCGGATGTTTTGCAGGCCCGAATGAACGCGCCAGGCCTCGATGCTCTTGAGGTGGCGCTGGTTGAGGTCGCTGGGCCACCAGATCAGGCCCGGCGAATGGCGGGCAAAATGGACCACATGCTGGCCGGTTCCGCTGCCGAGCTCGACGACGTTGCCGGTGCAGCCCGCAAGATGCTTCTGCAGTGCTGCCCAGAGCGGTTCGTGATTGCGATGAAATGCCGGCGCATCGAGCCGGCCGTCCGGCTCGACCCGTCCGCCATCCCTGCCAAATTCGACGACATAGTCCGCCAAGTGAGGTCCCCTTGAAAAAACGAGAACGCGATGAAAACAGGATGAGCGCCCAAACGCCCAGGAAACACGTCGAGGAAACACGTCCAGGAAATACGCCGAGAAAACAGCCGCCCCCCGCGCCAGTGACCTTACTCTCGGGGCCAAACCCGCCGAACAGACAATCTCTTTAGTTGCAATGCGGAAGATATTAACTCCATTTTGCCCCGTGCATAGTCTTGATTGTCAGGCGATGCCCTTTGTGCTTTGGAACGCTTCTATTTCCGCGATCGAGACCAACGACATAACGCCTCGGAATGACGCCTTGACCGCTTTTTCCCGGACGCCTGCCCTGCTCCTCCTGCTGGCCTTCGCCGCCGGCCTCGCCGGCCCGGCGCTGGCGCAATCCGCCGTGGCCGAGGGCCAGAAGCTCGCCTTCGACCGCGGCAAGGGCAATTGCCTGACCTGCCACGTCATCAAGGGCGGCGACCTGCCGGGCACGATCGGGCCGGAACTGAAGGACCTCAAGGCGAAGTACCCCGACCGCAACGAACTGACCGCGATCATCTTCGACGAGACCAAGCGCAATCCGCAGACCATGATGCCGCCGTTCGGCCGGAACAGGATTTTGACCGAGCAGGAAATCAGCGCGATCGTTGATTTCCTGCAAACACTGTGACCGCCGGCACGCCAAGAGATTGTCCAGGAGACCTCTGATGACCACGACCACCGGCCCTCATCCGACGCGGCGCCTGCTCCTTCAGGGCGCGGCCTCGGTCGCGCTGCTCGGCCTTGGCAATCTGCCGTTCGCTCCCGCCCGCGCCGCGGCCAACGACAAATATCCGGAAGACGCCTTCAAGCAGAAGAACGAGGCCGATGCGATCAAGGCGCTCTATGGCAAGACCGCCGAGCCATCCGACAAGGTCAAGCTCGATGCCCCCGAGATCGCCGAAAACGGCGGCGTCGTGCCGATCTCGGTGACGACGACGCTCGACAAGGTCACCTCGATCTCGTTCTTCGTGGCCGAGAATCCGAACGCGCTCGCGGCAAGCTACAGGATTCCCGACGGCACCATGCCGAGTGTCGCCAACCGCCTGAAGATGGCAAAGACCACCAAATTGACCGCGATCGTGGAAGCCGACGGCAAGCTCTACAGCGCGACCAAAGAGGTCAAGGTCACCGTCGGCGGCTGCGGCGGCTAGGGAGAACCGAGATGGCATCCAGCATTCGCGTCCGCGCCACCGCCAACGGCGACACCACCGAGGTGCAGGCGCTGATCCAGCATCCCATGGACTCCGGCTTCGTCAAGGATTCCAAGGGCGAACTGATCCCGGCGCATTTCATCCAGGAGCTGAAGTTCGAATGTAACGGCAAGGACGTCTTCATCGCCGATTGGGGCACCGCGGTCTCCAAGGACCCCTACGTCAAGTTCAGCTTCAAGGGCGCCAGGAAGGGCGACGACCTCAGGGTATCCTGGACCGACAACAAGGGTGCGTCGGATACGACCACCGCGAAGATCTCGTGATGAAGGCCCGGTCCGCCCTCCTGCTTGGCTCGCTCGGCGCCGCGCTCGTCGCGTTCGCCCTCACCTCTCCGCGCGTGGTGGCCGCCGACAAGGTCGATCCCGTGGCCGACGCGAAAGCGTTCCAGAACTTCTTCTTCCAGAAATTCCCCAACGTGAAGCACGAGGATTTCGTCAACGGTCCCTATTCGATGAATGCCGACATGAAGCGGCAGTGGCAGGAGAAAGAGGAATTCCCGCCTTACGAGTTCGCGCTCGACGCCGGCAAGGACATGTTCACGACGCCGTTCAAGAACGGCAAGACCTATGCCGACTGCTTCCCGAACGGCGGCATCGGCATCCGCCAGAACTATCCTTACTTCGACACGAAGGAAGGCAAGGTCGTCACGCTGGAGCTCGCGCTCAACCGCTGCCGCGAAGCCAATGGCGAGGCGCCCTATTCCTACGTCAAGGACGAGATGGCCTCGCTCACCGCCTACATGGCGTTCACCTCGCGCGGCAAGCCGATGGACATCAAGATTCCCGATGATCCGCGCGCACTGGCGGCATTCGAGAACGGCAAGCGCTATTTCTACACCCGCCGCGGCCAGATGAATTTTTCCTGCGCGAGCTGCCATGTGCAGAGCCCGGGCGAACGTATCCGCGCCGAGATCCTGGCGCCGGCGCTCGGCATCCTGAACGCGATGCCGATCTACCGCTCCGAATGGAGCGGCATGGGCACGACCAGCCGCCGCTTCGTCACCTGCAACAGCCAGACTCGCGCGGTTCCGCTGGAGCCGCAGGCGGATGAATATCGCGACGTCGAATATTTCCTCTCCTACGTCGCCAACGGCCTGCCGATATCGGGCCCGGGAGCGCGGCCATGAAGTGGTCATTTGTCCTGGCCATGCTGCTCGCCCCCATGCTCGCCCTGGGCCTCGCGCCGGCGGCGCGCGCGGCAAATGAGGCGGATTACAAGGCGGCCTACGCTGCCGCGGACGCCGCATCGAAGGAGGCTGCCGGCTTGCGTCACCAATGGACCGTGACCGTCTCGGCGCTGGCCGCGGCGAAGAAGGCGGGGGACGGCGGCGATTTCGACCGTGCCGTGGCCGCAGCCAGGGAGGCCGAGGCGCTGGCCAAGGCGTCGATCTTCCAGGCCACGTCCGAAAAAGAAGCCTGGAAGGCGATGGAAATCCGCTAGACTGTTCGCCAGTGGAACAGCCTTGCGACCATTGAGGGGCGCGGAGAATTTCTGGATGGCGATCCGCCGCCGCGATTTCCTGAAGGGTGCAGGCCTTGCGGCCGCATCGCTCGGCCTGCCGCAGCTTGCGCGCGGCGCTGAGACCGCCGGCATCTACGACCTCGAACGGTTCGGCAATGCGCGGGTCCTGCACCTCACCGACACCCATGCGCAGCTCAATCCGGTCTATTTCCGCGAGCCCAGCGTCAATATCGGCATCGGCGAGATGGCGGGCCGGCCGCCGCACCTGGTCGGCCGCGCCTTCCTCGAGCGATTCGGCATCCGGCCCAACAGTGCCGATGCCTACGCCTTCACCTGCCTGGAGTTCGAGAAGTCCGCGGGCCGCTTCGGCAAGCTCGGCGGCTTCGCTCATCTGAAGACGCTGGTCGATCGTCTGCGCAGCGATGTCGGCGAGGCCCGTTCGCTGCTCGTCGACGGCGGCGATCTCTGGCAGGGCACCGGGCTTGCCAATGTCATGCAGGGCCGCGACATGGTCGAGGTCGCCAATCTGCTCGGCATCGAGGCGATGACCGGGCATTGGGAATTCACCTATGGCGAGCAGGTGCTGCGCGACAATCTCGAGCGCTTCAAGGGCGAGTTTCTGGCGCAGAACGTCTTCCTGACCGAGGAAGCCGCCTTCAACGACGCGATCGCCTTCGACAAGGCCACGGGGCGCGTGTTCAAGCCGTCTGTGATCAAGGATCTCGGCGGCCATCGCGTCGCGATCGTCGGCCAGGCTTTCCCTTACGTGCCGATCGCGCATCCAAAACGGTTCACGCCGGACTGGACCTTCGGCATCCGCGAGGAGGAATTGCAGAAGCACGTCGACGCGTTGCGCGGCCACGACAAGGTCGATGCCGTGATCCTGCTGTCCCATAACGGCATGGATGTCGACCTCAAGCTCGCGAGCCGGGTCACCGGCATCGACGTCATCCTCGGCGGTCACACCCATGACGCCGTGCCGCAGCCCATCCCCGTGAAGAATGCCGGCGGCACGACGCTCGTCACCAATGCCGGCTCCAACGGGAAGTTTTTGGGCGTGCTCGATCTCACGCTCGAAAAAGGCAAGGTCGGCGACGTCCGATATCATCTGCTGCCGGTCTATTCCGAGCTGCTCAAGCCCGACCCCGCCATGGCCGAGCTGATCGGGCGACTGCGCGCCCCGCACGTCACCGACTGGTCGGAGAAGGTCGCAACGCTCGACCGCCTGCTCTATCGCCGCGGCAATTTCTCCGGCCCCGTCGACGAATTGATCTGCACCGCGCTGCGCACCGAGCTCGACGCCGAGATCGCGCTGTCGCCGGGCTTTCGCTGGGGCGTCACCGCGCTGTCCGGCCAGGCGCTGACCATGGAGGATGTGCTCGCGGAAACCGCGATCACCTATCCCGAGACCTATGTGCAGGCGATGACCGGCGGCCAGATCAAGGACGTGCTGGAAGACATCTGCGACAATCTCTTCAATGCCGATCCATACTACCAGCAGGGCGGCGACATGGTGCGCGCCGGCGGGCTCAGCTACACCTGCACGCCGACGTCCGCGATCGGCAGCCGCATCTCCGATCTCAAGCTCGGCAACGGCAAAGCCCTCAGCGCGAACCACCGCTACAAGGTCGCCGGCTGGGCCTCGATCAACGGCCAGCAAGGAGCGCCGGTGTGGGACGTCGTCGGCAAATATCTGCGCTCGGGCCGGACGTTGCCGGAACGGCTTG
The DNA here is from genome assembly GCF_024519855.1 of Bradyrhizobium sp. Bra78. NCBI lineage: Bacteria > Pseudomonadati > Pseudomonadota > Alphaproteobacteria > Hyphomicrobiales > Nitrobacteraceae > Bradyrhizobium > Bradyrhizobium sp. Bra78. The sequence goes on along the minus strand of NZ_JALJRE010000025.1, from coordinate 15,659 downwards.
GGTACGGCGTCACGTTGAAAGGCGTCGAGGACAACCCCGGCATTGCGGAATAGTGATGATGCAGTCGCTCGTCTTTCGCGCGCTGGCGCTTGTGCTGCTCACCTGCGCCGCGACACCGCTCGCTTTTGCGCAACAGGTGCCGCTGCAGGACAAGCCGTTCGCCGAGCACAGGATCGTGCTGCAGCTCTCCGACGGCGACGCGAAGAAGCAGGCGCTGGTGCTCAGCGTCGCCAACAATTTGCTGAAGGCCTACGATCCCGACAAGGTCGCGATCGAGGTGGTGGCGTTCGGCCCCGGCATCGCTCTGCTGCTGTCCGGCAGCGAACGCCGCAAGCAGGTGGAAAGCCTGATCGCGCAGGGCGTGCGCTTCGATATCTGCCTCAACACGGTCGATACGATGGAGCGGGAGACGGGCAAGCGGCCTGAGTTCATTCCCGCTGCTACGCCGGTGCAGGTCGGGGTCGGGCAGATCCTGTTCCTCAGCGAGAACGGGTATACGCTGGTGCGGCCGTAGGGCCCTCCCCCGTCGAGTTTGAGGGCAGGACAGGAGCTCGTCACCGCAATAAGAATCTTCTAAATTTTCTTGTTTGCACAGTGAATTGCTTCTCTTTATAGCCCTCGGCATAGTAGAATCTTGGAAATCAGTTCCATTGCCGGACTCCCTGCCATGATCTTCCGCCAACTCTTCGACAGCGTTTCGGGCACCTACAGCTACGTCCTCGCGAGCCGCCCCGGCGGCGAGGCGCTGATCCTCGATCCCGTGCTGGAGAAGGTCGACCGCTACTGCCAGCTGCTGCGCGAGCTCGACCTCAAGCTGGTCAAGGCGGTGGACACGCATCTCCACGCCGACCACGTCACTGGCCTCGGCGAGTTGCGCGACCGCACCCATTGCATGACCGTGATGGGCGACCAGACCAAGGCCGACGTTGTGGCGATGCGGGTCGCCGACGGCGACAAGGTGACGATCGAGGGCCTGTCGCTCGACGTGATGTACACGCCCGGCCACACCGACGATTCCTATTCCTATCTGATGGGCGACCGCGTCTTCACCGGCGACACGCTGCTGATCCGCGGCACCGGCCGCACCGACTTTCAGAACGGCTCGTCGCGTGCGCAGTACGAGTCGATCTTCAACCGCCTGCTCAAGCTGCCCGACGAGACGATGGTGTTCCCGGCGCACGACTACAAGGGCGACACCGTCTCCACCATCGGCGAGGAGAAGCGCTACAATCCGCGGCTCCAGGTGCGCTCGGTCGACGAATATATCGAGCTGATGGCCAATCTGAAGCTGCCCAATCCGAAGATGATGGACGTCGCGGTGCCCGCCAACATGCATGTCGGCCTGCATCAGGAGGAGCTGGAGAAGGAGGGCCGCGCGCTGAGCGCGGTCGAGGCGATCCGCGTCCTCGGGCGACCCGATATCCTGCTGGTCGATCTGCGCGAGACCAACGAGCGGATGAAGCACGGCATGCTCGAGGGCGCACTGCACACGCCCTATCCGTCCGTCGAGGATAGCCTGAAGCCCGGCGGCATGCTGCGCGAGGTTGCGGCCGCGACGGGCCGCCGCGTCGTGTTCTTCTGCGCCTTCGGCGAACGCTCGGCGATGGCGGTGGCCGCCGCCAAGGAGGCCGGGCTCACCAACACCGCGCATATCGCCGGTGGCATCGACGCCTGGAAGAAGGCCGGCGGGCCGGTGGTGCACGGCTGACGTCGTTGTCGCGACCCTTGAGATAGGTCAGGCTCTCCACATGTTTTCGGGATAGGGTCGGATGACGCATCACCATCCGGGACCAGCCATGGCCAAGATCGGCAAGCCGAGCGCGCCGCCCAAAATTGCGGACGACAAGCCAGCGGAAGACAAGGCGAAGAAGCCCCTGCCTCCGCGCGACACCGACGACGATGATTACGAGGACGGCGACATCGCGACGCCGAAGCGCGACCGCTACGGGCCGGATGACGAGCCCCTGTAAGCAGCGATCGACGGCGGACGTTCTAAACACCTGCTCGCGCTGCAAACTCCGCCTTCGCCCCGACCCGCGCTAGCTGCCATGCGCCCGCGTTCATGGACAAATAACCGCTGTGCCCGATAGTTTGCGCGTCCCCAAGGAACGTAAAACGGAACTGCAATGGTCGACGTTCTCGCTGCACCGCAGCAAGGCAAGGCGGACAGTGCACTGCGCACGCTGACCGGAATCTCGATCGCGCATTGGGTCAGCCATTTCCATCTGCTGGTCCTGCCGATGCTGTTTCCGTTCCTCAAAGGCCAGCTCGGCGTCGGCTATATCGAGCTCGGCTTCGCGCTCACCGTGTCCGCGGTGGTGTCGGGGCTGACGCAGGCGCCGACCGGCTATCTCGTCGATCATTTTGGCGCGCGAAGGATCCTGCTGGGCGGCCTCACGCTCGGCGGCGTCGCGCTGATCCTGCTCGGCCTGCACCTCAGCTACGCCTCGCTGATCGCCTGCGCCGTGCTGCTCGGGCTCGCCAACAGCGTCTACCATCCCGCCGACTACGCCATCCTCGCCGAGCACATGGACGAGGCGCGGATGGGCCGCGCCTTCTCGATCCACACCTTTGCCGGCTACTTCGGCGGCGCGGTGGCGCCGGCGATTGTCGCCGCGCTGGTTGTCGTGTCCGGCGGTGTCGGGGCTTTGATCGCAGCGGGTGCGACCGGCGTTGCGGTGGCGTTGCTGCTGGTCGTCATGAACATTCCCGATGCCGGTGCCCACAAGGCAAAGCCGGGCGCAGCGAACGCGCCGAAGCAGGCCGTGATCACCCCGGCGCTGATCACGCTCACGGCGCTGTTCATGCTGCTCAGCCTGTCGGTCGCCGGCATCAACAATTTCGGCGTGGTGGCGCTGATGAGCGGCTATGGCACGTCCTATTCGGCCGCCAATATCGCGCTCACCGCGTTTCTCGGCGCCAGTGCAGCGGGCGTGCTCGCGGGCGGCTTCCTCGCCGACCATACCGAGCGTCACGGCTACGTCGCCGCGGCCTGCTTTGCCGCGAACGCGGGAATCGTGCTGCTGATCGCTTTGGTGACGCTGCCGGGCTGGGCTTTGACCGCGACGATGACGGCCGCGGGCTTCCTCTCCGGAGTGATCGCGCCCTCGCGCGACATGCTGGTGCGTAATGCCGCGCCGCCCGGTGCCGCCGGCCGCGCCTTCGGCATCGTCTCCACCGGCTTCAATCTCGGCGGCATCGTCAGCCCGCTGCTGTTCGGCTGGATCATGGACCAGAGCGCGCCGCACTGGGTATTCGGGGCGTCCGTGATCTTCATGCTCGCAACGGTGGTGCTGTCGCCGTTCACCGAACGGCGGGCGAAAACCGGTTCGTGAGCGGCGAAGGTCGCTACAAATTCAATCGTCGTCCCGCATCAACACACTGGATGTCGTCCCGACCTTTGCCGGGACGAAGCTATTGATTGGAGCGGGCGAAACACCGACCCTACGTCGGCGACACCGCGCCCTTCAACGCGCCGGCCTGCGGCGCGGCGGCGCCGGTCAGCCGGGCCTTTTCAGTGTTCGGCCAGAGCAGGAGCAGCCCGAGCAGACCGGAGCCGACCATGATCGCGGCGTTGATGGTGAAGCCGGTCATGTAGCCGTCGAGCATGCTGCCAGCCCGCTGGATCACGGTGCCCATCACGGCGGGCGCGATGATGCCCGAAAGCGTGTAGAGCGCGCCGTAGATTGCGAGGATCGCGCCGCGTTGCGAGGTCGGCGTGAACTCGCCGAGCATCGGCGGGCAGACCACGTAGATGGCGCCGCACAGGCCCGTTCCGACCACGAGCAAGGTGAGCTGAAGGGCCGCGCCTTGGACATGCGGCATCGTGGCCAGGATCAGGCCGCCGATGACCAGCGGCACGGAGCCGAGCACGCCGCGGGCGATGCGCGTGGTCGAGCCGCGGGCCATCATCAGCTGCGAGATCCAGCCGGTCAGGATCACGATGGTGGCGCCGAACAGCCATGGCAGGGTCGAGATCCAGCCGGCCTGGCTCTGCGAGAAGCCGAGGCCCTTGATGATGAACGGCGTGAACCAGGTCAGCCCGAGCGACAGCGCCCAGTAAGCGCCGAACGTCGCCGCGACGCAGCCGAGGAACGTGCGGGAGGTGAGCAGCTGAATGTAGGGAATCTTCGTCTCGGCCGCCGCCAGAGCCTGGGTATCCTCGAGCGGGCCTTCCTTGCCGAACGCGAGCCAGGCACAGACCCACATCAGGCCGACGACACCGAGCGCGCCGAAGGCGTAGTGCCAGGAATGATTGACGATGACCCAGTTCAGCGCCGGCACCGCGAGGATGACGCCGAAGGCCGAGCCCTGCGACAGGATCGCGGTCGGCAGCGTCCGCTTCTCGTCGGGAAACCATTTGTAGATCGCGTGCGCGGCGACCGAGAAGGCCGGGCCTTCGCCCGCGCCCAGCACGATGCGGCAGATCAAGAGCGTGGTGAAGGAGACGGTGCCGACCATCGGAAACTGCGCCAGCGCCCAGACCACCGCGAGCGCGAGCAGCACCCAGCGCGTCGGCACCTTGTTGACGATGAAGCCGACAACGATCGCGGAGATCGAGAACAGGAAGAAGAACGAGGAGCCGAGCAGGCCAAACTGCTCCGGCTCGAGCTTCAGGTCCGACATGATCGGCACGCCGGCGAGGCCGACGACGATCTTGTCGGCGAAGTTTACCAGCATGAACAGAAACAGCAGAAAGGTGACGGTCCAGGCTCCCTTTGGCGTCCCGGTCGTCTCGCTCGCCACCTTGGGCGTTCCTTGAGCGCTCATGATTCTCCCCGTCGTCTTTTTGGCACTTTTTTGATTTGGTCGTTTTGCGAGCTAACAACGGCTTCGAGACCAACGCAACCCGGCATTTCCGCAGCAGGTGTGCTACGCAGCAATTCCGTTAATTCCTTCCGGCGCCATCCATCGTGCTGAGTATCCGAAACCTCTCCAAGACATTCTCTTCGGCCGGCGAGCCGGTCCATGTGCTGCGCGGTGTCGATCTCGATCTCAAGGCCGGCGAACGCGTCGCGCTGACCGGCGAGTCCGGCAGCGGCAAGAGCACGCTGCTGCACCTCGTCGCGGGGCTCGATGCCGCCGATGGCGGCACGATCCGGCTGGAAGACACGGAGGTCACCAAGCTTTCCGATGCCGGGCGCGCGCAGCTGCGCCGCGACCGGATCGGCCTGGTTTTTCAGCAGTTCAATCTGATCCCGAGCCTTTCCGTCGCGGACAATCTCGCGTTCCAGGCGCGGATCGCCGGCCGCCACGATGCGGCCTGGTCCAGGGAATTGATCGAGCGGCTCGGTCTCGGCAGCCTGCTCAAGCGTTATCCGGAACAATTATCAGGCGGACAGCAGCAACGGGTCGCGATCGGCCGGGCGCTGGCGACAAGGCCATCGTTGCTGCTCGCGGACGAGCCGACCGGCAATCTGGATGAGTCGACCGCCGAGGACGTGCTGGCCCTGACGCGCGATCTCGTCATCCGCACCGGCTGCGGCTTCCTGATGGTGACGCACAGCCTGCATCTGGCCGCAACGCTCGACCGCCAAGTCACCTTGCACGCGGGGCGGATCGCATGAAGCGCGCGCTGTGGATCCTCGCGGTGCTGCTCAGCCATTGGCGGCGCCACAAGATGCAGTTTGCGACGCTCCTGATCGGGCTGATCGCGGCGACCGCGCTGTGGAGCGGCGTGCAGGCGATCAACCAGCAGGCCCGCAACGCCTATGATCGCGCCGCGGCAACGTTCGGCGGCACTCGCACGGCGATGCTGGTCGCACCTGATACCGCGACTTTCTCGCAGGACCTTTTCGTCAAGCTCCGCCGCGCCGGCTGGCCGGTCTCGCCGATGCTGGAGGGACGCGTCCAGATCAACGGACGCGCAGTGCGATTGCTCGGCATCGAGCCGGTGACGCTGCCGGCCGATGTCGGCAACGCGCCGCGCCTTGGTGCTTCGGATCTGGGCAGTTTTGTTGCCGCGCCGGGCCAGACATTGGTCGCGCAAGAGACGCTTGCCGATCTGCAGGAACAGCAAGGCGCGGCACCCGCGATCAGCAGCGGCGCAACACTGCCGCCGCTGCGCGTATTGCCCCAGCTCGTGCCCGATGTGCTGGTGGTCGACATCGGCGTGGCGCAGCGGCTGCTGAACAAGCCGGACCAGGTCTCGCGGCTGCTGATCGGCAAGCCCAGGGGCAAGCTCGCACCGCTGGCAAGCGTCGTCGGCGAGCAATTGCAGCGGGTCGAGCCCAATGCGGAGACGGAGCTGGAACGCCTCACCGACAGCTTCCATCTCAATCTCACGGCCTTCGGCCTGCTGTCGTTCTTCGTCGGCCTCTTCATCGTCAACTCCGCCGTCGGCCTCGCTTTCGAACAACGGCTCCCGATGCTGCGGACGTTGCGAGCCTGCGGTGCCTCGGCGCGTCTGGTCAACACCGTGCTGGTGGTCGAGCTGGTGGCATTGGCACTGATCGCCGGACTGATCGGGCTCGCCTGCGGCTATTTCATCGCGGCTGCGCTCTTGCCCGACGTTGCGGCGTCGCTGCGCGGGCTCTACGGCGCGCAGATCCCGGGACAGCTCAGCTTGCGACCTGAATGGTGGCTCGCCGGCATTGGCATCAGCATTGCCGGCGCGCTTGTTGCGGCGGCGACCAGCCTGATCAAGGCGATCAGGATGCCGGTGCTGGCCACCGCGCAGCCGCATGCCTGGCAGCAGCGACAGCGCCGCTGGCTGATCCTGCAGAGCGGAGCGGCCTGCGCCGTGTTCGCGGTCGCACTGTTGCTGCTTCACTACGGACAATCGCTGATCGCGGGCTTCGGCGTGCTGGCAGCGCTGATGCTCGGTGCGGCACTGATCTTGCCGGCCTTCCTCGAGATCCTCCTGCTCGCGGGCCAGCGTTTCGCACGGGGCCCGCTGGCGCTGTGGTTCTGGGCGGACAGCCGCCAGCAGCTTTCCGGATTGTCGCTGGCACTGATGGCGCTGCTGCTCGCGCTCGCCGTCAACGTCGGGGTCTCCACCATGGTGGAAACGTTCAGCCGCACCTTCATCGGCTGGCTCAACGGACGGCTCGCGGCCGACGTCTACATCAGCGCCTCCGACAATGCGCAAGGCGTCGCGATCCGGAGCTGGCTGAAGGAGCGTAGCGACGTGCAGGCGATCCTCTCGGGCGGGCGCGCCGAGACGCAGGTTCAGGGCCAGCCGGTCGAATTGCTCGGCCTACCCGATCACCCGCTCTATCGCGAGCGCTGGCCGCTGCTGGAAGCCGCGCCGCGCGCCTGGACCCTGCTCGTGCCGGGCAACGCCGCCTTCATCAGCGAGCAGCTGAGCCGGCGCCTGAACGTCCGGGTCGGCGATGTCATCGACGTCCCGGCGCCGGGCGGGAGCTGGGAGCTCGACATCGCCGGGATCTATGCCGATTACGGCAACCCCAAGGGGCAGCTCGCCGTCAACGTCGCCGCGCTCATTCGACAGTTTCCGCAGACGCCGCAGACGCGGATCGGCCTCATCGTCGCGAAGCAGAACATCCCAGGCCTGATCGCGGCGTTGCAGAAGCAGTTTGCGCTCGACGACCGCAGCGTCGCCGACCAGGCGACGGTGAAGGCGGAATCGATCCGCATCTTCAACCGCACCTTTGCGGTGACGTCTGCGCTGAACGCCTTCACGCTCGGCGTCGCGGGCATCGCGCTGCTGACCAGCCTGCTGACGCTGGCGAATTCCCGCCTGCCGCAGCTCGCGCCGCTGTGGGCGATCGGCATCACGCGGCCGCGCCTCGCCGCGATCGAGCTGACCAAGACGCTGTCGGTCGCGCTGTTCACATCGCTCCTTGCCGTGCCGCTCGGACTGCTCGTGGCGTGGTGCCTGATCGCGATCGTCAACGTGAAGGCGTTCGGCTGGCGGCTGCCGTTCCACGTGTTTCCGCCGCAACTGGTGGGGCTGGTCGCGGTGGCGCTGGTCGCGTCGCTGCTTGCGGCACTGCTGCCGATGATAAGGCTGGCGCGGATGCAACCGGCGAACCTCGTCAAGGTGTTTGCCAATGAGCGCTGACAAAATCTCGCGGCGCGCTTTGTTCGGCGGCATCGCTGCGCTCGCGCTTGCACGCCGTGCGGGCGCGCAAGGCTATGCCGGGCTCGGCGAGACGGCCGACGGCTTTGCGAAGGTCACGCCGGGAAAGACGTTCGCCTTTCCCGCCGATCACGGGCCGCATCCTGATTTTCGCATCGAGTGGTGGTATCTCACGGCAAATCTCGTCGACGCGAGCGGCGCGGCTTGCGGCCTGCAATGGACGCTGTTCCGTCAGGCGGCGCAGCCGGGACCGCAGGGCGAAGGCTGGGCCAATCAGCAGATCTGGATGGCGCACGCCGCAGTGACGCGCGCGGACACCCACCGCTTCAACGAGGTATTTTCCCGCGGCGGGATCGGACAGGCCGGCGTCACGGCAAAACCGTTTGCGGCCTGGATCGACGATTGGGAGATGAAGGGTCTCGAGCGCAGCGACGATCGCACCCTGGCGCCGCTGACGCTGAAGGCCGCGGGTACCGACTTCAGCTACGCGCTGACACTGGAGGCCGATCGTCCCGTGGTGCTGCAGGGCGATGGCGGCTACAGCCGCAAGTCGGAGCGCGGGCAAGCGTCGTACTATTACAGCCAGCCGTTCTACCGCGCGCGGGGCACGCTCACCATCGACGACAAGCCGGCCGATGTCTCCGGCCAGGCCTGGATGGACCGCGAATGGAGCAGCCAGCCGCTCGACGCCGACCAGACCGGCTGGGACTGGCTGTCGCTGCACCTGTCATCCGGCGACAAGCTGATGCTGTACCGGCTGCGGCAGAAGGACGGCCGGAATTATCCGTTCGGCAACTGGATCACCGCCGCAGGCGGCACGCAGATGATTGCAGGCAACGACATCCAGATGTTTCCGAGCGCAACAGCGGAGGTTGCGGGACGCAAGCTGCCGGTGGAATGGCAGATCGCGATTCCCTCGCGGTCGTTCTCGATCCGCTGCAAGCCGCTCAATCCCAAAGCCTGGATGGGGACCGGCTTCTCCTATTGGGAAGGACCGATCAGCTTCGCCGGCACGCATGACGGCGTTGGCTATCTCGAGCTGACCGGGTATTGAACCGCGACCTCTTCAAAGGGATTCGCCATGTATCATCTCACCGCCCTCGTCACGCTGCTGGCGATCGCATTCTATTTCTTCACCTGCATCAATGTCTCGCGGTCGCGGACCAAAACGGGCGTCAGGGTGCCGGCGATGACAGGCCATCCCGATTTCGAGCGCGCCTTCCGCATCCAGATGAACACGCTGGAATGGATGCCGATCTTCCTGCCGGCACTCTGGCTGTTTGCGATCCATATCGGCGATGCCGTCGCAGCCGGAATCGGAGCGGTCTGGATCATCGGCCGCATCGTCTATTTCATCGGCTATTCGAAGGCCGCCGCAAAGCGCGGCCCCGGCTTTGCGATCCAGGGCATCGCCGCGATTGCGTTGTGGGCAGGCGCTCTGGGGGCAGTGGTGCTGCGGCTGGTGTGAGGCTCGAGCAACCTCAACACACTCAGTGTCGTCCCGGCGCGAAGGCCGGGACGACGGCGGAGCTATTAGCGCGGTCCCCGCCTCACTTGGTCAGCGGGCAGCCGCTTTCCTTGGCGGTAAGGAAGGCCTGGTCGCCGGGGACCACGGCGAGCTGCTTGTAGTAGTCCCACGGCTTCTTCGATTCCGAGGGCTTCTTGACCTCGAACAGATACATGTCGTGGACCATGCGACCGTTCTGCAGCACCTTGCCCTTGGCGAAGGCGTCGTCGACCGGCAGCTCCTTCAGCTTCTTGGCGACCGCTTCGGTGTCCTTGGTGCCGGCGGCCTTCACCGCCTTCAGGTAGCTGAGCGTCGCCGAATAGGTGCCGGCGTGGATCATGCTCGGCATTCTCCCGGTGCGCTTGAAGAAGCGCTCGGAGAATGCCCGCGACGCATCGTCATGATCCCAATAGAAGCCTTCGGTCAGGACCAGGCCTTGCGCCGCCTGCAACCCGAGGCCGTTCACCTCCGCAAGCGTCATCAACAGACCGGCGAGCTTCTGGCCGCCGGAGACGATGCCGAACTCGGCCGCCTGCTTGATCGAGTTGGTGGTGTCCTGGCCCGCATTGGCGAGGCCGACGATCTTCGCCTTCGAGCTCTGCGCCTGCAGCAGGAAGGAGGAGAAGTCCGACGAGTTGAGCGGAACGCGGACCGAGCCGAGCACCTTGCCGCCATTGTGGGTGACGATCTCGCTGGTGTCCTTCTCCAGCGCGTAGCCGAAGGCGTAGTCCGCGGTGAGGAAGAACCAGGTATCGCCGCCGGCCTTGGTCAGCGCACCGCCGGTACCGACCGCGAGTGCATGGGTATCGAACGCCCAGTGGAAGCCATAGGGCGAGCAGGCGCTGCCGGTGATGCTCGAGGTCGCCGCGCCGACCACGATGTCGATCTTCTTCTTTTCCTTCGACAGGTCCTGCACGGCCAGCGCCACCGACGATGTCGTGAGTTCCGTGATCATGTCGACATTGTCGGCGTCGTACCAGCGGCGTGCAATGGAGGTGGCGAGGTCAGGCTTGTTCTGGTGATCGGCGGTGATCATCTCGACCTTCTGGCCGAGCACTTCGCCGCCAAAATCCTCGATCGCCATCTTGGCGGCTTCGACCGAGTACTTGCCGCCGTAGTCGGCATAGACGCCGGACTGGTCGTTGAGGATGCCGATCTTGACGCCCTGCGCGGAGGCTGGCGCCGCCAGCAACAGGGCAGAGGTTGCGACAGCGGCCAAAAGTGCTGATTTCATTCGTTGGCTCCCAGCAGTTTTCTGTTTTGAAATCGCGCGGATACTAATGAAGAACCCCGGGCCTGCCCATCCATTTCATGTTGGTCGTTAGTTGGAGGAAGCGCCAAGCAAACGGCGTCGTCCCGACACCGAGGTGGTCGATACGCCAGTGGTCAACCCCGGCCCTATGGAGCCACGACCTCCGGCTTCTTGTCGTTCCGCCCCTCGGCCAGGTTCCGCACCACCACATAGAAGATCGGTGTGAACAGAAGACCGAACAGGGTGACGCCGATCATGCCGAAGAACACGGCGACGCCGACAGCCTGACGCATTTCCGAGCCCGAGCCGGACGATATCACCAGCGGCAGCACGCCGAGGATGAAGGCGAAGGAGGTCATCAGGATCGGCCGCAAGCGCAGGCGGCAGGCGTCGATCACGGCCTCCAGCCGCGGCTTGCCTTCTTTTTCGATGTCGCGCGCAAACTCAACGATCAGGATCGCATTCTTCGCCGCGAGCCCCACGAGAACGACAAATCCGATCTGGGTGAGGATGTTGACGTCCTGCCCCATGATGCGCACACCGATGGTCGCAGCGAGCAGGCACATCGGCACGATCAGGATCACCGCGAACGGCAGCGTCCAGCTGCCATATTGCGCGGCGAGCACGAGATAGACGAACAGCACGCAGATCGGGAACACCAGCAGGCCGGCATTGCCGCCGGTGATTTGCTGGTAGGAAAGGTCGGTCCATTCGAAAGTGAAGCCGCTCGGCAAGGTATCGTCCGCAAGCTTCTTGATGGTGTTGAGCGCCGTGGTCGAGCTCACGCCCGGCGCTGGCTCACCCTGGAGCTCGGATGCTGCATAGAGATTGTAGCGGGCGACGCGGTCAGGGCCGGAGACATCCTTGAAGTCGACCACGCTGCCGAGCATCACCATGTCGCCGGAGGCGTTGCGCGTGCGTAGCCGCGCGAGGTCGGTCGGCTCTTTCCGGAACGGGAAATCGGCCTGCGCGGTGACGTGATAGGTCCGGCCGAACAGGTTGAAGTCGTTGACATAGGTCGATCCGAAATAGGTCTGGATCGTGTCGTTGATGTTGGCGATCGGCACCCCGAGCTTCTGCGCCTTGGTGCGGTCGATGTCGACGAAGAGCTGCGGAGTGTTGGCCGAGAACGGCGAGAACACCGTCGGAGCGAGCAGCAAGGGCGATTTGCGCGCCGCGGCGACGAGCTCGTCGGTGGCTGCGGCGAGCAGTTCAGGCCCGCGACCCTGGCGGTCCTGGATGCGGATGGTGAAGCCGCCGCCAGTGCCGATGCCGGGCACAGCCGGCGGCGGAATCACGATGATGAAGGCGCCCTGGATCGCTGCCAGGCGCTTGCGCAGCTCGACCGTGATGGCATTTGCGGTAAGCCCCTTCTTGATTCGTGCCTCGGGCTCCTCGAATACCGGGAACAGCGCCGCAGCGTTGCCGGCCTGCGTGCGCGTGGCGCCGGAGAAGCCGGCGAAGGCCGCGACGCGGACGATGCCCGGCGTATCCAGCGAGATCCGCTCGATCTCGCGCACGACCTCGGTGGTGCGCGCCAGCGAGGCCGCACCCGGCAATTGCACGGAGATGATGACGTAGCCGCGGTCCTGCGCCGGAATAAAGCCCTGCGGCGTGGTCCCGATCAGCCAGCCGGCACTGCCGATCAGGACCACATAGATCAGGATCATCACCACAGAATGCCGGATGACGAAATTGGCGACACCGGCATAGCCGTGCGCCAGCCGGTCGAACACGCGGTTGAAGGCACCCGTGAACGCGCTCCAGCCGCGGGCGAGGATATTCCAGCGCGCCGGCGGCCGCTTCTCCTCGTGCGGAACGAGGAGAAGCGAGGCCAGCGCCGGCGACAGCGTCAGCGAGCAGAAGCAGGAGATCGCGGTCGCGACCGCGATGGTGACGGCGAATTGCTGGAAGAATTGCCCGGATATGCCCCCTAAGAACGCGGTCGGGACGAACACGGCACACAGCACCAGCGCGATCGAGACCAGCGCGCCGCCGACCTCCTCCATGGTCTTGAGCGCGGCATCGCGCCTGCTCATGCCGTGCTCGAGATGTCGCTCGACATTCTCGACCACCACGATGGCGTCGTCGACCACGATGCCGACGGCGAGCACGAGGCCGAACAGGGTAAGGTTGTTGATGGAGAAGCCCAGCGCCGCCATCACTGCAAATGTGCCGACCAGCGAGACCGGGATCGCGATGATCGGAATGATCGCCGGCCGCCAGCCTTGCAGGAACACCAGCACGACGATCACCACGAGCAGCATGGCCTCGTAGATGGTCTTGATCAGCTCGTGGACCGACTGCGCGATGAACTCGGTCGGGTTGTAGCCGATATTGTAGTCGAGCCCCTTCGGAAAGCTCTCCTTGAGCTTCGTCATGGTGTCGGAGATGTTCTTTGCCGTGGCGAGCGCGTTCGATCCCGGCCGCTGCGTCACCAGCATGGCGACCGCCGATTTGCGCAGCAGGAAGCTGTTGGTGGAATACGCCAGCGCCCCGAGCTCGATGCGCGCGACGTCGCGCAGGCGCACCGTGCGGCCATCAGAGCCGGCCTTGATCAGGATATCCTCGAACTGCTTCTGGTCTTTCAAGCGCCCGGTGAAGGTGAGATTGGGCTGGAAGGCGCGGTCGGCGATCGGAGGTTCGGCGATCTGGCCGCCCGCGATCTGCACGTTCTGCGCCCGGATCGCGGCGAGCACTTCGGCCGAGGTCAGGCCGAGATTGGCGATCCGGTCGGGATCGAGCCAGAGCCGCATCGAATAGTCGCGTGCGCCGAAGATCTGGATGTCGCCGACGCCGTCGATCCGCAGCAGCTGGTCGCGGACCTGGAGCAGCGCGTAGTTGGAGATGTAGAGCTGGTCGAAGGTGTCGTCCGGCGACAGCATGAACACGACCATCAGGATGTCGGGCGAGTTCTTGCGGGTGACGACGCCGTTGCGCTGCACCTCGTCGGGCAGTTGCGGCTGCGCGATCGCGACGCGGTTCTGCACCAGCACCTGCGCCTTGTCGAGGTCGGTGCCGAGCTTGAAGGTGACGGTGATGGTGAGCTGGCCGTTCGAGGTCGCCTGGCTGTAGAGATACAGCATGTCCTCGACGCCGTTGATCTGTTGCTCTATCGGAGCGGCGACGGTGTCGGACACGGTTTGCGCCGACGCGCCCGGATATTGCGTGGTGACCACGACGGTCGGCGGCACCACCTGCGGATATTCGGAGACCGGCAGCGTGGTGTAGGCGAGCGCGCCGACGATCAGCAGCACGATCGACAGCACCATCGCCAGGATGGGCTGGTTGATGGAGAGACGGCCCAGGTTCATGATTTGCCACCGCCCGGCGCTGGCGCGGTCTGCGGGGCGACCTTGGCGCCGACGCGGGCGCGCTGAATGCCGTTGACGATGACGCGGTCGTCCGGCTTCAGGCCTTCGCGGATCACGCGCAAACCTTCGTCCAGCGGTCCGAGCACCACGGCACGCGCTTCCACGGTGTCGTCAGGCTTGACCACGAACACGATCTTGCGGGACTGGTCGGTCGCGACCGCCACGTCCGGAATCAGCAGCGCCTCGTAGGGCGCGCTGCCGATCAGCCTGATACGGCCGAACTGGCCGGGCAGGATCGAGAGATCGGTGTTCTTGACCACGGCGCGGCTGCGCAGCGTGCCGGTCGAGACGTCGAGGCGGTTATCGAGGAAGTTGATCGAGCCGTCATGCGACGGCTTGGTCTCGCCGGCCAGCGTCACCTGCACGGGGTTCGCGGTATCGCGCGAGCTCGGGCGCTTACCCTCGAACCACAGCTTGCTGTACTTCATGAACGTGGTCTCATCCATGTCGAAATAGACGTAGATCGGATCGAGCGTGACGATCGACGTCAGCAGCGTCGACGAGCCGTTGTCACTGCCCTGCACGAGATTGCCGGGACTGACGAGATGGCGGCTGACGCGGCCGGTGATCGGCGCGGTCACATGCGTGAACTCGATATTGAGCCGGGCGGCCTTCAGCGCACCTTCGGCCTGCGACACCGCGGCGTGTGCGGCCTGCAGGGCCTGGCGGCGCTGGTCGACGACCTGCTCCGAGACCGCGCTGGTCTGAACCAGGTTCAGGCCGCGGTCGAGCTCGCGCTTGGCAAGCTCCACCTTGGCGCGCGCATCGGACAGCTGGCCGTCGGCCTGTTCGGCCACCGCCTCGAACGGACGCGGGTCGATCACGTAGAGCAGATCGCCCTGGTGCACGATGGCGCCGTCCTGGAACTCGACGGAGTTGACGAAGCCGCCGACGCGGGGGCGCACCTGCACCTCCTCGACCGCCTCGAAGCGGCCGGTGAACTCATCCCAATCGGTGACGGTGCGCTTGACCGGCTGAGCGACGGTGACCGGCGCTGGCGGCGGGGCGCCCGCCTGCGAAGTCGGCTGTCCGCAACCGGTGAGCGCGAACGCCGCGGCGAGAAGCCCGGCAATTGTGTAGGGCCGAGGCGAAACGAAATCGTGCTTTTTGACAAACTGCTCGCTTCCGTCCGGTCCAGCCATCCCAGGTCCTCGCATAAAAGCCGCGGAAAAAGCAGGATACTCTTCTCCCCGCGGGCGCCACAAGATGGGTGGCAATGATGAACTCTTCAAGACCAAAGCGCGCGCATTGCTTTGAACGACGCCCCGGCCGGATGGCGGGTTGACAGATGGATGGTCGACTGCGCTCGAGCCGCATTGAAGGTGTCACCCTCCCCTGGAGGGCAGGGCTATCGCATATGAAGAAAAGCGTGGCGGGCAGCTTGCCTGCGGCCCATCCTTCGAGACGCCCGCCTACGGCGGGCCCTCAGGATGAGGTCGCGTTTTGCGGTGAGATATCAGACCCTCATGGTGAGGAGCCCGC
>NZ_JALJRE010000024.1:0-80312 GCF_024519855.1 Bradyrhizobium sp. Bra78 | reverse complement strand
GTTTGAGCATGATCTTTTCGGAAAACCGCTTCGCACTTTTCCGGATCATGCTCTAATAACACCGCGACGCGGCAATCGCGTGCACGCGGCGGTCGCCGAGCAGATGCGCGACAAAACCGTTCTTCGGAAAGATTTTTGCGAACGCGGCGTCGCGGATGCTGAGGCCGCCGGCATAGGCGCCGAAGGCCGGCATCACGGCGCGCATCCCGTCACTGGCAAAACAGCGGCGCTCCATCGAGCGGCCGCGCGCGGAGACGCGGGCCTTGGGATGCAGATGCCCGGCGATCTCGCCATGCGCGCCGGTCGGCTCGTGGCGGAAGGTGATCGGGCCGATCGCGACTTCATCCGCGATGGTGCCGCCGAGATCGCGCGGCAGCATCGGATCGTGATTACCCGAGATCCAGATCCAGTCGCGGCCGGCCTGGAGCGCGCTGACGGCCTCACGATCATCCGCCGAAAGGCGTTCATGCGCGGTGCGGTCGTGAAAGCTGTCGCCGAGGGCGATGACGATTCGCGGATCATGGCGGGAGATGACAGCAGCGAGACGGCCCAGCGTGGCGAGCGTGTCGTAAGGCGGAAGCAGCACGCCGCGGGTGGCAAAGCTGGAGCCTTTTTCCAGATGCAGGTCGGACACGACGAGCAGGCGCTGCGCTTCCCAGAACAGGGCGCCGGAGAGATCGGCGGCGAAGGTCACGTCGCTGACGGTGACTCTGGAAACGCGCATGTCCTCGACATCCCCTGAAACCAGCGCGCCTAGCGTCACGTCAAAACCTGCCCTTATCCCGTCGCCTCTTTGACGAGCTCGTCGGCGGCTTCGGCCAGCAACTCGTCTGCAGCTTCGCCATAGACTGACTCGCGGCCGATTTCCAGCATCACGGGGACGGCGAGCGGGGAGACGCGGTCGAGTTCCCGGTGCGTGATGCGGCCCTGAATGCGGGTGAGCATGTCGCTGAGGCGGCGCAGATCGAGCAGGCCGGTTGCGGCATCGGCGCGGGCGGCGCGCAACAGCACGTGGTCGGCCTGGTGCTTGCGCAGGACGTCGTAGACGAGATCGGTCGAGAACAACACCTGGCGGCGGCTCTTCTCCTCGCCGGTATGCCGGCGCGCGATCAGGCCGGAGATGATCGCGCAATTGCGAAACGTGCGCTTCATCAGGGCGGATTCGGCGAGCCATGCTTCGAGATCGTCACCGAGCATGTCAGGGTCGAACAGCGCGTTGAGGTCGAGTTTGCCGTTCCGGATCATGAACGACATGTCGCCGAGCGCCCAGATCGCGACCGCATATTCGTTGGCGACGAAGCCGAGCGGCCGCGCGCGGGCCCGCTCCAGCCTGCGCGTCAGCAGCATGCCGAGCGTCTGGTGCGCGAGACGTCCCTCGAAGGGATAGCAGACGATGTAATGCTTGTTGGCGCGGGGAAAGCTCTCGACCAGCAGCTCGCGCACCGCCGGCACGCGGGAGACGTCCCTTTGCAGCGCCAGCCAGTCGCGCACCTGCTCCGGCAAAGCGCCCCAGGCGCGGGCGTCATCGAGCAGGCGGCGAACGCGTTCGGCAAGATAGGTCGAGAGCGGAAACTTGCCGCCCATGTAGGACGGCACTTTCGGGTCCTTGTCGTTGGCACGCGAGACATAGACCTGGTCCTCGACCAGGGTCTCGTAGCGCACCACCTCGCCGCTGAACACGAACGTGTCGCCCGGGCTGAGGCCCTCGATGAAGGCTTCCTCGATCTCGCCGAGCAGCCTGCCGCCGCGCGCGATCACGCCCGTCGAGCCGCCTGCCTTTCCCTGACCGCCGCCGCGCGAGCGCACCAGCCGCACCTTCAGCATGTCGTCCTCGACGATGGTGCCGACATTCATCCGGTAGCTCTGCCGCACCTTTGGATTGGCGACGCGCCAGCGCCCCTCCTTGTCCTGCTTGATGCGGGCGAAGCGCTCATAGGTCTTCAGCGCGTAACCGCCGGAGGCGACGAAATCGACGACGTCGTCGAAATCCTGCCGTGTGAGATCCGCGTAGGGCGCGGCGGTGCGCACCTCGTCGTAGAGCTCGTCGGAGAAAAACGGCTCGCCGCAGGCACAGCCGAGCACATGCTGAGCCAGCACGTCGATGGCACCGGTGCGCAGCGGCGGCGTGTCCTGCGCATTCTCCGCGATGGCGTCGATGGCGACGCGGCACTCCAGCACCTCGAAGCGGTTCGCAGGCACCAGCACCGCGCGCGAGGCTTCGTCGAGGCGGTGGTTGGCGCGGCCGATGCGCTGCATCAGGCGCGAGGAGCCCTTGGGCGCGCCGATATTGACGACGAGATCGACGTCGCCCCAGTCGACGCCGAGGTCGAGCGAGGAGGTGCAGACCACGCCGCGCAACTTGCCCGCCGACATGGCGTCTTCGACCTTGCGGCGCTGGGCGACGTCGAGCGAGCCATGGTGAAGCGCGATCGCGAGGTTGTCGTCGTTCATGCTCCAGAGATTCTGGAACAGCATCTCGGCCTGGCTGCGGGTGTTGACGAAGACCAGCGTGGTCCTGTTCGCCTTGATCAGCTGGTAGATCTCGGGAAGCGCATGGCGCGCGCTGTGGCCGGCCCAGGGCAGCCGCTCGCTTGTGTCGAGCATCTCGACCAGCGGCGGCGCCGCGCCGCCGGCCATGACGATGTCGGCCGATTCCGCCTTGTCCTTCGGTTGCGGCACCAGGAAGCGCGCCAGCGATTCCGGCTCGGCCACCGTCGCCGACAGGCCGATGGCGCGCATCTGCGGCGCCAGCCGCCACAGCCGCGCAAGGCCCAGCGACAAGAGATCGCCGCGCTTGGACGTGACCAGCGCATGCAGCTCGTCCAGCACGATTCGCTTGAGCGAGGAGAACAGGAACGGCGCGTCGTCGGAGGAGAGCAGCAGGGCGACCTGCTCGGGCGTCGTCAGCAGAATGTCCGGCGGATAGCGGCGCTGCCGCTGCCGCCGCGACACCGGCGTGTCGCCGGTGCGGGTCTCGACCTTGATCGGCAGGCCCATCTCGGCAATCGGCCGCTCCAGGTTGCGGGCGATGTCGACGGCGAGCGCCTTGAGCGGCGAGATGTAGAGGGTGTGGAGGCCGCCGCTCCGTTGCAGGCTGCGGCCGGTAGAGACGAGCTTGTTGTCACCTCCCCCCTTGCGGGGGAGGTCGGCAGCCGCCGGCTGCCGGGAGGGGGGTAGCTCCACGAGCGGTGCCCGTGGCCACCCCCCTCCCCGCCCCTCCCCCGCAAGGGGGGAGGGAGAAGACAGCTCCACCAGTGTCGGCAAAAATCCCGCCAGCGTCTTGCCGGCGCCGGTCGGCGCGATCAGCAGCGCCGAGCGGTCCTCGCGCGCCTTGTTCAGCAGCGCCAATTGATGCGCGCGCGGCGACCAGCCGCGGGCCGCGAACCATTGCTGGAAACGGTCGGGCAGCAGCGCGGCCGGCTCGGCCGAGGATTTCAGGATGCGGGGCGGCACGGCATCACAGGTAAGCCGTGGGGGTGGGTTCGTCGAGGGGGCGGTCTTCGCCTCTCCCCGCTTGCGGGGAGAGGCGAGAGAAACAGCGGTGCCGCCCCTACTCGGACATCGGCTTGTCGGAGATATCCCAATCCTTGCCGGTGAAGGTGGAGATAAAGAGGGTCTTCATCGGCGTGTAGTCGTCCGGCGTGTAGCTGTAGGTGACGCCGTCGAGGAAGTAGGGCGAGTGGAAACCGTTGAGGTTCGAGGCCTGCTTCAGCACGTTGGCGCGGGTGAGATCGTCGCCGCAGCGGCGCAGGATCTCGCCCATGGTCACGGCCTGGCCATAGCCGGCGAACGCGATCGTGTTGTCTTGATCGATCGCCGGCGTGTACTTCTTGCGCAGCTCCTCGAACGCCATCACGTCGGGGTCCTTCTCCCATTTGGGCAGGCCGACCTCCTTGTTGTAGCGGATCGCGACGATGCCGGCGGCGTTCTCGAGACCCGCGGCGTTGAGGATCGAGCGGCCGGTCGAGCCGGCCGACAGCAGCTGCAGCGGCTTCCAGCCGAGTTCGGCGACCTTCCGGATCGACTGCGACGACGCCTTGCCGGTGGAGATGTTGTAGAACACGTCGGCGCCGGATTTCGAGAGATTGATGAGCTGGGAATCGACCGTCGGATCGGTCAGATCGTAGGTCTGCTCCATGATCACCTGGGCGGTGCCGCCGGCATCGGCCAGCACCTTCTTGAACGGACCGAGGAAGTCGCGGCCGAAATCGTCGTTCTGGTAGAGGATGCCGACCTTCGCGTTCGGCTTCACGCTGACGACGTGGCGCGCCAGGATGCGCGCCTCGGTCGGATAGAGCGGCAGGCCCGCCATCGTCCATTTGAACTCTTTTGGATTATTCCACTTCGACGCGCCGGTGTTGAGCAGCAGCTGCGGCACGCCCTTGGAATTCAGGTATTTGTGCACGGCGGTCTGCGGCGCGGTGCCGAGCGAGCCGTAGAGCGCGAGCACTTCTTCCTGCTCGACCAGGCGCCGCGTCGCCTCGACGCATTTCGGCGCGCTGTAGGCATCGTCCATGGTCAGGAACTTGACCTTGCGCCCGTTGATTCCGCCCTTCTCGTTCAGCATCTGGAAATAGGCCTCGCCGATGCGCCCGAGCACGCCGTAGAGCGAGCCGGGGCCGGAATGCGGCACGGTTTGCCCGATCTTGATCTCGGTGTCGCTGGCGCCGGCATCGTATTTCTTCTCCGCGGCCCAGACGTAGGGCGCGGGCAAGGTCGATGCAGCGATGGTGGCGAGTGCGCCGGCGCTGAAATCGCGCCGCGATGGATTCTTGGTCATTATTTGTCTCTCCCTGGTGCGCGCATTGTGCTGACATCGCCTCGCGCATCGCAAGTGAGAAGTCGCCGCTTTGCGACGCAATGACGCTTAAATGGCAGGGCCTTTAGCGCCTAGACTCAAGTTTTCTCGGCGACGACGACGAGGCCGCGCACCGGCTCGTTGTTTTCGTTGCGCGGCGAGGCCGTCTCCACCGTCAGAAGCTTGAGGCCTGCCCCGGCGATGGCACCGCGGACATATTCCGCGGAGTGGGCATAGCGCAGCCCTTCGCCGAGCACGATACCGCTGCCGTCATGCGTCTCCAGCGTGAAGGCGAGCATGCCGCCGGGCGCGAGCACGCGCCTGGCTTCGCTCAGCACCGGCGCGAGATCGGAGAGATAGACGAACGCGTCGGCAGCGACGACGAGGTTCGCGCTCGCGTCGCCCTTGCCGCGCAGGCCCTCGATCATGTCGGCGATTTCGAGCTCGGCATACAGATCCGTGGCGCGCGCCTGCTTGATCATGCCGGGCGACAGATCGATGCCGGTGAAATGATCGACCTGTCTTGCGAAAGCAGCCGCCGCAAGCCCGGTGCCGCAGCCGAGATCGATGGCGCGCTTGAACAGGGCTGGCTTCTTCGCGGCAACGCGCGCGGCCAGCACCGCCTTGAAGATCAGGGACGGCGCGCGATAGCCGAGATCGTTGATCAGGGTGTGCTCGAAGCGCGGGGCATATTGATCGAACAGCGCCTGCACATAGGCCTTGGGCATTTCGGAGAGCTGCACGTCGCCGAGGCGTATCAGATGCAGACGGGCGCCGTGCTGGTCCTCGGGATCGGACCGGCGCGCTTCGCGGAACGCGGCAATCGCCTTGTCGCGCTCGCCGAGCTGGCTGCGGATTTCGCCGAGCGTGAACCAGGCGGAGGTGAAGTTCGGCGCGAGCTCGATGGCCTGCTCGATGAGGTCGGCGGCGGCGGGCAGATCGCCCTTGAGCTGGAGGTCGCGCGCGAACTCGAAGCGGCGGTCGGCCATGAGATCGCCGGAGGTTTGGAACAGACGCAGGGGCATCGGGGAACCGATTGTCATTGCCGGGCTTGACCCGGCAATCCATCAAAAAAGGAACTCTTTAAGAGGATGGATGCGCGGGTCAAGCCCGCGCATGACGGGTGAATTTTGTGACCGGCACTCCCTATATGACGCGGATGCGTCCGCAAGACATCCTGCTGCCAGTTGCTGCCGGCCTGTGCTGCAAGCCCGGCGGCTTCCATATCGACCCCGTCCGCCCGGTCGAGCGGGCCGTGATCACCCACGGCCATTCCGACCATGCCCGCGCCGGCCACGGCGCGGTGCTGGCGACGCAGGAAACGCTCGACATGATGCGGCTGCGCTATGGCGAGAATTTTGCCGGATCGACGCAAGCAATCCGCTATGGCGAGGAGATCCGGCTCGGCGACGTCAGCGTGAAGTTTCACCCCGCCGGCCACGTGCTCGGCTCGGCGCAGGTCGCGGTGACCTGTAGAGACACCTGCATCGTCGCTTCCGGCGACTACAAGGACGCGCCCGACCCGACCTGCGCGCCTTTCGAGCTGGTGCGCTGCGACGTCTTCATCACCGAGGCGACGTTCGGCCTGCCGGTGTTCCGGCACGGCGATGCGGCCGAGGAGGTCAAGAAGCTGCTCGCGTCGGTCGCGCTGTTTCCGGAGCGCGCGCATCTCGTCGGCGCCTATTCGCTCGGCAAGGCGCAGCGGGTGATCGCGCTGCTGCGGCAGGCCGGCTACGACGCGCCGATCTATCTGCATGGCGCGATGGAGAAGATCACGCATTACTACCAGAGCCGCGGCATCGAGCTCGGCGACCTCAGGCCGGTGAAGGGCGTGAAGAAAGCGGCGCTGGCCGGCACCATCACGCTGGCGCCGCCCTCGGCCACCTCCGATCTCTGGACGCGGCGCTTTCCCGATCCGGTCACCGCGTTCGCATCGGGGTGGATGCGCGTGCGCGCCCGCGCGCGGCAGCGTGGCATCGAGCTGCCGCTGGTGGTCTCCGATCACGCCGACTGGGACGGCCTCACCGCGACCATCGCGGCAACCGGGGCCGGTGAGATCTGGGTCACCCACGGCCAGGAAGACGCGCTGGTGCATTGGTGCCAAAGCAAGGGTTTGCGGGCGCAGCCGCTCGATCTCGTCGGCTATGGCGACGAGGAGGAGAGCGAGGCGCCGATCGTTGACGAGGCCGAGGCATGAACCGCTTCGCCGAACTGCTGGACCGCCTCGCCTACGAGCCCGGCCGCAACAACAAGCTGCGGCTGATCACCGGCTATTTCCGCGAGGTCGGCGACCCCGATCGCGGCTACGCGCTGGCCGCGCTGACCGGCGCACTCAGCTTCAAGCACGCCAAGCCGGCGCTGATCCGCGACCTGATCGCGTCGCGCACCGATCCGGTGCTGTTCGGGCTGTCTTACGATTATGTCGGCGACCTCTCGGAGACGGTGGCGCTGATGTGGCCGAGGCGGTTGCTTGGTCATGGTGAGTCTTTTCCGGGCCACCCCTCTCTCCCGCCCTCCCCCGCAAGGGGGGAGAGAGCGCAGCGGAGCGCGCGGCCACCGGCGAGCACCACGACTGACAGTGATTCAGCGAGTGGTCGACGCACCTCTCTCACCGTTCCCGCCCCCCTTGCTGGGGAGGGTCAGGGAGGGGGGTGCCGCGGGCGAGATGCCAGCGATGCGCTCCACCCGAGCAAGCACAACAACCCGCCTCCCCCAACCCTCAGCGAAGTCGTCACCACGCTCCGCACGCTCGGCAAGACCGAGCTGCCGAAGCAGCTTGAACGCTGGCTCGACGAGCTGGATGAGACCGGCCGCTGGGCGCTGCTGAAGCTCGTCACCGGTGCTCTGCGCATCGGCATCTCCGCACGCCTGGCGAAGACCGCAGCGGCCGCGCTCGGCGACAAGGATCCGCATGACGTCGAGCTGATCTGGCCGGGTCTCAGCCCCCCCTATCTCGACCTGTTCGCCTGGCTGGAGGGCCGCGGCGACAAGCCGGTCAATCGCGATCCCGCCCCGTTCCGTCCCGTCATGCTCGCGCATGCGATCGAGGACAATGATTTCGCCGCGCTCGATCCGGCCGACTACATCGCCGAATGGAAATGGGACGGCATCCGCGTGCAGGCGGTGGCGGGCCGCGACGAGCGCGGCCACATCACGGCACGGCTCTATTCGCGCACCGGCGAGGACATCACGGGCAGCTTTCCGGACCTCGTGCCGTCGCTGCGCTCACCCGGCGCGATCGACGGCGAGCTTCTGATCCTGCGCGAGGGCCGTGTGCAGAGTTTCAACGTCCTGCAACAGCGGCTCAACCGCAAGGTCGTCTCGCCGAAGCTGATCAAGGAGTTTCCGATTCACCTGCGCGCCTATGATCTGCTCGGCGACGACGAGAATGATCTGCGCGAGCTGCCCTTTGCGGAGCGGCGCGAGCGATTGGAAACGTTCATCGGGAAGATCGACGATTCCCGCATCGATCTGTCGCCGACCGTCCCCTTCGCGAGCTGGGACGCACTCACCGCCGCACGGGCCGATCCCGCCAGCGCGGGCGCCGGCGAAGACGCGGACGCCGTCGAAGGCGTGATGCTGAAGCGGCGCGATGCGCCTTATCTCCCGGGGCGGCCGAAGGGACAGTGGTGGAAGTGGAAGCGCGATCCGCACATCATCGACGCCGTGCTGATGTATGCCCAGCGCGGCCACGGCAAGCGCTCGTCCTACTATTCCGACTATACATTTGGCGTCTGGACGGGCGATGAGCTGGTGCCGGTCGGAAAAGCCTATTTCGGCTTCACCGACGAGGAGCTGCTCCAGATCGACCGCTTCGTCCGTCGCAACACCACGGAAAAATTCGGCCCCGTGCGCCATGTCGTGCACGAGCCGGACAAGGGGCTGGTGCTGGAGGTCGCCTTCGAGGGCCTGCAGCGCTCGCCGCGGCACAAATCCGGCGTCGCGATGCGCTTCCCCCGCATCAGCCGCCTGCGCTGGGACAAGCCGCCGCGCGAGGCCGACCGGCTGGAAACGCTGGAAAAGATGCTGAAGGCGGAGGCGGCGGAGGTTGGAGCGTGACAGGAGCGCACCCTCTCCCGCTTGCGGGAGAGGGTCGGGGAGAGGGTATCTCCGCATTGGGATTCCCCAAGAGGAGAGAACCCTCACACCCGCGCCTTCGGCGCAACCTCTCCCGCAAGCGGGAGAGGTTGCAGCGAGCCCGCCGCATGTGCTGTCCAAATTAAAACGCGGTAAGCTGATTGACGGGTGAATGCGGGTTCCCCATCTGCCCCGCCGTGCCCTATAATCGGGTCGAATCCGCCAAGGAGTTTTTCGCGATGGCCCAAGACGTCAGAGATGTGCCGGCCGGCCGCAGCGATGGGCTGAACCGCTTTCTCGGCGGTTCGCCGCTGGCGGTCGCGTTTCGCCTGGTGCTGCTCTCGATCCTGGTCGGCGTCGTGCTGGCGGCGATCGGCTTCGATCCCTGGAACATCATCTACAGCATTCGCCTGCTGTTCCAGCGTCTCTGGGATCTCGGCTTCGATACCGTGAACTGGGTGTGGCGCTATTTCCTGCTCGGCGCGGTGATCGTGATCCCGATCTGGCTGCTGATGCGCGTCTTCGGCGCGCCGCGCGGGCGATAGAGCCTTTCGCGCGCGGCCTGCGCAGGCACCTCATGTCGTCCGCGATGGTGCAATCAGGCGATTGGTCGGGTAGACGCAACTGATGCACGCGCCCGTTCATCCCAAAGTCGGCTCCCGCCAGGTGTTCGCCATCGCCGGTCCGGCGATGGTGGCGAACCTCACCACGCCGCTGATCGGCGTGGTCTCGACCACGGCGATCGGCCGGCTGGACGATCCCGCGCTGCTCGGCGGCGTCGCGATGGCCTCCGTCATCTTCGACTGCCTGTTCTGGCTGTTCGGCTTCCTGCGCATGAGCACGCTCGCCTTCACGGCGCAGGCGCTCGGCGCCGGCGAGACGCGCGAGCTGACCGCGATCCTCGTGCGCGGCTTCATCGTCGCCGGCTTGATCGGCGCAGCGCTGATCGTGCTGCAATTGCCGCTGGCCGCCGCGCTGTTCGACCTGATGGGCGGCAGCGAAGGCGTCACGGGCGCGGCGAAAACCTACTTCGTGATCCGGATCTGGTCGGCGCCGCTGGCGCTCGCCAACTACGTCATCCTCGGCTGGCTGGTCGGCCAGGCCCGGGCCAATCCGGCGCTCGCGCTCCAGGTCGTCATCAACCTCGTCAACATGGCGGCGACGATCCTGCTTGTTCTGGTCTACGACACCGGCATCGCGGGCGCAGCGATCGCAGCGCTGCTGTCCGAAGCGGCCGGATTCGGGCTCGGCGTGATCGTGTGCCGCCGCTATGCGGATGACGGATTCGCGGTGCCATATGCAGCCCTGTTCGACCGCGACAAGCTGATGCGCCTGCTGGCGGTGAATTCCGACATCCTGATCCGCACCGCGGCGCTTATCGCCGTGTTCCTGTTCTTCACCGCCAAGGGCGCGCGGGCCGGCGACGTCACGCTGGCCGCGAACTCCGTGCTCAACAATTTCCTCCTGGTCAGCGCTTTCTTCCTCGACGGTCTCGCCAACGCCGCGCAGCAGCTCTGCGGCCGCACCTTCGGCGCGCGCGACGCCAAAGGGTTTGCGGACTCGACCCGGCTGGTGCTGCTGTGGGGGCTGGGCTTTGCACTGGTCGTCTCGGTGCTGTTCGCCCTGTTCGGACCGCGCCTGATCGATTTCATGACCGCCAGCGACGCCGTTCGCCGCAGCGCGCGCGAATTCCTGCCGTTCGTCGTGCTCGCGCCCATTCCTGGCGTGTTCGCCTTCGGCTTCGACGGCATCTATATCGGCGCGACCTGGGCGCGCGAGATGCGCAATCTGATGCTGGCCTCGCTCGCGATCTTCCTCGGCACCTGGTGGGCGCTGCAATCGTTCGGCAATGCCGGACTGTGGTGGGCGCTGATCGCCTCCTATGTCTCGCGTGGCGGTTTGCAGGCCGCGCGCTATCCGGCGCAGTACAGGAAGACGTTTCCGAAATCGTAGCCCGGATGCCTTGGCCTACATCCCCGGCCAGTCTTCCGCCGTGAGCGTCGCCGCGTCGGCGCCGACGATCTCGGACAGCGAATCCCTCCCGGTGCGAAGCAGCGTCGAGGTGAGGTCGCGCTTGATCTCGTCGACGAGGCCGAGGCCCTTGTAGACCAGCGACGAATAGAGCTGGATCAGGCTCGCACCGGCACGGATCTTCGTCAGCGCGGCGCCGCCGGAATCCACGCCGCCGACGCCGATCAGCGGGAACGCGCCCTCGACGCGCACATAGGTCTCCGCGACCATCCGCGTCGACAGACGGAACAGCGGCCGGCCGGACAGACCGCCCTGCTCCTTGGCGCGCATCTCCTCGCGCAACGTGCTCGGCCGCGCGATCGTGGTGTTCGACACGATCATGCCGTCGACGCGGCGCGAGCGCGCGACCTGCACGACGTCGTCGAGCTGGGCGAGGCTAAGGTCGGGCGCGATCTTGAGCAGCACCGGCGTGTCGCCGGCCTTCTGACGCACCCGCTCGCGCGCGTCGATCACCCTGGCGAGGAGATCGTCGAGCAGCGCGCCTTCCTGCAGATTGCGCAGGCCCGGCGTGTTCGGCGAGGAGACGTTGACGGTGAAATAGCTCGCCACCGGCGCGAAGGTCTCGATCAGCTTGACGTAATCGCCAACGCGATCCGGCGAATCCTTGTTGGCACCGACATTGACGCCGACGATGCCCCCGTGCTGCGCGCGCGCGGCGAGCCGGCGCAACGCAACGTCCGCGCCGTCATTGTTGAACCCCATGCGGTTGATCACGGCCTCGTCGCGCTCGAGCCGGAACAGCCGCGGCCGCGGATTGCCGCTTTGCGGCTTCGGCGTCACCGAGCCGATCTCGACGAAGCCGAAGCCGAGCCGCAGCAGCGCGTCCGGCACCTCGGCGCTCTTGTCGAAGCCGGCGGCCATGCCGATCGGATTGGGGAAGTTGAGCCCGAAGGCGCGCACCGCGAGCTTAGCATCGTCAGCACGCGGCTTGACCGGCGGCAGGAAGCGCAGGCCCTGGATCGCGAGGCGATGCGCATCTTCCGGATCGAGCCAGCGCAGCACCGGCAGCGAGAGAGCGTCGAAGGCGCGGATCACGGGGCCAGCTCCGGGACATCATGGCCGCCATCGGAGCGCATGTTGAGGTTCATCACCGAGAGCACGGCACCGAAATCGAGCTCGCCATAAAGATGCGGAAACAGCTGCTCGTTGCGCGAGCGCTCCCAGCGCAGCTCACCGCCGAGCGCATCGCCGTCGACCTCGACCAGGAACAGCGCGCGCTGCCCGAAATAATGCTTGCGCAAGGTCTCGGGAACCTGGGCCGCGGTCGAGAAATGGATGAACCCGTCGCGCGCGTCGTCCGCGCTGCCCCGGTACACGCCTTGCCGTTCCGCCTCGCGCCAGGCCGAGGCCGGACAGATTTTGTAGATCTTGACCACCGCTTGCGCAGCCCTGTTTGCCGTTGAGTCGGCTCGTTGAGCCAGCTCATCGAGTCAGCTCATTGAGTCTCTTGGGGTTTTTCGTCTCTTGCAGGTCTGAAAACCCGGGCGCGACCGTAGAGGCGGCCCCTTCCGAACTCAAGCCTTGGCTGTCGCCTCTTGCGCGAAAAACGGAAAACCGATTGATTTGAGGACAGTTTTCCTGAGATGCGACGGGCTGGAGACCTTCCATGGTCAGGCAGGCCAAAGCGCAGAGGATGCTGACCCACGACCAGATCTGGGTCGCACTGGATCGGCTGGCGGCGCGCGCCGGCCTGTCGCCGTCGGGCCTTGCCAAACGCGCCGGGCTCGACCCCACCACCTTCAACAAGTCCAAGCGGGTCACCTCCGACGGCCGCGAGCGCTGGCCCTCCACCGAATCGATCGCGAAAGCGCTGGCGGCGGCAGATTCGTCGATCGACACCTTCGCCAGGCTGGTCGGCGACGATTCGGGCGACGGCCGCTCGGTGCCGCTGCTCGGCCTCGCGCTGGCCGGCGCGAGCGGCGCCTTCGACGAATCCGGCTTTCCCATCGGCAAGGGCTGGAGCGAGTTTGCGTTTCCCGCCGCCGAGAACAGCCACAGCTTCGCGCTTCAGATTTCCGGCGATGCGCTGCAGCCGGCCTATCGCGACGGCGATGTCCTGCTGGTCTCACCCGGCACACCGGTCCGGAAAGGGGACCGCGTGGTGGTGAAGACCAAAGCGGGCGAGGTGACGATCGCCACGCTGAAGCGCCGTACGGCGAAGGCGCTGGACCTGCGGCCGCTCAACGCGGCGCAGGCGGAGCGGACGATGACGGTGGGCGAGCTGGCGTGGATCGCAAGGATCGTGTGGGCGAGCCAGTGAGGGCTGCACGCCCCTCACGCGCTCCGCGCCAGCGCCCCGTCGATCATGTTGACCGCGTTCTGCACACCATACACCGCGACGAAGGAGCCGAAGCGCGGGCCCTTCTCCTGGCCGAGCAGCACCTGGTAGAGCATGTTGAACCAGTCGAGCGTGACGCCGGGGCGGCCGTCCTTGCCCTTCTTGACCTGGTCGAGAAATGGCTCGCGGCGGCCGATCTCGTAGACGACGTTCTGGATGTCCTCGGCCGAGGCGTCCGGCGTGAGTTGCGACAGCGCATCGCGCAGATCCTGCAGCGCCGCGCGCTCGGTCTCGGTCGGTTCGCGGAACTGCTTCGTCGGAGCCACGAAGTCGCGATAATAGTTGATGGCGTAGCCGACCATCGCGTCGAGCTTGGGATGCGTCTGCGGGCTCACGCCGGGACGATAGCGGCCGATGAAGCCCCACAGCGTCTCGGCATTCTCGGCGTTCGACGACGACACCAGCGTCAGGAGGAGCTGGAACGTGACGGGCATGTCGCCCTTCGGCGGATGGCCGCTATGGACATGCCAGACCGGATTGCCGAGCTGCTGCTTGGCGTCCTGCTTGGCGAAGCCGTCGATGAACTGCTGGTAGTCGTCGACGTTACGCGGGATGACATCGAAATACAGCCGCTTGGCCGCCTTCGGCTCGCGATACATGAACAGCGACAGCGATTCCGGCGAGGCGTAGCGCAGCCATTCGTCGATGGTGAGGCCGTTGCCCTTCGACTTCGATATCTTCTGGCCCTTGTCGTCGAGGAAGAGCTCGTAATTGAAACCTTCCGGCGGGGTGGCGCCGAGCGCCCTGGCGATGGCACCGGAGAGCTTCACCGAATCGATCAGGTCCTTGCCGGCCATCTCGTAGTCGACGCCGAGCGCGACCCAGCGCATCGCCCAGTCGGCCTTCCACTGGCATTTTACATTTCCGCCGGTGACCGGCGTCTCGACTTCCACGTTCGTGTCGGGATCGACGTAAGTCACCGTGCCGGCCGCGACGTCGCGGCGGATCATCGGCACTTGCAGCACAACTCCGGTGGTCTTGCTGATCGGCAGGAAGGGCGAATAGGTCGCGCGGCGGTCGGGTCCGAGCGTCGGCAGGATGATCGCCATCACCTTGTCGTAGGCAGCGAGCATCTTGAGCAGCGTCGCGTCGAAACGGCCGGACGTATAATAGTCGGTCGAGCTCGCGAATTCGTAGTCGAAGCCGAAATGATCCAGAAACGCGCGCAAGCGCGCATTGTTGTGCGCGCCGAAACTGTCATGCGTGCCGAACGGATCGGGCACGCGCGTCAGCGGCTTGCCGAGATTGGCTTCCAGCGGCGCCTTGTTCGACACGTTGTCCGGCACCTTGCGCAGGCCGTCCATGTCGTCGGAGAAGGCCAGCAGGCGCGTCCTGATCTTGTCCTCGGTCAGAACGCGGAAGGCATGCCGCACCATCGAGGTGCGTGCGACCTCGCCGAAGGTGCCGATATGCGGCAGGCCGGATGGGCCGTAGCCGGTCTCGAACAGCACCTCGTCCTTCGGACTTTTCTTCAGCCGCGCGACAATGGCCTTCGCCTGCTCGAACGGCCAGGCGTTGGATTGTTCGGCGAGCGCACGCAGGTCGCTCGGATTCGCAGCAAGATCAATAACGGACATCAAGGGGCCTCCGGGCCGCGGAAAATAGCGATTTCCGGGCAGAATGCAATTTTGCGGGCGGGTGTCAGACCCTCGCCCTGAGGAGCGCGCATTTCGCGCGCGTCTCGAAGGGCGAGGCCACCAGCGGGGCCTTCATCCTTCGAGACGCTTGCTGCGCAAGCTCCTCAGGATGAGGAACCAAGAGCGGCGATGCAGCTAAAACGGGCTCACCGAAAAATACCGCAGCCACAGATCGGTGTAGCGGCCTTTTTCCCAGACCCGGAACAGGGCCCAGTTCAGGGCCTGGCGCAGCACGTCGTTGCCCTTGCGCACGGCGATGCCGATGCCCTCGCCGAAGAAGCGGCTCTCGACGAAGGGGCCGCCGGAGAAGGCGCAGCAATCGCCGGAATCCGTGCCGTTGATCCAGAACGCGAGCGAGATGGCGTCGGCGAAGATGAAATCCACCTCGCCCTTGCGAAGCGCGGTGCGGAGCGCGTCGTCGCTGGGATAGGAGTGCAGCTCGGCGTCTGTGAACATCGCCTTGAGATAGGCTTCATGCGCGGAGCCGGCGATGACGCCGACCTTCTTGCCCTCGAGATATTCCGGGCGGATCTCCGGCATCACCGCGTCCTTGCGCGAGGCGAAGCGCGCGGGCACGCGGTAGTAGGGATCGGTGAAGTCGACGCGGGCGCGCAGCTGCGGGCTCACCGCCATCGAGGCGATGATGGCGTCGCCCCGGTTGGAGGCGAGCGCGTCCACCAACGTCTCGAAGCGGCGCATCTGCACCGTGCAGGTGACCTTGATCTCCTCGCACAGCGCGCGGGCGAGATCGACGTTGAAACCGGCCGGATTGCCGTCGGCCCCGGTGTAGTTGAAAGGCGGATAGTCGGTCTCGGTCAGGAAGCGGATCACGGTCAGGCGCGACAGGTCCGGCCGCTCCGGCCGCCGTCGCGGGTCCCAGAAGCCGGGCACTGCCTGGGGGGCGGCCTGGGGCGTGACCTGCGGGGTGGCCTGGGGCGCCGCAGGAGGTTTTTTGGCCGGAGCCTGGGCCTCGGCGCCCGGCAGGCCGGCGAACAGGCACACGCCGACGGCCAGCGCCGTCAGCAAGCCACCGGCAGATTTCGACGATTTCGCCTGTTGCGATGGAGCCATCGGCCAGAAATGAACGAATTTCGTTGGGATCGGAGGGCCTTATAAACCATCCGGCCGGGAACGCGAGCGCCGATTGCAGTTGATCGGACGCCTAGAGATACCGCTTCAGCTCGACCGCGGCCTCTTCCGGCGTCCGCTTCAGGTTGAACGGCGAGACGAAGCGGCCGTCGCGGTCCATCAGATAGATCAGCGCGGTGTGGTCCATGGTGTAGTCGCCGTCCTTGGTCGGGACCTTCTTGGCGTAGACCCGGTAGGAGGTGATCACCTTGGCGGTCTCGGCGGGATCGCCGCTGAGACCCTCGAGATGCGGGTCGAAGCTCGACAGATAGTCCTTCATCGTCGCCGGCGTGTCGCGCTCGGGGTCGACCGAGATGAAGATGGCGTTGACCTTGTCGGCGTCCTTGCCCATCGCGCGCAGCACTTCCGAGATCTCGAACAGCGAGGTCGGGCAGACGTCGGGGCAATGGGTGTAGCCGAAGAAGATCAGGGTCGGCTTGCCCTTCAGGCTCTTGTCGGTGACGGCCTTTCCGTTCTGGTCGGTCAGCTGGAACGGGCCGCCGATTGCCGCCGGCTGCGCCACCTTGCCGACCCCGCCCATGGCCCAGAACATGATCAGGAGCCCGACGACGAGGCTTGCGGCGAAGGCGGTCGCGATCACCAGCGGACGGGCGGCGGAGCTCATGAGCGGAAAACTTCCTGTCGGGAGTCAGAAGCAGGCAGCGAAGCCGGTCCTGATCATTTCGAAGAACACCTGGCTGCCGTAGTGGAACCAGAGCGCGAGCGCGCCGAGCACGACCAGCCCGCCGATCCCTGCACCTGCCAATAGCAGCACGGACGGCATCCAGCCGGCAGTGGGCGAATTGTCCTGTAGCGGGTGGGCCGGATGCACTGGTTGAGCCATGACAATGACCGGGACGAAAACCCCGGTTCCCAGGTTTTCAGATAAGCTTTAGCCCGCCTGCGGGCAAGGCGCCGCTGGCGGGCTAAAACGATCCCGTCATGCTGATGATGTCAGTGCAGGAGCTGGCCCCGAGCGGACTCGATCCGCTCGGATTGCGGGAGAGACCGGCGCGTTGGCTTGATCGCCGAGGCCTGTGCGTCCATGTAGCAGGGCTTGTACATGGCCTGGAGCTGCTTGCCCTTCAGAAAGAGCATGTGTGGTGTCAGGCCACCGCGCTGGTTGATCCAGCGCCTCACCTGCGAGGGGTACATCGCATAGAGCATCTGGGTTGCTTCGGAATTGGTGACGGCGCGGCCATTGGCGCCGAAATCCCAGGCGGCGTGGAAGCCGAGCGTCGCGCTCGAGGTCACGCAGATGCGGTCATGCGGGATGGCGCCAAGGACGATGGTGCAGGCGGAAGCGCAAAGGCCGTCGATGATGACGGTTTCGCCCGATTGCCGCAGGTCCTGGTATTTGTCGACGTAGGTTCCGATCCGGCCGCCGCGGTCATCCGCGATCCGAACCACCGCGTGAGAAGCCCCCATGCCCGCGATCAGGAGAACCGCCGCGAGCAACCCCGTCAGAAACTTCATTGTCCCCCGCCCCAGTCGAATTCGAATCTGCGTGTCAGGTGGTGATGCGCTGCTAGCGTCCGTCGTAACCGAGGTTTTGTCTAGGCAGGCCGGCTTACTCAAACCAAATTCAAATCCAGTGTTGCGTCCGCGCTGCACTCGGCCGGTCTCTATCCCAAAGTGGAACAAGTTAACGATGTCTTGCGCGCCGCGCCCTTGATCTCAGTTGCAACCGCTGGCTTCAATCCGGGCAACTACAGGGGGGAACCGATGGAGGGGGAAGCACATGGCTGACGAGACGGACGTCATCGTTGTCGGCGCAGGCCTGTCGGGCCTCGTGGCCGCCACCGAGATCGCGGACGCGGGCAAGCGCGTGATCGTGGTCGACCAGGAAGGCGAGCAGTCGCTCGGCGGCCAGGCATTCTGGTCGTTCGGCGGATTGTTCCTGGTCAATTCGCCGGAGCAGCGCCGGCTTGGCATCAAGGACTCCTTCGAGCTCGCCATGCAGGACTGGATCGGCACGGCCGGCTTCGACCGCGACGAGGATTTCTGGCCGCGCCAATGGGCCGAGGCCTATGTGGCGTTCGCGGCGGGCGAGAAGCGCAACTGGCTGCGCGCGATGGGCCATCGCATCTTCCCCGTCGTCGGCTGGGCCGAGCGCGGCGGTTATGACGCAATGGGCCACGGCAATTCGGTGCCGCGCTTCCACGTCACCTGGGGCACCGGGCCGGGGATCGTCGAGCCGTTCGAGCGCCGCGCGCGCGAGGCCGTCAGAAGCGGTCGGCTCAGCTTCAGGTTCCGCCATCGTGTCGATGCGCTCTCCATCACCAACGGCACGGTCGACGGCATCAGCGGCGCCGTTCTCGCGCCCGACACGATCGAGCGCGGCAAGAGTTCGTCGCGCAATGTCGTCGGAGAGTTCGCGCTGAAGGCGCAGGCCGTGATCGTGGCGTCCGGCGGCATCGGCGGCAATCACGAGCTGGTGCGGCAGAACTGGCCGAAGCGGCTCGGCACGCCGCCGAAATTCATGATCTCCGGCGTGCCCGAGCATGTCGACGGCCGCATGATCGGCATCACGGAAAAGACCGGCGCGCGGCTGATCAACCGCGACCGCATGTGGCATTACGTCGAGGGCATCCAGAACTGGTCACCGATCTGGCCGCGACACGGTATCCGCATCCTGCCCGGCCCTTCCTCGATGTGGTTCGACGCAACAGGCACGCGGTTGCCGGCGCCGCTCTTCCCCGGCTCCGACACGCTTGGCCAGCTCCAGTACATCATGTCCACCGGGTATGATTATTCCTGGTTCATCCTGACCCAGAGCATCATCAAGAAGGAATTCGCGCTGTCGGGCTCGGAGCAGAACCCTGACCTGACCGGCAAGAGCTGGCGCATGACGATCAAGCGCGCCACCAACAAGGGCGCGCCGGCGCCGGTGGAGGCCTTCAAAAGCCATGGTGTCGACTTCATCGTGCGCGACAAGATCGAGGATCTCGTTGCCGCCATGAACAAGCTTGCCGGCAGCGACCTGCTCAAGCCCGAGCACATCAAGATGCAGATCGAGGCGCGCGACCGCGAGATTGCCAATCCCTACGTCAAGGATGCGCAGGTGATGAACATCCACAATGCGCGGCGCTACATCGGCGACAGGCTGATCCGCACCGCCTCCCCGCACCGTATCCTCGACCCGGCGCACGGGCCGCTGATCGCGGTCAAGCTCAACATCCTCACCCGCAAGACGCTGGGCGGCTTCGAGACCGACCTCTCTTCGCGCGTGTTCGGCGCGGAGGGCAGCGTCATTCCCGGGCTCTACGCGGTGGGCGAAGCCGCCGGTTTCGGCGGCGGCGGCGTGCACGGCTATCGCTCGCTGGAAGGCACCTTTCTCGGCGGCTGCCTGTTCTCGGGCCGCAATGCCGGCCGTGCCGCGGCCAGGGCGGTGGGATAGATCATGCGGCGGTGGATGCGCATCGCAGCGTGTCTTGCGGCATCGGCCGCCGTCTCGGCTGCATCCGCCGATACGATCGACATCGACGGCGTAAAGCGGTCCTACACCGCGCAGCTGCCGGCGAAGCGGCTCGTGCCGCTCGTGGTGGTGCTGCATGGCAAGACCCAGCGCGGCGCCGACATGGCCGCGCGGACGGCGTGGCCGCAGGTCGCCAAGCGTGAAGGTTTTGCCGTGGTCTTCCCGGACGGGCTCAACCATGCCTGGGCCGATGCGAGGACCAGGGCGGGGCCCGCGCTGCGCGGTCCGCCGCCGGGCACCGACGATGTCGCCTTCATCGCAAGGCTGGTCGAGAAGCTGGTCGCGAACGGCACGGCCGACCCAAAGCGCGTCTATGTCGCCGGCATCTCCAATGGCGGCGCGATGGCGATGACGCTGGTTTGCGCGCGCGCCGACCTGTTTGCGGCGGGCGCGAGCGTGATCATGAATCTCACCGATGAGGCCGCAATCACCTGCCATCCGTCGCGGCCGCTGCCGATGCTGCTGATGAACAGCACGGCCGACCCGCTGGTGCCCTACGAAGGCGGACGCGGATCGAGCTATTTTGCCGCGGACGGGTTCTGGTCCACCGAGGAGACGCTGGCGTTCTGGCGCAAGCTCAACGGCTGCGAGACCGACGACGGCGAAATGACTGATTTGCCCGACAGGGCGCCCGCAGACCAGTCCACGGTCACGCGGATCACCTCGCGCTGTCCCACAGGGCACGACGTCGTGCTTTATCGCATCAATAAAGGCGGTCACCGCATGCCCGGGTTTTCTTCGGATGCCCGCTTCCCAAAGGTCGCAACCGGCCTGCTCGGGCAGCAGAACGGCGACATCGACGGCGCCGAGACGATCTGGACGTTCTTCAGTCAGTTTCCGTAAGGCCGCGCATGCACCGGTGGCAACGCATGCGTGCCCGGCAACGCATGCGTGCCGGGGGTGGCAGAGCGCGGGACGCTGGGCTAGACAGGGCCGCCATTCCACCAGGAGATCCCCAATGAGCATTCAGCGTTTCGAAACCGGCCCGCGCATGAGCCAGGCCGTCGTACACGGCAACACCGTCTATCTCGCCGGTGTCGTCGCCAGCAACGCCGCCGGCGAAAGCGTGACGAAGCAGACCCAGGACATCCTGGCGACGATCGACGGCCATCTAGCCAAGGCCGGTACCGACAAGTCGAAGCTGCTCTCGGCCACGATCTACATCACCGACATGAAGACCTTCGGTGAGATGAACGCGGTGTGGGACGCCTGGGTCTCGCCCGGCAACACCCCGGCCCGCGCCACCGTGGAAGCCAAGCTGGCGGCCGCGCAATACACCGTCGAGATCATGGTCACCGCGGCGAAATAAATTCGCGCGAACTTCGCATGCGACTGAAGCGCGATGAGAGCATCATCGCGCTTCAGTTTTTTCCCGACGCATGATCTCCGAGGTAATCGATCTGCGCGCGCGAACCTTTGATAGTGGCGGTCAGCCGAATACGGCGCCATCGAAGGAGAGCACCATGACCGATCCCATCACCATTGCCCACCGCTACATCGAGCTCTGGAACGAGCGCGCCGCCGGTCGCCGGCGCGAACTGCTCAGCGAGAACTGGACGGCGGACGCGAGCTATGTCGATCCGCTGATGAAGGGCGACGGCCCTGATGGCATCGAGGCGCTGATCGCCGGCGTGCAGCAGCGCTTTCCCGATTTCAGGTTCAAGCTGATCGGCGAGCCGAACGGCTACGGCGACCATGTGCGCTTCAGCTGGGGCCTCGGCCCTGACGGTGTCGACAGCCCGATCAAAGGGACTGATTTCGCCGTGCTGAAGGACGGCCGCATCAGGAGCATCACCGGCTTTTTGGACCAGGTGCCCGCGGGGGCGTGAGGGTCGCTGGACCGCGGTTTACCCTCCCTTGGGAGGGTAAACCGCGACGGCTTCTCGACGAGACTGGCGCGGCCCATCACTGCACGCGCATGGGCGTGTTCCGCTGACGTTGACCTGGATCAACACTGCCTCCGGTCTGAGTGCACCGGTGTTGTGCCAGCCTGGAGGAAAGTCCAATGCGCACATTGGCTTTGACGATTTTGACCATGGGCACCGCTTTGGCAGCAGGGCACGTCCAGGCTCAGACATATGATCCGGCTTTTCCCGTTTGCTTGCACGTGGTCTCGTTCGGAGCCACTCCCTACTATCGATGCAGCTACACCACGATGGACCAATGCAGGGCGTCGGCCAACGGTCAGGCGTGCGTCGTCAACCCGTATTACGCTGCTGCGAAGGCGCCGGTAAAACGGGACAATCGGCGCTATTCCGGCCAAATCAAATCGAGACCGCCCTCGCACGCCGGGACCCGATCGTACGCGCCACCTCGGCCGACCCACTACCGGGCCGCACCGTACAATCAATTCGAACCGTACTATGGAGCGTCCCAGGGTTACGCGCCCGGCGAAAAAGAAAAATTCATCCAAAGCATGAGACAGAACCTCTAGCTTTCCGCCAATCGATAGGCACGCCCCGCATTCACGCCAAAGGCCTTGTCGCGGAGCTGCTGGCCGAGCTTCGTCAGGCATGCCTCCAGCGCACCCTTGATCGCGCCATAGCTCCCCGCGAGCAGGCACACCGGCCAGTCGGAGCCGAAGATCAGGCGGTCCTCGCCAAAACATGTCGCGGCATGCGCGACGAACGGAAACAGCCGCTCCGCATCCCAATCGTTCCAAACAGCTTCCGTCGCCAGCCCCGAGACCTTGCACCAGACATTGCCGCACGCTGCAAGCGCCGCGATGCGGTCGGACCAGTCGGCGCTGCCCCCGTCGGCGATCGGCGGTTTGGCGGCGTGGTCGAGCACGAAGCGCGCGTGCGGAAAGGCTTGCGCCGTCGCAATCGCGGCGGGCAGCTCGCGGGTGCGGACGAGGAAGTCGTAAGCAAGATCGCGGGCGAATATTGCGGCAAGGCCACGCCGGACGTCCGCGCGCAGCAGCCAGTCGGGATCGGCCTCGTCGTGGACCTGATGGCGGATGCCGACGAGCTTGTCGCCGCCCGGCGCGGCGCGCAGCCGATCGAGCGTGTCGCCAACCGCGCCGTCGGTCAAATCGACCCAGCCAACGACGCCGACGACGGCAGGCGTCGCATGCGCGATCTGCAAAAATTCCACGGTCTCCTCGCGTGCCGAGCGGCACTGCACCACGATGCTCGCGTCGATGCCGTTCGCTTTCAACAGCGGCGCCAGATCGGCGGGGCCGAAGGCACGGCGGATCGGCGCGAGTTCAGGCGCGTCCATCCAGGGATAGTCGGCGCGCGCGGGATCCCAGAAATGCTGGTGAGCGTCGATGATCATGGCTTACGCTCCGCCCGGCAACGGGGCCCGCGCGTCGACGAGGTTCCGCGCGCGCAGCTCCTGCCAGAATGCCGGCGGCACCGCCAGCTCGGACATTGCGATGTTGTCGGAAACCTCCCCGGCGTTGCGCGCGCCCATCACAGCGATCGTGACCGCCGGATGGGCCATGCAGAACTGGAGCGCGGCGGCCTTCAGCTCGGTGCCGTGCTTGCGGCAGAGTTCGTCGAGCGCGAGCGCACGGGCGACGAGCGCCGCATCGGCATCCTGGTAGTTGAACTTCGCGGACGTTCGCGGATTGGCCAGGATGCCGCTGTTGTAGATCCCGCCGAGCAGGATGCCGATGTTCCTGCCCTGGCAAACAGGAAACAGCGCATCCAGCGCGCCCTGGTCGAGCAGCGTGTAGCGCCCGGCGAGCAGGAAGCAATCGACCGGTGCGGCTTGCGCAAACCGGACCGGCATCTCCGACTGGTTCATGCCCGCGCCGATCGCCTTGACCGTGCCGTCGTCGCGCAGGCGTTTCAGCGCGCGGAAGGCTCCGGCCACCGCCTCGTCATAGTGATCATCCGGATCATGCACCAGGAGAACATCGACACGGTCGAGCCCAAGCCGGACAAGGCTTTCCTCGACCGAGCGCATCACCCCGTCATAGCTGAAGTCGAACACCGGCCGCTCGCGCCCGGCGCCCTTGTAGTGCTCGTCCTCGGCGGCAGCGCCATCAGGCGCGCGCAACAAGCGACCGACCTTGGTCGAGATGGCATAGGAGTCACGCGGCTGCTGCCGTAGGAAAGCGCCCAGCCGCCGCTCGGCAAGGCCAAAGCCATAGAGCGGTGCGGTGTCGTAGAAGCGGATTCCGAGCGCCCATGCGCGCGCGACCGTCGCCTCTGCATCGGCATCGCTGACGGGCGTGAACAATCCGCCGAGCGGGGCGGAACCGAGGCCGAGCGAGGTGACGTCGAGAGAGCCGAGCCGCGACCTTTTCATTCCCATTGCCTTCCAACAGTCCTGTCTCAATAGCCAAGATCATCTCTCCCGCTTGCGAAATCCGCAAGCGGGAGAGATGGCAGGAGCGCGGGGCTGGCAGCGCTCCTACTTCAACATCTGCGCGACGTTGTCCTTGGTCACGAGATCGAGGCCGGTGTAGACGATCTCCGGCACCTTCTCGCCCTTCTTCATGGCGAGCAGCGTGTCCATCGCCTTCTCGCCCATCTCGAACGGACGCTGGCCGACCAGCGCATTGGCATAGCCGTCGCGCAGCAATTCGAGCTGCATCTTCAGCGTATCGGCGACGACGAGCGTGAACTTGCCGGAGTCGATGTCCTTCTTGTACCTGCTGGCGAAAGCCTTGAAGCCCTCCGGCGCGAACATCGGCCAGCCGCCGATGGGAACGATCGCGGCAAGGTCGGGCGTCGCGGTGCGCATATCCGTCATCTGCTGCACCGCCAGCGCCGGATCGTCGTTGCAGAAAGTCGGCGAGCCCGCGACCTCGGTCCATTTCGAGCCTTTCAGCGCCTCGCGGACGCCATCGACGCGCTCGGCGAGGTTCTTGGCGCCGGGACCGCCCGAGACCATGGCGTATTTACCGCCGTCGGGCCGAAGCTTCAGCAATTGCTTGCCGAGCGCGACACCGAACTCCTTGTTGTTGGTGCCGATATAGGCGGTGCGCTTGGAGCCCGGCGCGTCGGCATCGAAGGTGATGACGGGGATGCCGGCAGCGGCTGCCGCCTCGATCGACTTGGTCATGGCCGCGACGTCGGCGACCGAGATCGCAAGGCCGTCGACCTTCTGGGTGACGAAATCCTGGATGATCTGAGCCTGCGTCGCCGGCTCATGTTCCACCGGTCCCTTGTAGATGCACTCGATGTTGCCGAGCTCCTTGGCACGCTTTAGACAGCCGTCGCGCGCAAAGTCGAAGAACGGATTGTTCATCGCCTTGGGCACGATCACGAAACGGTAGTTCGCGGCAAACGCCGGCGTCGCCATCATCGCGACGGCGATGCCGGCAAGTAGAAATTTCCTCATTGTCTCCTCCATACGTCCTATGCCTATCCATTGAAAAATCGTCCGGGAGGCGGATAGACGGTTCTTTTGCCCTCCCGAAGACGTCACTTCAGACCATCCGCGAGCGGATGCGGTCGACCAGCACGGCCAGTATGATGATCACGCCCACCAGCGTCTGCTGCCAGTAGGAGCTGACCTGTGCCAGCACGAGGCCGTTGCGGATCACTTCGAGCAGCACGCAGCCGACGATCGCCCCCAACGGGCCGCCGATGCCGCCGGCGAGATTGGCACCACCGATGACAGCCGCCGCGATCACGTTGAGCTCGTAGGACGTCGCCATGTTGGCCGGCGCCGATCCGAGCCAGCCGGAGATGATGATGCCCTGGAGGCCCGCGGCGAGCGCGCAGATCACATAGACCTCGATCTTCACCCGGACGACCGGGATGCCGGTCAGTTCGGCCGCCTTCTCGTTGCCGCCGAGCGCGAAGACGTGGCGGCCGAACGCGCTGTGGTGCAGGACCACGGCCATCACCAGTGCGAGGACCACCAGGTAGATGAAAGGCACGGGCACGCCGAGCACGTCGCCCGAGGTGAGCGCATAGAAGTAGTCGGCATCCGGCCCACCCGGAAAGCTGCCGCGCCCGTTCGAGACGACATAGCCGAGCCCGCGCACGATCGAGAGCATGCCGAGCGTGGTGACGAAGGGCGACAGGCCCAGCACGGCGATACAGAAGCCGTTGACGAGGCCGGCGATCAGCGCAACGCCGAGCCCCGCAAGAAGCGAGATCAGCAGGATCAGGCCCGGCACGTTGGCGAGCACGGTCTTGCCGTCGGCCGCCATGTGCACGAACAGCGAGCCTGCGGGCGAGCCGGGCGCCGACAGCTCGGTCATCACCATCGAGGTGATCATGGCCGAGAAGCACATCATCGAGCCGACCGACAGATCGATGCCGCCGGTGATGATCACGAAGGTGACGCCGAGGGTGGCGATGGCGATGAAGGAGAAGTTCTTCGCCACGTTCTGCATGTTGCCTTCGGTGAAGAAGTAGGGACTGGCGAAATGCATGACCACCAGCAGGATCGCCAGCGCGAGCAGGACATAGCCGGTCTGGGACGCGAAGATGCCGCGCTGCCACCATCTGATCCGGCCGACATTGGTGAAGCTGATCGGGGATTCCAAGGGCATGACCATCACGCCGCCTCCTTCGCGCCGGTGATCAGGGCAGTGACTTCCTCGGGCGACGTCTGCTGGATCGGCTTGTCGGCCCGCTTCTCGCCCCGGCGCATGACGATGACGCGGTCGCACACCGCGAACACGTCGGGCATGCGGTGCGAGATCAGCATCACGGCGACGCCCTGCTCCTTCAGCCGGTGGATCAGGCCGAGCACCTGCTCGACCTGGCGCACCGAGATCGCGGCCGTCGGCTCGTCCATCATCACCAGCCGCGCGTTGGAGAGCCGCGTTCGCGCGATCGCGACCGCCTGGCGCTGGCCGCCCGACATCTGCTTGACGAGATCGTCGGGCCGCGTTTCCGAGCGCAATTCGCCGAACAGCTCCAGCGCGCGCGCCGCCATGGCCTTGTGGTCGAGCACCGCGAGCGGGCCGAATTTGCGCTTCAGCTCGCGGCCGAGGAAGACGTTGGCCGCCGCCGTCAGATTGTCGGCGAGCGCGAGGTCCTGGTAGACGACCTCGATGCCGACGGCGCGTGCATCGACCGGGCGATTGAAATGGACCGCGCTGCCGGCGAAGCGGATCTCACCATGGCTGGGACGGAAATTGCCGGCGATGATCTTGACCAGCGTCGACTTGCCCGCGCCGTTGTCGCCCATCAGGCCGACGACCTCGCCGGGAAGGACCTTCAAGTCGACTTCGTGCAGCGCGCGGATTGCGCCGAACTCCTTGCCGATGCCGGTCAGCTCGAGCACCGGTGTCGCTTCAGCATGTGTCATCAGCGGCCTTCCTCAGACGTAGCGGTTGACCAGGGATTCCAGATATTCCTGCCGGCCCGAGCGCGGCTGCGGGTCGAAGCCCGGGCCGAGCGCGCGATCGGCAAGATCGGCGAGCGAGCGCTGGCCGCCAAGAATGGCGCGGCCCTCGCTGCCGGCCCATCCGCCATAACGCTCGGTGAGCGGTGCGGTGAGCACGCCGGCATCGAGCATGTCCGCGGCGGCGAGGAAGGCGCGCGCGCAGGCATCCATCGAGCCAACATGGGCATGGATCAGATCGTCGGGGTCGATCGACTGGCGGCGGATTTTGGTGTCGAAATTCAGTCCGCCCGAGGTGAAGCCGCCGCGGTTCAGGATCTCGTGGAACACCAAAGCGAGCTCGGGCACGTTCATCGCGAACTGGTCGGTGTCCCAGCCCAGCAGGTCGTCACCGCGATTGACGTCGAGCGAGCCGAAGACACCGAGCGCCTCGGCGAGCGCGACCTCGTGATGGAAGGAGTGGCCGGCGAGGATGGCGTGGTTCTGCTCGATGTTGAGCTTGACGTCCTTGAGCAGGTCGTAGCGCGCGAGGAAGCCGTAACAGGTGGCGACGTCGAAATCATATTGATGCTTGGTCGGCTCCTTCGGCTTCGGCTCGATCAGGATCGGGCCCTTGAAGCCGATCTTGTGCTTGTGCTCGACGACGAGCGACACGAAGCGGCCGAGCTGGTCGAGCTCGCGCTTGAGATCGGTGTTGAGCAGCGTCTCGTAGCCCTCGCGCCCGCCCCAAAGCACGTAGTTCTGGCCGCCGAGCCGGTGCGTCACCTCCAGCGCGGCGCGGACCTGGCCGGCGGCGTAGGTGAAGATCTCGGGGTCAGGGTTGGTCGCGGCGCCCGCCATGTAGCGGCGGTGCGTGAACAGGTTGGCGGTGCCCCAGAGCAGGCGGACTTTTGCCGAGGCCATCTTCTGTTCGAACAGATCGGCGACCGCATTGAGGTTCGCAACGGATTCGGCGAGCGAATTGCCTTCAGGCGCCGCGTCGACGTCGTGGAAGGTGAAGAAGGGCACATCCAGCAGGCGGAACAGCTCGAAGGCGACATCGGCCTTGGCGCGCGCCTGCGCCATCGCATCGGTGCCGTGATGCCAGGGCCGCAAAAAGGTCTCGCCGCCGAAGGGATCGCCGCCCGGCCAGCACAGCGAATGCCAATAGCAGACTGCGAAACGCAAATGATCCTCGAGCCTGCGGCCATGGACGAGGCGGTCCTTGTCGTACCAGCGGAAGGCGAGCGGGCTCGCGGCATCCTTGCCGGCAAAGGCGACAGGTTGGCTTGCATCGAAGAATTTTGCTGGCGCGTTCACTTAAATCGGCTCCTTCAACGCGGGATAGAGATCGCGCCAGCGGCGATAGGCATCGTCGTAGGCGGAAGTGACGGATGCCCGTGGCGCGAAACTCGCGAGCCGCCGCGGACGAACACAAACCTGTGCCGGGTCTTCGCCAGTCGCAGCGATGCGGCCGAGCCGTGCGGCGCCGAGCGCCGCCCCGACCTCGCCTTCCTCGACGCGGTGGACGGGGATGCCGAGCACGTCGGCGCAGATCTGCGCCCACAGCGGCGAGCGCGAGCCGCCGCCGACCAGATCAACCTCCGCGACCGGCCCGCTCGCCGCACTCAGCGCCGCCAGATTGTCGCGCGCAGCAAAGGCGACGCCTTCGAGCACGGCCTGAACGATCTGTCCGCGCCCGGTCGCACCGCGCAAACCGGCGAAGGCGCCGCTGGCGGCGGCGTCGTTGTGCGGCGTCCGCTCGCCGTCGAGATAGGGCAGGAATCTGACCGGGCTCGGTCCGTCGACGCGCTCGCCGAGCGGCGCCAGCAGCGCGGCCGCCGGCGTCTCCATCACGCCGGCGAGCCATGCCAGCGAGGCTGCGGCCGACAGCATCACGCCCATCTGGTGCCAGAGGCCGGGCAGCGCGTGGCAGAACGCATGCACGGCGGAAGCCGGGGCCGGTGCAAACCGATCGGTGACGCGGAACAGCACACCTGAGGTTCCCAGAGACAGAAACGCATCGCCCGGTGTGATCGCGCCGAGGCCGATCGCGCTCGCGGCGTTATCGCCGGCGCCGCCGGCAATCACGACATCTTTCGCCATGCCCCAGCGCTGCGCGAATTCCGGGGCGAGCATCGCGCTGACCCCGCTGCCTTCGACGAGGCGCGGCATGTGGTGGAGATCGAGCCCGGTGGCATGCAGCAGCAGGGCCGACCAGCGGCGCAGACCGACATCGAGCCACAGCGTGCCTGCGGCGTCGGACATATCCTCGACCATTTCGCCGGTGAGGCGATAGCGGACATAGGCCTTCGGCAGCAGCACCTTTGCCACGCGCTCGAAGATCTGCGGCTCGTGCCGCGCGACCCAGAGCAGCTTCGGCGCGGTGAAGCCCGGCATTGCCAGATTGCCGGCGATCGTGTGCAGCGACGGGCAGCGACGCTCCAGCTCGACGCATTCGGCGTGCGAGCGGCCATCGTTCCAAAGAATCGCAGGGCGCAGCGGCCGTCCATCCTCGTCGAGCAGCGTCGCGCCGTGCATCTGGCCCGATAGCCCGATGCCTCGCACCTGCGCGACCTCGCGCGGATGGCGGCCGGCGAGATC
Organism: Bradyrhizobium sp. Bra78; assembly: GCF_024519855.1. Classification (NCBI taxonomy): domain Bacteria; kingdom Pseudomonadati; phylum Pseudomonadota; class Alphaproteobacteria; order Hyphomicrobiales; family Nitrobacteraceae; genus Bradyrhizobium; species Bradyrhizobium sp. Bra78. The sequence continues at coordinate 50,979 of NZ_JALJRE010000024.1, read as the reverse complement.
GTCGACGGCGCCGACCGCCGCATCGACCCAGGCATCGGGATCCTGCTCGGACCACAGCGGCGCGGGATGCGACAGCGCAAGCTCGCGCGCCGCCGTCGCGAGAACCGCGCCGGCATCACTCACGAGCACCGCTTTCACACCGGACGTGCCGATGTCGATTCCGAGATACACGCCGTCCTCCCTTTCATCCCTGTCGCAGGGTTGCGAACTTTCGTCGCCTTTTCCGGCAAACTGCCGTTCAAAGTCCCGCTGCCGCTAGGGCAGATTGTCCCGCATCACGATGTCGATCCTGATCTTCTCCTGTTCGCGCAGGATCGGCTCGCCGCGGGCGAGCGCGAGCAGCACGCGCACGGCGGCGCGGGCTTCGTGCCCGGGGTTCTGCGAGATCGCCGCATCCATCACGCCCTGCAACAGCAGCCGCCGCGTCAACGCGGTGACGTCGTGCCCGACGAACACGACCTTGTCGCGGCCGGCATCGCTCAACGCCTGATCGCTCAACGCCTTGGCGACACCTTGCGTGCCGGCGCCGACGTTATAAAGGCCGACAATGTCAGCATGCCTGCCCAACAGCCGCGTCAGCAGCTGCCCGGAACGTTCGTCCTCGTCGCGCCCTTCCAGCACCGGCAGCACGCTGAGACCAGGGAATTCCGCCGCCATCACCTGGTTGAAACCGAAAATGCGCTCTGCATGATCGCGCAGACCCTGCGAGCCCGCCACGATCGCGACCTTGCCGGACCGCCCGCCGGCCAGCCGCCCGACCAGCGCGCCGGCGGTGCGTCCCGCCGCAATGTTGTCGATGCCGACATAATGGTGTCGGCGGGACGACGGCACGTCCGAGACCAGCGTCACGACCTTGGTGCCGGCATCGACGAGATCGTCGATGGCGGCGCGGACGCGCGGATGATCCAGCGCCACCACGGCGACGCCGTCGTAATCGTCCGCCAGCGCCGTCAGCGAGGCTGCGAGCACGGACGGATCGAACACGTCGGTGGCGATCGTCTCGACGCCGAGGCGGCGGGCGGCGAGCCAGGCCGACATCTCGCCGAGATAGGCCTCGATCTGCTGCATGAACGGATTGGGCCCCGACGGCATCACGAAGGCGAAGCGGCGAGCGCGGCCGCGGGCGAGCTCGGCGGCGGCGACGTGCGGCTGGAAGGCGTTGCGTTCAATGGCCTCCCTGACGCGCCGGACCGTGTCCGGCCGCACGCCCGGACGGTTGTGCAGGACGCGGTCGACCGTGGCGAGGCTGACGCCTGCCTGGCGGGCGATGTCCTTCAGCGTCAGCGCGCTTGCAGTGAGAGTGTCGGCCATGGATGAAGGCTAGCAGAGGTGTTTTGAGGTACGCAACTCATTTTGAGGGATGGATCGCCGATTTCGAGCCGGGGTTGCGCCCGGCCGCCCTACCCGGCTGCAAGGTCGAGCGTCAGGAACAGACTGTTGCGATCCTCGACATAGCCCTCGAATGGACCGCACGCGACGAAGCCGTGCGCCAGGTAGAGCGCGTGCGCCGGCTTGAAATAATCCCACGAGCCGGTCTCGAGGCTGAGGCGCTTCAAGCCGCGGACACGGGCTTCGGTGATGATGTGGCGGAGCATCCGGCCGCCAAAGCCGCGCCGGCGCGTGGTCTGGAGCGTGTGCATCGACTTCACCTCGCCATGCTCGGACGAGAGCGTCTTCAGCGCGCCGACGGCGACCAGCGTCTCGCCGTCCCAGCCGGTCCAAAACGCGATGTCGGGCGCCCGCAGGCCGGAGAGGTCCAGCGCGTGGGCGCTGCCCGGCGCGGTCTGCGCCCGCGCGGCCGTGACGTGATGATCGAGCAGTGCGATGACGCGCGGATCAAAGGTGTCGCCGGTGCGGATCTGCATCGTCAGGTTCACTCGAGGATTTCATATCGCATCGGCATCCTCACATCTTCCCGTAGGAGGCGCCGCGGCGCGTGATGATGACGTAGCGCGCGTCCTGCTTGGTCTCGTTCTCGAAGATCACCGCGCGCATCACGTCGAAGTCGAGACAATCGCCCTCGCGCAGCCGCACCGCCTTGGCGTCGATATGCACGGCGATCGCGCCCTCCAGCATCAGGAGCTGCTGGGTGAAGGCGTTGCGGCCCCACGGGCTGTATGGCACCCGCGCGCCGGCCGGCAGATCGACGACGATGATCTCGATGCCGCTCGCCGCGTCCGTCGGCGAAGCATGCCGGCGGCGATAGCCGCTCTCGGGATCGCGCCAGTGCGGCTGGTCGGCAAGACGCACCAGCCGCTCCGGCGGCTTCTCGGCCAGCGCGACGACATCGCTCAGAGACACGTCGAGTGCCGCACACAGCTTTCCGAGCAGCGCAGCCGTCGCACTGCTCTGCGCCCGCTCCACCCGCCCGATCATCGCCCGGCTGACGCCGGAGCGGCCTGCGAGTTCGTTCAGCGTCATGCCCGCTTGCGTCCGCAGCGTCTTCAGGCGGCGACCGATCGCGCGATCGAGTTTTTGCTGGTCCATTTCTTGTAAGTCGTGGCCGTTGTCCGAACGTGCCGCAGCGACGAGGGCCGCAAGCCGCCGGGCGAGAGGAGCTTAGCGCGCGCAGCGAAGAACGCCGGCATCGCGTGGCTAATATATTGGAATCTCGCGCGCTGCGCGACGTGCGCTTGCACCTGTCAGGTCGATCGGAAGGAAATCTCGGAGGAGCTTGGAGCGGGCGAAGGGAATCGAACCCTCGTATGCAGCTTGGGAAGCTGCCGTTCTACCATTGAACTACGCCCGCGGATGCGCAGCTTGCGCCCCTCTGATTAGCCGAGACGGCGCCGCCAGCCAAGCGCTTTGGCGCTACTGGCCCGACGCTTCTTAACGTCCTGGCAAGATTCCAGGTGCGCCGGATTGTGGCGGTGTTATGATCATGCGTCTGGGGAGAGACGTGCACTGAGTGGGGCGTGTGCATGGTGGGGCGTGGCTACGCGATATTCGACACGGCCATAGGGCGCTGCGGCATCATCTGGAGCAGCACCGGAATCGTCGCCGTGCAATTGCCGGAGGCGCGGGAGATCGACACCCGCCGCCGGATTTTCCAGGTCCATCCCGAGGCGCGCGAGCAGCGGCCTTCCGAGAACGTCGAGCTCGCGATCGAGGGGATCGCAGGCCTGCTGCAAGGCGGCGATCCCGATTTCTCCGAGGTCAGCCTGGATGCCGGCGGCGTGCCCGGCTTCAACCGCCGGGTCTACGAGCACACCTGCACCATCCCGCGCGGGGAGACCCGCACCTATCACGAGATCGCCAGGGCGCTGGGCGCCTCCGGCGCCGCGCATTCGGTGGCGCAGGCGATCTCCAAGAATCCCTACATGCTGATCGTGCCCTGCCACCGGGTGCTGGAGGCCGGCAATTACGCCGACCGGCTCTCGCCTTACGGCGGGGTGATCTCCAAGCGGCGGCTGCTCTCGCTGGAGGGCGCCCATCCGATCGCCAGCAAGACGCTGTTCGACGTGCTGCTGCCCGTTGCCCCGCCGAGGCCCAGCTAAGGCGCGATCGCAATCGCACCTCAGCTTTGTTTTTTGGGCATGATCTTGTCGGACAACCGCTACACACTTGTCCGGATCATGCCTAGATAGGTGGCATGGACGCAACCACGCTGCTGACCACGCGCTCGATGACGGTCTCCGAGTTTCGCTGCGATGCGGGGCCGGACGACAGCCCGTTTGCCGAGTGCCGCACCGGCCACTCCATCGCCTATGTCCGAGCCGGCAGCTTTGGCTGCCATTGCCGCGCCGGGTTCTTCGAGCTGGTGGCGGGCTCGATGCTGGTCGGCGCGCCCGGCGAGGAATACACCTGCACGCATGAGCATGTCAGCGGCGACGTCTGCCTGTCGTTCTTCCTCGGTGAGGATCTGGTCGACGCCCTCGGCGGACGGCGCGAGGTCTGGCAGGTCGGTGCGACGCCGCCGCTGCCCGAGCTGATGGTGCTGGGCGAGCTCGCCCAGACGGCGGCAGATGGCAACAGCGACCTGGGCCTCGACGAGGTCGGGCAGATCCTTGCCGGCCGGTTCGTCGATGTCGTCTCGGGCAGGCCGCGCAAGCCGACCACGCCGACCGCGCGCGACCGCCGCCGCGCCGTGGAAGCTGCGCTGTGGATCGACTCCAACTCGCATGCCGAGGTCGATCTCGAACAGGCGGCGCGGCAGGCGGGCCTCAGCCCGTTTCATTTCCTGCGGCTGTTCTCGAGCGTGCTCGGCGTCACGCCGCATCAATATCTGGTGCGCTCGCGGCTGCGGCATGCGGCGCGTCTGCTCGCCGACGACGATATCGCGGTCACCGACATCGCCTATGACGTCGGCTTCGGCGACCTCTCCAACTTCGTCCGCACCTTCCACCGCGCCGCCGGCGTATCGCCGACCAAGTTCCGGCAGGCCTCGAAGGGGAAGCGCAAGATTCTCCAAGAGCAGCTCGCCCTCAACTGACTAGGTTCGTCTCCGGCGCGCGCCGATTGCGGCGCGCTTTGGAAATGGAGACGACCATGTACGACCACATCGGACTGCGCGTTGCCGACCTCGACGCCGCCACGCGCTTCTACACCGCGGTGCTGGCCCCGCTCGGTCATGTCCTGTGCTCGAGCGGCGACGGCTATGCCGGCTTCGGACCGAAGGGCGAGCCGGCGCTCTGGCTGCATCTGAACAAGGGCCGCAAGACGGATGGCACGCATATCGCCTTCCGCGCCAAGGACCACGATGCGGTCAAATCATTCCACAGCGCGGGCCTGAAGAGCGGCGGCCGCGACAATGGCGGCGCCGGCCCGCGCAAGGATTACAGCCCGACTTACTATGCGGCTTTCCTGATCGATCCTGACGGTAACAACGTCGAGGCGGTTTGTGTGTGAGCTTTGGCCACTAGCTCTCGTCATTGCGAGGAGCTCTTGCGACGAAGCAATCCGGACTGTCTCTGCGGCAACATCTCTGGATTGCTTCGCGGAGCTCGCAATGACGGCGTTTGTAGCGACTACCCAACATGATCAAGGACACCTTTCATGACCTCCGTCTATAACGACGTTCCTCTGAACGCCTCCGCTGACAAAGTCTGGGACGCCGTGCGCGATTTCGGCGCGTTGCATCAGCGGCTGGCGCCGGGCTTCGTCACGGCCTGCACGCTCGACGGCGATGCCCGCATCGTCACTTTCGCCAATGGATCGGTGGCGCGCGAGGTGCTGGTCGACTGTGACGATGCTCGGCAACGGCTTGTCTATGCGATCGACAACGAACGGCTGAAGCACTACAGCGCCTCGGTGCAGGTGATCGCCGAGGGCGACAAGGCCTGCCGTCTGCTCTGGATCATCGACATGCTACCCAATGAGCTTGCGCCCTATGTTCAGGGGCAAACCAGGGACGCCGTCGCTGCGATCCACCGGGCGTTTCCGCCTGCGTGATCTTTCTCACAGAGCTTCCCTCTCCTCGGCCGTAACCATGGCGGCGTGCGTCCGGTTGGCTCCGCTCTCCCGGCGGCGCCGCGCACGCGAGGAGCAGGCCATGAGAGGTGCGGACAAGGTGATCTGCCAGGCGGCCGCCGTGCTGCTGATGTTCTCGATTTCGAGCGCGCCGGCAAAGGCGCAGTTCCTCGGCGGCGGCGGTGCCGGCGGCGAGGACATGATGACCCAGATGGCCCCGATGCTGGAGATGATGAAGGCGAAGATGGGCAAGCGCCGCTTCGCCATGATGATGCAGACCATGGGCCCGATGATGAGCCGCATGATGGAGAATGACGGCGGCGGAATCGGCGGCATGATAGGTGGCGGCTATGGCGGCGGCTTTGGCGCACCCAATTATGGCGGCTACACCGCGATGGGCGGAGGCGGCTATATGCCGACCGGGCTCGGCGGCATGGGCGGCGGCGATATCATGGGCATGCTCGGCGGCGCCGGCGGCGGCGACATGATGGCGATGATCCCGCAATTGATGCGGCTGGCCAATGTCGGCGGCGGTGGCGGCCATCGCCGCCACAAGCATCGCTGAGGCGCGCCGGCGGACTGGACGCAAGCGACGCCGATATCAAATCCGATCGTCGATGAGGACGCCGGAAATCGACGAGTCGCTTGCGTTCGTCTGGTCGCCTGAACGCACCGCGCTGTAGGTCGAATCCGCGAGCGAGTTCTTCAGGGACTGGAGAAATTGCTCGAGCAGGTCCGTCGCCGAATCGCCGCTCGTCGAACTGTCCGTGGCGTTGGGCGAAGACGAGCCGCCCGCTCTCGTCGTGTCACTCGATTCCGTGCCGCTGGACGAGGTCGAATCCGCGAGCAGGCTTTTGAGCGAATCGAGGAATTGCTGAAGCAGGTCCAACGCCGAATTGCCGCTGGATGAATTATCCGTGCCGCTGGCGCGAGCGGGACCATCGGGCGGCGGGCCACCTGCTCCACCGGGCCCACCTGTCCCGCCCGGCCCATGGGAGAGCGCCGCCTTGAAGATACCTTGCAGCTCGGTGGCCTGCTGGTCGGTCAGCTTGCCGGCCGAAACTTCCTGCTGGATGAGGCCGTCGATCTTCGACTTGAAAGCCTCAGGCGACGATGTGCCGCCGCTGGATTGATCGCTCGCACTGCTCGATTGCAGGGCGGAATCGATGTCGCCGAGCGCGGGCGACAGCGCCGGCTGATCGGCCGAATTAATTGTGCCGGAGCCGGCTTCCGCCTGCAGCTCATCTTGCAGCCGCTGCAATGGTGATGTGTGGTGGTGGTGAGAGGAGAGCGCCGAAATCGAGGTCATGATGGCTTTCCGTGCTTCTGGTGAACGCGCGGTGACGGTGTCCTCAGGAGCTGGCGCGGAGCCTTTGACGAAGAGCCATTCCGGTTACCCGGTATTGCCAAGCCATGATTGGAAATATTCGGAAACAAAAATCCGGCAAGCGCGCCCGAGGCACGTGCGCCCTAGTCAGCCGCGGCCGAAAGCGCAGGCCTGATCGCAGGCTTCGTCTCGCGCGGTCCCCAGCGCGTCAGCACCACGCTGGAGCACGAGAGCAGGCCGAGCACGACCATCGAACTCGCCGCCAGCCAGAAGAAGCTTTGCGCGGTGGCATCATGCGTCGACAGCCACCAGCCGACCGCCGCGATGTAGATCAGCCGCACGGTCTGCGCCAGCACGGGACCGATGACCTTGGCCGCGCCTTGCGACGAGAAATACATGGTCGAGGCCAGCCCGATGAAGGCGTAGAACGGCGCCACCGTCGACAGATATTGATGGCTGGTGGCGCGCACGGTGGCGCTGTCGGTGAAGATGTTGACCCAGAGATCGGGGAACAGCGCGACCATGCACGCCGGCGCACCGACGGCGACGAAGGCGCTCGCGCCCGCGATCCAGGCGATGCGGCGGGCGCGTGCGGTGCGGCCGGCGCCGATCGCCATGCCGACCATCGGCACCGAGGCGATGCCGAACGAGAACGCGATCGAGGTCAGCAAAAATTCCAGCCGCGCGCCGATGCCGTAGCCGGCGAGGATCGCGGTGCCGAACTTCGCCAGCATGTGGGTGAAGATCGAGATCGTCAGCACCGATTGCAGCGGCGAGAAGCAGGCGATGGCGCCGACCTTCAGGATGTCGAAGAACATCGCCCATTGGATGCGCAGGCCGCGCAGTTTCGGGACGACGCGGGCGCGGCCGGAGAACAGGTACCAGCCCATGATGGCGATGTTCATGCAATAGGCGATCAGCGCGCCGGCCGCGACGCCGCGCATGCCGAATTGCGGCACCGGTCCGAGTCCCAGACCCAGCGTGCCGCCGAGCACGATCTGCCAGGCAGCCGAATTGAGAATCAGGAACGACGGCAGCTTCATGTTGCCGGTGCCGCGCAGCACGCCGGCCATGGTGTTGAGCAGCCAGGGCAGCACGGCGCCACCGAAAAACACCTGGGTATAGGCGATCGCATGCGTCAGCACATCGCCGCGGCCGCCGAGCATCTCGAGCACTTTGGGCCCGTAGATCAGCATGCCCAGCATGAAGACGAGGCCGAAGGTGACGCCGATCAGGAGCGCATGCGCGGCGAGCGTGCCGGCACGCTCGCGATCGCCGGCACCGAGCGCTCGCGCGATCGCGGAAGCCACCGCGCCGCCCATGGCGCCGCCGGACATCGTCATGGTCAGGATCACGGTTGGAAACACCAGCGCCATCGCGGCCAGTGCCTCGACGCCGAGCCGGCCGATATAGGAGGTCTCCGCGATCACGGTACAGGTGCCGGCCGACAATGCGACGACGTTCGGCCAGGCAAGCCCAAGCAGCGTGCGCAGGATCGGCCCGTCCGTCAGCGCGCTCTTCACCGGGGGCGGAGGCGGCGGCAGCGGGCGCTCCTGTTCATCGACCGGGATTTCGGCGATGTCTGACATATCGTCTCCCGGGCGGAAGCGCCATTTGCGGCGCAGCAATCACTTGGTGTGCCAATGATTTGTGCGCGCAGGGCGCGCGGCAAGAGGCTTGTTACCACGGCAATTGCCGATTCCTCCTGCGCCTTGTGCAGGCGTGCCCTGCGGCAGCGCATTTCAAATGGTGGAATTAGCTGATCGTCCAGGCCAGCGGCGGTCGTCCGCCTGCCGTCGGGCGCAGATGCACGCCGATGTGCCGGCCGCATCCCGCGGCGAGCCCTTCGAACAGCCCCTCCAGCACCTTCGCGCAGGCGCGGTGATAGTCGGTGACGTCGTCCATCAGCTTCCAGCTCTGCTGACGGATCTCGAAGCCGCCCTCCGATTGCTTGGTGTCAGCCACGTCGTCCTGCGCGGCGAACAGCGCGTTGAGGAAGGACGCGAACTCGGCTGCGCCACCGCGGCTCATGGCCAGCGCCGCGGCGACCTCGTCGAAATATTGCATGCCGATCAGTTTGCCGGTGAGGTGCAGGAGATAGCCGGCATCTTCCGGTCCGAACAATTGCACCATCACGGGCGCGGCGGTGCGGACATATTCCATGGCGTAGTTGCGATAGGCCTTTTCCAGTCGCGGTTTTGGCCAGCTTGCGACCGGCAAGGCCGGCGCCGTGGCCGCGTCGAACAGCGGCGCTTCGAGATGCCGGGCGAACACAAGGCGTTGGTCGAGCTCGAGCGGATGGTCGTAGAGATGATAGTAGCCTTCGAGCCCGTCCTGGCCGTCGACGCTCTGCTTGGTGCAGACGAAGCCGAGCCTGGTATCGCCGAGCGCCACGCCGTTGTTGGCGTGCCAGCCGCGCAGCATCGCGCGGCTGACCTCACCAGGCACTCCGCAGATCGCGGTGCCTTTCCAGATCCAGCGCGGCGGCGGATAGCGGATCCAGGCCTTGCGGTCGCTCTCATGCATGTATTCGACATGCACGCCGCCGATCCAGTTGGAGAGGTAGTGATATTGCGCGGCGGCGACCGCCGGCGGCAGATGGCTCAGCCCGAGCTTTTCCAGCCCCGGCAGGAAGCGCTCCTGCTGCTGGCGGCGGAACACGCGAAACACGAACTCCGCGGCATCCGCCGTGCCGCGCCGCGTGACCACGGTGAGGATCAGCCCGGTGAAATAGGCATGGTAGAGATCGGCGACCGCGCGCCAGCGTTTCCACTGGGCTTGCTGCGCTGTGTCTGATGCAGCGGTCATGTGCGCTCCCGGATTGTTGTTATCGTTGGTGCTGCAACACCCTACCCTGTCGTCCCGGGCAAGCGAAGCGCGACCCGGGCCCGATAGCCACAGGGCGTCATTTTCGCACGAGAGATCAACCCTGAGTCCTCGCCAAACTGCTCCCTGTGGTTAAGGGTCCCGGCCCCCGTGCGCAATTGCGCACCAGGCCGGGACGACAGCGGAAAGCTGGGTTGGCGCTACACCCGAAAATGCTTGCTCAGCTTGAGGCCCTGCGCCTGGTAGTTCGAGCCGATGCGCTGGCCGTACATGGCGTCGGGGCGGGCCAGCATCTTCTCGTAGACGAGGCGGCCGACGATCTGGCCGTGCTCGAGAATGAACGGCACTTCGCGCGAGCGCACTTCGAGAACGGCGCGCGAGCCCTGCCCACCGGCGCCGGCATAGCCGAAGCCGGGGTCGAAGAATCCGGCATAGTGCACGCGGAATTCGCCAACCAGCGGATCGAACGGCACCATCTCCGCGGCGAAATCGGGCGGCACCTGCACTGCCTCTTTAGACGCGAGAATGTAGAATTCGCCGGGATCGAGGATCAGGCTGCCGTCGGGACGCGCCGACATCGGCTCCCAGAAATCCTCCACCGCGTAGCCCGCGCGGCGGTCGACATCGACCACGCCGGTGTGGCGCTTGGCGCGGTAGCCGACGAAGCCGCTTCCCTTCTCGCCGGCGAGATCGACGGAGACGGCGACGCCGCCTGAGAGATCGGCATCGTCGATGTCGACGAGACGCTCGGCGGCATGCAGCGCATCGAGCTCGTCGGCATTGAGGATGGCGTCACCGGTGCGGAAGCGTACCTGCGACAGCCGCGAGCCCTCGCGCACCAGCACCGGGAACGTCTTCGGGCTGATCTCGGCATAGAGCGGGCCGTGATAGCCGGCGCCGATCATGTCGAAGCGGCGGGTGCCGTCGGCGATGACGCGGGTGAAGACATCGAGCCGCCCGGTCGAGCTTTTCGGGTTCGCCGCCGCAACGATCTCCGGTGGCAGCGCGAGGCTCTCGAGCAGCGGCACGATGTAGACGCAGTTGGTCTCCAGCACCGCGCCGTCGGCGAGGCTGAATTCGTGCAGCTTCAACTCGTCGATGCGCTCGGCGACGGTGGCGCCGGGACCGGGCAGGAAGCTCGCGCGCACCCGATAGGCGATGTCGCCAAGCCGCAGGTCGAGGCTCGCCGGCTGGATCTGGCTTTCGACGAAGTCGTAGGCGGGCAGGATGAGCCCTGCCTCCGCCATCGCCGCGATCATGCGGTCGGGCAGGATACCATTGGCGTCGGCGGCGATCGTGAAACTCAACCGGGGGCCCTCATCCGGGTCAAACACATCCCGACATGCGGGAAATACAAGCGTTTTACGGCTATCCGATGGACGTCTTGACGGAAAGAGCATTGCGGAATATGAGCATGACTTATCCCGTGGTGATTTGAGCCGGCCGGCTTGCAGCCACGTTAAATAAGTCGCTAAACAGGCCGGGGACCTCTGTGATCCCGGCCCGTGGTTTTATCCAGGCCGGTTTTTTTGTGACCATTTCGGTGGTCACGCAGGAGGTCCTATGTCGAAGTCACCGGCGCCCACCGCGCAATATCGTCCCGAAACCCGTCTGGTCCATTCCGGCACCCTGCGCTCGCAATTCGGCGAGACGTCGGAGGCCCTGTTCCTGACCCAGGGCTACGTCTACAACAGCGCCGAGGAGTGCGAGGCGCGGTTCAAGGGCGAAGACCCCGGCTTCATCTATTCGCGCTATTCCAATCCGACCATCGCGATGTTCGAGCGCCGCATGATCGAGCTCGAAGGCGCCGAGGCGGCACGGTCGGCCGCGACCGGCATGGCGGCGGTGACGACCGCGATCCTGGCGCCGCTGAAAGCCGGCGATCACGTCGTGGCCTCGCGCGCGCTGTTCGGCTCCTGCCTCTATGTCATTCAGGACCTGTTGCCGCGCTACGGAATCGAGACCACGCTGGTCGACGGTCTCGATCTCGACCAGTGGCAGCGCGCGCTGAAGCCGAACACCAAGACATTCTTCCTCGAGAGCCCGACCAATCCGACGCTCGACGTGCTCGACATCCCCGGGATCGCCGAGATCGCGCACAAGGGCGGCGCGCGGCTCGTCGTCGACAACGTGTTCGCAACCCCGATCTGGCAGAGCCCGCTCGCGCTCGGTGCCGACGTCGTGGTCTATTCCGCGACCAAGCACATCGACGGCCAGGGCCGGTGTCTGGGCGGCATCATCCTGTCGTCGGAAGCGTTCATCGCCGAGCACATCCACAATTTCATGCGCCAGACCGGCCCTTCGATCTCGCCATTCAATGCCTGGGTCCTGCTCAAAGGCCTGGAGACGCTGGCCGTGCGCGTGCGCGCGCAAACCGACACGGCAGCGCGCGTGGCCGAGGCGCTGGCGGACCACCCGAAGATTTCGCGACTGGTCTTTCCCGGCCGCGCCGATCATCCGCAGGCGGCGCTGGTGAAGAAGCAGATGCGCGGCGGCTCGACGCTGGTCGGCTTCGAGGTCAAGGGCGGCAAGGCGGCGGCGTTCCGCGTACTCAACGAGCTGAAGCTTGCCAAGATCTCGAACAATCTCGGCGACGCCAAGAGCCTCGTCACGCACCCGGCGACGACAACACATCAGCGCTTGAAGCCGGAGGATCGCGCCGCGCTCGGCATCAGCGAGGGGTTCATCCGCTTCTCGGCGGGGCTGGAGCACGCGGATGACCTGATCGAGGATCTGACGGCAGCGCTGGAGAAGGCGTGAGGCGATCGAACTCTCGTAGTGTGGGCAAAGCGCAGCGTGCCCACACTTCACGATCACATTGCCGATAGATGGTGAGCACGGCGCTTTGCGCCTTTGCCCACCCTGCGCAGCTACGCAGCGGCCTTACATCGGCCGATAGGTCCGCACGTCCGCGGGCACGTTCACCCCGAGCTTGATCTGGCCGACGGAGCGGATGATGTCGTCGCCGAGAAGCTGCGCGAAGCAGGCATAGCCCCAATCGTTCATGTGCAGGCCGTCGGCGATGACGAAGCTCTCGACCGGAATCGATTGCTTCTCGTGCCATTCGCGCATCACCTCGAAGCGCGGGAAGATGCCGACGTGACGGAGCTCGGCGACCTTGCCGAGCAGCTTCACCATCTTGCCGGCGCTCTCCGCGCGCTGGTTGATGGCCGGCGAATATTGCGGATCGACCAGCACGACGTCGGCGTCGCCGGCGGCCTGGATGCGGGAGATGCCGTCCTCGACGAGCCTGGCGGTCTCGCCGGGATCGAGATTGCGCAGCACGGCGTTGGTGCCGACCTGCCAGATCACCAGATCCGGATGCACGTCGATCACCTCCTTCTGGAGGCGTTTCATCATCTCGGGCGCGTCCTCGCCGCCGACACCTGCATTGATGACGGTGATGTCGGCGGTCGGATATTGCCGACGCAGCTGCGCGGCGAGACGGTTCGGATAGTTGAAATCGGGCGAGCTCGCGCCATAGCCGGCGGTCGACGACGAGCCGAACGCGACGATCACGACGGGCTGGCCGGCGACGAGCTTGCCCGCGACATGCGGCAGCGAGCCCATCGTCTTCGAGACGCCCTTCGGCGACAGGCAGGGGACACGGCTGAAGATGTCGCCGGCGGATTTCGCGACCTGTTTCACCTTGTCGATGGCGCGCGCCGTGATGCCGCGCTGCTCGGGTGACGTCGCTGCGACGGTGGTCTGGGAGGGCGAAGCGGGAGCGGGACTAGCCGACTGCTGCGGAGCTGGCGGCGCCTGCGTGGCCTGTGCCTGCGCGCGCGACTCCGAGGCCGGCGTCAGCAGCAGCACTGCTGCTGCGAGCACAGCCAGCCATGCCGTCAGGCAAAAAGGGCGGAGAGAACTCATTAACGCTAGACCTCAATTTTGCTGCTGGGCCGGCTCCAGATGGGCTGCGTCGATCACGAACTGTGCCAACGCCCGGCCAAGGCAATCATGGACCTGCTTCGCCAGCTCGGGCCCGCGGGACGGGCTGAACAGGTCGAACTGCCCCTGATCATTCCACTGCCGCATGATCGCGAAACGATCAAACAGCGGGATATCATGCTCCTGTGCAACCACCCGCATATTGTCGAGGTATGGCGGCACCGAGATCATGGTTTCGGTACGCGGGCTGTATTGCAAATTCATCAAGACGACGTCAGCCCCTGCCTTTTGCAACGCAGCAACCCCTTCGGTCACCGCGCCACGAAAATCGTCGGGATCGATGGCTCGGATAGCATCCACCGTCCCGGTCTGCCAGATGACCAAAGTAGGCGTTTTTGCTTCCATCAGCTTAACGAAGGATCCGGTCGCCTCCTCGGCCGTCTTCTTGCTCTGTATTTCTACGGAGACGTGCACGACCTCCGCCGGCGGCAGCTTGTCTTTCAAAACCGCCTGCATCCGCGCCGGATAAGAGCTGTCCTCGGAAGCCGGAATCCTGGTCGAACCGCTGCCGATGACCAGGATCTCGAGCGGTTTGCCGGCCTTGATGGCATCGGCCACCTTGGGAAGCTGGCTTTCGCTGGTGAGCAGATAAGAAGGCAATTCGCAGGCCGCGGGCACGGCGGGGGCGGCAGGCGCAGCATCGCCCGCGCGCGCCGGCGGCGCGGCGAGGTTACCGCATAGCAGGATAAGGCTCAGGAGAACCTTCGCCTTCATCAGCCCCCTCCCGCCATATCGGCGTTGCCGACGGCGATTTTGGTTTTCGCACCGCTCTTGTCAGCTACGCGCTTGTACCACGAAATCACCCAAGCGACGCCCCACATGATCAGGATTCCGGAGAGACTAATCACCGCATGCATGACTGCGCCGCCGGAGACCTCGGCCAGGATGAAATGGCCGGCGAAAGCGAGGAAGACGCCGAGGCAGAATATCTCCAGGGAATGCTGGCCGCACAGGATCAGCGGCCGCAGCCAGGGCGACTTCAGGCCCGGCCACTCCCGCGGCAGGAAGCGCACGGTGAGCGCGGCCAGCGCCAGGAAATGCGTGAAGCGCAGCACGTCGAGATCGGTCTTGTCGATCGGATACATCCACTGCTCGAGCCGCTTCGGCATGAAGTGGGAAAGCTGCGGCACGTACCAGGTCAGCGTCACGTAGAATGCCGCGACCAGATAGGCGATCGAGATCCACATCGTCACCCGCGAAGCCAGAATGCGCGACATCCGCCGCGCACCTCCGAGCGCACACCATGCACCGAAGACGAAAAGCAATTGCCAGGCCAGCGGATTGAAGGCCCAGAAGCCGTTCGGATAGGCCGAGAAGTAGAGGTCGTATTCCCAGGTCACTGCGTAGAGCACGACGGAGAGGCCGAGCGTGACGTCAGGCTTCCATTTCATCGACCACAGGATCAGCGGCAGCGCCAGCATCAGCACGATGTAGAGCGGCAGCACGTCCATGTTGACGGGACGGAAGCGCAGCAGCAGCGCCTGCACGATGGTGACGTCGGGCTGCTTGAGGAAATCCATGATGCCCATCTCTTCGGTGTAGAGCGGGTTCTCGAAGCTGGTCGCGACATAGGAGATTTCGGCGAGGAAGATCGTGAACAGGAAGACGTGGGCGACGTAGATCTGCCAGACGCGACGCAGGATGCGCGCGGTGGCGATGACGACGCCGGATTCCAGCATGGCCCGGCCGTAGACGAAGGCGGCGGTATAGCCGGAGATGAAGATGAAGATCTCGGTGGCGTCGCTGAAGCCGTAATTGCGGATCGTGAACCAGGTCAGCAGACTCGTCGGCAGATGGTCGATGAAGATCAGCCACAGCGCGAGGCCGCGGAACAGGTCGAGCCGAAGCTCGCGCTCGCCAATGGCGGGCAGCGAAATCGCCGGCGCCGCGGTGCGCGGCCTGGGGCCTGCGGACTTGGCACCCGTGGTTCCCGCGATCGTCGATCCCGTCTCTTGGTCGGCAATGGTCATCGGGGCCTAAAAACCCTTCCGCAGATCGCGGCGTGTCAAGGAGTGTACCGGTCCGTTCGTCATCTCGCAAAGCGATCGGATCACATGTGAGTACACCCCGGGGGGCGTACTTCCCTGCGAATTCTGGCGGGACGATGTCGCCCAGGCCGCCTCCGGCGTTTGGTTCCCGGGCGGATTTCGGTATGATAGCAACCATGTACCGCGCCGTGACCCGCCAGATCGAAGTGACCGTCGAGCCGAACTTTGTTCCGGAGCAGTCGTCGGCCGACCGCTCCCGCTACTTCTGGTCCTACACCATCGTCATCACCAATTCCGGCGACGAGACCGTGCAGCTCAAGACGCGGCACTGGATCATCACCGACGCCACCGGCCGGCAGCAGGAGGTGAAGGGCGAGGGCGTCGTGGGCGAGCAGCCGACCCTGGCCCCCGGCGAACGGTTCGAGTACACCTCCGGCGTGCCGCTCACGACCGCCTCCGGCTTCATGACCGGCCGCTACCAGATGGTCAGCGAAAGCGGCGAGCGCTTCGAGATCGACGTACCGACGTTCTCGCTGGACAGTCCGGACAACAAGCGGGTGCTGAACTAGCGGGATGCCGTTGGGTGGACAAAGGCGCGAAGCGCCGTGTCGACCATTTCGATCACGGCATAAGGTGGCGGGCACGCTTCACATTGCCCACCGATGTCCGAGTCTATGGCGCGCAGCTTCCCCAACCTCGTCATTGCGAGCGCTTCCAACTGGCAACTCAGCTTGCAGACACGCCTTTGCGGTCTCGCGGCGTGTTCGCCCGAGCTTTGCTCCATCTCTCCACCCTCTTGAGCCAAGAGGGCGCAGGGAAGGCCGGGTGCCGGCTGGCACCCGCGGTCCGCTGCGCGAAGATGTAGCGCAAAAGAACCGCACAGCAGCATACAGGTGTAGCCAATCACTCGGCCTTCCCTGCGCGATGGTCGGACGGCTTATGCCGTGCTCTCCCGGGAGCCGAGTTCGTTCTGGCCTCCCTCGCCCCGCGAATTGACGATGCCGTCCGCCCGGTTGGGCTCGCGCGCATCTCCGCGAAAGCTTGACCGTAGCAACGACGGTCAGGACCACACGGTTTTGCCGTACGCATCAGCGTCGCTCGTCCGCACGTGGCCACGGGCTCGCAGGGACTACCCGCCCTGCCCGCACCTCTCGCGCACGACGCTGCCGCGTCCACCGCAACCCGGCTCGCATATCGTGACGACGTACGATCGCCCCTCAAGGATGAGCCGGGATAGGCAACATCTACGATAAATCCGAATTTCGGTAAAGTGGAATATTTTTGCCAGAGAGGATTGACAGCCTCGCAGGTGTATTGCCCGTCGGGTCGCGAGGGCTCGCAGGCCGAGTGCCTACGCGTCCTCGACGCCCGCTTCATCCGGCGTGAATTCGTACACCGACGAGCAAAATTCGCAGGTCACGACGACCTTGTCGTCCTTGACCATCGCGGCGCGGTCGTCCGGCGAAAAACTCTTCAGCATCGAGGCGACCGCCTCGCGCGAGCAGGAGCATTGCGCCTTCAAGGACAGCGGATTGAACACGCGCACGCCGCGCTCATGGAAGAGACGGTAGAGCAGCCGCTCGCCGGACAGCTCGGGATCGATCAACTCGACGTCCTCGACGGTCTCGATCAGCGAACGCGCTTCGACCCACGCGTCGTCCTCAGCGACGCTGTGCACCTCGACGCCTTCGGGCGCATCGCCGGGATGCAAATCGGCCTGCCGCGCGCGCTCCGGGGCCTTCGGCAGGAACTGCATCAGCATGCCGCCGGCGCGCCAGCGATGCTTGCCGCCGTCGTTCGAGCGCCACTCCTCGCCGACGGCGAGACGCACGCGCGTCGGGATCTGCTCGGAGCGCAGGAAATATTCGTGAGCCGCGTCCTCCAGGCTGCCGCCGTCGAGCGCGACCAGGCCCTGGTAGCGGCTCATGTCGGGGCCCTGGTCGATGGTCATGGCGAGATGACCGTGGCCCAGCAGGGCGCCGGACTGCATGCCGGAATCCCTGGCCTCGCCGAGGCGCGCGGCATCAAAGCGCGCGTACGCACGCAGGCGATCCGGCGCCATGTAGTCGACGACCAGGAACGAGACCGGACCGTCGGTCTGGGCCTGGAGGATGAAGCGGCCCTCGAATTTCAGCGCCGAGCCGAGCAGCGTGGTCAGCACGATGGCCTCGCCGAGCAGCTTGCCGACCGGCGCAGGATAATCGTGCTTGGTCAGAATCTCGTCGAGTGCAGGACCAAGCCGCACCAGGCGCCCACGCACGTCGAGTGCGTCGACCTCGTAGGGCAGCACGGCGTCATCGATCGGAACCGCCGATGGTGCGCGAACCGGGCCTTCGGGCCCGGTTTTCATGTCAGGGGATTGGGAAACCATGGCGCTTTATCTGGGGTCGGAGGAGAAAAATGGAAGGGGGTAGCGTGCGCGGGAGCCGTTTGAACCGTACCAAGCAACCTCGAACTCTCTGTCGTCCCGGACAAGCGCTTCGGTCCCGGCAACGCTATGCATTGCCATGAGCTACGCTTGTCAGGGACGACAGCGCCATGTGAGGCGACGGCAACGCGACACGCGTTCAGATCATTTCACCGCGTCGAAGCACCAGGCCAGAATGCCCTTCTGCGCATGCAGGCGGTTCTCGGCCTCGTCGAACACGACGGATTGCGGGCCGTCGATCACCTCATCCGTGACCTCCTCGCCGCGATGGGCCGGCAGGCAGTGCATGAACAGCGCGTCGGGCTTGGCCAGCGACATCAGCTTCGAATTGACCTGATAGGGCTTGAGCACGTTGTGGCGGTGCTCGCCTTCCTTGTCGCCCATCGACACCCAGGTATCGGTGACGACGCAGTCGGCCCCCTTCACGGCGGCTTCGGGATCGGTGCCGAGCACGATCGACGCGCCGGTCGCCTTGATGAAGTCGCGCATGACTTTCTTCGGCGCCAGCTCCGGCGGGGTCGCGACATTGAGCTGGAACTTGAAGCGCTCGGCGGCGTGCGCCCAGGAGGCGAGCACGTTATTGTCGTCGCCGGTCCAGGCCACCGTCCTGCCCTCGATCGGGCCGCGATGTTCTTCGTAGGTCATGAGGTCGGCCATCACCTGGCATGGGTGCGACCGGCGCGTCAGGCCGTTGATGACGGGCACCGTCGCATATTCCGCAAGCTCCAGCAACGCATCGTGATTGAGGATGCGGATCATGATGGCGTCGACATAGCGCGACAGCACACGCGCGGTGTCGGCGATGGTCTCGCCGCGGCCGAGCTGCATCTCGGCACCCGTGAGCATGATGGGCTCGCCGCCGAGCTGGCGCATCGCGACGTCGAACGAGACGCGGGTGCGCGTGGAGGGCCGCTCGAAGATCATCGCCAGCGTCTTGCCTTCGAGCGGCCTGACCGGCTGATGCGCCTTCTGCTTCGCCTTCATGGCGGAGGAGGCGGCGAGCATGCTCTTGAGCTCCGACAACGGCAGCTCGTTGATATCGAGGAAGTGCTTCGGCGACTTGCTCATCAGCTTGCCGCCCGCTTGGTCTGACTGGACGAGATCGCGGTGCAGGCGCGCTCGAGCCGCCCGACGCTGTCCTCGATCTCGGCTTCGGTGACGATTAAAGGCGGCAGGAAACGCACGACATTGTCGCCGGCGCCGACCGTGAGCAATTTTTCGTTGCGCAAAGCTGCGACCAGATCGCCCGAGGGCACCACGGCCTTGATGCCGATCAGGAGGCCCTCGCCGCGCACTTCGCTGACGATATCGGGATGACGGTCGATCACGGAGGCGAGCTTCTGCTTGAGCAGCAGCGACATCCTCTGGACGTGATCGAAGAAGCCGGGCTTGAGCATGACGTCGAGCACGGCGTTCGCGGCCGAGATCGCGAGCGGATTGCCGCCGAAGGTCGAGCCGTGCGAGCCGGGCCCCATGCCGGAAGCCGCGTCCGCGGTCGCCAGAATCGCGCCGATCGGGAAGCCGCCGCCGAGCGCCTTGGCCAGCGACATCACGTCAGGCGTGACGCCGGTGCGCTTATAGGCGAAGAGATCGCCAGTGCGGCCCATGCCGGTCTGCACCTCGTCGAACGCGAGCAGCAGGCCTTTCTCGTCACAGAGCTGGCGCAACGCCTTGAGGAAGCCGGGAGGCGCCGAACGCACGCCACCCTCGCCCTGGATCGGCTCGATCAGGATGCCGGCGGTCTGCGGACCGATCGCCTTCTTCACGGCCTCGATGTCACCATGCGCCACCTGGTCGAAACCATCCATCGGCGGACCGAAACCTTCGAGATATTTCGCAGAACCCGTCGCGGCCAGCGTCGCCAGCGTGCGGCCGTGGAACGCGCCTTCGAAGGTGATGATGCGATAGCGTTCCGGATGCCCCTTGGAGAAGTGATGATGGCGGACCAGCTTGATCACACCTTCCAGCGCCTCGGCGCCGGAATTGCAGAAGAACACGAAGTCCGCAAAGCTCTCGTTGCAGAGGCGGTTCGCAAGCTTCTCGCCGTCCGGGCTCTGGAACAGGTTCGACATGTGCCAGAGCTTGGTCGCCTGCTCCTGCAACGCTGCGACCAGCGCGGGATGAGCATGACCGAGCGCATTCACGGCGACGCCCGAAGTGAAATCGAGATAGCGCTCGCCATTGGTCGCGATCAGCCAGCAGCCCTCGCCGCGCTCGAAGCCGAGGTCGGCCCTGGCGAAAACAGGGAGCAAATGCGGCGCGGCGCTGTTGGTCATGACGATCACTTGAATGTTGTGGACGGCCTGAATGTGCATTGCGCAACGCACCATTGACCGGTCCGGAAAACGAAACGTGCCGCCTTTTAAGGGCGGCACGCAGCACTATCTTATGCCTGGCAAGACGGGTGTCAATGCCGCCCGGAAAGCCTCGCGAAACGCAGAATCCGTAGTCTTGCGGTGCCGATTTTGCGGGTTTTTCACCACGGAACATGTGGAAGCGAGTCGGCGGACTCTTGCGCGGGAGTCACGCCATATTGTAGCGTTTGGATTGTCAGATACGACATCTCGTGCAGCGGTTCTGATCTCTAAGTCCTTATGTACCGGCGTAAACGTTCGGGCGTCATTGGCGCGCCCGGCGAGCCTTAAGGGATTCTGACGGCACGGGTTTTTAAGGCTTAGGCATTCGCTGCGAGGCCCCAGGATGGCTGGCGCGCAGCGAGGGAAAGGGTGCAATGACGGTTTTGACCTGGTCCGATGATCGCGTCGAGCAGCTGAAAAAGCTCTGGGAGGCCGGACTTTCGGCCAGCCAGATCGCGGCTGAGCTCGGCAATGTGACCCGCAATGCCGTGATCGGCAAAGTGCACAGGCTCGGCCTGTCGGGCCGCGCCAAGAGCCCATCTTCCGCAGCGCCCCGGCCGCGCAAGGCGCGTCCCGCGCAGCACATGATGCGGGTGACCCGTCCGATCTCGCGCGGCAACACCGCGCTGGCGCAGGCCTTCGAGGTCGAGGTGGAGGCTGAGCCGGTCACCTACGACAACGTGGTGCCGATGAGCCAGCGGCTGTCGCTGCTGGAGCTGAACGAGGCGACCTGCCACTGGCCGGTCGGCGATCCCTCGAGCCCGGACTTCTTCTTCTGCGGCGGCAAGGCCCTCTCCGGCCTGCCCTATTGCGCCCAGCACTCGCGCGTGGCGTATCAGCCCGCGGCGGATCGCCGGCGCGCACCGGCGAAGCCGGGGCCGCGCTGAAGCCCGGCTCCAAACGACATCGTCCCGGCCTAACTAGCTAGCGCGCAATTGCGCAGTAGGGACCGGAACGATCGAAAAATGGAAATGCGCGCCGCCCGGCGCGCTTTTTACTTGCCTGTTCGCGGCTGAACTTACGCCTGCTCCGCCTTCGCGAAACGGTCGTCCAGCGCATAGCCGGCGCCGCGGACGGTGCGGATCGGGTCCTGCTCGCGGCCGAGATTGAGCAGCTTGCGCAGGCGGCCGATATGCACGTCGACCGTGCGCTCGTCGATGTAGATGTCGCGGCCCCAGACGCTGTCGAGCAGCTGCTCGCGCGAGAACACCCGGCCCGGATGCTCCAGGAAGAACTCCAGGAGGCGATATTCGGTCGGGCCGAGATCGATCGGCCGGCCGGAGCGCGCCACGCGGCGCTTGTCGCGATCGAGCTCGATGTCGCCATAGGCGAGCACGGTGGCGAGCCGCTCCGGGCTTGCGCGCCGCAAGAGGCCCTTCACCCGCGCCAGCAGCTCCGGCACCGAAAACGGCTTGACGATGTAATCGTCGGCGCCGGTCGCAAGACCCCGCACCCGCTCGCTCTCCTCGCCGCGCGCGGTGAGCATGATGATCGGGAGCTGCTTGGTCTCGGGCCGGGTGCGCAGCCGTCGGCACAGCTCGATGCCGGACAGACCCGGCAGCATCCAGTCGAGCACGATGAGATCGGGGATGTGCTCCTTGAGCCGGGTGTCGGCGTCGTCGCCGCGCATCACCGTCTCGACGTCATAGCCGTCGCCTTCGAGGTTGTAGCGAAGAAGCTCGGTGAGAGCTTCCTCGTCCTCAACCACCATAATGCGTGCGCCCATGGTGTCGTCGCTCCTTGCGTGATCAGGTATTCGGAACCGTCGTGGCGAAGTTCGTCATGTCGCCCTTCGGCCGCTTGTCGGTGATCGCCTGGCCCTCGATCATGTAGAACACGGTCTCGGCGATATTGGTGGCGTGGTCGCCGATGCGCTCGATATTCTTGGCGCAGAACATCAAATGGATGCAGAACGAGATGTTGCGCGGATCCTCCATCATGTAGGTGAGAAGCTCGCGGAACAGCGAGGTGCAGATGGCATCGACTTCCTCGTCGCCCTTCCACACCGCCATCGCCGCCGGCAGATCGTGCGCGGCATAGGCGTCCAGCACCGACTTGACCTGCTGCTGCACGAGGTCGGTCATGTGCTCGAGGCCGCGGAACAGCTTGAGCGGATGAAAATCCGTTTCCAGCGCCGCGACGCGCTTACCCATGTTCTTGGCGAGGTCGCCGATACGCTCCAGATCGGTCGCGACGCGCATGGCGCCGACGATCTCGCGCAGATCGACCGCCATTGGCTGGCGGCGCGCAATGGTGAGGACGGCGCGCTCCTCGATCTTCTTCTGGAGCGCGTCGAGCTCGACGTCGATGGCGACGACGCGCTGGCCGAGCGCGACGTCGCGGCGGATCAGCGCATCGACGGAATCGACGATCATGCGCTCTGCGATTCCGCCCATCTCGGCGACCAGGCGAGTGAGCTCCTGGAGGTCGGTGTCGAAGGCCTTTGCGGTATGTTCGGAACCCATGTCCTGTCTCCTCAGCCGAACCGGCCGGTGATGTAGTCCTGCGTGCGCCGATCGGTCGGCGACGTGAATATCTTGCTGGTCTCGTCGAACTCGATCAACTCGCCGAGATACATGAAGGCGGTCTTGTCGGAGACGCGCGCCGCCTGCTGCATGTTGTGGGTGACGATCGCGATCGTGTAGTTCTCGGACAGCTCCTGGATCAGCTCCTCGACCTTGGCGGTCGAGATCGGATCGAGCGCCGAGCAGGGCTCGTCGAACAGGATCACTTCGGGCCGCACCGCGACCGTGCGGGCGATGCAGAGGCGCTGCTGCTGGCCGCCGGACAGCGACAGGCCCGACGCGTTGAGCTTGTCCTTGACCTCGTTCCAGAGCGCGCCGCCGCGCAGCGCCTTCTCGACCCGGCCGTCCATCTCGGACTTCGGGATTTTCTCGTAAAGACGGATGCCGAAAGCGATGTTCTCGTAGATCGTCATCGGGAACGGCGTCGGCTTCTGGAACACCATGCCGACGCGGGCGCGCAGCAGATTGAGGTCGAGCTTGCCGTCGAGGATGTTGGTCTGGTCGAGCATCACCTGACCGGTCGCGCGCTGGCCCGGATAGAGGTCGTACATCCGGTTGAAGATGCGCAGCAGGGTCGACTTGCCGCAGCCCGACGGGCCGATGAACGCCGTGACGCGGTTGGTGCCGAGCGTCAGGTTGATGTTCTTCAGCGCGTGGTGCTCGCCGTAATAGAAATTGAGGTTGCGCACCGTCACCTTGGGGGGAGCCTCGGGCAATGCTGCCGTCTGGGGCAGGCCACCGGCCGCGCTCATCGACGATACTGAAAGTTCACTCATTTTGCGGTCCTCTCGGCGCCAAGTATGCGCGCGCCAATGTTCAGGGCAAGCACGGTCAGGGTGATGAGCAGCGCCCCGCTCCATGCCAGCTGCTTCCAGTAGGCGTAGGGGCTCTGCACGAAGTTGTTGATGGTGACCGGCAGGTTGGCCATCGTCTTGGTCAGGTCCAGGCTGAAGAACTGGTTCGACAGCGCGGTGAACAGCAGCGGCGCGGTCTCGCCGGCGACGCGGGCGGTGGCGAGCAGCACGCCGGTGATGAGGCCGGCGCGCGCCGAACGGTAGGCGATCCGCTTGATCACCAGCGAGCGCGGCAGCCCGAGCGCCGAGGCCGCCTCGCGCAGCGCGTTCGGTACCAAGAGCAGCATGTCCTCGGTCGTGCGCAGCACCACCGGAATGACGATGACGGCGAGCGCGAGACAGCCGGCGACCGCCGAGAACCCGCGCATCGGCACCACCACGGCGCCATAGATGAACAGGCCGATGATGATCGATGGCGCCGAGAGCAGGATGTCGTTGATGAAGCGGATCACCGACGTCAGCTTGTCGTTGCGGCCGTATTCGGCGAGATAGGTGCCGGCGAACATGCCGAGCGGCGCACCGATACCGACGCCGATCACGGTCATCATCAGCGAACCGACGATGGCGTTGAGCAGGCCGCCCTCGTTGGATCCGGGCGGCGGCGTGTTCTCGGTGAACAGCTGAACATTCAGGCCCGCAAGGCCGTTGTACAGCAGCGTGATCAGGATCAGCGCGAGCCAGGTGACGCCGAAGGCGGCAGCCGCGAAGCAAAGACCGCGGATGATGAGGTCCTTGCGGCGGCGACGTGCATAGATCGGGTTCATCGCGTTAGTTCCCCGCCTTCTTTTCCAGCCGCATCAGCATCAGCCGCGCCGCGGCCAGCACGAAGAACGTCAGTACGAACAGCAAGAGGCCGAGCAGGATCAGGCCGGACTGGTGCAGACCGTCGCTTTCGGCGAATTCGGATGCGATCGCCGCCGAGATCGTGGTGCCCGGCGCGAAGATCGACCCCGAGATGCGGAACGAATTGCCGATGATGAAGGTCACCGCCATGGTCTCGCCCAGCGCGCGTCCGAGCGCCAGCATGACGCCGCCGATGACGCCGACGCGGGTGTAGGGGATCACCACGCTGCGGACGACTTCCCAGGTGGTGCAGCCGACGCCGTAGGCGGCCTCTTTCAGCACCGGCGGCACCGTCTTGAACACGTCGACCGAGATCGAGGTGATGAAGGGCAGCACCATGATCGCGAGGATCAGCGCCGCGTTGAACAGGCTGAGATAGGACGGCGGTCCCGCGAAGATTGTGCCCAGCACGGGGATGCCGTCGAAGATCTTGATCATGAAGGGCTGGAAGGTGTTGGCCAGGAACGGGCCCAGCACGAAGAAGCCCCACATGCCGTAGATGATCGAGGGAATGCCGGCGAGCAGCTCGATCGCCATGCCGATCGGGCGGCGCAGCCATTGCGGGCAGAGCTCGGTCAGGAAGATCGCAATGCCGATACCGACCGGAATGGCGATCAGCATCGCGATGAAGGAGGTGACGAGCGTGCCGTACATCGGCCCGAGCGCGCCGAGCACGGGCGGATCGGCCGACGGCGCCCAGCGCTGCGTCCACAGGAACGAGAGGCCGAACTCCTTCATCGCCGGGAAGGCGCCGACGACCAGCGACATGATGATGCCGCCGAGGATCAGCAGCACCGAGATCGCGCTCAGCCGGGTGATCCAGTAGAAGGTGACATCGCCGAGCTTGAACGCGCTCAACGCCTTGGCGCGATCATACGGTCCGGCGGCATCAACTACATTGCTCTCGACAGCCATCTCAGCCACGCCGATCCCCTGTGCCCGTTTTATATACGCTTATTGTCGGTCTTGCGCTCCGGATGCGGCGCAAAGCCGATCCGGAGCGGACGTCTTGCAGATCCCGGCACTGCGTCCGGGACCAGAGCACTCAGCTCTTGATGTCGGCGGACCAGGTCTTCTCGATCAGCTTCACAACGCTGTCGGGCATCGGAATGTAGTCGAGCTCCTCAGCCATCTTGTCGCCGTTCTTGAACGCCCAGGTGAAGAACTTGAGGGCCTCCTTCGCGGCCGCCTTGTCGGTCGCATCCTTGTGCATGAGGATGAAGGTCGCCGCGGTGATCGGCCAGGACTTGTCGCCGGGCTGGTCGGTCAGGATGACGTAATAGCCGGGAGCCTTGGCCCAGTCGGCGTTGGAGGCGGCCGCCTGGAAGGCCTCGGTGGTCGGCTCGACGGTCTTGCCGCCCTTGTTGACCATCTTGGTGTAGGTCAGTTTGTTCTGCTTGGCATAGGCATACTCGACGTAGCCGATCGAGTTCTTGGTCTGGCCGATGTTGCCGGAGACGCCCTCGTTGCCCTTGGCGCCGACGCCGACCGGCCACTCGACCGCGGTGCCCTCGCCCACCTTGCTCTTCCAGTCCGGGCTGACCTTGGAGAGGTAGTTGGTGAAGTTGAAGGTCGTGCCCGAACCGTCCGAGCGGCGGACCACGGTAATCGCGTCCGAAGGCAGCTTCACATTGGGATTGAGCTTCTTGATCGCGGCGTCGTCCCACTTGGTGATCTTGCCGAGATAGATGCTGGCCAGCGTCTCGCCGTCGAACACCATCTCACCCGGCTTCACGCCCTCGAGGTTGACGACGGGAACGATCGAGCCCATCACCATCGGCCACTGGACGAGGCCATCCTTCTCGAGCTGCTCGGCCTTGAGCGGCATGTCGGTCGCGCCGAAGGTCACGGTCTTGGCCTGGATCTGCTTGATGCCGCCGCCGGAACCGATCGACTGGTAGTTCAGACCGTTGCCGGTCTCCTTCTTGTAGGCGTCAGCCCATTTGGAATAGATCGGGAACGGGAAGGTCGCCCCGGCACCGGTGATGTCGGCAGCAAAGGCCACCGTCGTCGATGCGGCGACCAAGCCGGCAGCGACGATCGTTTTGATGAAATTCATGCTGGTCTCCATACAGGGGAGCGAAGCGCCATCAGCGCCCGATCGCGCTCCCCGTGCCGTCCCTTTAGGAGCGGTCGGCTGTGCTTTTACGAAGGTTTCGTGACACTCGGATGACACGCGCAACCAGCTGAAATCACTTGGATTTCAGACTGAAGCCGCAGTCCTGACCTGGGGAAAACAGGCGGTGAAAGTGGCGCCCTGCTTGGGCACGCTTTCGATCAGAAGCCGGCCGCGATGGCGGTTAAGAATATGTTTCACCAGCGATAATCCGAGCCCGGTCCCGCCCTGCGAGCGGCTGTCGCCGACGTCCACCCGGTAGAACCGCTCGGTCAGCCGCGGCAGGTGCTCGGGCGCGATGCCGGGGCCGAAATCGCGGACCAGGACCCGGATTTCCGGAGTTCCATCAGGGGCCGCGGCCGAATTGAGCGACACGATGATCCGTCCGCCCGAGGCACCGTATTTGAGCGCGTTCTCGATCAGGTTCTCGAACAGGCGCAGCAGCTCCTCGCGGTCGCCGGCGATCATCACCGGCGCCCCTGGCAGATGGGTCTCGACCTCGACCTGGCGTTCCCGGGCCAGCGGCTCGAGGCCGTCGGCGACCTGGAAGATGATCGGCAGCAGGTCGACCAGGGTGTCGGGCCGCACATGGGCGGACAGCTCGACCCGCGACAGCGACAGCAGGTCGTCGATCAGGCGCGCCATGCGGGTGGCCTGGTTGTGCATGATGCCGAGGAAGCGCTCGCGTGCCCTGGGATCGTCCTTGGCCTGGCCCTGCAGCGTGTCGATGAAGCCGGACAGCGCGGCCAGCGGCGTGCGCAGCTCGTGGCTGGCATTGGCGACGAAGTCGGCGCGCATCTCCTCGACCCGGCGCAGCGGCGTCTGGTCGTGGAAGGTCATCAGCATGCATTTGTCGGCGCCGCCGAACGAGGTCGGCACCGGCACCGGCGTGATCGTCAGCTCCATCCAGCGGTCGACCGGGACATGGTCGAGATAGGTCGTGCGCCGCGGCTCGGTGGTCGCGATCGACTCGCGCAGCGCCGTGATGATCTCCGGCGAGCGCAGCGCGAACTGGGCGAGCTCGTTCCGCCGCAGCGCCGGGGCGAGCTGGGCGGCAGCGGCGTTGAGGTGGATGACGCGGCCGGCACGGTCGAGCAGAACCGCCGGATCCGGCATGCCGGCGACGACTGCGGCCACCGCCGCGCTCTCGACCGGATTGATGCGGCGGGTATCCTCGCGCGAGGCCGCGTTATCGTGCAGCCGCCAGGGGATCAGCGCCGCAGCCGCGATGCAGAGGAACACCGTCGCCGCCCGCATCACCGACAATTCGTCGAGCGAAACCACCACCGACAGCGCCAGCGCCGCGGCGATCAGGATGATGGTCGAGTGCCGCAGCCGGTCGGACCAGGGCTGGGCGGTGGGAGAAGATGGGGCGTCGATCGCCATCGGGGCGGGCTTCTCCTGGAGGCTCTGGACTCAAGACTTGAGACTCAAGACTTGAGACTCATGACTTGCGCCGGTCAGGCGCCGCTGTCGCTACGCTCTCTCACATAGGCGGCTTCACGCGCCGGGCCGGGGTCGAGCTTGAGCGCCGCCTGCTGCAGGCGCTTCGATCGTGCGCCGATGATAACTTCGCGAAACGTCAGCAAGATTACAGATATGACGAAGGGGGAAAGATAATAGAGGACGCGGAACAGCAGCATCCCGCCCAGAAGTTCCTCGCGATCCATCTGCCAGAGGCCGACCAGCATGGCGGCGTCGAACACGCCAAGGCCTCCGGGCGAATGGCTGGCAAAGCCGAGCAGGGTGGCCGAGACGAAGATCACCGCGACCACCACGAAGCCGAGATTGGGCTCGTCCGGGACCAGCACGTACATCGCGAGCGCGCAGAAGCCGAGGTCGATGATGCCGATGGCGATCTGGAGCAGGGTCAACGGGCCGCCCGGCAGCATCACGGTCCACGGCCCGCGGCCGACCACCCGCGGCTGGGTCCAGACCCAGACCACATAGGCGACCAGCCCGACGATGATCATCATCGCCACCGCCCGGTTCAGCCACGGCGGCAACTGGTCGATCGAGGCGGCGGCCTCCGGATGATAGGAGATGCCGAGGCCGAGCACGGCGGCATTGCCGAGCCAGAAGGTCAGGCCGGCGAGGAAGCAGATTTTCGCGACGTCGATCGCGTTCAGGCCGTAGGCCGAATAGATGCGGTAGCGCACCGCGCCGCCGGTGAAGACGCTGGCGCCGACATTGTGGCCGATCGAATAGCTGGTAAAGGCCGCGAGCGCATTGATGCGATAGGGCACATGGGAGTGGCCGATGGCCCGCACCGCGAACAGGTCGTAGAAGGTCAGGGTGAAATAGCCCGCAGCGACGAACAGCCCCGCCATCGCAATCTGGCTCGGCTCGGTGCTCTTGATCGCTTCGACGACCTCGTTGAAATCGATGCCTCGCAGCATGTGATAGAGCACATAGCAAGCGATGCCGATGACCGCGACGCTGATCACAACTCCAAGCTTATGCAGGATTTGCTTCTGGCGCAGAAACGATATCGCCCTGCGGATGGCTTCCAGCATCTAGACCTCGAACAACGCTTCAGCGGCCGGGGTGGCCGGCGAACAGGCGGACGACAAGCAGGTACCCAACGACCCCTCGCCGCCGGCCCCGGCATCGCGCATGCCCGCTCCCCTTCCACTAGCGCGTTTCCGGGCGGAGTGGAATTCGGCAATTCGAACAAAAACTCGTGCCTTCAATATTTTAGGCAGGGTTGCGGGCTCCTGATGCACGGTTTGGCGCTTTCGGCGGCAAGACTGGCGCGAATCTCCACGGCAATCCTGCGCAGTCGCCATGAAGTTTTGATGATTTCGACCGTACAATGTTCCGTCACGACTTAAGCCGACGTCAATCTATGGGCCGCGCCCGCCTGTTGAAAGAGGGGGGGACCCGACTTGCCGGCTGCCCGCCCCCTGCCGCACCCGGGCCGGTGCAACGAGACGATCGGCCGGGCCGTTGAGCGCTCCCGCCGCAACTACCTGTGGTTATCTCTCCGCTGCCTCTGGCGAGCGAACGGACAATCGGCGAGGTTCTCGGCAGCAAGATAGCCGGCCGCCGGTCTCGGCAGCGGTCGTTTCAAACAAGAATTTGCATGAGAGGGGGGAGAAACCATGAGGTTTCAGCTCGGCGCCGTCATCGCGGTGATCGTTATGGCCGCCGCTCCAGCCGGCGCCAGAGAGCGCAACGACAGTCCGCATTCGCAGGCGTGCATGGCCAAGAACGGTTTCAATCTCGACATGTGGCGCGCGCACGCCGCGGGCACTGACGCGCAAGTGTTGCGGTATATCCAGTGCCGGGATGGCGTGTCTGCTGCGCAGGCCAAGGCCATCGGAATTCGCGACCGCAACTTGAGCGCCGGCTTTCACTGAGCGCATCGCAGCACGAGTTTTCCCGGCCGCAAGGTCAGTGACGTTTCGCCAGCACGATATGGACTCGGTCAGCCCGCCGGCGCGGTACGCGAGACCACCCGATCGCGGAGCCAGGCGCCAATGGTGCAGCCGACGAGGTAGCAGGCGAACATGATCAGGCCGAGGTCGAGCCAGTAGCCGAAGCGGCCGGGGACCACATGCGAAAGCGAAGCGCCGACCAGAGCGATCGCGAGCACCGCGAGCCAGCGCGCGGTCACTTTCGAGGTGCCATTGCCGCGCTGGACCACCGAGATCCAGCCCATGCAAAAGCCGAGCAGCAGCGAGCCGATCAGCCAGCCCAGATGGAATGAGACGAGATAGGGCATCGTCACCTCACCAGAAATTCGATACGGCGATTCTGCGCCTTGCCGTCGTCGGTGTCGTTGCCGGCGACCGGCCGCGTGCTGCCATAGCCGACTGCGGTGAAGCGGCTGGCCGGCAGCCCGGCCTTGACCAGATAGTCGATCACCGCCTGCGCGCGCTTCTCCGAGAGCGCCTGGTTGAAGGCGTCCTCGCCATCGGCATCGGTGTGGCCGGCGACCTCGATATTGGTGGTGGGGCAGCGCAGTGCATTCTCGATCAGATGATCGAGAATGCCGACGGAATCCGGATCTATGTCGGCGCGCTTGGGTCCGAAGCGGATCTTGGCCTTGCTCAGGAGCTCCGAGAACAGTTGCTGGCACACCGTGCCGTCGACCGGGCCGGCCGCCGGCTTGACCGTGATTTCCGGCTTGTATTGCCAGTTTTTCGGGAAGTCCTTGCCGAGGCCCGCGCGGATGTCGTTGGCCGCACCTTCATAGAGCGCATCGCCCGACAGCTTCACCTCGCGGTCGGATACGACGAGCGTGCCGGTCGACAGCCGCGACAGCGCGCCGAGCGCTGCAATCACGGCGATGTTGAAGGAGCCGGGCGCGCCGACGCTGGCCTTGAGATTGTCGACGACCTTTTCGTTGAAGAACTTTCGCGACGCGCTTGTGGCGATGGCTGCGTGGACATTGTTGTCGGGAACGTAGCCGGTGAGCGTCACCGTCGCGGCCACCGGATCCTTGTAGGCCTGGAAGACGTAGGGCGGCGCCTTGACGTCGTTGGCGGCGATCGAAAAGCCTTCAGGCAGGTTCTTGAGCGCGGCTGCGACCGCTTCGCGGCCGCCGAGTTCGCGCGCCATGCCCGACAGGTTGACCTTGGTGTCCGTTATCGTGATCTTGCCGTCCTTGAGCTTGCCGATCTGGTCGAGCAGCAGCATCGCAGCCGCCTCGAACCGCGGCGGCGCGCCCCGCGCCAGCCCCATCTGATCGGCCACCTCGACACCGCCACCCCCCTTGCGGGCCGCCTCGGTCAGGCGGCCCTTGATCGACGGCAAGGGCGCGGAGCCCGACAGCGTCACCCGCACCACGTCACGCTCGGCGTTCCAGACGAAGGGCTTGGCCTCGGCAACGAGGCGGGTCTGGTCGTCGACCAGGCGCACGCCCGGGACGATCTCCACCGCCATCACGGCGTCCCGGCGCCCTTCCTCGGAAAAGGCGTCCGCGGCCAGGCGGACGTCGCGGCCGTCCACCGCGATCCGGGTCTTGTCCAGAACGGTATCCTTGAGCGCCGCCGAGCTGCGGGCGGACAGGTCCGCCTCGACCGGTAAGGTGTTCTTCCAGGCCGCAAATCCCCACATGACGGCCAGGGGGATCAGCCCCGGCCACCATTTGCTGGCCCACCTGAAAAGCTTCTGCATTCGACGACCCGAACTCTGGAACCGGAGACAAAACAAACCCTTGTCAGGCTGTCAAACCGGAAATGGCGGCCCTCCCAAGGCCTTTGCATGGACAATTGGAATAACTTTTTCTTCAAGGGTTCTTCCGTAAGTTGAGGGTGGAATGCCAGAGTCCGCCAGCCGGTCATGAAACAACTTCGTAACAACGTCATCCGCGCCGGGCTGGAAGCACTCTATTTCAGCGGGGCGCACCACCTGTTGCGCCCGCTTTTGTCGGGCGTCGGCGCCATTTTCATGCTGCATCACGTGCGGCCGGCCCGCGAGGCCGCATTCCAGCCGAACCGGCATCTCGAGGTCACCCCCGAATTCCTGCGCGCCGCCCTGAGCCATTTGCGCTCGCGCGAGATCGACATCGTCAGCATGGACGAGCTGCACGAGCGGCTGGTGCGGGGCCGGTTCTCCCGCCGCTTCGCCGCTTTCACGCTCGATGACGGCTATCGCGACAATCTCGACCATGCGCTGCCCGTTCTGCGCGAATTTGACGCGCCACTGGCGGTCTATGTCGCCAGCGACTTCGCCGAGGGCACCGGACGGCTGTGGTGGGCGGCACTGGAGGCCGTGATCGCCAAGATCGAGCAGATCGAGGTGAAAATCGGCACTTCGGCGCTGCGGCTCGATGCGACCACGCCCGCGGCCAAGCAGGTCGCATTCGACCGTCTGCACGACTGGCTGCGCGCGCTGCCGGGTGAGCACGATCTCAAGCGCGAGATCGAGGCGCTCTGCACGAGATACGGCGTCGACATCGCCGCGCTGTGCCGCGACCTCTGCCTGTCCTGGGACGAGGTGAAGACGTTTGCCGCCGATCCCCTCGTCACGATCGGCGCCCACACCGTCAGCCATTGCAACCTGGCCAGGCAAAGCGAAGAGATCGCCACGCAGGAGATGGCGGCGAGCCGCGCGCGGATCGAGCAGGCGCTCGGCCGCACGGTGCAGCATTTCGCCTATCCCTATGGCGACCGTGGAGCGGCGGGCGCGCGCGAATTCACCCTTGCTGCGGCCGCCGGATTCAAGACCGCGGTGACGACGCGGCCCGGCATGCTGTTCGCCGAGAACGCCGGCCACATGACCGCGCTGCCGCGCGTCTCGCTCAACGGCAATTACCAGGACGCGCGAATTCTGCCGGTGCTGACCTCGGGCGCCGCGACCGCGATGTGGAACGGCTTCCGCCGGATCGCGGCGGCTTGATCCTTCACACTCGGACCTCATCCTGAGGGCGCTCCGAAGGAGCGCGTCTCGAAGGATGGGCCGCCCGCATCCTTCGAGACGCGCTGACGCGCTCCTCAGGATGAGGGCGGAGCGCGCGACGGTTCCTTGACTCCCCTCCTTGCCGCGCTCAAAACGTCGCCAAACCAAAGGGAGGCACCATGTTCGACGATCTGTTCTCGCTCAAAGGCCGCATCGCACTCGTGACCGGCGGCTCGCGCGGCATCGGCAAGATGATCGCGGCGGGCTTCCTGGCGCAAGGCGCTGCGAAGGTCTACATCACCGCGCGCAAGGCGGGACCTTGCGAGGCTACGGCGAAAGAGCTGTCAGGCCAATATCACGGCGAGTGCATCGCGCTGCCGATCGACATCTCGACCGTCGAAGGCTGCGACAAGCTCGCCGGCGAAATCATCAAGCTGGAGCCGAAGCTCGACATCCTCGTCAACAATGCCGGCGCCGCCTGGGGCGCGGAGTTCGACGAATTCCCGGAAAGCGGCTGGGACAAGGTCATGGACCTCAACGTCAAGTCGCTGTTCTTCCTGACCAAGGCGCTGGCGAAACCGCTGCGCGCGGCTGCAAGCGCAGAACGTCCGGCCAAGGTCATCAACATCGCCTCGGTCGACGGCATCTTCGTCAATCCGAGCGAGACCTATTCCTACGCCGCCAGCAAAGCCGCCGTGATCCATCTGACGCGGCGCATGGCGACGAAACTGATCAAGGACAACATCAATGTCACCGCGATCGCGCCCGGCGCGTTCAAGTCCGACATGAACCGGGCCGCGCGCGACCATGCGGACGACGTCGCAAAGCGTATTCCGGCGCGGCGCATCGGAACCGACGAGGACATGGCGGGAGTGGCGATCTATCTCGCGTCGCGGGCCGGCGACTACGTGGTCGGCAACACCATCGCCGTCGACGGCGGCGTGGTCTACGCCAATGCCGGGCTTGAGATCGCGGGGTAGGCGGCGCGAGGCCGCGGCGCGGACGGTGCGCTCCCTCGCCCCGTTCTTACGGGGAGAGGGTTGGGGTGAGAGGCTCTCTCCTCACGTGAGATTGTCGCCGCACCTGTACCCCTTCACCCGGATCGCAAGAGCGATCCGACCTCTCCCCGCAAGCGGGGAGAGGTGAAGAAGTCGCCTACGACTCGATCTTCACGTACTCGAAATCGCCGGGCTTGTTGTCGATGCCGACTTTCGGCGGCGAGATCCAGGAGGCGAACTGGCCGGTTTCGGTCACGGGCTGCATCAGCGAGGAGATGAAGTCGCCGTCGGCCGTCGAAGGCAGCCATTCGTCCTTGCGCTTCGCCCAGGTGGCATCGTCGATCAAGAGACCGTCCGGGGTCGCATGCACGTCCTTGAACTCGCCGATGTGGCGGTGGAAGGCGACATTCGGCAGCTTGAGCTGGAACTGATAGCCAGCGGTCGAGATCACCTTGTTCCAGCGCAGCATGCCCTTGACGCAATCCTGGCTGTAATCATCGCGCAGGCGCATGTTGAGCGCGGTCAGCGCCGGCTCATCGACCAGCTTGATCTCGCCGTCGATGAACTTGAGCACCGGATAGGTCGCGTTCTTGAGCTGGTGATCGTCGTCGATCTGGGTCTCGTGATAGCGGCCCTTGATGCCGGTGTTGAAGGCATTCGCCGCGTTGGTCGAGACTTCCGAGCCGAACAGGTCGAGCGACAACGTGTAGTGCAGGTTCAGCTTCTTCTGGATCGTCGGCAGGTCGATCACGCCGAGCGCGCGGACCTTGGCGATGTCGGTGGGATCGGTGATGCCGGCTTCGCGCATTGCATCGCAGGTGCGCTGCACCACGCGGGTGATGCCGGTCTCGCCGACGAACATGTGGTGCGCTTCTTCCGTCAGCATGAAGCGGCAGGTCCGCGAGAGCGGATCGAAGCCCGACTGGGCGAGGCTGTGCAGCTGCATCTTGCCGTCGCGGTCGGTGAAATAGGTGAACATGAAGAAGGACAACCAGTCCGGCGTCGCCTCGTTGAAGGCGCCCAGCATGCGCGGCGCGTCGGCATCGCCTGAGCGACGACGCAGCAGATCATCGGCCTCCTCGCGGCCGTCGCGGCCGAAATATTTCTGGAGCAGATAGACCATCGCCCAGAGGTGACGACCCTCCTCGACATTGACCTGGAACAGATTGCGCATGTCGTAGAGCGAGGGCGCGGTCTTGCCGAGATGGCGCTGCTGCTCGACGGAGGCCGGCTCGGTGTCGCCCTGGATCACGATCAGGCGGCGCAGCATGGCGCGATACTCGCCCGGGACTTCCTGCCAGGCCGGCTCGCCAAAATGCTCGCCGAACGGGACGACGCGATTTTCCTCCTGCGGCGCGAGCAGGATGCCCCAGCGATAGTCGGGCATGCGCACATAGTCGAACTTGGCCCAGCCGCGCGGATCGACTGAATAGGCCGTGCGCAGATACACCAGCGATTCCTGGAAGCCCTCGGGGCCCATGTCGCTCCACCAATCCATGTAGCCGGGATGCCAGCCTTCCAGCGCTTTGAGCACCTGGCGGTCTTCGGCGAGATTCACGTTGTTCGGAATCTTGGTCGAGTAGTCGACGTTCATGATGTTCATGTTCATGGCCGCATCTCCTTGCTCCGTCTCTTGTCCCGGACGCAGTGCGGCGCGAAGTGCTGCACTGCCGAGCCGGGACCTATTGTCTGGTTCGTTCCGGGTCCCGGTTCTGCGCAGCGGCACCATAGCGCGTTGAAGACGCGCGTTGCGCTTTTGGTGCCGCAGCGCGCCCGGAACACGAAAACTACACTCTCGTCATATCGAATTTCGGCTTCTGGCCGCTGCCGTAGCGGCGCAGCGCGCCTTCCTCGCCGACCGCGTTGGGACGCTGGAAGATCCAGTTCTGCCAGGCGGTGAGGCGCGAGAAGATCTTCGATTCCATCGTCTCGGGACCGACGAAGCGCAGGTTCGCTTCCATGCCGGTGAGGCTGTCGGGCGAGAAGCTGGCGCGCTCCTCCAGAAACACGCGAACCTCGTCGTCCCAGTCGATGTCGTCGAGCGCGAAGGTGACGAGGCCGAGCTCCTCGGCTTGCTCGGCGTCGAGCGCGGTACCCATCGTGGCTTCCGCGCGCTCCACATCGGACGGATCGGCCTGGAAGCGCGACGAAAGCCGCGTCAGGCCATGGCTCATCGGATACGGACCGAAATTCATCGCCGACAGCTCGATCGAGGGCGGCGGACGATTGTCGCCCTGGCGGGTGCCGATCAGCATGTAGGAGCGGTCGGCGGCGAAGACGAGCTCGGCGAGCGTGCCGGCAAAGCAGGAGCCGGGCTCGACCAGCGTCACCAGTGTACGCGAGGTGACGTCGATGCGTTTGAGCACGCGCTTCCAGTAGTGCCGGATTTCGTTGACCAGCCAGTGCGCCTTGTTGGCTTCGAGGAAGGCATCGCTGGCGAGCACGTGGGCGCGGTCACCATGGCTCTTGAACACCAGCATCGCGATCTCGAGCTCGTTGATGCGCAGGTGCAGGATCGCGTCGTCGATCTCGCGCGCGACCTGAAGCGGCCAGAACGACGCCCCCTGCGCCATCATGCCGTCAATGTCGGCCGGCGGCGGCGCCTCCGGCGCCTTGATCGAGATCGTGGCGATGCGGGCCGTGCGGTCGATATCGACCGTGACGAAGCCGTAGCGGATGCTGGTTTCGTCGATGATGCGCTTGAGCGGGGTGAGCGCGATGCCCTTGCCGCTGCCCTTGCGTTTCGAGGCGGCTGCGAATTCCCTGGCGCGCTCGGCGACCTTGGCTTCGAGTTTTGAGTTCGGCGCGATCTCGTCGACCAATCGCCACTGCACGGCGCGCTTGCCCTTCACGCCCTCCTCGATGGTGCAGAAGAAATCGGCGTGGTCGCGGCGCACCTTGCGCTTGTCGACGACGCGGGTGAGGCCGCCGGTGCCAGGCAGCACCGCGAGCAGCGGCACTTCGGGCAGAGCGACGGCAGACGAGCCGTCGTCGGCGAGGATGATGTGGTCGGTGGCGAGCGCCAGCTCATAGCCGCCGCCGGCGGCCGAGCCGTTCACCACGGTGATGAAACGCTGGCCGGAATTCTCCGACGAATCCTCCATGCCGTTACGGGTCTCGTTGGTGAACTTGCAGAAATTGACCTTGTGGGCATGGGTGGAGCCCGCGAGCATGCGGATGTTGGCGCCGGCGCAGAACACGCGGTTCTTGGCCGAGCGCATGACCACGACCTTCACCTCGGGGTGCTCGAAGCGCAGCCGCTGCACGGCGTCCGCGAGTTCGATGTCGACGCCGAGATCGTAGGAATTGAGCTTGAGCAGATAGCCTTCGAACAGACCGCCGTTCTCGTCGACATCCATGGTCAGCGTCGCGACGTCACCTTCGACCGCAACCTTCCAGTGCCGATAGCGGGACGGCTCGGTCTGGAAATCGATGAATGTCGCGCCGCCTGCGAGGCGCCGATCTTCCCCGGCCATGGGCCACCCTTGAGCTTGATTATGCGTTCTGAGCTTTAGCGTAGATGCACAATAGTGCATCTTTTTACAGCCGTCTACCCCTTAGCGGGATGGACATGCATTTTGTTTCATGCGCGCAATTCAGGACCGCACGATCGCGCCGAGGGCGATCCAGTCTGCCTTGGAAAGCTCAGACCGGCCGAGCTTGGCTTGCAACAGCGCGACCAGGGCCGGAACAGGGAAGGTCTCGACGAAGCCATCGCCGGCCGCAGCCGCCTTGCGGGAATTCAGCGGCCGCAGTTCGCCGAGCGCCTCGCCGAACAGCCGGGCGGCCGAATGCAGCCGCTGCATGCGCAGCCGCAGATTCGCATTGGCGATGTGGATGCAGGCGCGCAGCAGAATGCGCTCGCGGCCGCCTTGCGGCGCTGCGGCCCACACCGCTTCCAGCACCTCCTGCGATTCCCAGAAATAGCCGCGGTCGTTGAGAGCGAGCCCGTAACGCAGCGCCGGATGGCGCGCCGGCACATGGCCGCGAAAGGCCGAAGGCACCAGCGCCTTGGCCAGGTCGAGCGTCTCGTGGTCCGCATCGACCGCACCGGTCTCGCCCGGCACGTGGGCCCATTGCGGCCACGGCAGCGGGCCGCTCGCGTTCGAAGGCACACTCATTGAGGGCGTGCCTCCGCAACATCATGCGGCGCGTCCCTGGAGTCCCTGATCGTCGCGCAGGGCCGCACTTGCAAATTGCTCAATCGCGTCAAGCGTCGCCCCCGGCGCTTCACGATGCGGGGAATGGCCCGCGTCTGAAATGATTTTCAAATCTACCGGACAATAACACTCTTCCTGCGCGATTTCGACCTGAAGCAGTGTCCCATATTGGTCATTCGCGCCTTGCAGGATCATGACAGGGACACGGATATAGGCGAGATATTCGGAAATATCCCAGTCGCGGAACTTGGGGTCGAGCCAGGCGCCGTTCCAGCCATGGAAGGCGTTGTCGACGTCCTTGTGCCAGCGCGCAAGCTTTGCCTTGAGATCGGTGGTCTCGAAGGCCGTCTTGATTTCGGCAATCGACTTCACCGAGACGTCCTCGACGATGAAGTGCGGCGCGATCAGCACGAGGCCGCTCAGCCGGTGGTCCTGATGCGCGCCGGCATAGATCGTCGCAATCGAAGCGCCGTCGGAATGGCCGAGCAGGAGGCCGCGCTTGAACCCGATCGCATCGAGGATTTTCGGCAGCACGTCGAGCGCCTCGCGATGCATGTAGTCGAGCCGTCGCGGCAGCGTCACCGGGCTCGACTGGCCATAGCCCGCGCGCGAATAGACGAAGACGCCGGCGGAGGTTGCCTGCCGGAGTTTTTCAGGGAAGTCGCCCCAGAGGCCGACGGAGCCGAGCCCTTCATGCAGCAACACGATGGTCGGCGCGTCAGCCGATTGCGGCGCGAGCCATTTGTATTCGAGGCTGGCGCCATCGATGCTGAGGAAGCCGGTGGGGGTGAGGTTTGTCATGCTGTCACTCAATCTTCGGGCGATGAGAACGAGACGTGGCCAAGCGCTCCGTCGTTCCCTCCCCCCTTGCGGGGGAGGGCTAGGGAGAGGGGTGCCACACGGGGACTCCCGGTGTGGCGGAGACCATCTGGCGCGCGACAATGAAAACCGTTTGCTGGGCTACCCCTGTCCCCCGCCCTCCCTCCTTGCGGGGGAGGGAGCGCAGTGGAGTCCGCTGCGACAGTGTCAGTCACGTTCGACATGCGCTCACTCAATTCGTCCCGTCCCGCAGCTTGAACCGCTGGATCTTTCCCGTCGCGGTCTTCGGCAGCGACTCCACCACGTCGATCCAGCGCGGGTATTTCCAGGGGCCGATCTTCTGCTTGACGTGCTCCTTCAGCATTTCCTGCAAGTCGGTCGTCTTCACACCCGGACGCAGCACGACGAAGGCCTTCGGCTTCAGCAGGCCCTCCGGATCGGCCTCGGGCACGACGGCAGCTTCCAGCACGGCGGGATGCGTGATCAGCGCGCTCTCGACCTCGAACGGCGAGACCCAGATGCCGGAAACCTTGAACATGTCGTCGGCGCGGCCGCAGAAGGTGTAGCGGCCCTCGCCGTCGCGGACATATTTGTCGCCGGTGCGGGTCCACGGTCCTTCAAAGGTGCGGCGGCTCTTGTGGCGCTGATTCCAGTAGCCTTCGCCGGCGGAAGGCGCATCGACCAGGAGCTCACCGACTTCGCCGTCGGCGACGTCCTGGCCGGATTCGTTGACGAGCCGCACGGCATAACCCGGCACCGGCTTGCCGGAAGAGCCGTATTTGATGTCGCCGGGCGCGTTCGACAGGAAGATGTGCAACAGCTCGGTCGAGCCGACGCCGTCGAGGATGTCGACGCCGAAGCGCGCCTTCCAGCTGAGGCCGACGGATTCCGGCAACGCCTCGCCGGCCGAGGTACAGATGCGCAGGGCGCCGCCGCCGCGCTCGCTCTTCATGGTTTCGTCGTTGAGCATCGCCGCGAACAGCGTCGGCACGCCGTAGAAGATCGACGGCTTGTAGCGGTTCATCAGGTCGAACATGCGCGCCGGCGTCGGCCGCTCGCTGTTGAGGATGACGCTGGCGCCGACCGACATCGGGAAGGTCAACGCGTTGCCGAGGCCATAGGCGAAGAACAGCTTGGCGGCGGAGAGGCAGACATCGCTCTCGCGGATGCCCAAGACCTGGCTCGCATAAGTGTCGGCGGTCGCCTGCATGTTCGAATGGATGTGACGCACGCCCTTGGGCATGCCGGTCGAGCCGGACGAATAGAGCCAGAACGCCGGCTCGTCGGGATGCGTGGCGGCGGTGGTGAATTTGTCGCTCTCGTCCGCGAGCTCCTCGGCGAGTTGCTTGTGACCGTTCTGCTTGGCGCCGGAGACGACGACATGCTCCAGATCGGGCATGCGGCCGACGACGTCCCTGATGACGGGGTAGAGCGCTTCCGACACGAACAACACGCGCGCGCGGCAATCGGCGAGGATGTAGGCGTATTGGTCCGCCGTCAGCAGCGTATTGAGCGGCACCGGCACGATGCCGGCGCGGATCGCACCCAGGAACACGATCGGG
This sequence comes from Bradyrhizobium sp. Bra78, assembly GCF_024519855.1. Classification (NCBI taxonomy): domain Bacteria; kingdom Pseudomonadati; phylum Pseudomonadota; class Alphaproteobacteria; order Hyphomicrobiales; family Nitrobacteraceae; genus Bradyrhizobium; species Bradyrhizobium sp. Bra78. Next base: position 10,468 of record NZ_JALJRE010000024.1, on the reverse strand, counting down.
AAATCGACCGTGTCCAGCATGATCATCGCCACGCGTTCCTCGCGGCGGACGCCGAGCCGGCGCAGCATGTTGGCGGCGCGCCGCGTCTCGCGCTGAAGCTCGCCATAGGTGAGCCGCGAGACGGTGTCGTCGAAAGCCAGCTTCCCGCCGCGGCCCGCCTCGACGTTACGGTCGAGCAGCCAGGTCACCGCGTTATAGGATCCCTCGCTCACGGACTTCTCCCTCGATTTTAGAATTATAATTCATACAAAGACACTGTGTCGGCTTGCTGTCAATGCTAGCAGGCACTATGTTTCATTAAAGCACGCCGCGGGACATCCCCTAAAGAAGGCTCTGATCTGTAGTCCATGACCGACAGTCCCGACGCCGAATCCCGCTTCCTCGAACAGCTCGGCCAGCGCGTGCGCACCATGCGCGCGCTGCGCGGCATGTCGCGCAAAGTGCTCGCCAAGGTATCAGGGATTTCGGAGCGCTACATCGCGCAGCTCGAGAGCGGCAAGGGCAACGTCTCGATCGTGCTGCTGCGCCGCGTCTCGGACGCGATGGGCGCGCATCTCGAGGACCTGCTCCCCTCGACCGATCCGACGCCCGACTGGCAGATGTTTCGCGATCTGCTGCGCAAGGCGACGCCGGCACAGGTCGCTCAGGCCAAGGATGTCCTCGCCGGCGGCAGCGCATCCGCGCCGCGGCGCGCGCCGTTCTGCGGCATTGCTCTGATCGGCCTGCGCGGCGCCGGCAAATCCACGCTCGGCCGGATGCTGGCGAAGAAGATCGGCTGGAGCTTCGTCGAGCTCAACAAGGAGGTCGAGCAGCAGAACGGCCTCTCGGTCGCCGAGATCATCGCGCTCTACGGCCAGGAAGGCTTTCGCCGCATGGAGCAGGCGGCGCTGCAACAGCTGCTCGCGCGCAACGAGCTGATGGTGCTGGCGACCGGCGGCGGCATCGTCTCGGAACCGCTGACCTTCGACCAGATCCTGTCGTCGTTCTACACGATCTGGCTGAAGGCCGAGCCGGAGGAGCACATGGCCCGTGTCCGCCGCCAGGGCGATCTCCGCCCGATGGCCGACGACCGCTCCGCCATGGCCGAGCTGCGCAACATCCTGCTGAGCCGCGAGCCGTTGTACGCACGCGCGACGGCGGTGGTGGATACGGCGGGATTGTCGGTCGACGCCGCGGCCGCGCGGCTGATCGATGCGGTGCGTCCGGTGCTCCAGAACGAAGCCCGCAGCTTCGGGCTGCGCAGCGTGGCGCTGTAGGTCGGGACTTGATATGGCCGACAGCGACGTCGCAACGTCCATGTTCGAGCGGATCGGGGGCAGTGCCACGATCGACCGGCTGGTCGACCGCTTCTACGAGCGGATGGACACCCTGCCGGAAGCAAACGCCATTCGCGCGATGCATGCCGCCGATCTCGGCCTGATCAGGGACGTGCTGAAGCGCTATCTCACCGAATGGACCGGCGGGCCAAAACTTTACTCCGTCGAAAAAGGCCATCCACGGCTGCGCCAGCGCCATATCGGCTTTGCCATCGGCGATGCCGAGCGCGATGCGTGGCTACTCTGCATGCGCGGCGCGCTGGAGGAGACGGTGACTGATGCGGCCGCGCGGCAAGACCTCGACCGCGCGCTGTCCGGTCTCGCCGACTGGATGCGCAACCGGTCGTAAGCGCGTCGATCAAGCCAACGTGTAGCGCTCTCGGCTATCGCTCCGCTGACCCGGGCTGCAAGTCTTCCGACGCGACTAGACCGACCAGTAATTCGGATGCGGGTAGGACCGCGAGCGGTCGCCCCAATCGAACTCATCGCCATCGAACTCGCATGGACCGCCGCTGAACTCGTCCATCGTCAGTTCGACCTGGAAGGCCTGACGGCCGCGATCGTATTTCAGGGCGCTCCACTGCACCGGATAATGATGATGAGTACCGAGCAGCCCGCCGGTCTTGATCACGGCATAGGTGACCATTCCGCTGACCTTGTCGAGCATCAGTCGCTCAATCGTGCCAAGCTTCGTGCCGTCGCGCCCGTAGACGGCGACGTGCTCCACGCGATCACTGGGAACCATGGTATGGTGCATGGCATCCTCCCTGTTCTCTTGTGCCGCGCATTATAGCCTGCCAGGCAGCCCGAGCGAAGTGCGCTGTAGCTACAGCAACTGCGAACGGACCGCGTCGGCGCCCTCGCGCAGCAGCGGCAGGAAGCGGTCGATCAGCTCCTGAGCCGGCACGCGGTCGACATGGGCGCCCATGTTGATCGCGGCGACGATCACATCGTCGTAGCGGCGGACGGGAACCGAGATTGAACGGAAATGCGGCTCGGCCTCGCGGTCGACCAGCGAATAGCCCTGCCCGCGGTCGGCGACGATCCGTGCCAGCAGCGCCCCGGGATCGGTCACCGTCTGCGGCGTCAGCGCTTCGCGCGTCATTGTTTTCAGGCGCGCGGCGAGTTCGGCATCGCCGAGTTGACCCAGCATGGCGCGGCCGACCGAGGTGCAGAACGCCGGCAGCCGGTAGCCGATCTCCAGCCCGCCTGAAAACATCCGCGCCGGACTGCTCCGCGCCACGAACACGACGTCGTCACCGTCGAGCACCGCGAGTGACGCGATTTCATTTGCCGCAGTCGCGGCGCGATCGAGCACCGGTTGCAGCACCGTGACGAGCTGGTTGGAGCGCAGAAACGAGGCGGCAAGGGTCAGCACGTGCGGCGTCAACGTGAACAGCTTGCCGTCACCACCGACGAAGCCGCCACGCTGGAGCGTGAACAGCATGCGCCGGGCGGTGGCGCGCGGAAGATCGGCGGCGCGGGCGAGATCGCTCAAGGTCATCGGGCCTACCGTCGTGCCGAAGGACTGAAGCAGGCGCAGGCCGCGATCGAGGCTTTCGACGAAATCCGTCGCGCGCTCGTCGGTCTCGCTTCGCTTCAGCTTGGGCATGGCGTCGGACATTCCTGCAAAATAGTGCTTGCTGCCGGTCCAAGGCATGTCATAATTCGCCCATTCGTTCAATAGGCGAACAAACGCCACTCCGAGATTGAAGGATGCACTCGCCATGATGAGCCAGGAGCAGAACGACCTGATCACCCGCAGCGGGCCGAAGGATCCCTGCGGCAGACTGATGCGGAGCTACTGGCAACCGGCGGCGCTGGTGGATGAGCTGGAGGGCGAGCGGCCGATCCGGCCGGTCAGGCTGCTCGGCGAAAACCTGGTTCTGTTCCGCGACGAGACCGGACGCTACGGCCTGATCGACCGTCACTGCGCGCATCGCGGCGCCGACCTCGCCTTCGGGCGGCTCGAGCACGGCGGCCTGCGCTGCGCCTTCCATGGCTGGCTGTTCGACGCCACCGGCCAGTGCATCGAGACCCCGGCTGAGCCGAAGGACTCGAAGCTCTGCCAGAACATCCGTCAGCGCTCCTATCCCGTGTTGGAGAAGAGCGGGATCCTCTGGGCCTATCTCGGCGAGGGCGAGCCGCCGGCATTTCCGGAGCTCGACTGCTTCGTCGCGCCCGGCACGCACACTTTTGCGTTCAAAGGCCATATGGCCTGCAACTGGCTCCAGGCACTCGAAGTCGGCATCGATCCCGCCCACGCATCGTACCTGCATCGCTTCTTCGAGGACGAGGACACCTCCACGGCCTACGGCAAGCAGTTCCGCGGCGCCTCCGCCGGCTCCGACCTTCCGATGACAAAAATCCTGCGCGAATACGACCGTCCGATCATCAATGTCGAGCATACCGAATACGGATTGCGGCTGATCGCACTGCGCGAGATCGACGAGGAGCGCACCCATGTGCGCGTCACCAACCAGCTCTTCCCGCACGGCTTCGTCATCCCCATGAGCACGGAGATGACGATCACGCAATGGCACGTGCCGGTCGACGACGAGAATTGCTACTGGTATGCGATCTTCACCAGCTACGCGAACCCGGTCGACAAGCAGAAGATGCGCGACCAGCGGCTCGAGCTGTACGAGCTGCCCGACTACAAGTCGCGGAAAAACCGCAGCAACGATTACGGTTTCGATCCGCACGAGCAGCAGACCGCGACCTATACCGGCATGGGCAGCGACATCAACGTCCACGACCAGTGGGCGGTGGAGTCGATGGGCGCGATCCAGGATCGCACCAAGGAGCATCTCGGCTCGAGCGACAAGGCGATCGTGCAGTATCGCCGCCTGCTGCGGCAGGAGATCGAGAAGGTTCTGGGCGGCGAGAAGCCGATGCTGTTTCTGGACGAGGCCAATGCGCGCAGCATCCAGGGACCCGCGACCATGGACGGCATCGGGCCGACGCGGGGCTGGGAGACCTACTGGATGGAAGTCGACGTCAAGCGCCGCCGCGGCGCACCGTGGACCGCGCCTGTTCCGAAGGAGATCGCGGACAACGTGCATCGGTTGACGGCGGCGGAGTGACGACTGTGGTCGGCTCCCGTAGGGTGGGCAAAGGCGCAAAGCGCCGTGCCCACCATGCCCGCGTGCGAACGACAGACGTGGTGGGCACGCTTCGCTTTGCCCACCCTACGGCAGCTGAAGGAGCGGCAAAGTGACTTTCGTCGCGCGTCATGCGCTGTGGTCGGATGAGCAGAAGGACGCGGCGACGCGCATGCGGCGCCTCGTCGAGGAAAAGAACCTCGAGGTCATCCGCCTCGCCTTTCCCGACCAGCACGGCATCCTGCGCGGCAAGACCATCATCGCGTCGGAGGCGATCGCCTCGCTGGAAAGCGGCTGCTCCATCACCACCACCATGCTCGCCAAGGACACCTCGCACCGCACGGTATTCCCGGTGTTCACCTCGGGCGGCGGCTTCGGCATGAAGGAGATGGAGGGGGCGGCCGACGTGCTGATGGTCGCTGATCCCACCACTTTTCGCGTGCTACCATGGGCGCCGGCCACGGGCTGGGTGCTGTGCGATCTCCATTTCAATGACGGCCGCCCGGTGCCGTTCGCAACGCGCGGGCTCTACCGCAAGGTGCTCGACGATCTCGCAAGCCGCGGCCATGATTTCGTCGCCGGGCTCGAGGTCGAATTCCATATCTTCAAGCTCGACGATCCGCATATGCGCGCCGAGGACGCAGGCCAGCCCGGCACGCCACCTTCGGTGAGCCTGCTCAGCCATGGCTATCAATATCTCACCGAGCAGCGCTTCGATCAGATGGAGCCGGTGCTGGAGATCCTGCGCCGCGACGTCGTCGCGCTCGGGCTGCCCCTGCGCTCGGTCGAGGTCGAGTTCGGGCCTAGCCAGTGCGAATTCACCTTCGCGCCGAAGAAGGGGCTGGAGCCCGCCGACAACATGGTGCTGTTCCGCTCGGCGGTGAAGCAGATCGCGCGGCGCCACGGTTATCACGCCACCTTCATGTGCCGGCCAAAACTGCCGAACCTGTTCGCGAGCGGCTGGCACCTGCATCAGTCGATCGTCTCGCGCACGAGCGGCGAGAACCAGTTCATGGCGAAGGACGGCGGCGAGCCGCTCAGCGCGTTCGGCCGCGCGTACCTGGCCGGCCTGCTCGATCACGCCCGCGCCTCCACCGTGTTCACCACGCCGACCCTCAACGGCTACAAGCGCTACCGCTCCTATTCGCTGGCGCCGGACCGCGCGATCTGGGGCCGGGACAATCGCGGCGTCATGATCCGCGTGCTTGGGGCGGCCGGCGATCCCGCCACACGGCTCGAGAACCGCATCGGCGAGCCCGCGGCCAATCCCTATCTCTACATGGCCTCGCAGATACTCTCAGGCCTCGACGGCGTCGACCGCAAGCTCGACCCCGGCCCGTCGGCCGACACGCCCTACGAGACCAAGGCGCCGCTCTTGCCGAAATCGCTGCGCGATGCCGTCGGTGCGCTGAAGGACGATCCATTCTTCCGGGAGAAGCTCGGGCCTGAGTTCGTCGACTATTACACCCACATCAAGAACGCCGAGATCGACCGTTTCCTGTCCGAGGTGACCGACTGGGAACACCGCGAATATTTCGAGATGTTCTGACCTCCTCACTCTGACATCCTCCCTCTGACCACCTCCCTTGGAGGTCAGGGAGTTCACACCCCCGTGAGGTGACTTCGTCCCACCTGTTCCAACGACATCACATCGCGGTGCGACGAAGCCATTTTCCTCATGCCCCGAAAACCGCCGGAAAAACACCGGGGTTAGGCTTTGATCCGTGATCAACAATGGAGTTCGGTCATGTGGGGTCAATTGTTCAGCCTGATCTATCGTCTGTCCTGCCGGACCACTCTGATCGAAATCGGCACGCATCGGTTTGCGCGCTAGCCCCGGGTGGATGCGAATTAGGTAAGACGGATTGACCAGATAGCGGGGTTGCCATGCGCAAGCTGATCCTGATAGCAGCGATGTCGCTGCTCGCAACACAAGCCCATGCGGGTGGTCCGCGTAGTCTGAGCCTCGCGGCGACCAGCGCAAGCCAGCCGGCCGCCGAGCAACCGGCCTCGCCGACGGCCACGCCGCAGACGACGCAAGCCCCGGCGGCAACGCAGGCGCCGAATGTCCAGACGGCGACCACCGCCCCGACTTCAACCGCTGCCACCGCGCCGCCGACCGCGACAGCGCCCACCGCAACAACGCCGGCGCAGCCCTCGGCCACAGCGGTGACCAGCACAACCGGGACAACCAAGCCGAAGCGCCGCCAGCCGTCCACGGAAGCGCGCGTGATCCGCGAACTGCATCGGCACGGTATTTATTGGTAAAGAGCGGACAGATCTCCCCCCGGTCATTGCGAGCGCAGCGAAGCGATCCTGATTGCCGCCGCGGAAAGATGAGATCCGACCCTCAAATCCCCAGATATTTGTGCTGCAAATCCTGCTCGGCCATCAGCTCGTCGGAGGTGCCGCTCCACACCGTCTTGCCGCGTTCGATGATGGTGTGACGGTCACAGATGCGGGCGAGATGGTCGACGTTCTTGTCGACGACAAGGATCGACTGTCCCCGGCTCTTGAGCAGCGACAGGCAATGCCAGATCTCTTCGCGGATCAATGGCGCAAGGCCCTCGGTCGCTTCGTCGAGGATCAGCAGTTTTGGATTGGTCATCAGCGCGCGGCCGATCGCCAGCATCTGCTGCTCGCCGCCGGAGAGCTGGTTGCCCATGTTGGAGGCTCGTTCGGCGAGGCGCGGAAACATCACGTAGATCGACGCCAGCGTCCAGGGATTGGCGCTGTTGAAGCGGTCGGCAGCGGCGGCGACCAGGTTCTCGCGCACGGTGAGGTTCGGGAAGATCTGGCGCCCCTCGGGCACGAGGCCGATGCCGAGTTTTGCGATCCTGTAGGACGGCTGCGTCCGCACCTCCGCGCCCGCAAAGCGGATGCTGCCTGCACGTGCCGGCGTCAGGCCCATGATGGAGCGGATGGTGGTGGTCTTGCCCATGCCGTTGCGACCCATCAGCGAGACCATCTCGCCCGGCTTGATCGACAGCGACAGGCCGAACAGCACTTGGCTGAGGCCGTAGCAGGTCTCGATGCCTTCGACGTCGAGCAGCGTGTCAACCATCACCTTTTCAGACATGGTGCGTCACCACATGCGCTTCGCCGAGATAGGCGCGCTTGACGTCCTCGTTGGCCCGGATCGCGGCCGGATCGCCGGAAGCGATGACGCGGCCATAGACCAGCACCGAGATGCGGTCGGCCAGCGCGAACACCGCGGGCATGTCGTGCTCGACCAGCACGATCGAGACTTCCTTCCGCAGCTCCTGGAGCAGTTGCACCATGCGCTGGGATTCGGTGACGCCGAGGCCGGCCATGGGCTCGTCGAGCAGCAAGAGCTTGGGCTTGCTGGCCAGCGCGACCGCAAGCTCGATCTGGCGACGCTCGCCATGGCTGAGCCTGGACACCAGGACATCGGCACGGTGCAACAGGCCGACGCGATCGAGCGCGGCGTGCGCGGCATCGCGCAGGCCCTTTTCCTTGCGCGCACGCGCGAAGAAGCGGAACGAGGTGCCGGCATGCGCCTGCGCCGCGAGTGCGACATTGTCCGCGGCGGTGAAATCGAGCAGCAGCGAGGTGATCTGGAACGATCGTGCCAGGCCAAGCGCACAGCGGCGATAGGCCGGCAGGTAAGTGATGTCGCGACCGCCGAGCGAGACGCTGCCGGAATGCGGTTCGAGATGCCCGGTGAGCTGGCTGATCAGCGTGGTCTTGCCGGCGCCGTTCGGGCCGATGATGGCGTGCAGCTCGCCGGCCGCGACGTCGAGCGAGACGTTGTCGGTCGCAATGATACCGCCGAAGCGGCGCACCAGCTTTTCGACGCGGAGCAAGGGCTCAGCCACGGCCAACCCTCCCGAGCAGTCCCATGATTCCGCCGCGCCCGAACAGCACGATCAGCAGCAGCAGCGGCCCCATGATCAGCGCCCAATATTCGGTGAGCTGCGACAGGAATTCTTCCAGCAGCAGGAACACCACCGCGCCCATGACCGGACCGAACAGCGTGCCCATGCCGCCGAGGATGACCATCACCATGAGGTCGCCGGAGCGGGTCCAGTACATCACGGCCGGACTGACGAAATCGGTGTTGTTGGCGAGCAGCGCGCCGGCAAGACCGCACATGGTGCCGGAGATGACGAAGCAGACGAGCTGATAGCGCTTGGCCGGGAAGCCGATCGCCTGCATGCGCTGCTCGTTGGAGCGCAGCCCCTGCACGACGAGGCCGAAACGCGAATTGACGATGCGCCAGATCAGGAAGATCACCGCGAACAGGCAGGCAAGGCAGAGATAATAGAACTGCGTGCGATTCGACAGGTTGACCACCCCGGAGAAATCGCTGCGCTTGTAGACGGTGAGGCCGTCATCGCCGCCGTAGCGCGCCAGCCCCGAAGCGACGTAATAGGCCATCTGTGCGAAGGCGAGCGTGATCATGATGAAATAGACGCCGCGGGTGCGAAGCGAGAGCGCGCCGATCACCAGTGCGTAGATCGCGGACGCCGCGAGCGCGACCGGAAACTGGATGAAGCCGCTTCCGACGCCTTCCTGCGCCAGCATGCCGACCGCGTAACCGCCGATGCCGAGATAGGCAGCGTGACCAAAGCTCATCATGCCGCCAAAACCCATGATGAGGTTGAGGCTCGCCGCCGCCAGTGCCAGGATGACGATGCGGGTAAACAGCGTCAGGATGAAGATATTGCCCGATGCTTGCGAATAGAGCGGCAGCAGCACGAGCCCCGCCAGCATCAGGGCCGTCACGGCCTTGGCTACAGTGAAAGACTTCATCGACGGTTGGCCGGAAACAGCCCCTCCGGCCGCACCATCAGCACGATCGCCATCAGCAGGTAGATCAGCATGGAGGACAGGGCGGGCGCGGCGGTGGAGGCGGCGGCGCCGCTCAAGACCTGCCGCAACAGGTTCGGCAGGAAGGCGCGGCCGAGCGTGTCGATCATGCCGACGAAGATCGCAGCGAGGAACGCGCCGCGGATCGAGCCGATGCCGCCGATCACGATGATGACGAAGGCGAGGATCAGGATGTTCTCGCCCATGCCGATCTGCACGGTGAGGATCGGCGCCTGCATCATGCCGGCGAGCCCGGCGAGCGCCGCGCCGAGCCCGAACACCAGGGTGTAGAGCAGCTTGATGTTGATGCCGAGCGCGCCGATCATTTCGCGGTTGGAGGCGCCGGCCCGGATCAGCATGCCGATGCGGGTGCGCATAACGCCGAGATAGAGCAGGAGCGCAACCAGCAGCGCCACGACGATGATGGCGAGGCGATAGGCGGGATAGTGGATGCCGGGCAGGATCGGCACCGGCACCGTGAGCCAGGCCGGCAGCGGCAGCGCAAGGCCGGCCGGCCCCCAGATCAGCCGCACGGCTTCGTTGAAGAACAGGATCAGGCCGAAGGTCGCGAGCACGTGGTCGAGATGGTCACGTCCATAGAGATGCCGCAGCGCGCCCATCTCGAGCACGATGCCGAGCACCAGAGTCGCGCCGAGCGCCAGCAGCGCGCCGAGCAGGAAGCTGCCGGTCCAGGCCGCGAAAGTCGCGGCGAAATAGGCGCCCATCATGTAGAGCGAGCCGTGCGCGAGGTTGACGAGATCCATGATCCCGAACACCAGCGTCAGGCCGGCGGCCAGCAGGAACAGCAGCAGGCCGAACTGCAATCCGTTCAAGAACTGTTCGACGACGAGCAGCATCAAAACTCTTTCAGGCGCACGCAGGTTCGCGCCGATGTTCGAACACGGTCGCCATCAGTGAAAGAGCTCCCCCTGCCTCTACAAGGCAGAAAAATGGGTAATGGCAGTATCGTTCCGAGGCAAGAGCGATTTGACACCAGACATGCACTTTGTTGCATGCCGGTGCATCAGATCGAAATCTCCTTGTGCGCCCGTGCAAGAAAGCTGCCGTGCAGGATGGGTCAACCTGCCGCACCCAAAACGATCACCCTCTCCCCGTTGCCGGGGAGAGGGTGTGAAATCCGTCGCCGTGTCGAGATGCGCCTAGTGTCCTGAACCAGAAGTTCGCGACATCGGGTCGTTTTCTGCGGGGGCATTG
>NZ_JALJRE010000023.1:0-85068 GCF_024519855.1 Bradyrhizobium sp. Bra78 | reverse complement strand
GCAAAACGCGACCTCATCCTGAGGGCCCGCCGTAGGCGGGCGTCTCGAAGGATGGGCCGCAGGCAAGCTGCCCGCCACGCTTTTCTTCATATGCGATAGCCCTGCCCCTCACCCGAATTTGCGCTTTGCGCAAATTCGACCTCTCCCCGCAAGCGGGGCGAGGTGAAGCACCTCACTCCCGCCTGAACCGGTAGTCGAACGCGGCGCCGAGCGGCTTGATGAGGCCCACCGTCGGCGTCGGAAAATGGATCGGCAGGATCAGCGTGTCGGTGTCGGCGACGGAAGCGAAGAACTTTCGCCGCGACACCGCTGACTGCTTTGCATCCCAGTCAGGCTTGGCCGACCAATCCGGCTCGCGGCACTGGATCTGGTGATGCATGAGGTCGCCCGCGACCACGGCGCGCTGCCCCTTCGAAAAGATGTTCACGCAGCAATGACAGGGCGAGTGCCCCGGCGTCGGCGTCAGCGTGACGGTGTCATCGAGCGCGTAGTCGTCGTCGACCAACAGCGCCTGCCCGGCCTCGACGATCGGCAGGCAATTGTTGCGAAACACCGTGCCGGGCGGGTTGTTACCTTCAGCGTTCTCGGCCTCCCAGGCCGCATACTCGCCCTTGTGGAAGACGTATTTCGCGTTCGGAAACGTCGGCACCCAGCGGCCGTCGCGCAAGCTCGTGTTCCACCCGGTGTGGTCGATGTGCAGATGGGTGCAGAAGACATAGTCGATCTGCTCGAAGCCGATGCCGAGCGCGAACAGCTCGTTGCGCCAGCGCTCCTTGCCGGGAAAGTCGAACGGCGGCGGATGGCCCTTGTCCTCGCCGGTGCAGGTGTCGACCAGGATGGTGTAGCGCGGCGTGCGCACCACGAAGGTCTGGTAGGTGATGACCATCATGCCGCGCGCGGCGTCGAACACCTCCGGCTCCATCGTCGGTAGATGGTGCTTGAACACACCGTCGTCATAAGCCGGGAAAAAGTCTTGCGGCCGCCGCCACGGCCCTTCCCGCTCGATCACCGCATCGATGGTGATGTCGCCGATCCGCAGTTGCTTCATGGTTGTTTCGCTCCCTTTTTGAAGGAGCGTAACGGGTGGCGTCAGCGCGTCAAGGCACGCCGCGAAACGCTAGCTCCGCAACCCCGGCGCCTCTTGTCCGGTCCGCGCGACGTATTCGGTGTAGCCGCCGCCGAACTGGTGGATGCCCTCCGGCGTCAACTCCAGCACCCGGTTCGAAAGCGTCGCAAGAAAATGCCGGTCATGCGAGACGAACAGCATGGTGCCCTCGAAATCCGACAGCGCCGTGATCAGCATCTCCTTGGTGGCGAGGTCGAGATGGTTGGTCGGCTCGTCCAGCACCAGGAAGTTCGGCGGATCGAACAGCATCTTGGCCATCACAAGTCGCGCCTTCTCGCCGCCCGAGAGCACGCGGCAGCGCTTCTCGACATCGTCGCCGGAGAAGCCGAAGCAGCCGGCGAGCGCGCGCAAGCTCCCCTGCCCCGCGGTCGGAAACGCGTATTCGAGTGATTGAAACACCGTCTGCTCGCCGTCGAGCAGGTCCATCGCATGCTGGGCGAAATAGCCCATCTTCACACTGCCGCCGACTGCGACCGTGCCCTCGTCCGGCTCGCTCGCACCGGCGATGAGCTTGAGCAGCGTCGACTTGCCGGCGCCGTTGACGCCCATCACCGCCCAGCGCTCCCTGCGGCGGATCATGAAATCGAGACCGTCATAGATGCGCTTGCTGCCGTAACCCTTGTAGACGTTCTTCAAGGCGACGACGTCCTCGCCGGAGCGCGGCGCCGGCGGGAAGTCGAAGGCCACCGTCTGGCGGCGGCGCGGCGGCTCGACCCGCTCGATCTTGTCGAGCTTCTTGACCCGGCTCTGCACCTGGGCCGCGTGCGAGGCGCGCGCCTTGAAGCGCTCGATGAACTTGATCTCCTTGGCGAGCATCGCCTGCTGGCGCTCGAACTGGGCCTGCTGTTGCTTCTCGTTCTGCGCGCGCTGCTGCTCGTAGAACTCGTAATCGCCGGTGTAGGTGGTGAGCGAGCCGCTATCGATCTCGATCACTTTCGAGATCACGCGGTTGATGAACTCGCGGTCGTGCGAGGTCATCAAGAGCGTGCCTTCGTAATCGTGCAGGAATTTTTCCAGCCAGATCAGGCTCTCGATATCGAGATGGTTGCTCGGCTCGTCGAGCAGCATGACGTCGGGCCGCATCAGGAGGATGCGGGCCAGCGCCACGCGCATCTTCCAGCCGCCGGAGAGCTTGCCGACGTCGCCCTCCATCATCTCCTGGCTGAAGCCGAGACCGTTGAGCGCCTCGCGCGCCCGGCCATCGAGCGCGTAGCCGTCGAGCTCCTCGAAACGGTGCTGCACCTCTCCGTAGCGAGCGATGATCTCGTCCATCTGGTCGGCCTTGTCAGGATCGGCCATCGCGGCTTCGAGCTCGCGCAGCTCGCTTGCGACCTCGCTGACCGGACCCGCCCCGTCCATGACCTCGGCGACCGCGCTGCGGCCACTCATCTCGCCGACATCCTGGCTGAAATAGCCGATGGTGATGCCGCGATCGGTCGAGACCTGCCCTTCGTCGGGCAGTTCCTCACCGGCGATCATCCGGAATAGCGTGGTCTTGCCGGCCCCGTTCGGGCCTACGAGGCCGATCTTCTCGCCCTTGTTGAGGGCGGCCGAGGCTTCGATGAACAGGATCTGGTGGCCGGCTTGCTTGCTGACGTTGTCGAGGCGGATCATGGGGTCTTTTTGGGGGGATTTTTGCGTTGCAGCGTCTTAGGCCATGCGGGCCGCCAGGGGAAGCCCGGCTGGACCCGGATTCCGCCCTCGCCAGCCGCCAAATTCCCGCAATCCGCCCCGAGACTTAATGGCTATGGGGCAGTGGCTCATACGCCCTTTGGAGGCGTCAGGCACCGAAGGCCGCAAGACCTGCCGCGGCAACCTGCGCATCCTGGGTTGACTGCATACCCGATACGCCGACCCCCCCGATCACCCTGCCGTCTCGCAGGATCGGAAGGCCGCCCTCCAGAGGCGTCAGGTTGGTCATGCCCAGCAGCCGCAAGTGAAGGCCGCCGTCCGCCAACGCGGATTCGAACGCCCCCGTCGGCCGCCTGAAATCGACGGCTGTCTTCGCCTTCTGCTGCGCAACAAGCACGCTGCCGTGCTGCGCCTGATCGAGACGGTACAACAGAACGAGATGGCCGCCGCTGTCGGTAATGACGACCACCATGGGCCAGCCATGACGTTGCGCTTCGGCCCGCGCCGCATCGGCCACGAGCGTCGCCTCATCAAGAGTGATCGGGACACCATAGAGAGGCGTCAGGGCCGCGAGGGGGGCTTTTGCCGCGCAGGCATCTGGTTTTGTCATGGGAAGCTCCAGGTCATTGGGAGCCCATTCACAACACATCACACTTCTGATGATAATAGCCGGCCGCACAGACATATTATCTCACTTTTCGGGAGAGTAACGCTGACCTCGCTTGCGGATTTTGCGACGTTTCTGGCCGTGATTGACGAGGGTAGCCTGACGTTCGCGGCAACGCGTCTCGGCAGATCGCTACAGTCGGTGAGCCGTTCGCTTGCGCGGCTCGAGGACGATCTTGGCGTGCAGCTCGTATCGCGGACGACGCGCCGCCTGCACCCCACACCTGCAGGCCTCGAATTCGCCGGCCGCATCCGCATCGCCCTCACGACCATCGACGCCGCCCGCGAGGATCTGCTCGCCAGCGACCGGCGGCTTGCCGGCGCCATCCGCATCGGGACATCGAGCCTTTTCGGCCCCGAATACGTCACTCCCATCCTGAGCCAATTCCTGGCGCGGAATCCGGAAATCAACCTTGAGCTCGTCCTGTCCGATGAGCATGTCGATCTCGTCGCCGAGAAGCTCGATTTTGCCATTCGCATCGGCAACCTGCCGGACTCGAATTTGCGGACTCGCCGGATCGGTGGACTAAGCTGGGCAGTGTTCGCTTCGCCGGCCTATCTCGCCGCCCATGGTCGTCCCGAGCATCCGCAGGAATTATCCCGTCATGAATGCGTGTTGCGAGCGAGCGATGACGACAGATGGGCATTCGGGGGCAACAAGAAGCGTATCGAAGTGGCTGGTCGCTTCCGGTCAGAGAGTGCCGCGGCACGCAATGCGACCGTCGCGTCCGGCTTTGGTATCGGGCTCGCTCCGCTCTGGCAGGTCCGCAGGCTCATCGATCAGGGGATCGTCGAGCAAATCCTTGTCGGCCACGAGCCGCCGCCCATCCCGCTCCAGATTGTCTGGCCCAAGCGGGGAGCCGGTGCGATGCCTCGGCGAGTCCGCGCTGCCATCGAATTCCTCGTGGCCCGGCTTTCCGCTCTGCGGATATGACTTGCTGTCTCCGATGCGCCGACGTCGTCAGGCATGATCGAACGAATTGACGTTCACGCCCGACGCATCAGCTTGAGCGAGGCCGCAAGGCGCAGGCTGCGCTTGCCGGCGAGCGCGATGCCTTCGAGCTCGCCGCTATCCGCTGTGCAGGTGCCGGAGAAGCCGATCCCGACCTCGTAGCCGCCGAACACGGGATTTTCACCCTTCGCCGGCGTGTGCTCCTGGTTCAGCATCTCGCCCTTCCAGCGGCCATTCGCCGACGAGTAGGCGCCGAGATAGTAGAAGAACGCATCGCCCCCGAGGATGCGGCCATCCATCAGCAGCATGACGCCGGAGAGCCCGGCCTCGACGCCGTCGAGCGCGCGCAGGCTGACTCCGTAGAGACCGTTGACGATGCCGCCCTCTCCGATCGTGCCGCGTGGCGGCAGCGCTCCATCATCGTCGAGCCGGGTGAGATTGGCCCAGAAACGACCGCCCGGCATCGTGTCCGCGCTGCCCTCCAGACGGATCTGGTTGCCGATCAGCCGGCCGCGCGCGCCGATCGAAGCGACATCGGCCCCCATCAGCGGCTTGTAATTGGGATCCTCGTTATGCCGTTCGGTGATGACCTCGGCGACGATCTCGCCGTCGTCGCGCTCCTGATACTGTCCAAGATGGGCGAACGCCGAATTGCCGCCCAGCATCTTGCCGTCATGCAGGCACATGATGCTGCGTCCGAAGGCATCGTGGATGCCGTATTCAACCTTGTAGAGCCCGTCCAGCAACGCAATAGACCCGCAAAATCAAAAGGAATCGAGGCTACCTAGCACCGCCGCCGCGCTGAGGCCATCCGGCTTTTCCGCGCAGGGCCGCTCGCGGAGCCCATCGTGCCATGATGACATCATGCCCCTGTTTTGCCCGACGGGTCAAATACATTTCGCCAAATCAGAACTATTTATTCGTTTCAGCACTTTGGCTACTGTGCATGGGGTTGTTTTCCAATTTTTTTTGTTTGTCCGGTCCGGCGCTCATCGCTGGGCTAGTGGCGCTTGAAATACTGCACCTCGCGTTCGTGCTTCTCGGCCGCCGCGCGGCTCCTGAACGTGCCGAGGTTGCGGCGCTTGCCGGTCTTGGGATTCACCTTGCGCGAATAGAGGCGATATTCGCCGGATGCGAGCTTGCGTATCATGGTGGCGCCTTCCGTCGTGCGTCGTGCCTTTCGGGATCAACCCTCTTCGCACAAGGTCCGTTCCTTCACGGCTTGGCTTGCGGCGCGAACTGCTGGTTGGCGAACGGCTGCGGATCGGAGGGAACCTTCATGACGACGAAGCTTCGTCCCATCGAACGGTGGCAGGCATTGCAGCCTTCGGTCAGCCCGCCCAGGGCCTTTGCGAATTTGCGCCCGTCCTTCGCCGCGATCGCGTCCGACAGCGATTGCAGCGACGGCTCCAGCGTCGTGACGTTGCTGACGGGAATGCCCGAATAGAGCACGGCGGCCTCGACCAGGTTCGCCCTCAGCTGGTGCAGCTCGTAGGCGGAAAGCTCCCAGTTCTGCGCCTTGCCGGCCAGCCAAAGCTTCTGATGGCGCGTCTGCGCGGCGCTCATGATGTCGCCGAGCCGGGGCACGTATTGGTCCGCGGACGGCGATCTGAGGTCCTGCGCAGCCACGGCGGTCGCCGCTCCCAGGCCGGCCAGCGCCAGCATCCAACCCCGAGGCTTCATCGCAGATCTCCATTCCCGTGCGGTCCAAGTTCCTGTGAGGCAAAAGTGTAGGACGACGCGGCGGCCTGCGGCCTTGCGCTCGATCAAGGCCGGCTTCGAACCCGCGGGTAAAGGCGCGCGACAAAGCGGCATGGAACGGTTCGAACCATCAGCCGAGGCGCAGATCGCGGCCTTGATCGCCAGCGCGGCGAAGCAGCCGCTGCTCGATGCCGCGTTCGAGCTCTGGCGCTGGCGCTATCGTCTCGACTCGATCGAGGGTCGGCCGACCGACGAAGAGGTCCGCATCAATCGTACCCTCTCGCCGCAGCAGATCAGCGAAAACTATCGCTACGCTCGCGACCACGCCCATGAGGGCCCGATGTTCGGTTATGTGAAACGCGCCCATCCGCGAGCCAGCGACGATGCGATCAGGCAGGCCATCATCACCGCCGTCAATTTCGAGGGCGCAGCCGAGGCGCATTTCAAATGGGACGGCGATTTCTGGGACTGCGTCGTCCGCGCGGTCGCCCGGGCTGCCGCGGAATATCCTGATTTCCTCGAGACCACCTATCGCGACGCCCGCAACAATCTCGCCTACTACATGAAGTGAGCGAGAGCACGATCCGGAAAAGTGTGCAGTGGTTTTTCTCGCCGCGCTTTAGAAGCACAACGTCGTGACGAGCTTGCCCTGCTTGTCCTTGATCGCGTAGGGACAGCGCAGCCGCTCCAGCGCCTTCTTCGCATCCGCGTCGCCGAGGGCAGCTGCGCGCTCGTAATAGGCTTTCGCGGCGTCCTTGTCCTTTGGCCCGCCGCGGCCGTCCTGGGCGAAGGCGCCCATCCGCTCCAGCGCGCCGGGATGGTTCTGCGCCGCCGCCTTCTCGAACAACGCGCGCGCCGCGACGTCGTCCTTCGCACCGCCCGCTCCTTCGGACAGCATCAGGCCGAGCTGGTACTGCGCTTCGGCGTTGGTCTCGGCGGCCTTGCCGAGCAGTGCGCGCGTCTGCGCGGGATCGGCGGGCGCGCCGCCGGTACTGCCGAGTGCGGCGAGATTGCTGATGCCGCGGGGATTGCCCGCCTGCGCCGCCTTCTCGAATAACTTGCGCGCCTGCGCTTCGTCCTTGGCGACACCCGTGCCGGTGCCGTAGGCGACGCCGAGTTCGACCATCGCGGCGCTCGATCCCTTGTCTGCGGCCTTGCGCCAGGCGGCCATCGCGTCCGCCGTTTGCCGATTGGCCGCATAGGCGCGGCCAAGCGCGAACATCGCGCGGCGCGATGACGGCGCGGCCTGCTTGCAGAATTTGATGGCGGTCGCGACGTCGGACGCCGCGATCTCCGTCACGCCTTTCACATCGGCCGGTTTGTCGGGATCGCCGGGATCGGCGGCGACCCGGTCGCACAGGACGAGATCGGCGGATTGCGCATGCGCCGAAAACGGCGCCGCAAGCGTGAGGAGGATGGCAACGAGGAAAGTCCGCATGAACGTCAGGTTGCGTTGCCGCCCCGGAAAATTCAAGGCTCGAGTCCCGATTGGCGCAGCACCGGGACGACCTCCGGCGATGCCAGGTAGCGCAGCAGCCGGTCCGCGGCGCCGGCATGCTTCGCGCTTGCCATGCGGCCGGCGGAGAACACGGCCGATGTCTGCAGATCATGCGGGATCGGGCCGATCACCTCGATGCCGCCAACCTGCTTCAGCTCGCTGATCTGCTGCACGGCCAGATCGGCCTCGCCGCTGACGAGCCGCTCCGCGGTAAAGCCCTGCTCGACGATGGTCGCCGTTGCGTTGATCTCCGCCGCGATCCCCATCCGCACGATCAGTTGGGCGAAGTAGACGCCGCTCGCGCCGAGCCGCGAATAGGCGACGGACCGCGCCGCGAGCAGCGTCTCGCGCAGCGCAGCTTCGGTGGCGATGTCCGGATGCGCCTGCCCTGCCCGCACCGCGATGCCGACGAAGGAGCGCGCCAGATCGGCCGCGCCGCCCGCGACCACGCGGCCCTCGCCGATCATCTCGTCGAGCCCTTCGCGCGTGAGGATCACGAGATCGGCGGCCTCGCCGTCGCGCAGGCGCTTGAGCAGCGCCAGGGTCGGCGCGAAATCGGCGTCGACATGGATGCCGCTGGCGGCCTCGAAGGCGGAGGACAGGCTGCGCATCGCGCCCATCAGGCCGAGCGTCGAGAGCATGCGGATTTTTTCCATGAGCTGTTCCTGTCGCGATCAGGCGCGGTGCATCAGCTTGAGCGCAGCGGTGAGGCGCAGGCTGCGCTTGCCGGCGAGCGCCGTTGCCTCCAGCACCGCCTGCTCCGCATCATAGGTACCGGAAAAACCGATGCCGACCTCGTGGCCGCCGAAGATCGGATCGTCCTTGGCGGGCGTGTGCTCCTGGTTGAGGATCTGGCCCTTCCAGCGACCGTTGGCGGCGGTGTAGCTGCCGAGATAGTAGAACGATGCATCGCCGCCGAGGATGCGGCCCTTGTTGAGCAGCATCACGCCGGTC
Source organism: Bradyrhizobium sp. Bra78 (assembly GCF_024519855.1). Taxonomy (NCBI): domain Bacteria; kingdom Pseudomonadati; phylum Pseudomonadota; class Alphaproteobacteria; order Hyphomicrobiales; family Nitrobacteraceae; genus Bradyrhizobium; species Bradyrhizobium sp. Bra78. The sequence goes on along the minus strand of NZ_JALJRE010000023.1, from coordinate 76,539 downwards.
AGGCCACCATCGACGCCGTCGAGCATGCGCAGATGGACCGAGTAGAGCCCGTCGGCGATTCCGGCCTCGCCGACGCCACCGGCGATCGGCACCTCGTCTTCGGTGATCGGCGTCATCAACGACTGGAACGGCACGCCGGGCAGCTCCTTCAGCTCGCCCTTGAAGCGATAGAGGTCGCCTTCGGCCCAGCCCTTCGCCAGCAGGGTCGCATCGTCGGTGCCGGCCATGGCGCGATAGTTCGGGTCTGGATTGTGGCGGACGGTCTTGATGACGATGTCGACGCCGCCGCCGGTCTTCTCGTAGCTGCCGATATGGGCGAAGGCCGAATTGCCGCCGAGCATCTTGCCGTTGCCGGCATGCATCACGCTCCGGCCGACGCCGTCGCCGAGCTGAAATCGCACCTTGTAGAAGCCTTCAAACACCAGCCGTGTCCCCGGCCCCGCGCGCATCCAGGGACATTCTAGCCCGGTTTCGCCGGCGATGGACAGACGTCAGGCCGGCAGACGCACAACAACGGCTTTTCATCAGAATGTAAAAATCCGCCGGTGTCTTTCGACACCGGCGGATTGAAGTCCAACCCGGGCCAGCCCCCAGCCCGGGCCGGGAGGATCTCAGGCCGCGGCCTTCTTGTCAGCCGGGACGGACGCGATCGTCTTCAGGATCTGCGAAGCGATCTGGTATGGGTCGCCCTGCGAGTTCGGACGGCGGTCTTCCAGATAGCCCTTGTAGCCGTTGTTGACGAAGGAGTGCGGAACGCGGATCGAGGCGCCACGATCGGCAACGCCGTAGCTGAACTTGTTCCACGGCGCGGTCTCGTGCTTGCCGGTCAGACGCTTGTCGTTGTCCGGGCCGTAGACGGCGATGTGGTCCATCAGGTTCTTGTCGAAGGCCGCCATCAGCGCCTCGAAGTACTCCTTGCCGCCGACCGTACGCATGTACTCGGTGGAGAAGTTGGCGTGCATGCCGGAGCCGTTCCAGTCGGTGTCGCCGAGCGGCTTGCAGTGGAATTCGATGTCGACGCCGTACTTTTCGGTCAGGCGCAGCATCAGGTAGCGGGCCATCCACATTTCGTCAGCGGCCTTCTTGGAGCCTTTGCCGAAGATCTGGAATTCCCACTGGCCCTTGGCGACTTCCGCATTGATGCCTTCGTGGTTGATGCCGGCAGCCAGGCAGAGGTCGAGATGCTCTTCGACCATCTTGCGGGCGATGTCGCCGACGTTCGAATAGCCGACGCCGGTGTAGTACGGGCCCTGCGGCGCCGGATAGCCGGAGGCCGGGAAGCCGAGCGGACGGCCGTCCTTGTAGAAGAAGTACTCCTGCTCGAAGCCGAACCAGGCGCCCTCGTCGTCGAGGATGGTGGCGCGCTTGTTGGTCGAGTGCGGGGTCTTGCCATCGGGCATCATGACTTCGCACATCACGAGCACGCCGTTGGTGCGGGCGCCGTCCGGGAACACCGCGACCGGCTTCAGCACGCAATCGGAGCTGTGGCCTTCGGCCTGCTGGGTGGAGGAGCCATCGAAGCCCCAGAGCGGAAGCTGCTCGAGCGTCGGGAACGACGCGAATTCCTTGATCTGTGTTTTGCCGCGCAAGTTCGGAGTCGGCGTATATCCGTCGAGCCAGATGTACTCGAGCTTATACTTGGTCATTGAGCCTCTCTGTTGATGATGCGAAAGGCGGGGGCCCGGAGGCCCCTGCACGTTTGTACCCGGCCATCATCGGCCGACCGTTTACAAGCATTTAACGTGCCAAAAGGCCGCAGCGCGGAAGGTTCTGCACCCGGGCCGGGGGCTCTCTGCCGACGGCAAACCGACCACAACGGCGTGCGTCATAGCGGCGCACCTTTGCGTGAAGCTGCACTGCAAAAATCCAGCGGAAATCGCCTGATTCTGAAGCAGGCGCCCCCGTGCCGGAGGTTGCCGATCAAACTGGCATCAACGTCCAGCAATTTTCGCGAAGGCACCGGCCCTCACCCGCAACCTTTGGAATGGCTCAAGCGTTGGTCACACACAAGGTGCCTTTGGGGATGCAGAAGGCTTCGTGCCTAGAAAATGGGCTACGGCTGATTTCCTTTTCAGCACTTTCCAATTCGTGGTGCGGGGCCGATATGGGGAGTCCGGTAACCACAATCAAACGAGTCGGGCGCACCATGGAGGCCAAGGCGCTTCGACTGAGGAGCAAATCGAAATGATGAACAATGGTCTGAGTCACGGATCTGCAACGATCTACCAATTCCCCATCGGGGGCCGCGCGGCTCTCGCCGGGCGCCGCTATGGCGAAACCCGCTTTCCCGCCGATCATGCTTCGCTTCCCGCGAACGCCTCGATTTGCAGCGATAGCTGGTACCACCAGGACGCGGTCGACGAAGCAAAGCCCAAATGGGAACGCTGATGCCTATCGTCGGTTTGATACCGCCGCGCTCTCGCAAGCTTCCGGCGGCAGTTTGAAAAAGGGTCGAAACAACGAGGTTTCGACCCTTTTTGATTCCGGGCGGACTCCCGGCTAGAGCTCAGACTTTTCGATCACCGCACAGGCCGTGACCGGCCGCTTCAGATGCTTGACCGTGGTGGCTCCGCTCTTGGGAATCCTCAGCGTGATCCCCGCCCCCGAATAGCGTGCGCCGGAAACCGTCAGCCGCTTGGCAAGCGTGACCGGCTCGCCGTCGATCTGGACGAACGCGCGCTTGTCGTAGTCATAAAACCCCACGATGAACTGCGTACCATCGGCGCAGTGATAGGTCCGGAACGTCTGCGCATCGGCCTGGCGTACACCGGTGATTCCGCCCGTCAGCAGGGTGACCGCCAAAAGTATGGCCTTGTGCCGGCCCATGATCGCCCCCTGTAATAGACCCCAAGGACGCCTGTCGTGCGTCCAGTGGAAACATAACCCAAAGCTGATCCCATGCCAGAGTCCCCCGCCCGTCATCTCGCCTTGCAAGGCGCCAGCAATTTCCGCGACCTCGGCGGCTATCCGACCGCAGACGGCCGTACCACGCGCTGGCGGCACATCTTCCGCTCCAATCATCTTGGCCAGCTCACCGCCGCCGATATCGAGATCATCCGCGCGCTCGGTGTGCGCCATGCGTTCGACTTTCGTGGGCTGGAGGAGCGCGCGGCCGGCGTCTGCGTGGTGAACGAGATCACGGTGCATTCGCTGCCGATCGAGCCGACGGTCGTGGCCGCGCTGCGCACCGAGCTCGCCCGGGGCAGCCTGACCGCGCCGGTCGCGCTCGAGCTCATGCGCGAATCCTATCGCAACTATGTCCGCCACAACACGGCCAGCTTCCGCAGCCTGTTCAGCCATCTCCTGGAGGATCGCGCGCCGCTGGTGATCCACTGCACCGCCGGCAAGGACCGCACCGGCTTTGCAAGCGCGCTGATCCTGCATGCGCTCGGTGTGGCCGACGAAATCATTGCCGAGGATTACCTCCTGACCAACAGGCACTACAGGCGTGATCCATCAAACGCCTCCGATCTTCCCGCCGACGTTCTCGACGCGATTGGAAGCGTCGAGGTCTCGTATCTCGCTGCTGCATTCGAGGCCGTCGGCCGCGACTACGGCGATCTCGAAACCTACTTGCGCGACGGGCTCAAGCTCGGCACATCGGAGCGGTCCGCGCTGAAGGCGCGTTATCTGCAATCTTAGGCGGCCGCGCCGGGAGAACGACGATGCATGGCAAAGTTCTGATCGTGACCGGCGCACTCGGCGCACTCGGAAAAGTCGTCGCCGAGACCGCGCAGTCGCGTGGCGCGCGCGTTGCGGCCATCGATCATGCGCCTTCGCAGATCCCCGCAGCCCCTGAACGCATCGAGATCGGCGGTGTCGATCTGTCCGATGCAGGCCAAGCGAAGGCGGCGGTGGAGGCGGCGGCAAAGCACTTCGGCAGGCTCGATGCGCTGATCAACATCGCCGGCGGTTTCGCCTTCGAGACCGTCGGCGACGGCGACATCAAGACGTGGCAGCGCATGTATGCCCTCAACGTGCTGACCGCCCTCAACACCTCGCACGCGGCACTGCCGCGTCTCGCCGCGTCCAATGCCGGCCGCATCGTCAACATCGGCGCCATGGGCGCGCTTCAGGCCGGCTCCGGCATGGGCCCCTATGCGGCGTCGAAAGCCGGCGTGCATCGCCTCACCGAAGCGCTTGCGAGCGAGTGGAAAGGCAAGGTCACGGTGAACGCGGTGCTGCCCTCGGTCATCGACACCAAAACCAACCGCGCCGACATGCCGAAAGCGGATTTTTCCAAATGGGTGACGCCGCAGGAACTCGCCGAAGTCATCCTGTTCCTCGCCAGCGACGCCGCAAGCGGCATCACCGGCGCGCTGATCCCGGTGGCCGGGCGGGTCTGATCCGGCACTGTTCCGGCCGCAGGATCACCGCAGCATCGGTTCCCGATCAAATGGCGCAGAGCCGCGAATCCGATCCGGGCTAGACTGGCCGCAACTGATTCTCCGATCGGAACGCAAGACTCGGACGCTATCTTTGGAAACCGCGCTCTACCTGCCCGTCAAACGCTTCCTCGAAGAGCTCGGCTTCACGGTCAAGGGCGAGATCGGCGGCTGCGACCTCGTCGGTCTCGGCGCCGGCGATCCGCCTGTCGTGGTGATCGGCGAGCTGAAGCTCGCCTTCAATCTCGAGCTGATCCTTCAGGCGGTCGACCGTGCGCCCGCCGGCGACGAGGTCTGGATCGCCGCCAGGATCTCCATGCGCGGCAAGGGCCGCGAGAGCGACGCGCGCTATCGCAATCTCTGCCGCCGCCTCGGCTTCGGTATGCTCGGGGTAACCGAGCGCGGCGAGGTCGAGGTGCTGGTGAAGCCACCGACCGCGGCGCCGCGCCGCGAGCCGAAGACGCGCTCTCGCCTCGTCGCAGAGCATCAGCGCCGCCAGGGCGATCCCGTGCTCGGCGGCAGCACGCGCGCGCCGATCATGACGGCCTATCGCCAACAGGCGCTGGCCTGCGCCTCCGAGCTAGCGGCCGGCCCGCGGCGCGTGAGCGAATTGCGCGAACGCTGCCCCGACGCCGGCAAGATCTTGCTTAACAATGTGTATGGCTGGTTCGAACGCGCGGACCGGGGAATCTATGGACTCACGGAAGCGGGCCATGCGGCGCTGAAGCGCTGGCCGCAACAAAAGGTTGAGATCGGCGCCGGCGCCGCGTCACCGCCATGACACCCGACCGGTGCATAGCTGAGATGCCACACCGATTTCATATTGCAATGCAACATCACCGGCACTAGGTATCCCGGCATCGAAACGAGGCCGTTATGAGCGCAGACTGGAATACCAAATATGGCACGCGGCGCGTGCGCCACGATCCGCCGACCCTGGACGAGGCGATCTTCGCCGCCGTCGGCATCACCGACGATCATGAGCAGCAGGCCGAGATCGCCGCTGCGTTGATGGGCATGCCGCTCGATGTCGTTCAGGCCGAGGTGAAGAAGCAGGCCCGCACCAACAGCCGCATCACGGCAACGCGCGTGATCGCCGGCGAACAGGGCGCGCAGCGCTCAGTGGTGGTCGAGCGCCGCGTCGTGCGCCGTTTCGGCAACGACAAGCGCACCGGCACCTGAGCGCTTAGTCCCTCCCCCAATAAAGAAGCGGACCGGTTTTGCCGGTCCGCTTTTTGATTCCGCCCGCCTTTACAGGTCAGGCGGCGCGATTGCCATACATGCTGGAGATGATCTTCCAGCAGGTCGAGTTGAAGCTGAGAAGAGCGCGCCCAGCGGCAAATGGCGAGGCTGCGAGATCAGCCAGTTCGTCCTCGGGCGACTTGGCGAGGTCGATCGTACCGGTCGATTCGCCGTAGCGGAATTGCAGATTTGCTCCGAACTTCCTGGCGAGCGCCCGCATCGCATGATTCTCGGCGCCCGTGGTGATGCGCAGTCGCTTGTAGCCCTTCCAGCGCGCTTCCGCGATCAGGCGGCTGAACAAGATGGTGCCGACGTTCTGGCGCCGTGCGGAGGCTTCCACGCTGAAGGCGACCTCGGGCAGCGAATCATCCTCCGGCGGATGCAGCTCGGCCGCACCGCGCACCACGCCGTCGACGATGTAGGCGACGATCACGGTGCCATCCTCGGCACAGCGGGCGGCGTAACGCTCGATAAAACTGTCGTCGAGAAAACCGTTGAAACGGTCGTGCCGGCTTTCGGCATCCAGCCTGAGCAGGTGATCGCGCAGAAGCGGCAATTCTTCCTGTTGGCTCAAGGTCCGCACATAGCCCGGAACGGACTTGGCGCGGTTGGTTTCTTCAAGTTCCAGATCTGCTTCGAGTGACAAGTCAAAACTCCTCTTGGTGTCCCTCGAGGAGGCGTTCGAATCCCTAGGCCCCCAATATTGTGCGTCGCAGCATAATTTTCAAGACGGGAACCTGCTCAAGTTTCAGGCATCGGAGACGACTAATTCGTTAACAGAATCAAGCCCCCGTATTCATACGAGGACGAGCTGAGTCTGGGTGACGACGGCGACCAGCTTGCCGTCCTCGGTTTCCAGCCGGGTGGTCCAGACCTGGGTCCGCCGCCCCCTGTGGATCGGGGTCGCGGTCGCGATGACCGTGGTTCCCTGCTTGGCCCCGCCGATGAAGTTGGTCTTGCTCTCCAGCGTGGTCGTGCCCTTGGCATCGTCAGGCAGATTGATCACGGTCGCCGCCGCACCGACGGAATCGGCCAGCGCCATCACCGCGCCGCCGTGAATGGTGTGATGAAGCGTGCAGAGATCGGGCCTCACCGTCATCCGCGCCACCACACGGTCCTTCTCGGCTTCGACGAACTCGACGCCCTTGAGCTCGGCGAACGGCATCTTCATCGCTTTGAGTTTCTCGAGCGGCGTCATCGGATATCCTCCCAATTCATTGTTGTCCCAGCGTGAATGGCTTCGCGCGGCAAAGCAATGACGTCAGAGGTAATCGCCGTGCTGACATCTGCGCCCGCATTTGCGCATATGCTCTTCCCATGCGCCACTTCCCTCCCCGCCGTATCGTCTGCCTGACCGAAGAGACGGTCGAAACGCTCTATCTGCTGGGCGAGCAGGATCGCATTGTCGGCGTCTCCGGCTACGCCGTCCGGCCGCCGCAGGTGCGGCGCGAGAAGCCGCGGGTGTCGGCCTTCGTCTCGGCGGACATCCCGAAGGTCCTGGCGCTGGAACCGGACCTCGTGCTGGCGTTCTCCGATCTTCAGGCCGGCATCGTTGCCGATCTCGTCCGCGCCGGCGTCGACGTCCACGTCTTCAACCAGCGCGACGTCGCCGGGATCCTGACAATGCTCCGCACCCTCGGCGCGCTGGTCGGCGCGGCCGAGCGCGCCGAGGAACTCGCGCGAAGTTTCGAAAAGCGCCTCGCTGCGATCGCCGAGACGCCCCGCCGTCTGCCACGGCCAAAGGTCTATTTCGAGGAGTGGGACGATCCGCTGATCTCGGGCATCGGCTGGGTGTCCGAACTGATCGAGATCGCGGGCGGCGCGGATGCGTTTCCGGAGCTGCGGCATCAGCAGGCCGCGAAGGATCGGATCGTTTCGGCGGACGCGGTACGCGAGGCCGCGCCCCAGGTGATCCTTGCATCTTGGTGCGGCAAGAAGGTCGTGCCGGCCCGCATCAAGCAGCGCGATGGATGGAGCGAGATTCCCGCCGTGCGCGACAACCGCATCGTCGAGATCAAGTCACCGATCATACTGCAACCGGGGCCTGCCGCGCTGACGGATGGGCTCGATGCGATCGTGAAGGCGTTGTGGGGGACGTGCTCTTGACCTCTCTGCCGTCATTGCGAGCGCAGCGAAGCAATCCAGAATCTTTCCGCGGATACATTTCTGGATTGCTTCGCTGCGCTCGCAATGACGGTTGAGGCAGCCTTCGTATCTCACGTCACCGCGTTCACGACCTGATATTCCGGCTGCCGCCACACCTCGCCTGCGATCACGTCCTCGATGATCTCGGCCGCCCGAACGATCTCGCCTTCGCCGATGTACAGCGGCGTGATGCCGAACCGCATGATGTCGGGCGCGCGGAAATCGCCGATGACACCGCGGGCGATCAGGGCCTGCATGGCGGCGTAACCGCCGTCGAAGGCGAATGAGACCTGCGAGCCCCGGCGCTCTTGCGTGCGTGGGGTGACGAGCTTCAAGGACGGACATCGGCGTTCGACCTCGGCAATCAGGAGATCGCCGAGCGCCAGCGAACATGCGCGGACCTCCCGGATGTCGACGCGGTCCCAGATGTCGAGCGAGGCTTCCAGCGCCGCCATTGCAAGCACCGGCGGCGTGCCGACACGCATCCGCTCGACGCCACCGGCAGCCGCATAGGCCAGTTCGAACGCAAACGGCTTTGCATGCCCCATCCAACCCGACAAGGCGGCGCGGACGCTGTCGGCGTGTCGCGGCGCGACGTAGAGGAACGCCGGCGCGCCGGGGCCGGCGTTGATGTATTTGTAGGTACACCCCGCAGCGAAATCGGCGCCGCTGCCCGCGAGATCGACCGGCAGCGCACCAGCCGAATGCGCGAGATCCCAGACGGTGACGATGCCGAGCGCATGCGCCTTCGCCGTCAGCCTCGCCATGTCGTGGCGGCGTCCGGTGCGATAATCGACCTCGGTGATGTAGAGCACCGCGATCTCCTCGGACAACGAATCCTCGATTTCCTCCGGCGCAGCCAGGCGCAATTGATGGCCGCGCCCGAGCGTCGCGATCAGCCCCTCGGCCATGTAGAGGTCGGTCGGGAAATTACCGGTGTCCGACAGGACGACCTTGCGCGACGAGTTCATGTCTAGCGCGGCGGCAAGGGCCTGATAGACCTTGAGCGACAGCGTGTCTCCAACCATCACGGAGCCGGCCTCTGCGCCGATCAGCCGCGCGATGCGATCGCCGACATGGCGCGGCTGCACATACCAGCCCGCGGTGTTCCAGGCGCGGATCAACTCGTTGCCCCATTCCGCCGTGATGACGCGGTTGACGCGCTCGGCAACGCCGAGCGGCAGCGCGCCGAGCGAATTGCCGTCGAGGTAGATCACCCCGTCAGGCAGATAGAACAGTGCTTTGGTGTCGTCATAGACGCGAAGCCTGGTCATGGACATCTCTACAATATCGTACGCACGCGCCAGAGTTCGGGGAACAGCTCGACCTCCAGCATGCGCTTGAGGTAGCTGACACCGCCGGTGCCGCCCGTGCCGCGCTTGAATCCGATGACGCGCTCGACCGTCGTCACGTGGTTGAAGCGCCAGCGGCGGAAATAATCCTCGAAGTCGACCAGCTTCTCGGCAAGCTCGTAAAGCATCCAATGCGTCTCAGGCGCCTCGTAGACGACACGCCAGGCCTGCAGCACGCCCTCGTTGAAGCTATGGGTCTCGCGAACATCGCGCGCCAGCACGGCCGCCGGCATCTTGAGCCCGTTGCGGTCGGCGAGCCGCAGCACTTCGTCATAGAGACTTGGCGTCGCGAGTTCGGTTTCGAGCAGCTCGGTCGTTTCCACATCGTGCGCGTGCGGCTTCAGCATCGCGTGGTTGCGGTTGCCGAGCAGAAATTCGATCAGCCGGTATTGCCGCGACTGGAAACCCGAGGACTGGCCAAGCTGGGAGCGGAAGCGCGTATACTCGCTCGGCGTCATGGTGCGCAGCACGTCCCAGGCACCATTGAGCTGTTCGAAGATGCGCGACATCCGTGCCAGCATCTTCATCGCGGGCTGCACCTCATCCTTCGCGATCGCACGGCGAGCGGCGCTGAGTTCATGGATGGCGAGGCGCATCCACAGTTCGGTGGTCTGATGCTGGATGATGAACAGCATCTCGTCATGCGCTTCCGAAAGCGGATGCTGCGCGCCGAGGATCGCGTCCAGCGCCAGATAGTTGCCATAGGACATGCGCCGGGCGAAATCGGTCTCGGCGCCTTCGCTTGAGGGATCGTAATCGCTGGACGTCATGACAGGCCCTTTCGATCGATCTTGCAGGCCTCGTCAGTCGAGGCCGATCAGGCGCGCGGTGATTGGCGACGACGGATCTTTCAAGGCATCGATCACGGTAAAATGGTTGAGCCCGGGATCGACGACGAGGCGCGTCGGCACGTCGAATCCAGTCCAGACATTGGCCATCAGATCGGACTGGCGGATGAATTCGGGTCGCTCGCCGCCGCCGACCCAGGCGGTCACAGGCGAGTGTCCGCGCGGCAGATGCAGCGCGGCGCTTTCCAGCGTCGCCTCTTCCATCGTCATGCGCAGCGTCTCGTTCATCCCAGTCTTGAGCAGCGGTCGCAGATCATGCAGGCCGCTGATCGAGAGCGTGCCGGCAATGCGGTTGTAGACGGCGGGCTCCAGCCGGCTGTCGTCGCACAGCATCCGCGTGACGAGATGGCCGCCGGCGGAATGGCCGGCGAGCCGGATTGGCCCTGCGACGAGCGAAGCCGCTTTCGCAATCGCGGTGGTGATTTCCGCCGTGATGTCGGAGATGCGCGCGGCCGGCGCCAGCGTGTAGCTCGGCAGCGCCACGGTCCAGCCATGAAGCCGCGCGCCCTCGGCCAGATCCGTCCAGGTCGATTTGTCGAAGCGCATCCAGTAGCCGCCGTGAACGAACACGACGAGGCCCTTGCTGTCGCCCTCGGGCAGGATCAGGTCGAAGCGCTGGCGCTCGCCCGGACCGTAGGCGATGTCGGCGCGAAAATCCTTCAGCCCGGCGCGGTAAGCCGCCGCTCGTTCCGCCCACTGTGCCGGCATCTTGTCCGAGCCCGGGATGTGGGCCGAATTGGCATAAGCGTCATCCCAATCGCGCATTGTTGCTCCCAAGGACTCAGGCCCCGTGACCAGGCGCCAGTCTGCCACCGAGGCGGCCGCCATCCTAGTCTTTATTTTAAGCTTAAAGCATCTGGGAGAGCCGGTGGATTGGACAGGCGCCGCTCGCGACGACCCGAGCGCAGCGAAGCAACCCAGAGTTTTTCCGCGGCGGTGCCTGGATTGGAGAAAGCACAGTTCGCCGCTACGCCTTCTCCACCCCGCACCAATCCGCGATGAACAGCGCCATCGCCTTGGTCGTCTTCTTCAGCGAATCCAGATCGACATATTCGTTGAAACCGTGCATCTCGCCGCCGCTGGCGCCGAAGCACAGGCTCGGGATGCCGTGATTGAGCCCGTAGAAACGCGTATCGGTGAGCGCGGTGAAGACGAGGTCTTCGACGGCGCCGCCATAGACGGTGTTGAAGGCCTTGCCGAACGCGGCCTCGGGCGCGGCGGCGTTGGTCAGTTCATACCCCTCCGAAAGGAAGCCCGACCATTCGATCTCAGGCGGATTGTTGGCGAGGAAGCGGTGGTTGCGCGCGGCAGCCGCAACGCAGGCCGCGATCTCCTTCTGGTGATCGGCGATCGACCAGCCAGGCAGCACCGCAATCCGGCAATCGACGTCGCACCAGGCCGGCACGCTCGAGGCCCAGTCGCCGCCCTTGATGATGCCTGGGTTGAAGTTGATGGGATGGTTCAGCGTCTTGAAGTGCCGATCCGCCTTTGCGCGCTCGTTCCATTCGATTTCGAGTTTTTGCAGCGCCTGGATCAAATGATAGGCCGCCATGATGGCGTTGGCGCCGGAGCCGGCAAAGGCGACATGGGTCGGATGGCCCTTCACGCGCAGGCGAAACCAGATCACGCCGACCTGCGAGCGCACCATCTTGCCCCCGGTCGGCTCAGGAATGAAGCAGGCGTCCGCGCGATAGCCGCGCTGCAATGTCGAGAGTGCGCCGACGCCGGTGCTCTCTTCCTCGATCACCGACTGGAAGTGGATCCGTGCCGTCGGCTTGAGGCCCGCGGCCTTGATGGCATCCAGCGCGTAAAGCGCGCCAATGGTGCCCGACTTCATGTCGCAGGCGCCGCGGCCGAACATCTTGCCGTCCTTGATGACGGGCGAGAACGGCGGGGTGTCCCACAATTCCAGCGGCCCTGCCGGCACCACGTCGCAGTGGCCCTGCAGGATCAGCGACTTGCCGGCCTCGGTCTTGGGGCGATAAGTGCCGACTACCGAGCGCGCCCTGGAGAAATCATGCTCGATCGGGCCGAAGCCGCGCAGATCCTTGAGATCGTCGACATTGATATGCCAATCGTCGACCTCGTAGCCACGCTCGCGCAGGAGGTCGCCGATCATGTCCTGGCACGGCCCTTCCGCTCCGCGCGTCGAAGGGATCGCGACGAAATCGCTTGTGGTCGCAAGCTGGGCTTCGAAGCCGGCATCGACGGCGTCAAGAATCCTCTGCTGCGTCTCGGCATTCATCAGGCAACTCCAATCGGGCATTCAGATCATCGATGGAGCGCAAGCTAGCCGATTTCAGCCGTTCGGGTACTCTGCAAAATAGGCATCCCGCAATGCATCTTCGAGCAGTCGGCCTTCCGAATAGCCATCGAGCGTGGCGGGGCGCGTCACGCCGTCGAGCAGGCGCGGGCACGGCTCGGGCGCGCCGAGCACGGTGCGTACCGGAATGCGCTCGGCATAGATCGGCAACTCATAGTCCTCATCATCGTCGGCGACACCCTTGGCGCGGATTTTCGCCGAGGCCTCCTCGATCTCCATCGCGATGAAGGAGGTCGCCTTGATCTCCTGTGTGTTGCTTGCCCGCAGGCTCGCCGTGCGCTCGGGGAAAAAGCGATCGACCATGGCGGTCACCGCCCGCTTCTTCTCCTCGGAATCGGTAACGAGATAGGCCGTACCGAATGCCATCACGGCCCGGTAATCTGCGGAGTGGTTGAAGCCGCAGCGCGCCAGCACCAGGCTATCGAGATGGGCGACCGTCAGGCAGACGCGCTCGCCCTTGGTCTGGTTGCGCAGCATGCGGCTGGCGCTCGAGCCGTGCCAGTACAGTTTCGTCCCCTCGCGCCAGAAGAAAGTCGGCGTGCAATAGGGCTGGCCGTCGATCGCATAGGAGACGTGGCAGAGCATCGAGGAGTCCAGGATGCGATGAACGGTGTCGTGATCGTAGAAGCCGCGGTCGTGACGGCGCTTCACCTGGTTGCGCGCCGACGTCGGGTAGGAATTCTGGCTTTCAGTCTGGCTCACGGCCGCTCCTGTCGGGCTTTGAACAATTCCAGGATGGTTGTAGCGGCCGATTTGGTCTGTGATAGTACCAATTCCATGCAAAAAATTCCGACCAATTTCGCCGCCTCGCCAGCCAAGGCCGAACTGCCGCTCAACCTCACCGGTCCGCACATCACGGCGGGCGCCTCGTCGGCGCACCGGCTTTACCAGGCACTCTGCGAGATGATCGTTTCCGGCCTGGTGAAACCCCGCGAGCCGCTGCCACCGTCGCGCACGCTGGCGAAACAGACCGGCTTTCGGCGCAACGCCGTCGTCACCGCCTATGAGCGCCTGATCGCCGATGGCTTTGCCGACGCAATTGTGGGTTCCGGAACGTTCGTCGCCGCGCGCATCCCGGCGCGCGCGGCGGAGCCGAAGAAACCGAAGGCGGTGGTCGAAACGCCCGGACAAGGCGCGTTCTCCCTGGGCTGTACCCATATCGATGAGCGGGCGGTGCAGCGCTTCCGCGCCTTCGTCGGCCGGCGCATGCGCGCCTTCGGGTCCGAGCATCTGCACTATGGCGACCCGCGCGGCAGCCGCGAACTGCGCGCGGCGATCGCCGATCATCTGCTCTCCGCGCGGGGCCTGCGCTGCGATCCCGACCAGATCATGCTGACGTCGGGCACGCTGCACGCGCTTCGCATCGTGCTGAGCGCGATCCTGAAGCCGGGCGACCAGGTCTGGTGCGAAGACCCGGGCTACCCCGCGGCGCGCAAGACCATCGCGCATTGCGGCTATCGCGCTGCGCCCGTTCCCGTCGACGAACACGGCATGCGCATCGCCAAAGGCCGCGCTGCGGCGCCCAACGCGCGCGCGGCCTATGTGACGCCGTCGCACCAGTTTCCGCTGGGCGTGCAGATGTCGATGCCGCGGCGGCTCGAGCTGCTGGACTGGGCGAGGCAGGCCGGCGCCTTCGTGCTGGAAGACGACTACGACAGTGAGTTCCGCTATGACGGCGCGCCGCTGATGTCGCTTGCCGGCATCGATCACCTCCAGCGCGTGATCTACATGGGCACGTTCGCCAAGACGTTGTTTCCGGGCCTGCGCATCGGCTATTGCGCCCTGCCCGAGCGTCTGATCGCGGACGTCACCGCGGCGCGCGCAGCCCTCGACCGCTTTCCAGGCACGCTGATGGAAGGCGCGGTGGCCGACATGCTCAATTCCGGCGCGTTCGCCGCGAACCTGAAACGGGTACGAAAGCTCTATCGCGAGGCGCGCGATGCGCTGGCCGAGACACTGGAAGCCGGCTCCGACGGCGTGCTGTCGGTGCCGGTCCCGTCGCAGGGTCTGCACCTCGTTGCCCGGTTCGATCCTTCGGTCGATCCGGCGGTGGCAGCGCATGCAAAACAGGCGGCCGGCGCGGAAGGCTGGCTGCTGGCCGACACCTACACGCGCGCGCGCGCCCTGCCCGGTTTCGTGCTGGGATTTTCCGGCCACGCGGTTCCGAAGCTGGTGGCATCCGCCGAGCGGCTCGCGCGGGAATCGCGCGCGGCCCTGGGTGTGCGGCGCAAATCGGCCCGGCGGGCCTGACCAACGTTCACTATGAGAATCGGCTGCCGCTCCCTACATTGCGGGATTGTGCCGGGACCTCACATCATGCTGCTGCACCGTGCGATCTTCCTCTCGCTCCTGATCTCCATCACGCTTGCCGCGGCGGCGCGCGCAGGCACGGTCGGACGCGAGCAGGACATCGTCGATCTCAAGCTCGGCCAACGCGTGCAGGTGGATGACGGAACCTGCCCCGCCGGGCAGGTCAAGGAGGTGCGCGGCGCCAGGATGACCGACAAGGGCGTGGCGCGGACCAGCTCCTGCGTGCCGCGCTACGGTCCGAAATTGAGGTGACGGCTACGATTTGGCCGGATCGAACATGCACTGAAGGGTCGGTTTGGCGATCTTGGTAAAGGTCGGGCCGATCTCACCCTGCTTCGACGTCGGCACCCAATCGGTCTCGATGGTTGGCACGCCGGTCTCGCTGATGCCGCGCAGCAGGGCCTCGCGCAAATCACGATCCTCGACGACCGCGGCGGCATGGTCGTGCAGACAGCCGCAGACCTCCTCCGGATGCTCCCAGCGCCCGAGCATGCGCGGCGCGCACTGACGCACGAATTCGCTACGCGGATCCGGCAGTCTGGAGGGCGCGCGCACCTGCGCTTGAGCGGCAGCGATGGTCAGAAGTGAGACGAACGCCGCAGCGCAGAGACGAACAATCATGATGGCCTTTATCGGCTGATTTCTTGTTGGCGATCAGAAGCGCGCGGCGACCACGATCGGCTGCGGCGCCGTGACCGTGACCGTGACCGGCGAGCCGCTGTACTGGAAGGTGCCGATACCGGGGAGACTGCCGTCCGGCGTGCCCGCGAACGAGGAGCCCGCGAGCACGAAACCGAAAGCAAGGATGAAGCTGAGCGCGCGCATGGACTTGTCTCCAGGTTCCGTGGCCGGCGGGTTCCGCCGTCTCGTTGCAAGGTTGATAACCATGGGCGGTTTCGCGCGTGATGCGCCAAAAGCGGAAAATGGTTTCATGTTCGTGAGAATTGTTTCGTCCCGTTCAAAGCGACGAAACATTCGGCGGAAAATCCCAATCTTTTCAGACGGTCGTACCGCTGCCCGAAGTGGTCTGATAAGTCCCCCTGCGAGCTTGGACGCGGGCCGGACGCAGGCCGCCGTCATGCTTCCGCCTCACACGCTTCACATGCGTTTTACGTTTTTCTGCTGAAGAGAAGCCAAACGAGGGCTGGGCCTGTCGAACCGGGGAAGCTTCGGCTGCGACCCAAGCCATCGAGACCCAGACGCCCGGGATCACCGGGCGCGTTCATTTGAGGAATGGCCATCATGATGGCGCAAGATCGCGCAACGGCGCGCGATGCGGACCAACCGACGGACCGCGGAGACCAACGCCCTGGCCGCAGCAGCACCACGTCGCCTGGCGCAATGGCGCAGCAATCGAGGCGCGGCTTCGAAGCCGCGCCGCAGATGTTCGTGCGGCTGACCGGCTCGCATCTTGCAAAACCGCGGGCCAGCCGCGAACCCGTCACTGGGTGAAGAACTCGCCGCATTTCTGGACGTTTGCGTCCGCCGGTCCCCACGGCATGATCGGCACGGTCGAGGTCGAGTTCTTCGGCGAGCCCTCGATTAGCCTGTCCGAATAGACCATGTAGACCAGCACGTTGCGCTTGGCATCACAGCCGCGAACGATCTGCATCTTCTTGAAGAAAAGCGAGCGGCGCTGGCGGAACATGTCGTCGCCCTGCTCCATCTTGCTGGCCTTGAACTTGATCGGGCCGATCTGGCGGCAGGCGAGCGAGATGTCCGAGACCTCCTCGGCAAGGCCGAGCCAGCCCTTGAAGCCGCCCTTCTCCGGCACCGTGAAATGACAGGCGACGCCCTCGACCTCGGGGTCGTCGAGGCCATAGGTCGCGAGCTTGTCGTTCGGGCTCATCCATTTGAACACGGTCGAGCGGCGGAAAATCAGATCCGGCTCGTCGGCTGCGGATACGGACGCCGCCGGCACGACCAGAGCCAGGAGCAATAAAGCGAGGCCTTTCAAGCGGATGCTGGGAAGACCGGGGAAACGAGATGACATGAAGTTCTCCAGTAACAAGTCTCAGTAATGTAGGCATCCGGCGGCCTGTCAGGAAGGTGACCCGCAGGCCGATACGGCCGGCGTTTACCGCTCCGTGAGGCTTTTTTGCTACGGTTTGGACAAATGTAGCTGATGGCAGAACTGCCGTGCTGGTGAACGCGTATCCCCTCTGAGAGACTAACGTCTGATTTGGATTATGGATTCGAGGATGAATAGCGTGTGCGTGTCCGGTGTTTCTGCCAAGCCGACGCGGCTGTGGCAGGTGGCCATTTTGACGGCCGCAGGTGCAATCGGTACGGCAAGCCAGGCGGACGCAGCATTCTATTACTGGACGGATTATTCCGACGGATCCTACGGGCGCCAGGAGCGCCACCTCGAAGTCCCGCGCCAAAAGCCGCACAAGCGCGGTGCGGTGGGCAAGAAAGAAAGCTTCGCCGAGAAGGAAGCCGGCACGAAGCCGCAAGGTCCTCTCGTCATCGTCGTCTCGATCGACCGGCAGAAGGTCACCGTCTACGACACCAACGGCGTATTCGCGGAATCACCGGTGTCGACAGGCATGAAGGGCCATTCGACGCCGATGGGCGTGTTCAGCGTCATCCAGAAACACAAATTCCACCATTCCAACATCTATAGCGGCGCGCCGATGCCGTACATGCAGCGGATCACCTGGTCAGGTGTCGCCATGCATGCCGGCGTCCTGCCCGGCTATCCGGCTTCGCATGGCTGCATCCGCATGCCGACGGCGTTCGCGGTGAAGATGTGGAACTGGACCAGGATGGGTGCGCGCGTGATCGTCTCGCCCGGCCAGATGTCGCCGCAGAACTTCTCGCATCCGCTGCTCGCCTCCGTGCGCGTGCCGCCGCAACCCGCCGCCAGCGTCGTGCCGCCGACGACGGTCGGCGACAAGGCAGACAAGGGCGCGGTCGATCCCAAGGTCACCGAAGCGAAGCCGGTCGAGACGAAGACGGCCAGCGCAGACGCCGTGCTCGAACTGCGGTCGACGGTCGGCCACGCCGTGATGTCGGATGCGACGACCGGCAACGCGCCGGCCCGCGACGCGGCGGCCAAGACTGAAGACAAGACCGAAGACAAGGCCGAGACCAAGATCGAAACTGCTGATGCGGCGAAGCCTCAACCCGCAGAGGCCACCAGGCCGGCCGACACCGCGAACAGCGAAGCGAAGCCCTTTGAGGCTGCCGAAGCGCCCAAGGCGACGACCGCCGATGACAAGTCCGCTGAAAAGGCCGACGCAGCCAGGCGTGAGCAGGCTGAAATCCCGAAGACGGCAGCCTTGAAGTCCGAAACGGCCAAATCTGAGACGACGCCCGAGCAGGCCGCTTCGCCGGACGCGAAAAGGGACCAGACCCGCATCGCCGATCCCGCTCCATCGGCGAAGCTGGAAGCGCCCCGGCGCGCCGGCCAGATCGCAGTCTTCATCAGCCGCAAGGATTCCAAGCTCTACGTGCGGCAGAATTTTGCACCGCTGTTCGAGGTGCCCATCACGATCGCCGCGAGCGACCGGCCGCTCGGCACGCATGTCTTCACTGCCGAGGTCGACAAGACCGACTCCAATTCGCTGCATTGGTCGGTGGTGTCCTTGCCGGTGTCCGCCCGTTCCGCCGCGCGCGAGGACGACAGCCGCCTGACGCGCCGTCAGCGCGGCGCGGCCGTGATCCCGGTCGCCGCGAAGCCCGTGATCACGCCCGACAGCCCGGCCGAGGCTCTCAGCCGCATCTCGATCCCCGCCGATACGATGACGAAGATCAACGAGATGCTGACCTCGGGCGGCTCGATCATCGTCTCCGACCAGGGCATCAACCAGGGCGAGACCGGAGAAGGCACCGACTTCATCGTCCGCCTGTACTAGCGTGCTTCGGCGCGTCAGATAACGCGGTATTGAGCAGGCGCCTCGTGCCGGTGGAGTAATGTCAGGCCCAGGATCACGTCGGGGGACGTCGTCATGCTGAACCGCAGGACCATGCTCGCCGCGCTTGTCGCGACAACCTCGTCTGTTGCACGTGCGCGAGCCGATAGCGGCATGAGCCGGATCTCGGCCTACGCCTTCACTTTCCCGGCCTTGTCAGGCGAAGATATCCGCCTTGCGGCGTTCACCGGCCGACCGCTGCTGGTAGTCAACACCGCCTCGCTCTGCGGTTACACGCCGCAATATGCCGGCCTGCAAGACCTCTGGACCGAGTTTCGCGAGCGCGGGCTCGCCGTGATCGGCGTCCCCTCAAATGATTTCGGCGGACAGGAGCCCGGCGGCACCAGTGAGATCTCGGAGACCGCCCATCACCAATATGGCGTGACCTTCCCGATTGCGGCCAAGGCTGTCGTGGTTGGGGCGAAAGCGCATCCGTTCTACAAATGGGCAGCAGAGGCCCGGCCGAGGGAGGTCCCGAAATGGAACTTCCACAAATATCTCATAGGCCGGGACGGCTACATCGCCGCGGTATTTTCGTCCGCGGTCGAACCGGCCGATACGCGAATCAAGACGGCCATCGCCAAGGCACTGGCTGAGACTTGACTTGACGCAAACGCCCCATCCGGTTGGGCACAATTGTGACGGCGCGCCAAACAGCCGTTGCAATGGCGAGGGCCCACCATCTAGGCTAGGATCGTTTGGGGCAGGATGGTTTTGCCGGAGGCGAAAAGCCACGGCGGAACAACGGGATCAATCTCGAGGACAACACCATGCGTGTGGCGGCAGGACTGATTTTGGCAAGCGCGATGTCTTTAGGCATGACGGGCGCGGCATGGTCGCAGACCGCCGCCGCAAAGCCCGCAGCCGCGACGCAAGCCGCGCCGGCGGCAACGCCGGCCGCGGCAGTGCCCGCTGCGGCTCCGGCAGCCACTCCAGCCGTCGCTCAGCCCGCGGGCTTCGTCAATCCGCCGCCGCCGCAACAGGCGCCGCAGCCCGCCCGCGCCGCCTGCAACACACCGGGCGCGCTCGGCGTCGCCCGCACCGTCGAGATCGACACCACGGGCGGTCCCGGCTTCGGCTTCGAGCATTTCAAGGAGCTCGACTTCCTGCGCGACAAGGAGGTGGTGCTGACCTTCGACGACGGTCCCTGGCCCAAGAACACGCCCGCGGTCCTGAAGGCACTCGCCGACGAATGCACCACCGGCATCTTCTTCTCGATCGGCAAGCACGCCACCTACGAGCCGGAGATCCTGAAGCAGGTCTATGCCGCCGGCCACACGGTCGGCACCCACACCTGGTCGCACGCCAATCTCAACAACAAGAAGCTCACCGAAGCGCAGCGCAAGGAAGAGATCGAGAAGGGCCTGTCCGCGGTGAAGTGGGCGCTCGGCGGCATTTCGCCGTCGCCGTTCTTCCGCTTCCCGGCGCTCCAGCATCCGCCGGAGATGGTCACCTATCTCGGCAACCGCAACACCGCGATCTTCTCCTGCGACATCGACTCCTTCGACTTCAAGGCGTCCAAGCCCGAGAAGGTGATCGAGACCGTGATGAAGAAGCTCGACAGCAAGGGCAAGGGCATCATCCTGATGCACGACTTCCAGAAGCACACCGCCGAGGCCCTGCCCGAGTTGCTCAAGCGCCTGAAGGCTGGCGGCTACAAGGTGGTGGCGATGCGCGCCAAGTTCCCGGCCTCGACGCTGCCCGAATACGACCAGGAGCTGCTCAAGGACGTCAAGCTGCCGACGGTGAGCACCCGGCCGGTCAACAGCGTCGTGACGACGGTCTCGGAATAAAAGGCCATTGTCTTTCCGTTTCGAAGGCTACGTCATCGTCTCCGCGGACGGCATGCTCGCGGATGCTGCGCATGTCATGCCCGACAGTCTGAAGTTCGAAGGCGACAAGCTGTTCTTCGAACAGGCGCTCGACCGTGCAGCGCTGATCGTGCACGGCCGGCATTCGCACGAGCAGCAGCCGAACTCGCCGAAGCGCAAGCGGCTGATCACGACCCGCAGGATCAAGACCCTCACTGTCGACCCGGAGATGCCGAACGCGACGCTGTGGAATCCGGACCATTCGAGCTTCGAGGACGCCTGCGCCTTCGCCGACGTCGCCTCGGGCACCGTTGCGATCATCGGCGGCCCCGTCGTGTTCGACATGTTCATGGACCGCTACGACACGTTCTGGCTATCTGAAGCCCCGCATTTGCGCCTGCCCGGCGGCGAAGGCTGCTTTGTCGGTGTCCCGGAGCGGACGCCGCACGAGGTGCTGGCTTCCCACGGGATGAGGCCGGGCACGCCTTACATGCTCGACGCGGCGCATGACGTCACCGTCACGCCGTGGCGTCGGGCGGCGGCGCGATAGCGCCACCCAACTCGCGGAACCTCATACGTCCCCGTACGCCGCCTCGGCCGGGCGGGTGGTGCGGCCATAGCCGATGATCATGCAGAGCGCACCGATGATCGACAGGTTCTTGAGCGCGTCGACCAGCATCTTGGCGTTGTCGGGCGCCGCCATGTTCCAGAAGTCGTAAAACAACACGGTTGCGACCGCGACATAGATGATCAGCAGCATGGCGAAGAAGCGCGCGCCGAAATTCAGCGCGATCATCAGGCCGGCAATGACCTCGAGCGCCCCGACCGCGATCGCCAGCAACTGCGGTGTGGACATCGCCGTCGCGGTCTCGAGCTGCTTGGCATAGGGCGCGACCATGTCGGGCACCACGACCTTGGTGGCGATGAAATCGGCCGTCGCCTGGATGGCAATGAGCTTGGTCGCGCCCGAGTAGATGAACAGCACGGCGAACAGTATTCGCCCGAAAGTCACGAACGCTGGCATGATCGGCCTCTTGGCTCAGGCTTTCTGAAACCGGAATTTGGCGAAAGCACCAGGCGATTATGATGAGTCATTCGCCGGTTTACAAACGCGGAAATCGCGAAATCGATTTGAAAAGATTGAACCGCCGACGCGCCGAAGGTGCGCCCCCTCGCCCCGCCTGCGGGGAGAGGTAACGCCCCGACGCCTCTACGTAAACAACGTCGGCTGCTGCCGCGCCGCGCGCTCCTGCGCTTCGACCACCGCAACTGCCGTCATATTGAGGATGCCGCGCGCCGTCACCGAGGGGGTGAGGATGTGCGCGGGGCGCGCCGGGCCGATCAGGATCGGGCCGACGGGCAGCGCATCCGCGAGCGACTTGATCATCTGATAGGCGACGTTGGCGGTATCGAGGGTCGGCATGATCATGATGTTGGCCTCGCCCTCGAGCTTGGAGTGCGGCAGCACCATTTTCCGCGCAGCAGCCGAAAGTGCGGTGTCGCCCTGCATCTCGCCGTCGGCCTCGATCTCCGGATGCTTCTCCTTCAGGAGCTGGGTTGCCCGCCGCATCTTGCGCGAGGACTCGGTGTCGTAGCTGCCGAAATCCGAATGCGAGACGAAGGCGATCTTCGGCTTGATGTTGAAACGCTGGACATGAACCGCCGCGAGCGAGGCGATCTCGGCAAGCTCTTCGGCACTCGGATTGGGTCGCACCTGGGTGTCGGCGATGAAGAAGGCGCCCTTGCTGGTGATCAGCAGCGCCAGCGCCGCATAATCGCTGATCCCTGCCGAGAAGCCGACGATCTCGCGGACATGACGCAGATGGCTCATGTAGCGCCCCTCGACGCCGCAGAGCATCGCATCCGCCTCCCCGCGCGTCACCGCGAGCGCGGCGATGACCGTATTGTTGGTGCGCACTACCGTGCGCGCCGCATCCGGCGTCACGCCGCGGCGGCCGGCGACCTCGACATACGACTGCACATAGGATCGATAGCGCGGATCGTCCTCGGGATTGACGAGGTCGAAATCCTTGCCGGCCTTGATCGACAGACCGAAGCGCTGGATGCGCGCCTCCACCACCGACGGACGGCCGACCAGGATCGGCGTCGCCAGCTTCTCCTCCAGCACCACCTGCGTGGCGCGCAGCACGCGCTCGTCCTCGCCTTCGGCGTAGATCACGCGCACCGGCTGAGTCTTGGCCTTGGCGAACATCGGCTTCATAACGAGGCCGGAGCGGAAGGCGAAGCGCTCGAGCAGCGCGGTGTACTCGTCAAAATTGGTGATGGGGCGCGTCGCGACGCCCGATTCCATCGCGGCCTTGGCCACGGCCGGCGAGATGCGCAGGATCAACCGTGGATCAAAGGGGCTCGGGATCAGCGAGCCCGGACCGAAGCCTTGCGTCTCGCCGGTGTCAAAGCCCTGCGCTACCGCATCCGACGGCGCCTCGCGCGCGAGCTGCGCGATGGCCTCGACCGCGGCATGCTTCATCTCCTCGTTGATCGCGGTGGCGCCGACATCGAGCGCGCCGCGGAAGATGAAGGGAAAGCAGAGAACGTTGTTGACCTGGTTCGGATAGTCGGAGCGCCCGGTGCAGATCATGGCGTCGGGGCGGGCCTTGCGCGCCTCCTCCGGCATGATCTCCGGGGTCGGGTTGGCGAGCGCCATGATGAGGGGCTTTTCGCCCATCGCCTTGGCCATCTCCGGCTTGAGCACGCCCGGCGCCGAGAGGCCGATGAAGATGTCGGCGCCGCCGATGACGTCGGCGAGCGTACGCTTGTCGGTCTTCTGCGCGTAGACCGCCTTCCAGCGATCCATCGTGGTGTTGCGGCCCTCGTGCACGAGGCCGTCGATGTCGCAGACCCAGATGTTCTTGCGTTGCGCGCCCATCGACACCAGCAGGTTCAGCGTCGCGATCGCCGCGGCCCCTGCCCCCGATGCCACGATCTTCACGTCGGATAGCTTCTTGCCGTTGAGCCGCAGGGCGTTGGTGACGGCGGCGGCGACGATGATGGCGGTGCCGTGCTGGTCGTCATGGAAGACCGGGATCTTCATGCGCTCCTTGAGCTGCGCCTCGATCTCGAAACATTCGGGTCCGCGGATGTCCTCGAGATTGATGCCGCCGAAGGTTGGCTCCAGCGCAGCCACGGTCTCGACCACACGTTCGATCGTGTCGGCTGCGATCTCGATGTCGAACACATCGATGCCCGCGAATTTCTTGAACAGGACCGCCTTGCCCTCCATCACCGGCTTGGAGGCCAGCGGGCCGATATTGCCGAGGCCGAGTACCGCAGTGCCGTTGGAGACCACCGCGACCAGGTTGGCGCGGGTGGTGAGCGTGGCGGCCTCGGCCGGGTTCTTGGCGATCTCGGTGCAGGCGGCGGCAACGCCCGGCGAATAGGCCAGCGCGAGATCGCGTTGATTGGCAAGCGGCTTGCTTGCCTGGATCTCGAGCTTTCCGGGGCGCGGCAGCCGATGATAGGCCAGCGCCGCCTGGTGGAGATCATCAGAATAGGACGACATGCGGTCTCTGCCTCGCGTTACCGGCCTCAAAATGCACAATCCGGAGCGACCGTCCTAGTGGACGGCGATATTTCCGGGCCGTGGAAACGGGATGAAGCACGCCCGGCGCCCCGGTGGCAACATCCGATTACGCCCCCATCAACAGGGCGCGCGGTCAAATATCTGATAGCGTTAGCTTTCCCTGGACCGCATGGCATTTCGCGAATATGGCAGGTTGCGCAGTGCAAAACGAGCAACTGGAGCTGGGAATGAAGCGAATCCTGATCGGCCTGAGCGCACTCGTCGTACTCGCCGCAGGTGGGTGGTTCGGCTTCAATCTCTACATCCAGCACCGCGCCACCGCCGAGGTCGAGGCAGCGTTCGACCAGGTTCGTGCGAGTGGCGGCAAGGCAAGCCATGGCAAGATCGGGTTCGATCTGATGAGCCGGACGCTGACGGTCGAGGACATCGCGATCACGCCCGGCAGCGCGTCGCAGGCGCAGATCAAGATCGCCGGCATCAAGGGCACGGGCGTCCGCCTCCTCGACGAGACGCGCTTTTCGGCCGATAGCATCGACATCGCGGGGCTCGAACTCGCGCTGGGCGAAATCGGCCCGGCGAAGCTGAAAGGCTCGTACAAGATTCAGCAGCTGACCATGCGGGACTATGCCGGCCCCCTCCGCGCGATGAACGCGCCGGCGGGCGGTACACAGATCGACATGTACCGCTATGCACTCGAACAATATGCGAGTGTGACGGCATCTTCGGTGACGGCCCCGACCCTGGCTTTCACGTTCGATGGAGGCGGCGGTGCCGCCGGCAGCGGCGACATCTCCTATTCCGGGCTGACGATCCGGAATCTGAAGCGCGGCAAGATCGACGCCATGACGGCGGACCGGGTCAACTTCACGATCAACGTGCAGGGATCGGGCAAGGCGGACAAGGTGACCGGCGAAATCTCCACCATCGCGGTCAACGATATCGACGTGACCGCGATCACTGCCGCACTCGATCCGCAGAAGGCGGATGACAGCAGCTATCACCGGGCCTACGGGCAAATCTCGACCGGACCATATGTGGCGACGTCGACGCTGGGCATGCGTATGCAGATCGATGGGATCGCCATCGACGATATTGCTATCCAGCCGTCGAAATTCCGGTTGGCCGAGGTCCTCGCCTTGTCGCCGGCCAGCGACGGCTCGTCACGTCCGACGCCAGCGCAATCGCGCGAGATGATGGAGAAGCTCGCGGGACTCTATGAGGGCGTTCGCGTCGGCAGGGTCGATATCGGCAATCTGTCGATGACGACCCCGCAGGGGACGCCGACGCTGAAGGCGATCAGATACCGAGAGGGCGAATTCGCCCTCGAAGGCCTCGATGCGCCCACGCCGCAAGGCCAGATCAAGATGGAGCGCTTCACGCTCAAGGCCTTCAGCGTACCAAACTTGCTGCGTTGGACGGCAGGCTTCACCGATCCCGGCCAGCGGCCCTCGCCGGACCAGATGCTGGGCCTGTTCCGGGTGCTCGAAGGCGCCGAGATCCGGGGAGTGGTGGCGCCTTACAAGAACACCAAAAAGCTGGTCACGATTGACACGCTGAGCCTGGACTGGGGGCAGCTGGTCGGGTCGATCCCGAGCAAGGCGCATGTGGTTGCCAAATTTGTCGCGCCCACCGATCCATCCGACCCGAAGCAGCTCACATTGATCCTCAGCGGGATCGACAAGTTCGCGATCGACCTCGATCTCGGCGCGGCGTGGACAGAGTCGTCCAACAGCTTCGTTCTGACGCCGGCAACCCTCGACATCGCAGGGATCGCAAAAGCGCAATTGCGTATCGCGCTCAGCAACGTGCCACGCGACGTGTTTTCGGCCGATCCTGCCCAGCTTATCGGTCAGGCGGCCCGGATTGAAGCCGGCTCGCTCGAATTCTCAGTGCGGGACAACGGTTTCGTCGATTCCGCCGTGACGCAGAATGCGCGAGGGCGAAACGTCAGCCGCGACGCCGCGCGCCAGGCGCTCGTCGACCGCGTCAGGGGGTACCGCGCGGACGTCGCCGCCGCTAATCCGGATGCGGGCACGGCCGTGGATGCGATCGCAAGCTTTGTCGAGACGCCGGGCCAGACGCTCGTCATCAAGGTCACGCCCCGCGCCAAGGTGCCGTTGATGCAATTGATGCAGCTCATCCAGGCCGACCCGGAAAGCGCGCTGGCGCAATTCCGGATCGACGCGTCGACGGGGCTGTAAGCCAGAACGGCGGAGCGCTCCCTCGCCCCGTTCTTGCGGGGGGAGGGTTGGGGTGAGAGGCTGCTTCCACAATCACGATGAGAGTTGGACTCGCGGAGAGTCCCCCTCAGCCGGAATTAGCCCTTCTGCGGCAGGTTCACCTTCACATGCAGCTCGCGAAGCTGCTTGGTGCTGGGTTCCGACGGCGCCCCCATCAGCAAATCCATGGCTTGTTGATTCATCGGGAACAGCGAGATCTCGCGCAGATTGTTGGTGCCGCAGAGCAGCATCACGATGCGGTCGACGCCGGCGGCCATGCCGCCATGCGGCGGAGCGCCATACTGGAAGGCGCGGTACATGCCGCCGAAGCGATCGACGACTTCCTGCTCGCCGTAGCCTGCGATCTCGAACGCCTTCACCATCGCTTCCGGCACGTGGTTACGGATGCCGCCCGAGGCGATCTCGTAGCCGTTGCAGGTGATGTCGTACTGGAACGCCTTGATGGTCAGCGGGTCCTGGCCCTTGAGCGCATCGAGGCCGCCCTGCGGCATCGAGAACGGGTTGTGCGAGAAGTCGACCTTCTTGTCGTCCTCGTTGTACTCGTACATCGGGAAGTCGACGATCCAGGCGAGCTCGAAGCGCTCCTTGTCGGTGAGGTTCAATTCCTCGCCGACCTTGTTGCGGGCAAGGCCCGAGAACTTCCAGAACTTGTCGGGATCCCCGGCGACGAAGAAGGCGGCATCGCCTTCCTTGACACCAATCTGCGCGCGGATCGCAGCGGTGCGCTCGGGACCAATGTTGTTCGCGAGCGGACCTGCGCCCTCTCCGCCCTCGCGCCACATGATGTAGCCGAGGCCGGGCTGGCCCTCGCCTTGCGCCCACGAATTCATGCGGTCGCAGAAGGCGCGGCTGCCGCCGCCCGGTGCCGGAATCGCCCAGACCTGGTTCTTGGGGTCTTCGAGCATGCGCGCGAACACCTTGAAGCCGGAGCCGCGGAAATGCTCGGAGACGTCCTGCATCTCGATCGGGTTGCGCAGGTCCGGCTTGTCGCTGCCGTATTTGCGCAGCGCTTCGGCGAACGGGATGCGGCGCCAGTTCTTGCTCACCGGCTTGCCCTTGGCGAACTCCTCGAACACGCCGGTGATGACGGGCTCCATCGCCGCGAACACGTCTTCCTGCGTGACGAAGCTCATCTCGACGTCGAGCTGATAGAACTCGCCCGGCAGACGGTCGGCGCGCGGGTCCTCGTCGCGGAAACAGGGCGCGATCTGGAAATAGCGGTCGAAACCCGACATCATCAAGAGCTGCTTGTACTGCTGCGGCGCCTGCGGCAGCGCGTAGAATTTTCCCGGATGGATGCGCGAGGGCACCAGGAAGTCGCGCGCGCCTTCCGGCGAGGACGCGGTCAGGATCGGGGTATTGAACTCGAAAAAGCCCTGCCCCTCCATGCGCCGGCGCATCGACTTGATGATGTCGATGCGGGTCATGATGTTCTGGTGCAGCTTCTCGCGGCGCAGGTCCAGGAAGCGATACTTGAGGCGGATGTCCTCGGGATATTCCTGGTCGCCGAACACCGGCAGCGGCAGGTCGCCGGCCGGTCCCAGCACCTCGATCTCAGTGACATAGATCTCGATCTTGCCGGTCGGCAAATCGTCATTGTCGGTGCCCTCGGGGCGGCGGCGGGCCTTGCCGTCCATCCGCACCACGAATTCCGAGCGCAGCTTTTCGGCCTGCGAGAACGCCGGCGAGTCCGGATCGACTACGCACTGGGTCAGGCCGTAATGGTCGCGCAGGTCGATGAACAGCACGCCGCCATGGTCGCGAACGCGATGGACCCAGCCTGAAAGGCGGACCGTCTCGCCGATGTTGCCCTCGCGGAGCGCGCCGCATGTATGTGACCGGTAGCGATGCATGGTCGTCCCAAAATGATGTCTGAGGATCGAATCGGACGGCCGAAACGGCCGGTCCAGAGTTGCGGCAGGGTTTACCCGACGAGACCCGGGGCGGCAACCGAGGGAACGCGCTGTTTTAGGGCCGAACCGCCCATTTTTGGCCAGCCAAGGCCAGAGCCTTTGCCGATCGGCGTTCCCTGCCTATCTTGAGCCCATGACAGTCCATTTCCCCTTCCAGAACTCCTACTCGGCGCTGCCGGACAGCTTCTTCGCCCGCGTCGCGCCGACCCCGGTCGCGGCCCCCCGGCTGATCAAGCTGAACCGGCCGCTGGCGGTCCAGCTCGGCCTCGATCCCGATGTCCTGGAGACCCCGGAGGGCGCCGAAATCCTGGCCGGCAAAACGGTTCCCGCCGGCGCCGATCCCATCGCGATGGCCTATGCCGGCCATCAGTTCGGAAATTTCGTGCCCCAGCTTGGCGACGGACGGGCGATCCTGCTCGGCGAAGTCATCGACAAGGACGGCGTCCGCCGCGACATCCAGCTCAAGGGCTCGGGCCCCACCCCGTTCTCCCGCCGCGGCGACGGCCGCGCCGCGCTCGGGCCGGTGCTGCGCGAATACATCGTCAGCGAGGCGATGTTCGCGCTCGGCATCCCGACGACGCGTTCGCTCGCCGCGGTGGTCACCGGCGAGCACGTCATCCGCGAGACCGCGCTGCCCGGCGCCGTGCTGACCCGCGTCGCCTCCAGCCACATCCGCGTTGGTACCTTTCAGTTCTTTGCCGCCCGCCGCGACACCGAGGCGGTCCGCCGGCTCGCCGATCACGTCATCCCCCGCCACTATCCGGAGCTATCAGGCACCGAGCGGCCCTATCACGCACTCCTCGCCGGCGTCGTCGCACGGCAGGCCGATCTCGTCGCGCGATGGCTGCTGGTCGGCTTCATCCATGGCGTGATGAACACCGACAACAGCTCGATCTCGGGCGAAACCATCGACTACGGCCCCTGCGCGTTCATGGATGCCTACAATCCCGCGCAGGTGTTTTCCTCGATCGACGAGATGGGCCGCTACGCCTATGCCAACCAGCCGCGCATCGCACTGTGGAATCTGACGCGGCTGGCCGAATGCCTGTTGCAGTTGTTCGGCGAGGAGCAGGAGAAGGCGGTCGAGCAGGCGCAGGAAATTCTCGGCGCATTCCCTGAGACGTTCAGCAAGGCCTATCAAGCGGGCCTGCGCAGGAAGGTCGGCTTGTTCACGGAGCGCGACGGCGACGAGGCCCTGATCCAGGACCTGCTCGACACCATGGCGAAGAACCAGGCGGATTTCACCCTCACCTTCCGCAAGCTGGGCGATGCTGCAGGCGATCCGGCCGCGGACGACGCGCGCGCAGAGTTCATGGACCCCGCAGACTTCGACGACTGGGCCAGGCGCTGGCACGAGCGCACGGCTTGGGAGCCGCAGACAGCGGCCGAACGGCAGGCCGCCATGCACGCCATCAATCCGATCTTCATCCCGCGCAACCACCGCGTCGAGGCCGTGATCCAGGCCGCCGTGAACAATGACGACTATGCGCCCTTCGAGGAGCTGGTGAAGGTACTGGCCAAGCCCTACCAGGATCAGCCTGAGTATGAGGCCTACGCCGATCCGCCCCTGCCGGATGAACGGGTGCTGCAGACGTTCTGCGGAACGTAAGGCGAGCCGGGCTTCGCAGGCAGCCCTTCCATCGAGCCGCCCATCGCCGGGCCGGCCACGGCGCGCTCTGCGGATTTTCCGATGATGGCATCATGCCCCTGTTTTGCCCGACGTGTCAACGTGCGTCGAGAGGCGCGTAAGCCATTGTCCCGGCAACCTCGGCTACTGTGCATGGGGTTGTTTTCAAGATTTTTGTGCGGCATGCGACCCAGCGCCCTCGCCGGCGCGTCCTGTGGATTCCGAGCGCCGCGGAACCGCTGTCATCAAACTGAAACACACGCGCTCTAACCGCCTGTCAGGGTCGTCTTGCCGGAGGCGTCCATCCTCCAACAGTCCTGACAAGCGCGCATGCCCTTTAAATTCATCCACATCACCGACACGCATCTGGCGAACCCGGGGCTGAAGCTCTATGGCCTCGATCCACGCGCCCGGCTAGACACTGCGATTGCCGACATCAACAAGCACCAGTCCGACGCTGCGTTCGCGGTCGTGACCGGCGACCTCACCCATTGGGGCGAGCCTGACTCCTACGCCAATTTCGCAGACGCGATGGCTGCGCTGAAAATCCCGTACATCGCCATGGTCGGCAATCACGACAAGCGCGTGGCCTGCCTCGATGGCCTGAAGGCCGCGCCGCGCGATCCCGACGGCTTCGTGCAGGGCACCCGCACCACCGAGCACGGCCTGTTCGTGTTCCTCGATACGCTGGACGAGACCAGCCATGCCGGCGAGATGTGCGCCAAGCGCCTCAGCTGGCTCGCAAGCACGCTGGCCGCGGCGCCCGCCGACATGCCGTTCGTCGTATTCATGCATCATCCGCCGTTCCCGGTCGGCGTCCACGCGATGGACGAAATCTCGCTGGCACAGAGCGCGGAGTTCGCCGAGGTGATCGCGCCCTATCGTTCGCGCATCCGCCACCTCTTCTTCGGCCATGTGCACCGGCCGATCTTCGGCAGCTACGGCAAGATACCGTTCTCGACGCTCCGCGGGACCAACCACCAGGTCTGGTTCGAGCTTGACGCTGCGGCGACCGAGCATCTCGCCAGCCATGAGCCGCCGGCCTACGGCGTGGTGCTGATCGACGGGGAGAACCTGGTCGTGCACAGCCACGACTTCCTCGACACCAGTCTGCGTTTCCCCTTCGAGCCACCGGCGGGAATGGACGGCCGCGACTATGCACTCAAGTTCGCGGCGCGGTGAGATGAGCCTGGCTGAACCCGCGGCTCTCCCCGTCGCGGCCTCGGCGCCGGCGCGTCTGCATATCCTGAATCGGTTTTCGCACCGGTTCAAAGCCTCGCTGCCGGCCTATCTGCTGCTGCTTCCGTCGCTGATCTTCCTCGCGCTGTTCACCTATGGCGCGATGGGCCGCGTGTTCGTCGATGCGCTCTACCAGCGCGCCACGCCGAAGGCGCCGCTCCGCTTCGTCGGGCTCGACAACATCAACGCGGTGCTCGCCGACCCCGCCTTCACCGGCGCGGTCGTCAACAACCTGATCTATGCCGTCGGCACGGCGATCCCGAGCATCGCCCTCGCACTATTGTTCGCGCTGGCGCTGTCGCGCACCAACGCCGTGACCAGTGCGCTGCGGGCCGCGCTGTTCCTGCCGGTGCTGATTCCGATGGTCGCGGCGTCCGCGCTGTTCCTGTTCATCTTCCTGCCCAATGTCGGGCTGCTCGATTACTACATCGGCCGCTTCCTTCCGGTGCTGCCGAACTGGCTCGGCGATTCCGACATCGCGCTTTACGCGATCATGGTCATCACGATCTGGAAGAACGCCGGCTACTACATGCTGTTCTTCCTCGCAGGCCTCCAGGCGGTGCCCGAGGACGTCATGGAGGCCGCCCATCTCGACGGCGCCGGCCCGTACCAGCGCCTGCGCCACATCATCCTGCCGGAGCTTAAGCCCACCTTCCTGTTCGTCATCGTGATCGCCACCCTCAATGCGGTGACGCAGGTCGACCACGTCTTCGTCATGACCAAGGGCGGGCCGTCGAACTCGACCAGTCTCGTGCTGTTCTACATCTACGAGCAGGCGGTGGAGCACTACGACATCGGCAAGGCCTCGGCGGCAACGCTGCTGACGCTCGCCGCGCTGATGGGCCTCACCGCGCTTTCGTTCCGGACGATGGCGAACCGCGAGGGCGGGGCATGACGCTGATCGACCGCCTGTTCAAGGACACCCCGCTCGCCACCCGCCGCGAGATCACGCCGAAGCTGGGTTTTGCGCTGACGGTGCTGCTCGCGATCGTCTGGCTGATCCCGTTCCTGTGGATGGGCGTGGCGACGCTGCGCCCGCCCTCCGATGGCATCAACGCCATGGCCGAGCTGATGCCGAGCCTGAAGCCAACGCTCGACAACATCAGGGACGCCTGGGAGATCGGCGATTTCCCGCGATACGCCCTCAATACCACGATCATTTGCACCGGCATCCTGTCGGTGCAATTCGTCACGATCACGCTGGCGGGCTTTGCGTTCGCGCGGCTCGACTTCGCCGGGAAGTCGCTGATCTTCTACCTGTTCCTGATGCAGCTCATGTTGGTGCCGGTGCTGCTGATCGTGCCGAATTTGAGCCTGGTGGCACAGCTCGGACTTTACGACACGCTGATCGGCGTGATGATGCCGTTCTTCGCCTCGGCCTTCGGCACCTTCCTGATGCGCCAGGCCTTCGAGGCTATTCCGACCGAGCTGGAAGATGCGGCCCTGATCGACGGCGCCAGCCTGCTCCAGCGCATCCGCCACATCTACGTGCCGTTGTCGATGCCGAGCTTCTCGGCGTTCGCCATCATCTCGGTCACCAGCCACTGGAACGACTTCCTGTGGCCGCTGATGGTGATCAATTCGCCGGACAAGCGGCCGCTCACGGTCGGCCTGTCGGTCTTCACCGCGACCGCCGAAGGCACGCAGGCCTGGGGCACCATCGCCGCCGGCACGCTGATGGTGATCGCGCCGCTGCTCGTCACTTTCCTGATCTTCCAGAAGCGTTTCATCAGCTCTTTCGTCACCTCAGGCATCAAATAGGAGATTATCCGATGCTGTTTTCCCGCAGGCTCATGCTCGGCCTCGCCATCGCAGGCACTATGGCAGGCGCCCTCTCCTTCCCAGCACTCGCCGGCGAAGGTCCGACCGAGATCGATTTGTTCTTCCCCGTCCCCGTCGACGGCAAGCTCGCCCGCGACATGGGCACCTTGATCAAGGAGTTCAACGAGGGTCATCCCGACATCAAGGCGACCGCCGTCTACACCGGCTCCTATGACGACACGTTGATCAAGACGCGCGCCTCGATCAAGGCCGGCAAGCCGCCGGCTGCCGTGATCATGTCGGCGAACTTCCTGCTCGACATGCAGATCGAGAACGAGCTCACCAATCTCGATCCCCTCATCAAGGCCGACGGCACCACCAAGGACCAGTTCCTCGGCCAGTTCTTTCCCGCGCTCCAGGGCAACGCGGTGATCAATCGCTCCGTCTACGGCGTGCCCTTCCAGAACTCGACGCCGCTGCTCTACATCAATGCCGACCAGGCCAAGGAAGTCGGCCTCGACCCGAACAAGCCGCCGCAAACCTGGGCCGAGCTCACCGACTGGGCCAAGAAGCTCACCAAGCGCGAGGGCGACAAGGTGACCCGCTGGGGCATCGCGATCCCCTGCGCCTACGACTATTGCGGCTGGATGATGGAAACGCTCACCATGTCCAATGGCGGGCGCTACTACAACGAGGAATTCGGCGGCGAGGTCTATTACGACACGCCCTCGATGCTTGGCGCGCTCTCCTGGTGGAACGACCTCGTCTACAAGCACAAGGTCCACCCGCCCGGCGCCACCCCCGGCCCGGCCGTCAGCACCTCCTTCATCTCCGGCAATGCCGCGATGATGATGCTCTCCACGGGCTCGCTGACCTATGTGCGCGACAACGCCAAGTTCAACTACAAGGTCGCGTTCATCCCGCGCAACGTCCGCAACGCCGTGCCGATCGGCGGCGCTTCGCTGATCATTCCGGCAGGGCTCGAGGCCGACAAGCAGAAGGCGGCCTGGACGCTGATCAAGTGGATGACCTCGCCCGAGAAGAGCGCCTGGTGGAGCCGCGCCACCGGCTATTTCGCGCCCAACATGGCTGCCTACAAGACGCCCGACATGGTCGAGTTCCTGAGCAAGAACCCGGACGCCAAGACCGCCGTCGAGCAGCTCGACGTCGCAAAACCCTGGTTCGCGACCTACAAGACCGTCCCGGTGCGCAAGAACCTCGAAGACGAGGTCATGCTGGTTCTCAACGGCAAGAAACAGCCGAAGGAGGCCCTCGTCGCCGCCCAGAAGGCCGCTGAAGAGACGCTGAAGCCGTACAACGCGGAGACGTCGCTGAAGCTGCCGTAAGGCCGCCTCCAACGGCAAACGAACATCGGCGCTCCGTCATGCGGGGCGCCGAATTCGTTTTGAGTAGCCCGGGCGCGTTAACCCCGCGTCCACCATCCGGCCCGGCGCACCGCCGGTAACCACGAGAATTAACAGACCCTCAATTCGCGCCAGACAAGTTTAGCAATGTTTCTGGGGGATTTTTGCCGTGGATCTGTTGGTTTTCGAGTTCCTGGGACTGGCTCTGGTCGCCATGTGCGTGCTCGTGGTGGCGCTGCCCTGCGCCCGCAAATCCTCGCAGCGAGTGCGTTACGAGTAGGAATTTTTGCCGATCCGAGCGATTCCGTCCCAAATGCAAGGCTCGAATTCGCTCCAACCCCCTTGACATCACAGCGCTTTCGGCAGAACGGCTGATGTACGTGTCATGGGCCGTTCATGGATTTGATTACCACCACCGCTGACCTTGCGGCTGCCTGCAGCCGGCTGGCCAAGCACCCCGTCATTACCGTCGATACCGAGTTCCTGCGCGAGACCACCTACTACCCGCTGCTGTGCGTGGTGCAGATGGCCAGCGCCGAGGAAGCCATCGTCATCGACACCCTCGCCGAGGGCATCGACCTCAAACCGTTCTTCGAGCTGATGGGCAACGAGAGCGTGCTGAAGGTGTTTCACGCCGCCCGGCAGGACATCGAGATCATCTGGCACCAGGCGAGCATCATCCCGCATCCGGTGTTCGACACCCAGGTCGCGGCCATGGTGCTCGGCTACGGCGACAGCATCGCCTATGACGCGCTGGTCGAGAAGGTCACCGGCCACCGCCCGGACAAGACCCACCGTTTCACCGACTGGTCGCGCCGGCCGCTGACCAAGGAGCAGATGCATTACGCAGTGTCCGACGTCACGCATTTGCGCGACGTGTTCGCGGCGCTCGATGCCGACCTCAAGAAGCGCCGCCGCAGCGAATGGGTCTCGATCGAGATGGAGGTCCTGACCTCGCCCAAGACCTACGACTTCCACCCCGAGCGCGCCTGGGAACGGCTCAAGACGCGGGTGCGCAAGCCCAAGGACCTCGCGGTCCTGATGGAGGTCGCCGCCTGGCGCGAGCAGGAAGCGCAGAGCCGCGACGTGCCGCGCGGCCGCGTGCTTCGGGACGAGGCCATCAGCGACATCGCGACCCACGCGCCGAACACGCTGGAGAAACTCGCCCATCTGCGCTCGGTGCCGAAGGGTTTTGAGAAATCCAAATGGGGCGCGGACATCGTCGCTGCGGTCGAGCGCGGCTTGGCGCGGGATCACGCCACGCTGCCGAAGCTGGAAAAGCCGCGCAACAACAACAACGGCGCCGCGATCGTCGAGCTCTTGAAGGTCTTGCTGCGCATGACCGCGGAGCGCCATGCGGTCGCCAGCAAGGTGATCGCCACAGTCGACGATCTCGAGGAGATCGCGGCCGATGACGAGGCCGACGTGCCGGCGCTACGCGGCTGGCGCCGTGAGCTGTTCGGTGACGCCGCGCTGAAGCTGAAGCGCGGCGAGCTGGCGCTGGCGATCGAAAAGGGCCGTGTGGTCGGGGTGCAGCGGGCGGAATAGGCCTCGCTAACTATCGACGCGGAATAACTGCCACACCGTCATCCTGAGGTGCGAGGCGTGCGAAGCGTCGCACGGCGAGCCTCGAAGGGTGAACGCCCCCCTCTGCTACAGTCGGGCCGTCACCCTTCGAGGATCGCCGAAGAAGCGAGCACCTCAGGGTGACGGTGATGGAGTTGGACCCGCTTTAAGCCGGCGGCAGCTTCGCCACCTCGCCCTTCATGTCATCCAGCACACCTGCGATCGCGGCGATCAGCTCGTCGACCTGGGCCTTGGTCACGATCAGCGGCGGGCAGATGGCGATGGCATCGAGCATGTTGCGCGAGATCACGCCCCGCTCCTGCAACATGCGGCTCGCCATGCCGCCGACGGCGCCTGGCGTTGCCGCGGCGGTCTTGCGTTGCTTGTCGAGCACCAGCTCGAGCGCCGCGATCATGCCGACGCCGCGGACCTCGCCGACCAGCGGATGGCTGGTGAGCTCGCGCAGTTTGCCCTGCATGTAGCCGCCGAGTTCGGCGGCATGCGCGACCAGGCCGCGCTCCTCGATGATCTTCAAATTCTCGAGCGCAATCGCCGAGCCGACCGGATGGCCGCCCGCGGTGAAGCCATGGCCGAGCACGCCGATCTTGTTGCTCTCGTCCGCGATCGGCTCGAACATGCGGTCGTTCATGATGATCGCCGACAGCGGGAAATAGCTCGAGGTGATCTGCTTGGAGACCACGATCGCATCGGGCTTGATGCCATAGGTCTCGCAGCCGAACATCTTGCCAGTGCGGCCGAAGCCGCAGATCACCTCGTCGGCGACCAGCAGGATGTCGTACTTGTTCAGGACCTTCTGGATCTTGTCCCAATAGGTCGCCGGCGGCACGATGACGCCGCCCGCACCCATCACCGGCTCGCCGAAGAACGCCGCGATCGTATCCGGCCCTTCCTTCTGGATCAGCGCATCGAGCTCCTCGGCCCGGCGCGTTGCAAAAGCTTCCTCGCTCTCGCCCGGCGCGCCGTCCTTGTAGAAATGCGGCGAGCCCGTATGCAGGATGTTCGGCAGCGGCAGGTCGAACGAGCGGTGGTTGTTCGGCAGGCCGGTGAGGCTGGCGGACGCGATGGTGACACCGTGATAGGCGCGCATCCGGCTGATCACCTTCTTGCGCTGCGGCTGGCCGAGCGCGTTGGAGCGGTAGGCGATCAGCTTCAGGACGGTGTCGTTGGCTTCCGAGCCGGAATTGGTGAAGAACACCTTGCTCATCGGCACCGGCGCGAGTGCGACCAGCTTCTCGGCGAGGTCGATCGAGGGCCCGTGCGATTTGGCGGAAAACGTGTGATAGAACGGCAGTGCCTGCATCTGCTTGTGCGCGGCCTCGACGAGACGCTTCTCGTTGAAGCCGAGCCCGACGCTCCACAGGCCCGCCATCGCCTCGAAATAACGCTTGCCCGAGGCGTCGAACACGTAAGGGCCTTCGCCGCGTTCGATCACTAGGGGACCGGCCTGCTGATGCGCGCGCGCGTTCGTGTAGGGATGGAGCTGATAGGCCACATCCCGGGCCTCTTGCGAATTGGGCAGCATGGACATTTGCGGGAATCCTTGAAAGCGTCACGTCGCCGGCCCGGCCAGCGTCATCACTCGATGATCAGACTCCTTGGCTATTGCGACAGCGCAGAACTTGCAACGCCAATTCGTCGGCAGCAAGCGCTCAGCAGCGTTGCACAAAGCCGCGCATCGGGCAGCTGTCACGCCGCGCCGTCATCGTCTCCGTCGCGGTCGGCGGCAGTGGCCTCCCGCACCTCCACCAGAGCCATCGAAAGCAGATACAGCGTCGTGGGCAGACCAAGCCGCTGCGCCGTCTCGGCGGCATGCGACAGCTCGCTCGTCAGCTCTTTGAGCTCGTCTCCCCGTGACAATGCCTCATCCTATCCGCCGATCGCGGCCGCCTACACCGCAACGGCGCCGCTGGTTCTGATCAGTTCGGCGCTGGACTGGATTGTAGCAAAATTCCCGATGACATTCACTACCGCATGCTTGTAGGCGGCCGCATCGGCCGTCCCCGGCTGCCGGCAGGCCACGGCATCGGCGACCATCTGGTAGCGATGGCTGCGATGAAACCCGTCAATGGCAGTGGCCAGGATGGTCTCGTCCAGGGAAAAGCCCGCGAGCACGCAGCGGACATTGCGGATATTGGACATGTAGTCCACAAACCTTGCCGAACTGTAGGCCGACGGCAGCGGGTGCTCGAACGTCATTTCTCCCGGCCGCGGCTTCGCCTCCGCGATCCAATCGGTCAGCCTGGATGCCGGATTGAACCAGGCCGCCTGCGCGATGCGCTTCAGATGCATCACCGGCCAGAGATTGTCGCGCCACAGCGTCAGCAGTTCCACGCAACGCGCCGTGGCGGCATCGCCGTCGAGAATGACGTGGCGACGCCCAGGGGTCAGATATTCGACCTGGAGATCCGCGCAGACCAGGATCGGCGGATCGTCGGAGATGGAAGCCAGCATGGTCTTGCGCGCAGCTGCACGGTTTCAGCGGTCGGCGAGCGCGAGGTCTCGCAGCGGCGAGGTCACCACCCGCCCTGCCGAGGCGTCGAGCACGCCGGGCCGGTCCCAATCGCCCTCGGGACGGATGATCACGTAGGGATCGCTGTCCAGCGTGATGGCGTCCGGTCCCGGTTCGATCTCCAGCAGCATCTCCGTGTAGGAGAAGTCGGAGAATGTGATCTTTCGGTTATGGCCCAGCGGCTTGGCGCCGAAATGAGCCCAGAAATCGACCAGCCGGTCCTGCGCCTGGCCGTAGATCTTGCGAAAGCCCTTGCGCTTCACATAGTCGACGCTCGCCTGCACCAGCTTGAACGAGACGCGCGAGCGCCGATATTGGTGCCGCACCGCGAGCCGCTCCACCTTGGCGAAATCGCCGAAGAACCGCACCCGCAGGCAGCCCGCAGGCTCGTTGCCGACATAGCCGATGAAATGCGCGGCGACCATGTCGTTGCCGTCGAACTCCTCGTCGAACGGGCAATCCTGCTCGGCGAGATAGACCGCTGAGCGGATTGAGGTGACCAGCATGAGATCGCTGAGATCGCGCGCGAGGCGGATGGTGATGGCGCGGGAATCGGGCTTCGCGAGAGGAATTCTAGTACCGTGCATCTGCAAAACTCCCTGCTTGGATGATCGCGCCGGGCATGCGCATCGGCTGTCGATGCCAGGGCCGCTCGTAGCACCAGAGGTCGGGCTGGAAGCTCGGAACAGGCTCGAAACCGGTCGCCCTCATGATGTCACGTCCGGCCACGGTTGACGGCTGCGCATAGCAATCCGCGTTGCGAAATCTTAGCTGTCGCAGATGAGCCGCGGCCTTGCCGAGACCGGCGATACCGCGCCCCGTCGCGGCGATCGCCCAGATGTAGATGGCGGAAACCTCCTCGCCGGCAGAGGCGAGATAGTGCGTCTCGGGTGCGGTGAGGCAGATCTCGTCGAGCAGCAGCGCGTCGTGGCCGCGGTCGTTGAGAAAGAGGAAGGCCATGCCGCCGAGCAGACGGCCGTTCCGGCTGAAAGCCAGGATGCTCTGAGGATCAAAGGTGAAGTATCTTGCAAGCTCCGCCGTCCCGATCTGCACGCCGGGCACCAGCCGGCGCGCCATCTCGGAAAGCTCCGCAATTTCGGAAAATTGTGCGCCGCGGACATCGACATCCGGACTGAGCGGCAACGCGTCGAAATCATGCCTTGCGGCAAACGAGCCCCTTTCCATACCCAGATCGCCCCTCTATCGTTCGCGGCTTTCGTACCCCGCTATGTAGAGCTTAGCGGCTGGGGATTTGGCGTATGCAGCAGTTATTGCACCGGGGTGCTGCTATGATGCAGCACCGTGAAGAAACCCTGGATGCGTCCTGGGACGATTTGAAATTGTTTTTAGCTTGCGCAAAATATAAAAGTTTCCGTAACGCCGCCGAGGAGCTCGGGCTCACCTCCACCACCCTGATGCGCAGGATCGACCGGCTCGAGGAGAGCATCGACTGCAAGCTGTTCCTGCGCGACCAGAGCGGGCTCACACTCAGTGACGAAGGCAGCGCGATGATTGCCGACGTCGCGCACATGGAGCGTCATGCCTTCAACGTCTTCCGGCGCGCCTCGCGATCGTCGAACGATACGTCGGGCACCGTGCGCGTGGCGGTGACCGAAGGTCCCGGCAATTTCTGGATCCTGCCGCGACTGATCGACTTCCAGAAGACCTATCGCAAGATCACTGTCGACCTGCGCTGCGCGATGGAGCAGGCCGACGTCGCACGGCTCGAATCCGATATCGCGATCCAGCTCGAGCCGCCGACCAATCCCGACCTGATCGTTACCAAGCTCGGCCGTCTGCACATCTATCCCTTCGCCTCCAAGGAGTACGAAGACCTCTACGGCGTGCCGACGAGCCTGGCCGAGCTGAAGAATCACCGCATCATCAAGCAGAGCGCGCCGCAGGTCGACGACGGCGCCTACGCCCGCGTGCTCGGGCTGAAATCGCTCGAGGGCATCGTCGGGATCAAGACCAACTCCTCGGTCGGCGTGCTCTATGCAGTGGAGCGCGGCGCCGGTATCGGCTTTCTGCCGACCGTCTCGATCGCGCTCGGCGCCCCGCTTGTCGCCGTCGATCTCGGCGTCAGTCATCACGCCGATCTCTGGCTCACCTACCACAAGGAGTTCCGCGCCTCCGAGCGCCACAAGATCGTGGTCGATTGGCTGAAGAAGATCTTCGATCCCAGGACCCATCCCTGCTTCCGCGACGAGTTCATCCATCCGAACGCGCTGGTGCCGATGATGACGGCCGCGCGCGAGGGTTTTGGATTGACGGGCTACATCGCGGCAACGCCGACCTAGGGGACGAGAGCGGGTCGCCCCTCACCACCGATATTCGAATCCGACCGTGCCCTGGTGCGACGTCAGCTCGTTGCGGAACTTGCCGTCGTAATTGACGTAGAGCCGCGCAGTGTTGGTCAGGCTGAGCGAGGCCGAGGCCCCGGCATCCATGCCGTAGCGGCTCTCGCCGATGCCGGGCACGACGATGCTCTGGGTGCCGAGGCTGACCTGCACCGATCCCAGGTTCTGGTAGAAATTGTCGACGAACTTGCCGTAGGCGGACAGGTCGAGGATCTTCTGGTCGAAGATAAAGTAGCGTCCGATCTCTGCCCCGATCATGACGCGCGCACGCGAGAGCGCGGTTGAGCCGACATTGAGGGGATCGAGGCCACCGGCCTCCTGGAACGCCGCGCCGGTGGCGTGGACATATTCTAGAGCGCCCTTGGGCACGATTCGCATCTGGTCCTTGGTCCAGTAATAGCTGATCTCGGTCAGCGCGCCGTCGACTGCGGCGCGATAGCCCGCGGTTGCGAGGCCAAAGCCGGTGTCCCGGCTCGAACGGACCTTGCCGAAACCGTGCACCACCGCGAAGGCCCAGGTCCACGGGCCCTTGTCGACCGAGCCGCTGAAACCGAGTTGCGTCAGGTCGAGCGTCGCCGACTGGAGCGCCAGCGGCACGTCGATGTCGGTATGGCTCTGATCGATCGAGAAGCCGAGATTGACACCCGGCGCGACCCGCGCACCAAACCCGGCGACGCCGCCGAACGTCTTGCGCTTGTCGCCGACGAAGTCTCCTTCCGCATCCGTCCGGACCGAGATGCCGTAGCCCTCGAACCAGGTGCGGTAGCGCGGGTCTTCCGTGCTCGCCGACGCACCACCGCCGCCGGGATTGGTGCGAAACGCCCGGTTGACGCCGCCAGATGACTGGTTGCCGAGCCGCTCGAGGAAATTCGAGCCGAGATCGAGCGTGGCGGTAGTCGGCACCGGAATGGGAGTCGGCGACGGAATTGGCGTGGGCGTCGGCGTGGGCGTCGGGCTCTGAGCAAAGCCTGACGTGGCCGCCGACATCATCGCGACGAACGCAACGGCCATCGCAATCGCAACCCGCCGGACGCGGTCCAACCCGGTCGCCTGCCGTGTCCCGGAGGACCGCGATTGGCAGCTCATGACGACAAATCCCGAAGCAAAATGGCGGCCCGCAAAAATGCAACACGATCCGCGGCAGGTGCGGCGATTTGTGCCGAACTGCCACGAAGGGTCAACCGGTTGGCGCGCTATGGCCGAGGCTATTGCCTCGATTGTGGTTCCGCTGCCACAGGTCACAAATTGCAGAAGGAGACTGCCGGCCTGGACTTGAAATTCGCGCGCGGCTTGCTAACGGGCGATTTTCATGTTGCAATATCGGACACAATCGGAATTGGCCGCTCGACTGTGCGTTTCGTGACATTGAGACTCAAGACTCGAACAGACTTCCGGAAGCCCGTTTGTGGCGTGGCACGCGAAAAGCGGCCGCGTCGTTTTTGTATCTAGCGGAGGAGACTGAGGATGCCGCAAAAGGGCACCGTCAAATGGTTCAACCCGACCAAGGGCTATGGGTTCATCAAGCCGAACGGCAGTGACAAGGACGTCTTCGTCCACATCTCCGCCGTCGAGCGCGCCGGACTCTCCACCCTCAATGAGAACCAGGTGGTTGAATACGACCTCGTGGAGAACCGCGGCAAGGCATCCGCGGAGAACCTCAAGGTCTCCTGATTTCTCTCAGGCCAGACGCGAGAGATCATGACGTTGCCCCCGGCTCTGCCGGGGGATTTTTATTTTCGGCGACAAAGCCAGGCGTCTGGTGCGGCGCTTCAGCTCGTCACGGCGGGCGCGATCAAAAAATTCTCCGACGGCCCGCTCCCGGTTGTCTTGCAGACGTCGCCTTCGATCCGGACCTTTCCGGTTGCGAGCAGCCGCAGCGCTTCGGGATAGATGCGGTGCTCGACTTCGAGGATCCGCTCCGACAGCGTGGCCCCGGTATCGTTGTCGCTCACAGGCACCGCCCCCTGCATCACGATCGGGCCGGCGTCGGTCTCGGGGATCACGAAATGCACTGTCGCGCCGGACAGTTTGACACCGGCGCGCAAGGCCTGGCCGTGCGGGTCGAGGCCAGGGAACGACGGCAGCAGCGAGGGATGGATGTTGAGCATCCGCCCGTACCAGGCCCTGGTGAACTCAGCCGTAAACAGGCGCATGAAGCCGCCGAGACAGATCAGCTCGATGCCGTGCTGGTCGAGCGCCGCCTGCAGCACCGCCTCGAAGCCTGCACGGTCCTTGCCGAACGGCTTGCTCTCGATCACCAGCGTCTTGACACCGCTCGCCTTTGCCCTTTCGAGCCCGAGTGCGTCGGCCTTGTTCGAGATCACCAGCGAAATCTCGGCCGGGAAATCCGGCGCGGCCGCGCCCTTGATCAGCGCGGCCATGTTGGAGCCGCGACCGGAGATCAGGATGGCGACGCGGCGCTTCATCACAGCGCCAGATCGAGATGGCCGTTATAGACGACGCGGTGCTCGCCCTCGGCCGGAATCACGGTGCCGAGTTGCACGACCGTCTCGCCCGCATCGGTGAAGACCTGCATCACCTCGTCGACCTTGTCGGGCTCGACGATCGCGATCATGCCGATGCCGCAGTTGAATGTGCGCAGCATTTCGAGCTCGGCGATACCGGCCTGGGCGGCCAGCCATTTGAACACCGGCAGCACGGGCAGGCGTGCGAGGTCGATGCCGACGCCGAGGTGCTGCGGCAGCACGCGCGGAATGTTGTCGGTGAACCCGCCGCCGGTGATATGGGCAAGCCCCTTCACCGCGCCGGTCTCGCGGATCGCGCGCAGGCAGGATTTGACGTAGAGCCGCGTCGGCGTCAGCAGCGCGCCGCCGAGCGTCATGACCGGGGCGAACGGCGCCTGCGCCGCGAAGCCGAGGCCGGACTGTTCCACGATCTTGCGCACCAGTGAGAAGCCGTTGGAGTGCACGCCCGACGATGCGAGGCCGATCACGGCATCGCCCGCGGCGATGTCCTTGCGCGGCAGCAGCGTGCCGCGCTCCGCCGCGCCGACGGCAAAGCCGCCGAGGTCGTAGTCGCCGTCCTTGTAGAGGCCGGGCATCTCGGCGGTCTCGCCGCCGATCAGGGCACAGCCGGATTCGCGGCAGCCTTCGGCGACGCCGGCGACGATCGACGCGGTCGCCTCCGGATCGAGTTTGCCGCAGGCAAAATAGTCCAGGAAGAACAGCGGTTCGGCGCCCTGCACCACGAGGTCGTTGACGCTCATGGCGACGAGGTCGATGCCGATGCCGCCATGCAGGCCGGTCTCGATCGCGATCTTGACCTTGGTGCCGACGCCGTCGGTGGCGGCGACCAGGACCGGGTCCTTGAAACCGGCCGCCTTGAGGTCGAACAGGCCGCCAAATCCACCGATTTCGGCATCGGCGCCGGGCCGTGCGGTGGCGCGCACCATCGGCTTGATCAGGTCGACCAGGCGGTTGCCCGCATCGATATCGACGCCTGAATCGGCGTAGGTGAGGCCGTTTTTGCGGTCGGTCATGCCCGATTTCCAGTGGGTTTGCGGCTGGTTACGTCGAATTCAGGGGACGCGCAATGGCTCGCATGGCGCCCAGCGCGATACTATGTAGATATCAACGGGTTCAGCCTTCTAAAGGGCTGGATTCGAGGTCAGGCCGGGTGCCGGGAAGCGCCGCGTGAGTATTCCGAACATCATTACCCTGGGCCGCATCATGCTGGTCCCGATCATCGTATGGGCCATCGTGTCGAGCCAAAGGGAGGTGGCATTCGCCGTCTTCCTGATCGCTGGTATCAGCGATGCGGTCGACGGCTTCCTTGCCAAGCGCTTCAACATGACGAGCGAACTCGGCGCCCTGCTCGACCCGCTCGCCGACAAGGCATTGCTGGTCTCAATCTACCTGTCGCTCGGGATCTGGGGCGACATTCCGCGCTGGATCGTGATCCTGGTGGTCTCGCGCGACATCATGATCGTCACTGCGGTGATCGTCTCCTGGCTGTTCGACAAGCCGGTCGAGATGAGGCCGTCGAAGGTGTCGAAGCTCAACACGGCGGCCCAGGTCGCGTACGCTGCGTTGGTGCTGGCTTCCCTCGCCTTTGGCTTCAAGCCCGGCCCCTATGATATAATCCTGATGGGCCTGGTCACGGTCTTCACGCTCTCCTCGGTGTCGCTGTACCTCGTCGAGTGGCTGCGGCACATGAGCACGATCGAGGCCAAGTAGCACGATCGAAGCCAGATGAGCCGGGATGCGGCCCCGCAAAAGGCCAACTCCGGCTCGATTACGTCGATTCTCTTCAAACGAAGCCGGCGCGCCGGCACGGAGCAAAGCAAGCGTGGCAGGCCGCGTTCATCCCCGACAATTGG
This sequence comes from Bradyrhizobium sp. Bra78, assembly GCF_024519855.1. Lineage (NCBI taxonomy): Bacteria > Pseudomonadati > Pseudomonadota > Alphaproteobacteria > Hyphomicrobiales > Nitrobacteraceae > Bradyrhizobium > Bradyrhizobium sp. Bra78. The sequence goes on along the minus strand of NZ_JALJRE010000023.1, from coordinate 31,726 downwards.
CGTTTTCGCTTCCGCATGCGGAGAGCCTGAGCCGGGACAATTTCCTTGAAGGCCCCGCCAACGAAGCCGGTCTTGCCCTTATCGATGCCTGGCCGGAATGGCCGAACCGGATCATGTGGCTGGCCGGTCCGGAAGGAAGCGGCAAGAGCCATCTAGCCGCGATATGGGCCGAGGAGGCCGGCGCCCGCTCGACCGCGGCCAATGGGCTGACCGCCGAAGCCGTTCCGGGGGCGCTCGCCACCGGTGCGCTGGTGGTCCAGGATCTCAAGGAAAAGGAATTCGACGAGCGGGCCATGTTCCACCTCATGAACCTCGCCCGCGAGGACGGCGCCTACGTCCTCTTCACTGGACGCGAGGTGCCGGCGTCGCTCCAGATCGAGCTCCGCGACTTGCGCTCGCGCCTGCGCGCCGTGCCGGTCGTCTCGCTGCTGCCGCCCGATGACCAGCTCTTCCGCGGCCTGATCGTCAAGTTCTGCGCCGACCGCCAGCTCGCGGTGGACGAGAGCGTGGTGAGCTACCTCGCCACCCGCCTGGAGCGGTCTTCGGCCGCCGCCCGGCAGGCCGTGGAACTGCTCGACAGTGAGGCCTTGCGGCTCGGTCGCCCGGTCACCCGGGCCTTGGCCGCCGAACTGCTCCGGGATGTCTGACTTCCGACGCGAAAACCCCCGACGCCAAGTCCTTCCGACACCAAGGCGGCTTGACGCGGCGCGGCAGCGGAACATCAATGTCATCGAAACGTCATCGCACTAACACATGCTCCCGCCGGTTTTGCGCGTAGTCGCAAATTGGGGCGAACTGGATGGACCGACTTCTGATGGACTCCGCGCAAGCTGCTGAAGTTAAAGAAAAAGCCCCAGAAGCCGAGGGCCTGCCGGTGATCGCATCAAGCCCCGAGCGGTTCATCAATCGCGAGCTGTCCTGGCTGCATTTCAACCGCCGGGTCCTGGAGGAATCGGTCAATCCCAACCATCCCGTGCTGGAGCGGGTGCGATTCCTGTCGATTTCAGCGAATAACCTCGATGAGTTCTTCATGGTCCGCGTCGCCGGCATCAAGGCCCAGGTGCGCGAGGGCATTGCCGAGCGCAGCCCCGATGGCCTGACGCCGTCCGAGCAGCTCATTCTCATCAACCAGACCGTGTCGCAGCTTGCCTCTGACCAGCAGGCGATCTGGGCCGACCTGCGCGGCACGCTCGCCGGCGTCGGCATCGCGCTGGTCGACGGCAAGGAGGTCACCAAGGCGGAGCGGACCTGGATCGAGGACTATTTCCTCAGCAACGTGTTCCCACTGCTGACGCCGCTGGCGATCGATCCGGCCCACCCCTTCCCGTTCATCCCGAGCCTCGGTTTCACCATGGCGCTGCAACTGACGCGCGCCGCCGATGGCAAGCAGATGAACGCGCTGATCCGCATGCCCGGCAAGATCGACCGCTTCATCCGCCTGCCGACCGAGGGCAAGGTTGTGCGCCTGATCTCGCTGGAGCAGGCGACCGGTCTCTTCATCAACCGCCTGTTCCCCGGCTACAATCTGCACGGCCAGGGCGCCTTCCGCATCATCCGAGACTCCGAGCTCGAAATCGAGGAAGAGGCCGAGGATCTCGTCCGCCTGTTCGAGACGGCACTCAAGCGACGCCGCCGCGGGTCCGTGATCCGGCTCGAGATCGACGCCAAGATGCCGGAGGAGCTGCGCAACTTCGTACAGCATGCGCTGTCGGCAGCCGACGACGAGGTGTTCCTGGTCGACGGTGTGCTGGCCATGAACGAGCTCTCGCAGCTCACCCGCCTCGACCGGCCCGATCTCGAATTCACCCCTTACGTGCCGCGCCATCCCGAGCGCGTTCGCGAGCATGGCGGCGACATCTTTGCCGCGATCCGGCAGAAGGACCTCGTCGTCCACCATCCTTACGAATCCTTCGACGTCGTGGTGCAGTTCCTCCAGCAGGCGACGCGCGACCCCGACGTCGTCGCCATCAAGCAGACGCTCTACCGCACCTCCAACAACTCGCCGATCGTGCGCGCACTTGCCGAAGCCGCCGAGGCCGGCAAGTCCGTCACCGCGCTGATCGAGCTGAAGGCGCGGTTCGACGAGGAGGCCAACATCCGCTGGGCACGCGACCTCGAACGCGCCGGCGTGCAGGTCGTCTACGGCTTCCTCGAGCTCAAGACGCACGCGAAGCTCTCGATGGTGGTGCGCCGTGAGGGCGGCAGCCTCACGACCTACGTCCATACCGGCACCGGCAATTATCACCCCGTCACCGCGCGCATCTACACCGACCTCTCCTACTTCACCTCGGATCCGACCATCGGCCGCGATGCCGCGCGCGTGTTCAACTTTATCACGGGGTATGCGGCGCCGAGCGATCTCGAAAAGATGGCGGTGTCGCCGCTGACCTTGCGCAAGCGCATCATCGAGCACATCCAGGGCGAGACCGCGCATGCGCGGCACGGTCGGACCGGCGCGGTCTGGATGAAGATGAATGCACTGGTCGACCCCGACATCATCGACGCGCTCTACGAGGCCTCGCAGGCCGGCGTGCAGGTCGAGCTCGTGGTGCGCGGCATCTGCTGCCTGCGGCCCGGCATTCCCGGCCTATCGGAGAACATCCGCGTCAAATCGATCATCGGGCGCTTCCTGGAACACGGCCGAATCTACTGCTTTGGCATGGGCCAGGGCCTGCCGAGCGCGAAAGCGGCTGTGTATATCTCCTCGGCCGACATGATGCCGCGCAACCTCGACCGCCGCGTCGAGGTGCTGTGTCCGCTGCAAAATCCCACGGTGCATCAGCAGGTTCTAGAACAGATCATGGTCGCGAACCTCAAGGACAATGAGCAGAGCTGGCAATTGTTGCCGGACGGGTCGTCAACGCGTATGAAGACCGCGAAGGGCGAGGAGCCTTTCAACGTCCACAACTACTTCATGACAAATCCGAGTCTGTCTGGCCGTGGAAAGTCGCTCAAGGAATCCTCGCCGCGCCGCCTCACGCGCCGTAATGAACGCCATCAATCCTGATCCGGGATCGCTGACGTGAAGCGGCCGCGCAAGCGCGGCTCGAGCGTCGCTGTCATCGATATCGGTTCCAATTCGGTCCGTCTCGTCGTCTACGAGGGACTGACGCGGAGCCTCATTCCGATCTTCAACGAGAAGACGCTGTGCGGCCTCGGGCGCGAGGTGCAGAGCACCGGCCTGCTTGCGCCCGACGCCGTCGACAAGGCGCTGACCTCGCTGAAGCGCTTTCGTGCGCTGTGCCGGGTGATGCAGGTCGGACGGGTGTTTGCGATCGCGACTGCCGCCTGCCGCGATGCCTCCAACGGCGCCGACTTCATCGCGAAAGCCGAGCGCATCTGCGCCGTGAAGATCGAGATCCTGTCGGGGCCGCGCGAGGCGCGGTTGTCGGCGCTCGGCGTGATCTCCGGCATCCATCACCCCGACGGCATCGTCGGCGATCTCGGCGGCGGCTCGCTCGAGCTGATCGACGTGCGCAAGAACAGCGTGCGCAGCGGCGTGACACTGCCGCTCGGCGGGCTCGCGCTCCAAGACCTCGCGCACAAATCGCTCAAGCGTGCCGACCGCATCGTCCGCGAAAAGCTCGACGAGGTGCCGCAGCTCGCGGCGGGCCGCGGCCGCACCTTCTACGCCGTCGGCGGCACCTGGCGCGCACTCGCGCGCATCCACATCATCCAGAGCGGCTATCCGCTCCAGGTGATGCACGGCTACTCCATTTCCGCGGCCGAAGCGCTCGACTTCTCGCGCCGCCTCCGCCGTCTGGTGGCCACCGGCACGCTTGCCGACATCGAGATCGTCGCCGATGCGCGACGCCCTCTCCTCACCTATGCGGCGCTAGTGCTCGAGCACATCATCCGCGTGGCGAAGCCCAAGACCATCGTGTTCTCGACCTTCGGCGTGCGCGAGGGCCTCTTGCACGAGAAGCTGCCGGAGTCCGAGCGCAACAAGGACGGATTGATCTGCGCGGCCGAGGAGCTGAACCAGTTGCTGTCGCGTTCGGCCAGGCACGCCCGTGAGCTGATCGCCTGGACCGATCGCCTCGCGCGCGTGGTGAAGCTGCGCGAAACCGCGGAGGACCGCCGGTTGCGCCACGCGGCCTGCCTGCTCTCCGACATCGGCTGGCGCGTGCATCCTGATCATCGCGGCGAGCAGACGCTCAGCCTCGTTGTCAACGGCAATTTCGGCGCGATCACCCACACCGAGCGCGCCTTCGTCGGCCTGTCCGTGTTTTATCGGTATGCCGGCCTGAGCGAGGAGAACCAGCCGCCGGTCACCATGCAGGAGCTGCTGACGCCGACCCAGCTCGAACGCGCCCGCCTGCTCGGCGCGGCCTTCCGCGTCGCGCATCTGATCTCGGCGGCGCGTCCGGGCGTCCTGCCCGCCACGCATTTCCGCAGCCAGGGCCGCAAGCTGATGCTGGTGTTCGAGCACCGCCTCGGCGATCTCGTCGCCGACCGCGTCGGCAGCCGTTTCCGCGCTCTCGCGCGGCTGATCAACCGCGCCGGCTCGATCGTCAGACGCTAGAAGTTATTCGGCAGAAACCTTGGCGTGGCGCTCGGAGGATCCCAGCGCGGCCGCACTGAGGCTGCGCCTCCGCCAGATGGTGCCGACGACCAGCACGACGACGACGCCGAGTGCAGCGCAGAGATATTCGCCGCCTCCGCCGCCATGGCCGAATTGCGCCGGGATGCGCAAGGCGCCGAGCATGTTGTCCAGCGAGGCGCCGAACGGGCCGTCGAACAGCGTGTGCAGCCTCGGGGCAATGCCGGGATCGGTCGCAATCACCTCGCCCGCGATCCAGCCGAGCAGCGCCGCGCCGGCCCACACCAGAACCGGCAGCTTTGCCAGCAACGCCATGATCAGCGCCGCACCGGCGACGATCAGCGGTACGCTGATGGCAAGACCGAGCACCAGCAGGGGCACGCTGCCATTGGCGGCGGCGGCCACCGCAATGACGTTGTCGAGGCTCATGACGATGTCGGCGACGACGACGATCTGGACGGCCTGCCACAGATGCGAGGCCGACTCGACGCCGTCCTCGTCCTCGTTTTCCGGGACGAGCAGCTTCGCGGCAATCACGATCAACGCGAGACCGCCGACCAGCTTCAGGTACGGCAGCTCCATTAGGCTCGCAACGATGCCGGTGAAGATGATCCGCAGCAGCACCGCCGCGCCGGCGCCCAGGATCATGCCCCAGAGACGATGCCGCGGCTTGAGGCCACGGCAGGCGAGCGCGATTACCAGAGCATTGTCGCCGGACAGAAGGATGTTGATCCAGATGATCTTGCCGACCGCGACCCAGAAGGTCGGTTCGGCCATCTCGTTGCGGAACTGGGTGAAGAAGGCCCCGATCGTAGCGGGATCGAAGATCTGCCAGAGCCAGTTCACAATACGTCCTTTCGTCCGGTCGGCTTAACTCATCGGCTGGATCAGCCGACGATCTCGTTGCCCGAGAAGAACTGTGCGATCTCGATCGCGGCGGTCTCCGGCGCATCCGAACCGTGCGCGGAGTTCTCGCCGATCGACTTTGCGTAGAGCTTGCGGATGGTGCCGTCGGCCGCCTTCGACGGATCGGTCGCGCCCATGGCGTCGCGGTACTTGGCGATGGCGCCCTCGGCTTCCAGCACCTGGACGACGACGGGGCCCGAGGTCATGAACTCGACGAGTTCGCCGAAGAACGGACGCGCCTTGTGGACGGCATAGAAGGTCTCGGCCTGCTCCTTGGTCATGCGGATGCGCTTCTGCGCGACGATGCGCAGGCCCGCCTTCTCGATCACGGCGTTAACCGCACCGGTCAGGTTACGCGCGGTGGCGTCGGGCTTGATGATCGAGAACGTGCGTTCGATGGCCATGATCTTGTCCTTGAGGAGAAAGCGGAGGGTTCGGAGTTGCGGGGCTTATATCGGCGCTGCCGCCGGACGGCAAGCGACCGCCGGAGCGGCCCTCACAGGCGCTTCGCCGCAGGCGCCAGCCCCTGATTCCAATATGGATTACAACAATTTCACCCCGATGAACCCAATCTGAAACCTCCGTCAGGGTTCGGTTCAGCTTCGCAGGCGTAAGGTCGGCCCCATCGAAACCGAAGCCTGATCATCAGGCGGACCGTTTCGGCGGCCTTTCCATCGACGCGATAGCCCCGCGCCGGCAGTCTTGAGGAGATCACCATGTTGAGGAAACTTTCGCTTGCCGCCGTCGCTGCGGTCGCGCTGGGTGCCGCGCTGGCGCCGACCTCCGCCTCCGCGCACTGGCACGGCGGCGGCTGGCATGGCGGCGGCTGGGGCCACGGCTACGGCGGCCCGCGCTTTTATGCCCGCGGCCCCGTCGTCTCCTACGGCTACGGCGGCTGCTATACGCGCCGGCTGGTCCCGACCCCCTGGGGACCCCGCTGGCGGATGATCAACCGCTGCTACTGAGCCCGACAGCACCTTTCCAAGGGTACCCGCCCCCCAAGGTACCTTCCAAGCGAAGCCCCGTCGTTCCCCTGCGCCGGGGCTTAGTATTTGAGCAGATGCGAGGACTTCCCACAATTTTTACTAGAAGGCCCGGCAATCTCCGCGAGTGGCGAAACCATTCGGGGGTCAAGGACTTGGTACCGTGACGCTCATTCGAGAACACGGAACCCCGCCATGGCTGGCCTTCTTGCCGATGACAGCGAACAAATCGACCTGCGCACCAGCCGCTCGATCTGCGATGCCGTTGGCGAACGGCTTCAGCAGAGCCTGCGTCCCGAAGCCAGGCTCCCGACGCATCTCGAGCAACTCCTCAACGAGCTGAAGCAGCGCGACAGCGATTCGCACTGACGGCAAATCCGGAAAAACGGGTTGCGTTTGCGCCCGCCTGCGGTGACAAGGCCGCATGCTGTCCATCACCGACCTTTCCATCCGCCTCGCCGGACGCCTTCTGATTGACCAGAGTTCCGTGCAGATCACGCCCGGATCACGGGTCGGCATGGTCGGGCGCAACGGCACCGGCAAGTCGACCCTGTTCAAGGTGATCCGCGGCGAACTGTCGGCCGAGCACGGCACTGTGACGCTGCCGCCGCGCTGGCGCGTGGGCAGCCTTGCGCAGGAAGCCCCGAACGGCCCCGAAAGCCTGATCTCCGTCGTGCTCAAGGCCGACCTCGAACGCGACGCGCTGCTGCATGAAGCCGAGAGCGCCACCGATCCGCACCGGATCGCCGAGATCCAGACCCGCCTCGTCGACATCGACGCGCATTCGGCGCCAAGCCGCGCGGCTGCGATCCTCTCCGGCCTTGGCTTCTCCGCCGCCGATCAGCTTCGCCCCTGCGCTGAATTCTCCGGCGGCTGGCGCATGCGCGTCGCGCTTGCCGCAACGCTGTTCGCCGCCCCTGACCTGCTGCTGCTCGACGAGCCCACCAACTATCTCGACCTGGAAGGCACGCTGTGGCTGGAGGACCACCTCGCGCATTATCCGCGCACGGTGATCGTGATCAGCCATGACCGCGATCTGCTGGAAAGCTCGGTCGACCAGATCCTGCATCTGGAGCGCGGCAAGCTCACACTCTACAAAGGCACCTACTCCTCCTTCGAGGAGCAGCGCGCCGCGCGCGAGTTGCTCGATGCCAAGGCGGTCAAGCGCCAGGAGGCCGAACGCGCGCGCCTGCAGGCCTTCGTCGACCGCTTCAAGGCCAAGGCCTCGAAGGCGCGCCAGGCGCAGTCGCGCGTGAAGATGCTCGAGCGGCTGAAGCCGATCACGGCACTGGTGACCGCGGACGTGCGCGAGATCAGCTTTCCCGCGCCGGAGAAGATCCTGTCGCCGCCGATCATCGCCGTCGACAACGCCGCGGTCGGCTACGATCCGGCCAGCCCCGTGCTCGGCCGGGTCACCTTGCGCATCGACAATGACGACCGCATCGCGCTGCTCGGGGCCAACGGCAACGGCAAGTCGACGCTGGTCAAACTGCTCGCCGGGCGCCTTGCCCCCTTCTCGGGCAAGGTGACGCGCGCGGACAAGCTGTCGATCGCCTATTTCGCGCAGCACCAGCTCGACGAGCTGAACGAGGACGCCTCGACCTACGACCACGTCCGCAAGCTGATGGGCGATGCGCCGGAAGCCAAGGTGCGCGCACGCGCCGGCGCGATCGGTTTCTCCGGCAAGGCGGCCGACACCAAGGTTGCAAAATTGTCGGGCGGCGAGAAGGCGCGGCTGCTGCTGGGCCTTGCGACCTTCTTCGGCCCCAACATGATCATCCTGGACGAACCGACCAACCATCTCGACATCGACAGCCGCGCCGCGCTTGCCGAAGCCATCAACGAATTCCCCGGCGCCGTCATCATGGTCTCGCACGACCGCTATCTGATCGAGGCCTGCGCCGACCGGCTCTGGATCGTCGCCGACCGCACCGTGACCAATTACGACGGCGACCTCGACGAATATCGCCGCCTGGTGCTGTCGTCGCGCAACGGCGAACCCGCCCCGCGCGAGCGCAGCGCCGTGAGCGAGAAGCCGCCGCGTCCGAAGTCGGACAATCGCGGCTCGCTGAAGAAGCGCATCGCGGAAGCCGAGAGCGAGATTGCACGGGTCACCGAGATCATCACCAAGATCGACACGGCACTGGCGCTGCCCGACATCTTCAGCCGCGACCCCAAGCAGGCCGCGCAACTGTCCAAGGCGCGCGCCAATGCATCAGAGGCGCTGGCGCGCGCGGAGGAGCAGTGGCTCGAGGCGAGCACGCAGTTCGATGAGGCGGCGGGCTAGGCTCCCCATCAAAATGTGAAAAACAACCCCATGCAAAGTACCGGTATTTTATTACCTGGCGATTACCCATTGAATGGGACGTTCTTTAGCCGTGGCGATTAGAGCCACCCAGGCGGCGATGCCGGCGCAAATTGCGCCGGAGTGGTTCAATCCGCGAACTGGCCGGCTGCCTTGATCATCGGCGCCCAGCGGTCGACTTCACTCGCGAGCATGGCGGCGAGCGCCTCCGGCGTCGCTTTCTCCTGCGGGGCAGGCTCCGTGTTGATGTCGTTGAACCGAGCGATCAGCGTGGGATCCTTGAGTGCGGACTGGAGCGCCGCCGTCAGCTTCTGAACGACCACCGGCGGCGTGCCCTTGGGGGCATAGATGCCGTGCCAGACACCGAGCTCGAACCCGTTGAGGCCGGCCTCGTCGGCCGTCGGCAGATCGGGCAGGCTCTTCAGCCGCTCCTTGGTGGTGATCGCATAGGCCTTGACCTGCTTCGACAGGATCGGGCCGGTCGTGTTCGTCGCCTGGTCGCAGGTGAGATCGATCTGCCTGCCGAGAAGATCGTTCATGATGGGGCCATTGCCCTTGTAGGGCACCGCGGTGAGCTGCTTCTGGATCGCCGTCATGAACAGCATGCCGCAGAGGTGCGACGCCGCTCCGAGCCCGGCATTGGCATAGGTCAATTTGTCGCCCTGCTGCTGGGCGTAGGCGATCAATTCCTTCAGCGTGTCGGCCGGGAAATCCGGACGCGCGATGATGGTCATCGGCGCATTGGTCACAAGCCCGATCGGCGCAAAGGCCGTCTTCGTGTCATAGCTGAGGTTGCGGTACAGCGTAGCGGCGGTCGACAGGCCGACATGATGGATCAGCAGCGTGTACCCGTCGGGCTGGGCTCGCGAGGCGCGGGTCGTGGCGATGGTGCCACCGGCGCCGGGAGCGTTCTCGACGACGATCTGTTGGCCGAGCGATTTCGACATGCCAGCCGCGGTCAGGCGAGCAATGGTGTCCGTGGGGCCGCCGGCGGCGAATGGCACCAGCATCGTGACGGGCCTGACCGGATAGTCCTGGGCGAGCGCCGCGCCAAACGGCAAGAGCAGAGCCGATACGAGGGCAATGAACCGCATACTTTCCTCCAAATTTTTGCTCGCGCCATATGTACCCATTCATGGCCGCGCGACCATCACGAAACGACGTCATCAGGCGTGTCGCCCCGCGGCATGGCGTAGCTACCGGGAAACCTGATCGACCCTCAGCTCGGCGATATTGTCTCAGCGGGCGGACCCGAATGACACGAGCCCGATCCAAATCCAAATGTTCCCGCCGAAGGTCGGTCGGCGGCAGCAGGTCGGAATCAGCGTTCCCGCATGATCTCATGCCGGTAGCGCTGCAGCGGTGACAACAGGTAGCTCATGATGGTGCGCGAGCCGGTCCTGATCTCGACGGTGACCGCCATTCCCGGCGACAGGCTGACGAGGCGGTCGTCCACCTGCATCTGGCTGCGATCGAGCGAGATGCGCGCGCTGTAGCTCAACTCCTGCCCGTTGGGCTCGCTGCTGTCGTGCTGCTGCCCGAGCGCGCGGTCGCCGCGCTCCGGCGGACGATCGCGGATGATGGCGTCCTGCGAGACGCTCAGGACCCGGCCTTCGAGAAGGCCGTAACGGGTGAAGTTGAAGGTGTCGATCTTGATGGCGGCGCCCTGCCCGGCCTCGACAAATCCGATATCGCGGTTGGAAATCATCGCCTCGATCTCGAGCCGCGTATCTGTCGGCACGATCACGAGCAGCGACTGCGCCGGCGTGACCACACCTCCCACGGTGTGGACCGCGAGCTGCTGCACGACGCCATCGACGGGTGACGTCAGTTGCTGCAGGCTTGTCCTCTGGCGAGCCTTGATCAGGTCGCGCGCGACGCCATTTGCCTTCTGCTCGCTCTTGGCAAGCTCGTCGGACAGGCTCTTCCTGTACTCGGCCACGGCCTGGTTGCGGGTCTCGGCGATCGCGGCGACGGCTGACTCGGCTTCCTTGAGGCGGCTGCCTTGAACGCGAAGCTCCTCCTGCTGCTCGATCTGGAGCTGGAGCGTCTCGTAATAGGTCAGCTTCGAGCCGATCTCCTTTTCCATCAGCGTCTTGCGGATATCGACGCGTTGCTGGGTCACCGGCAGCAACGCATCCAATTTGTGGATCGTCGCCGCAATGGTCTGATATTCGGCCTCCTTCTGGGCTTCCTGGCGCGCGAGCGCAGCCAACTTGGCCCTGTGCTCGCTGACCTGATTGGCGAGAAGCTGCCGCTGCGTCGCGACCAGCAAGGGATCGGCATCCGCGGGCACGACCAGATCGGCGGATGCCGCCTCGCCGCTTGCAAGGGCCGCACGCAGCCGCGCGACATTGAGCCGTTCGGCCATGAGATCGTCGTGCAGACGATCGCGCTCTGCGGCGTTCACGGTCGGATCGAGCTCGATCAGCAGGTCGCCGGCTTTGACCGATTGCCCGTCCTGGACGTGGATGGCGCGCACCACGCCGATCTCGAACGGCTGGACCACCTTGCTTCGCCCGCTCGACACGACCTTCCCGGCTGCGGACGCGACAATGTCGATCGTACCCCAGGCCGACCACGCCAGCGCCGCGCAGACAAGGAGCATCAGGGCCATTGCGATGGCGCGGCCGGTCGGCGACGGCGGTGTTTCCGTGATCTCCAGCGCGGCAGGCAGAAAAGCGGCCTCCTCGGCGCGCCGGCTCTTCGCATTCCGGAAGGGAACGACGGTGTGCTCGGGCCTTGAGGCCGGGACGGCGCTAGCCGACTTCATAGATCCCTCCCTGAAGACGATGCAGGGCGGCGTAGCGGCCGCCGGTCTTGATCAGCGCATCATGCGTGCCGTCCTCGACCAGACGGCCGCGCTCCAGTGTGAAGATGCGATCGGCGCCGCGGACGGTGGAGAGACGATGCGCGATGATCAGGACCGTGCGGCCCCTCGCAATCTCCTTCATGTTGTCATGGATGATCCGCTCGCTCTCATAGTCGAGTGCGCTGGTCGCCTCGTCGAAGATCAGGATCCGGGGATTGGTCACCAGCGCGCGGGCGATCGCGATGCGCTGGCGCTGCCCGCCCGAGAGCGTCGAGCCGCGCTCGCCAACGACGGTGTCATAGCCTTCGGGAAGCTCCAGAATGAAATCATGCGCGCCCGCGAGCTTGGCCGCATCCATGATGCGGTCCATCGGCAGGGTCGGATCGGCCAGTGCAATGTTGTCGCGCACCGAACGATTGAACAGCATGTTCTCCTGCAGCACGACACCGATCTGCCGGCGCAGCCAGGCCGGGTCGGTCATGACGAGATCCATGCCGTCGATCAGCACGCGGCCGGATTGCGGCACGTAGAGCCGCTGTACCAGTTTCGCGAAGGTGCTCTTGCCCGAGCCCGACGAGCCGACGATGCCGACGGTTTGGCCCGCCGGAATATCGAACGAGACGTCATGCAGGATCTCCGGCCCGTCGAGCCGATAGCGAAAAGCGACATGCTCGAAGCGGATGTTGCCCCGAAGCGGCGGCAGCCCAGCGCGGCCCGCGGAGTAAGCCGGCTCCGCCGCGCTGTTGAGGATGTCGCCAAGCCGCGCGATCGACAGGCGCGCTTGATGAAAATCCTGCCAGACCTGCGCCAGCCGCAGCACCGGCGCCGAAACGCGCCCTGCAAAAATGTTGAAGGCCACGAGTTCGCCGACGGTCAGCGCATCGCCGATCACGAGCCGCGCGCCGACATAAAGAATGGCAGCGGTGACGATTTTGCTGACGAACAGCACGAGCTGGCTTGCGGTGTTGCCGAGGCTGGTGACGCCAAAACTCGCCGAGACATAGCCGGCGAGCTGCTCTTCCCAGCGGCGCTGCATCTGCGGCTCGACCGCCATCGCCTTCAGCGTCTCGATGCCGCTAACGCTCTCGACCAGGAACGCCTGGTTCTCGGCGCCACGGCGGAATTTCTCATCCAGCCTGCGCCGAAACAGCGGCGTCGCCACCGCCGAGATCCCAATGTAGAACGGGAACGAGGCCAGCACGATGAAGCTCATCAGCGGCGAATAGGCGAACATCACGACCAGGAACACCGAGGTGAAGACCAGGTCGATGAGCAGCGTCAGCGACGAGCTGGTGATGAAATTGCGGATGTTCTCGAGCTCGCGAACCCGCGCCACGGAATCGCCGACGCGCCGGGCCTGAAACCACGCCATCGGCAGCGCCAGCAGATGATGGAACAGCCGCGCCCCCAGCTCCACGTCGATACGGTTGGTCGTGTGCGCGAACAGATAATTGCGCAGGATACCCAGCACGGTGTCGAACAGCGAGACGATGACGAGGCCGATGACGAGAACGTCGAGCGTGGACAGCGAGCGGTGCACCAGCACCTTGTCGATGACGACCTGGAAGAACAGCGGCGAGACCAATGCAAACAGCTGGAGGAAGAACGAGGCGGCCAGCACCTCGCCGAACAGCCGCCGGTACTTGCCGATCGCCGCGATGAACCATGTGATGTCGAATTGCCGCCCGAGGTTGGAGAGCCCGGCGCGCCGGGCCATCAGGATCAATCCGCCGTCCCAGATCGCACACAGCTCGTCGCGCTCCATCAGCACCGGGCGCTGCGCCTGCGGCGACTGCACCAGCACCTTGTCGGCCGAGGCTTTTGCAATGACCATGAAGCTGCCGTCACGCAGCATCGCGATCGCCGGCAGCGGGCTGCCCGACAGACGGCTCCACTGCGTTCGATAGGTTCGTGCCTTCAGTCCGAGAGACCTGGCGCAGCGGACGATGTCAGCTGCGCCGAATCTTGCCGCGCCCAGCCGGTGCCTGAGCTGATCACGATCGGCCGCAACACCCTGCAAATGCAGCAGGGTGAGCAGCGCGTCGAGACCCGTATCGGTCGAGACCGTATTCGTCGTCATGGGCGTTCTCCGGGCCGGGCTCGTTCAACCTCTCCCGCTTGCGGGAGAGGTCGCCATAGGCGGCCCGTGGCCACCGTTCTGTTGGACGCCGATGCTTCGCATCGGCTATGGCGGCGGGGTGAGGGCTTCTTCCTCTTCGGGGTTCTCGATTGCGGAGGCACACCCACCCCAGCCCTCCCCCGCAAGCGGGAGAGGGAGTGCACCTCCGTCGTTGCAACAGCAGCTTTCATCAAACTCAGGCGTGCTGCGGCGGAGCAAGCGTCTGGGTCTGTGCCGTGTGCGGATCGGCCAGCGGCATCTCGCCGTGGCCGTCACCTGCCGGAACGAAGCTGCCTGCCATGGCCTGGTTGAGCATCATCGCTGCGGCGAAGGCGGCGCCCTGGATGACGACGTTGTTGCCGGTACCGCCATCGAGGATATCGAGGCCGCCGCCGCCGATCAGCACGTCGTCACCTGCTCCACCGGCCAGTGTGTCGTTGCCGGGTCCGCCGATCAGGATATCGTCGCCATTGCCGCCGTTGGCGACGAGCTGGATGCCGCCGTGCAAGCCGGAAGCCGTGATGACGTCATCGCCATCGAGTCCGTTGATGACGATCCTGTCGCCCGCACCGGCATCGCTGATGTTGATGTCCTGGCCAAGCCCCGACACCGTGATGATGCCGTCGTGCTCGGTCACCGTGATGACGTCGTTCCCGCCGGTTGCGTTGATGGTCACGGTATCGGCGGCGCCGTCATTGGCACCGAGGTCGAGGTCGACCTGGTTCACGCCGGTGCCCGAGAGATCACCGACCGTGATGTTGTCGGCACCGCCGAGGGCGTTGAAGTCGACATGCTCGACGCCGTTCAGGTCCATCGCGATGGCGGCAACGTCGCGGGTGAACAGCACCCGGCCGCCATTGGCCGAGATGTTGATGGTCTCGTTGATATTGGCGCCGTTGAACGCCAGCGTGTCGGTGCCCTTGCCGCCTTCGACGGTGTCGCTGCCGTCGCCGGGGTTCCAGATGAAGGTGTCGTCGCCGGCTCCGAGATTGGCGAAATCGTTGCCGCGTCCGCCGATCACGATGTCGTTGCCGGCGCTGCCGGTGATGGTGTCGTTGCCGTCGCCGCCATTGATGTTGAGGCTGAACAGCTGTCCCGCCTTGATCGCGGACGAATCGATGACATCGTTGCCGCCTCCGCCGTTGACGGTCAGCACGTCACCGGCGTCGGCGTGAGCGATGGTCACCTGCGCCGCAAGCCCGTTGACCACGATCGATCCGCCGGCGGTCGTCACCGCGATGTTGTCGTCACCGGCGCTGCCGTTCACCGTCACGCGGTCGGCCGCACCGTCGCCGCTCTGGCTGCCGGGGCCGGCGCTGAGGTCGATCGCGACCTGCGTGACTCCGGTCCCCGAGAGATCGTTGACGGAGATGTTGTCGGCCCCGCCGGCAGCGGCGATCTGCACCCGCTCGATGCCATTGAGATCCATGGTGATGGCGCCGACGTCGCGGGTGAGAAGTGCACGACCGCCGTTCGCAGAGATCGACATATTTTCGGCCACATTGGAGCCGTTGAACACCAGCGTATCCATTCCCGTGCCGCCCTCGACGGTGTCACTGCCGTCGCCGGGATTCCACGTGAAGAGATCATCGCCCGCGCCGAGAAGAGCGACGTCGTTGCCGCGGCCGCCGACGACCTTGTCGTTGCCGTCGTCGCCGATCAGGGTGTCAGCCCCCTGGCTCCCGATGATTGTGTCGTTGCCCGCGCCGCCGTCGATGGTCAGCCCGATCGCCGCGGCGAGCAGGGATGCATCAATGACGTCGTTGCCGCCGAGCGCCTGGATCACCAGCCGGTCGTTGGCAGCCTCCGCATTTACGATCGTCACGACTTCCGGCAGACCCGTCACCGTCACGGTGGTGCCCTCAGCCGTGACCTCGATGTGCTGATTGCCGCCGGCAGCATTGACGGTCACAATATCCGCCGCGCCGTCGCCTTGCGTCTCGCCGGGAACGGCTCCGAGATCGACCAGCACCTGCTTGACGCCGGTCCCGGTGAGATCGCCGACAACGATGTTGTCGGCGCCGCTGCGCGCATCGAATTCGATCTGCTCGACGCTGTTGAGGTCCATCGTGATGTTGGCGACGTCGCGGGTGAAGCGCACCCGGCCGCCATTGGCCGAGATATTGATGGTCTCGTTGATGTTGGCACCGTTGAACAGAAGCTTGTCGGTGCCCGCGCCGCCCTCGACCGTGTCGCTGCCGTCACCGGGATTCCAGATGAAGGTGTCGTCGCCCGATCCGAGCTGGGCGACGTCGTTGCCGCGTCCGCCATTGACGATGTCGTCGCCGCTGCCGCCGATGACGAGGTCGTTACCGTCGCCGCCAATGATCCTGTCGTTGCCGGCGCCGCCGTCGAGCGTCAGCGAGATCAGGCTGCCGAGCCCGTTGCCCGCGGTGATGACGTCATCGCCGCCACCGGCGTGCAGCACGAGATTTTCCGTGGTGCCGATGTCGAGCGAAAACGGCGCGGCGCCGATGCCGTCGAGCCGCACGCGCGTGCCGTTCGCCGTGATCGTGAACGTCTCGGCGTCGTTGCTGCCGTTGACCCGCGCGGTGTCGCTGCCGTCGCCGCCCTCGAACAGATTGGTGCCGCCGCCCGGATTCCAGATCATGAGATCGTCGCCCGCCTCGCCGAACAGCTGGTTGTCGCCGCTGCCGCCATCCAGGACGTCGTTATCCGCACCGCCGAACAGCAGATCGTTGCCGCCGCCGCCCTTGATCACGTCGTCACCGGCCTGCCCGAACAGCAGGTCCGCACCCGAGCCGCCCGTGATCCTGTCGTTGCCGTCACCGCCGAAAATGTGCACCGCAGGCATCGGTCCGTGGCATTCGTTGACGGTGATCGTGTCATCACCGCCTTGACCGAAAATGTCGATCGCGGTGGTGTTGTCGACGGTCGGTTCGCCACCGATCGTTTTCACGTGTCCGTTATTGACCAGGATGCGGCCTGCCTCGTCGCGGCTGATCACGAGGCCGTTATTCGCGTTGTCGCCGAAAATGGTGAGCTGCCCCGTAACCGGGGAAAAGACAGAGGTAGTAGACATCCAAATATCCTTCGATCGATCTAGCCCCTCCCTTCGATGCGTAGCAGCCGCACACATGACATTCTTGAGCCGCTGCTTGAGACGCGCGTGATTATTCTGGAGATTTCCTCCAGTTTTGCTTCGGGGCAGTATTCGACAGCGGATGCGGAGGCGCTCTCATCACGAGTCGCTGATCACGGATCACGCGTAACGACCCCGTGATTTTCAAACGCGTGGAAGAACCGCGGCTCGAGACAAGCGCGCAGCTTGACGAGGCTGCGGGGCAGCTAACGACGCGCACGCCGAGCCGAACGAAAATTGCACCTGTGGGCTCGATGCATTTGGTACTAAGCTCGGCGACGGAATTGGCGCCAGCGATAACGAACGATCCCGCTCAATAGTTGAGCGACCAGCATTTCCGGTTCGATGGATATCCAGACAAGGAATATTTGAGGGAGATCTCACATGTCGTCACCGGAACCTATCAGATTCACCGACGGTGCAGCTTACGAACGCTTCATGTCGCCCTGGAGCCGATCGGCCGGCACTCTGTTCCTCGATTGGCTGGCGTCACGCACCGGATTGGCCTGGGTGGATATCGGTTGCGGCAACGGCGCGTTCACTGAGCTCCTTGTTGCGAAGTCCGCCCCTTCGTCCGTTTGCGCGATCGATCCCTCCGACGCACAGATTGCTACCGCACGCCAGAAGCTATCGGCAAAGCCGGTCGAGTTTTCGATTGGCGATGCGATGGCGCTTCCCTACGACGCCAACCGCTTCGACGCCGCGGTGATGGCGCTGGTGCTGTTCTTCGTCCCCGACGCGCAGAAAGGTGCATCGGAAATGGTCCGCGTCACCAAGCCCGGCGGCATGGTCGCATCCTACACCTGGGACATCTCGCGGGGCGGCTCGCCTACGCAGCCTTTGTGGGAGGAGATGGACGCTCTCGGCAAACCTGCGCAACGCCCACCGAGTGCGGATGTATCGCGGTTCGAGGCACTGAAAGCGCTTTGGGCGAAGCTCGGCATCCGCGATGTCGAAACTCGCGAACTGGTTGTCGAGCGAACGTTTGCGAATTTCGACGACTACTGGCTGTCGATGGTCGTCAGCAGCCCGGCCGGCGTATTGGGAAGGCTGTCGGAGACGGAGAGCGCGGAACTCAAACGCCGGCTACAGGCAAGATTGCCGGCGAGCGCGAACGGGGAGATCACGGTTCACGCCTCGGCCACCGCGATCAAGGGATGCAAAGCCGCTTGACGATCGGGACGAGCATGCGCGGCTGATCGCATTTGACAGCCGCAACCAATTTCAGGGCAGAAGGCCGTGTTACGTCGCAGCCTTCTTCTTCGGCTTCGGCTTGGTCGCCTTCGGCATCACCGGCGCTTCCGGCGTGCCCTCGATCGAGGACAGGCGGCCGGACGTGAAGGTGTAAATGCCGGCGCGCGGACCGGCGGTCCAGGTGAGCACGGCGACGCGGCGGCCGGCGGCATCGCCGGAGAGGTTGACGTTCGAGGGCGCGCCGATGCCGCGCACCACGTCGCATTCGGTGTGGCCGAGCGCGACCGTGCCGCCCATGGGCGCCGGTGCCGTGGTCGAAGCGTTGGCGTCGGCCGGCCCGGGGGGCGGCGCCATGCCGGGACAGGCGCCGTCGGCACTGACCAGATCCTCGGCCGTCACCGGCTTGTCGGGGGTCAGCGGCGGCGATTCAATCGAGATGCTCTTGATGAACAGGCGGCTCGGCGTGTTGAACCATTGCGCGTCCTTGGACAGCAGATCGGTCGCGCCAGAGCAGCCCGCGACCAGCGGTGCTATGGCGGCTAACGCAACTATGAGCGAGCTGGGAAGCTTTTGATGTCGCACGATAAACCAAATTCCCCGCGTGAAGGACCAGCCTTAAGCGATTGTCCCAACATCACTTTGCGGCACGAAGGTGACCGAAACCATCATCGCCCGAAAAGTGCAAATTATCATTAATTGCGATCGGCCGCTAATTCCGACGCTGCCACCGGCCCCGCTCGTCGGCCTGCCAATAGGTGACATCAAATCCCTTCGCCTTGCAATCCGTCCAGGCGCTGCGGGCGAACGCAAGCGCGTCGGGATCGTCGCCGTTGAACAGCAGAACCATGCGCTCATAGCCCTGCCCGTCCTGCGGCAGCGCGGCATTGTCGATCAGGAAGCGGACATTGGCGCCGTTCGGATTGTCCTCCTCGATCGCCAGCACGATCGGCTGATCGGCGGCGTCGTTCACGCGCCATGTCGCGTGCGGCAGGAAGGAATCGTCGCGATAGGTCCACAAGTGAGCGTCGAGCGCATCGGCGCGCTCGGGCGAAGTCGACTGCACCACGACGCGCCAGCCGCGCTCGAGCGATTTCTCGAGAAGCGGCGGCAACACGTTCTCCACCGTCATGTTTTGCAGATGGTAGAACAGCACTTCAGTCATCTTGGGTCATTTGCGCTCGTAATGATCTGCCACCAGACGGTCCAGCAGGCGGACGCCGTAGCCGCTTCCCCAGCTCTGGTTGATGTCGGTCTTCGGCGCGCCCATGGCGGTGCCGGCGATGTCGAGATGGGCCCACGGCGTGCCGTCGACGAAACGCTGCAGGAACTGCGCCGCGGTGATCGAGCCGCCGTGACGGCCGCCGGTGTTCTTCATGTCGGCGAACTGAGAATCGATCAGCTTGTCGTATTCGGGGCCGAGCGGCAGGCGCCAGACCTTCTCGCCGCTCTCGATGCCGGCCGTCAGCAGCCGGTCGGCGAGCTCGTCATTGTTGGAGAACATGCCGGCATGCTCGGTGCCGAGCGCGACCACGATCGCGCCGGTCAGGGTCGCCAGATCCACCATGAATTTCGGCTTCACCTTCTTGGCGACGTACCAGAGCACGTCGGCCAGCACGAGGCGGCCTTCCGCGTCGGTGTTGATGATCTCGATGGTCTGCCCCGACATCGAGGTGACGATGTCGCCCGGGCGCTGCGCATTGCCGTCGGGCATGTTCTCGACGAGGCCGATGGCGCCGACCACGTTGGCCTTGGCCTTGCGCGCCGCGAGCGCATGCATCAGGCCGACGACGCAGGCAGCGCCTCCCATGTCGCCCTTCATGTCCTCCATGCTGCCGGCCGGCTTGATCGAGATGCCGCCGGTGTCGAAGCAGACGCCCTTGCCGACGAAGCTGACCGGCGCCTCGCCTTTCTTGCCGCCGTCCCAGCGCATGATCACGGTGCGGCTCGGCCGCGCCGAGCCCTGACCGACGCCGAGCAGCGCGCCCATGCCGAGCTTGTCCATCGCCTTGACGTCGAGCACCTCGACCTTGACGCCGAGCTTGCGGAGCTGACTGGCGCGGCGCGCGAATTCTTCAGGAAAAAGCACGTTCGGCGGCTCGTTGACGAGGTCGCGCGCGATGATCACGCCGTCGACGACGTGGCCGGCCGAGGCGAACGCCTTCTTGGCCGCGGCGACATCGCCGACCGCAAGCGAGACGTCGGCGCGCAAGCCGCCCTCCTCGCCGTCCTTCTTCCTGGTCTTGTAGCGATCGAACTTGTAGGTGCGCAGCCGCAGGCCTGCGGCGATCGCGACCGCCTGCTCGCTGGTCATGGCGCCGTCGGGCAGTTCCGCCATGATGGTCATGGCCGTGGCGCCGGCGGAAAGCTTGCTTGCCGCCACGCCGCCGAACTTGAGGAAGTCATTCGCCTTCAGGCCGGCCGCCTTGCCGGCGCCGACCACGATCAGCCGGGTGGCCTTCACCCCCTCCGGCGCCAGGATGTCCAGCGCAGCCCCGCTTTTGCCTTTGAAGGCGGCCGCGGAAGCCGCCCGCTTCACGAGGTCGGTGGCCCCGCCGAGCGCCTTGGCGGTCGCCGGGCCGAGCTTCAGACTGTCGTCGCAGAACACGACGAGGATGCCACGGGCGGCAGCGGACAACGGGACAAAGCCGACCTTGATGGCATCGGACATGTGTAACTCCTTCAAAACACCGGGCTTTCCGTCGTTCGGCGGTCCCGGCCACGGGCCGGAGCTGAACGGCGATTCACTGGACTTTCCCCACTATGGGCCACCGGCGCGGCAGATGCCAAGCGCCCGGCGTGGCCGAGCGGCCACAACGAGGGAAATATTAACCTTATATTGAGGGTGCCACGGGGCAGCCATTTTGTTGACGGATCAAAGGGATGGTAGTGAGAGAGTGAGCTGTCGGAAGAGATGGCTGGCCGACCTTGGGGATCTCCTGATCGGGGATTGGTTGGACAGCCGGAATGCCGGCCGGCATCGGGGACTTGGTGGGAATCGTACGGTCGCGCATGGGGTCGATCGATAGGTATATATTCCGCACGACGCTCGCGTCGTTTGCGCTGGTCCTGGTCAGCCTCACGGGCGTGATCTGGATTACGCAGGCGTTGCGCGGCATCGACCTGATGACGAGCCAGGGGCAGACCATCCTCACCTTCCTCGG
This sequence comes from Bradyrhizobium sp. Bra78, assembly GCF_024519855.1. NCBI lineage: Bacteria > Pseudomonadati > Pseudomonadota > Alphaproteobacteria > Hyphomicrobiales > Nitrobacteraceae > Bradyrhizobium > Bradyrhizobium sp. Bra78. The sequence goes on along the minus strand of NZ_JALJRE010000023.1, from coordinate 10,600 downwards.
CATCACCAGCCTCGTCGTGCCGGCCCTGGTCCTGATCATCTCGCCGATCGCGCTGATGATCGCGGTCTCGCACACGCTGAACAAGCTCGCGACCGATTCCGAGATCATCGTGATGAATGCGGCCGGCTTCTCGCCGTTCCGGCTGTTCTATCCATTCTTCTACGCCACCTGCGTGGTGGCGCTGCTGGTCGCCTTCATCGCGGCCTATCTCGCCCCCGACGGCATGCGACGGATCAAGCAGTGGGACGCCGAGATCACCGCCGACGTGCTCACCAACATCCTCCAGCCCGGCCGCTTCGCCCAGCTCGACAAGAACCTGACGATCCGGATTCGCGAACGCCAGCCCGGCGGCATCCTCGCCGGCATCTTCATCGACGACCGCCGCGATCCGAACGAGCGCGTCTCGATCGTCGCCGAGCACGGCGAAGTCGTGAAGAACGAGACCGGATCTTTCCTGGTGCTGGAGACCGGCAACCTGCAGCGCTTCGAAGCGGGCAAGCGCGATCCCGCGCTGGTGGCGTTCGACCGCTACGGCTTCGACATGTCGAAGTTCTCGGGCCAGGGCCGCGACGTCACGCTCGGCATCCGCGAGCGTTACCTCTGGGAGCTGTTCTCGCCGTCCGAGGACGATCCGGTCTACAAGCAGATCCCCGGGCAGTTCCGCTCGGCCCTGCATGACAGCCTGCTGGCGCCGATCTATCCCTTCGCCTTCGCGGTGCTGACCTTCGCCTTCCTCGGCGCGCCGCGCACCACCCGCCAGAGCCGCAACTTCTCGATCGGCGGTTCAGTGATCGCCGTGTTCGGCCTGCGCATGGCAGGCTTCGCCTGCTCGGTGATGGCGGTGAAGTCGCCGGGCGCCGTGCTGGTTCAATACGCGATGGTGCTGGGCTCCATCGGCGTCGGGCTGTGGATGATCATCGGCGGCATCGTGGTCGAACCGCCTCCCCGCCTCATGGAGGCCATCAACAGGTCGAACGCGCGCATCGCGCGGCTGTTCGGACGGCCGGCCACCGCATGAGCATGCTCACCAATACACTCGGGCGCTATTTCGCCGGCCGCTTCGTGGTCGCGGCGCTCGGCGTGTTCGCCGGCATTTTCCTGCTGCTGGTGCTGGTCGACTACATCGAGATGGTGCGCAAGACCTCGGGGCTGGTTTCCGCCTCGGCGATCATGGTGGCCGAGACCTCGCTGTTCCGGGTGCCGCAGCTTCTGGAGAAGTTGACGCCGTTCTGCATGCTGATCGGCGCCATGACCTGCTATCTCGCCCTCTCCCGCCGGCTCGAGCTGGTGGTGGCACGCGCCGCCGGCATCTCGGCCTGGCAGTTCATCTCGCCTGCGCTCGGCAGCGCGCTGCTGATCGGGGTGATCGCCACCGTCGCCTACAATCCGTTGTCGGCCAATCTGCGCGAGCTCTCCAAGCGCATGGAGGCCGAGCTGTTCGGCTCGGCGCCCGGCGGCGGCATCCAGGATGCCTCCGGCTTCTGGCTCAATCAGGTCACCAGCGACGGCCAGACGATCATCAATGCGGCGCGCAGCGAGCAGCAGGGTATCCGGCTCACCGGGCTCACGCTGTTTCGGTTCGACACAGAGCAGCACTTCAAGGAACGCGTCGAGGCGCGCGAGGCGGAACTCGAAACCGGACAATGGATATTCAGGGACGTCCGTCGCTTCTCGCTCAACGCGGCGCCGACCGAGCAGGCCGTTTTGGCGATTCCGACGACACTGACCGAGGCGCAGGTCCGCAACAGCTTTTCCACCCCCGAGACTGTGTCCTTTTGGCAACTACCGGGCTACATCCGCTCCTCCGAAAGCTCGGGCTTCGCGACAGCCGGATACCGACTCCAGTATCAGAAGCTGCTGGCGCAGCCGTTTTTGCTTGCGGCCATGGTGATGCTCGCGGCCTCCGTGTCGTTGCGCTTCTTCCGGATGGGCGGCGTGCAGAAGATGGTTTTGAGTGGCGTGGGCGCAGGCTTTCTGCTCTACGTTCTGTCGAAAGTGACTGAAGATTTGAGCAAGGCTGAGTTGATGCATCCGATCGCTGCGGCGTGGTTGCCCGTGGTGGTGGGCGGCCTCACCGGCTTTTTGGCCTTGCTCTATCAGGAGGACGGATAGTGACGGCCGTCCACCGAAGGCTCGTGTCTCGTTTGACGCAGCGCATCGTGGTGCGCGCGAACGGGCGCGGCTTGTCCATCCGCAGGCTCCTGCTCGCCGTCGTCACGGCCGCCTCGCTCGGCGGGCTGATCGACGTCGCCGCCGTGGCGCCCGCCTCCGCCCAGTTCAGCTATAATCCGCTGCCGCCGCGTCCGAAGCCGCCAAAGGTCGCCAACGACAACCAGATGCTGGTCCAGGCGACCGAGGTCGACTACGACTACAACAATTCGCGCGTCTCCGCGGTCGGCAACGTCCAGCTGTTCTACAACGGCACCAGCGTCGAGGCGGATCGGGTCGTCTACGACCAGAAGACCAAGCGGCTCCATGCCGAGGGCAACATCCGCATGACGGATGCCGACGGCAAGATCACCTATGCCGAGATCATGGATCTGTCCGACGACTACCGCGACGGTTTCGTCGATTCGCTGCGCGTGGACACCGCCGACCAGACCCGCATGGCCGCGAGCCGCGCCGACCGCTCCAGCGGCAACTACACGGTGTTCGAGAACGGCGTCTACACGGCCTGCGCGCCGTGCAAGGACGATCCGAAGAAGCCGCCGCTGTGGCAGGTCAAGGGTGCGCGCATCATCCACGACCAGCAGGAGAAGATGCTGTATTTCGAGACGGCGCAGATCGAATTCTTCGGCGTGCCGCTCGCCTACATGCCCTATTTCTCGACGCCCGACCCGACGGTGAAGCGCAAGACCGGCTTCCTGATGCCGGGCTTCACGTCGTACACCCCGTTCGGCTACGGCGTCGAAATCCCGTTCTACTGGGCGATCGCGCCCGACATGGACGCGACCTTCAACCCGCGCATCACGTCCAAGCAGGGCGTGCTGTTCCAGGCCGAGTTCCGCCAGCGCCTGATGGACGGCGCCTATCAGATCCGCGTCTACGGCATCGACCAGCTCGACCGCGACCAGTTCGCAGGGCAGCCCGGCGACCGCCAGTTCCGCGGCGGCGTCGAGACCAAGGGACAGTTCGCGCTCAACGACAAATGGGTCTGGGGCTGGGACGGCGTCCTGCTCTCCGACTACTATTTCATGTCCGATTACCGCCTGGCGGCGTACCGCGATCCGCTCGGATCGTTCCTGAACCTGCCGACGGACGCGATCTCGCAGCTCTATCTGACCGGCGTCGGCAATCGCAGCTTCTTCGACGCGCGCACGATGTACTGGCTGAGCTTCTCGGGCAACCAGGGCCAGGTGCCGGTCGTCTACCCCGTGATCGACTACTCGAACGTGCTCAACTATCCAGTGTTCGGCGGCGAGTTCAGCTACAAGACCAATTTCGTGAACCTGTCGCGCAATGACGCGGTGTTCGATCCGATCACGACGCTCGCCAACACCGGCAGCCTGTGCACGACGACGTCGGCCGACCCGCTCGCGCGCACGCCCTCGCAGTGCCTGCTGCGCGGCTTTCCCGGCACCTACACCCGCCTGACGGCCGAAGCGCAGTGGCGCAAGTCCTACACCGATCCGTTCGGTGAAATCTGGACGCCGTTCGCCATCCTTCGCGCCGATGCGATCAACTCGTCGATCTCGAACCAGCCGGGCGTGTCGAACTACCTTCCCGTCGGCGACACCCAGGCGTTCCGCCTGATGCCGACCGTGGGCCTCGAATACCGCTACCCCTTCATCAACGTTCAGCCCTGGGGCTCGACCACCATCGAGCCGATCGCGCAGGTCATCATCCGGCCGAACGAGACCTATGCCGGCAAGTTCCCCAACGAGGACGCCCAGAGCATGGTGTTCGACGCCTCGAACCTGTTCAGCGTCGACAAGTTCTCCGGCTACGACCGCGTCGAGGGCGGCGGCCGCGCCAATGTCGGCGTGCAGTCCACCACGCAGTTCGACAAGGGAGGCGCCGTCAAGGTGCTGTTCGGACAGTCCTACCAGCTGTTCGGCATGAACTCCTACGCGGTCCAGGACTCCATCAACACCGGCCTGGATTCCGGCCTCGACAAGCCGCGTTCCGATTACGTCGCGAGCGCCAGCTACTCGCCCAACCGCACCTATACGTTCAGCGTTCGCTCTCGCATGGACGAGCAGACCTGGAACGTCCAGCGCTTCGAGGCGGAGGGCCGCGCCAACTTCGATCGCTGGTCGGTCGCGATGATCTACGGCAATTACGCGCCGCAACCGGAACTCGGCTATCTGACGCGCCGCGAGGGCATCCTGACCTCGGGCTCGATCAAGGTCGCGACCAATTGGGTGGTGACGGGCTCGGCGCGTTGGGACCTGGAAGCCAACAAGATCAACCAGTATGTGCTCGGCGCCGGCTATGTCGACGATTGCTTCGTGCTGGCGGCGAACTATGTAACTTCGTATAGCTATTCCGCGGGCTCGACGCCGCCCGTGCTGAGCCACGCGTTCATGTTCCAGATCGGCCTGCGCACGCTGGCGACCTCGTCGGCGACCAGCGGTTCCGGGACCTCCGGCTTCCAGTGAACGGTTTGAAGTGACGGCCGCGTTTGCACCATCGCAGGCTCACCGCGGCTGACATGCGAGCGAAAAAAATATGACGACTCCATTGCCTGTCCTCCGCCTCCTCCTCGTCCTCGCCGCCCTGTTCCTGCTCGGCGCGCCGGTGCGGGCGCAGAACATCGTCGTCATGGTCAACGGCGATCCGATCACCGATTTCGACATCGAGCAGCGCGCTAAGCTCATCCAGCTGACCACGCAGAAGACCCCCGCCCGGCAGGTGGTCATCAACGAGCTTATCGACGAGAAGGTGAAGTTGAAGGAGGGCAAGAAATACGGCGTCGATCCCGGGGTCTCCGACATCAACCAATCCTACGAGAACATGGCGCAGCGCATGCGCATCTCGCCGGAGATGCTCACCAAATCGCTCGATGTTAAAGGCGTTCGCCCTGAAACATTGAAGGCGCGCATGAAGGCCGAGATGGTCTGGACCAGCCTCGTGCGCGGCCGCTTCAAGGAGAAGCTGATGGTCGGCGAGCGCGACGTCGCGGAGGCCGTGCAGGCCCAGACCGGCGACAAGCTCCAGATCGAGGGCACCGAATACAAGATGCAGCCGATCGTGCTGATCGTGCCGCGCGGCTCGTCTGCGGCCTTCCAGGAGACACGGATGAAGGAAGCCGAGCAATATCGCTCGCGCGTCGGAAGCTGCGAGGAAGCCAATTCGCTGTTCCGCTCGACGCCCAACGCCACCATCCGCGATGCCGTCACCAAGACCACCGCGGACCTGCCCGAGGCGCTGCGCAAGGTGCTCGACGACACGGCGATCGGCCACCTGACCGCGCCCGAGGTGACCAAGTCGGGCATCGAGATGGTGGTGCTGTGCTCGCGCAAGCCGACCACGATCGACACGCCGAAAAAGCGCGAGGTTCGCGACAAGATGTATCAGGAGAAATACGAGAAGACCCAGAAGGCCTATCTCGAAGACCTCCGCAAGGCGGCGATGATCGAATATCGCAACCGCTGATGGCCAAGCCCCCTGCCAAGCCCCTCGCCCTGACCCTGGGAGAGCCCGCCGGCATCGGTCCCGACATCACCATCGCAGCCTGGCTCGGGCGCCGCGAACTGGGCCTGCCCGCCTTCTATCTCCTCGGTGACCCTGCGCTGATCGCCCGCCGCGCGAAAGCGCTCGGAGCCGACATCGGGATCGCCGAAGTGAGCCCCGGCGAGGCCGAAGCTGCCTTCGCCGAGGCCCTGCCCGTGGTTGCGACCGGCACGCGCGCGACGGCCGAGCCCGGCAAGCCCGACGCATCCAGCGCCCCTTCCGCGCTCGCCTCGATCCGCCAGGCGGTCACCGACGTCCGCGAGGGCCGCGCCGGCGCCGTCGTCACCAATCCGATCGCCAAGAGCGTGCTCTATCGCGCTGGCTTCCGCCATCCCGGCCACACCGAATTCCTCGCCGAGCTCGCCGCTGAGCACGGCCGCGTGCCCCAGCCGGTGATGATGCTGTGGTCGCCTCGGCTCGCCGTGGTGCCCGTGACCATCCACGTCTCCTTGCGCGATGCGCTGGCCCAGCTGACCAGCGAGCTGATCGTCTCGACCGTGCGCATCGTCGCAGCCGAGCTCAAATCCCGCTTCGGCATCGATAGGCCGCGCATCGCGGTCTCCGGCCTCAACCCGCATGCAGGCGAGGACGGCTCGCTCGGCCACGAGGAGCAGACCGTGATCGCGCCGGCCCTCAAGGCGCTGCGCAGCGACGGCATCGAGGCGAAGGGACCGCTTCCTGCCGACACCATGTTTCACGAAGCCGCGCGAAACAGCTATGATTGCGCCGTCTGCATGTACCACGACCAGGCGCTGATCCCGATCAAGACGGTGGCGTTCGACGACGCGGTCAACGTCACGCTCGGCCTGCCCTTCATCCGCACCTCGCCCGATCACGGCACCGCCTTCGACATTGCCGGCAGAGGCAAGGCCAACCCGGCGAGCCTGATCGCCGCCTTGAGGCTTGCGAGCCGCATGGCGGCTGCGACAATCCGATGAGCGCGATCGACGACCTCCCGCCGCTTCGCGAGGTCATCCGCCAGCACGCGCTTTCGGCCCGCAAATCGCTCGGTCAGAATTTCCTGCTCGACCTCAATCTCACCGCGCGCATCGCGCGCGCGGCGGCGCCGCTGGACGACTCCACCATCGTCGAGATCGGCCCCGGCCCGGGCGGACTGACCCGCGCACTGCTTGCGCTCGGCGCCAGGCGCGTCATCGCGATCGAGCATGACGAGCGCGCGATCCCGGCGTTGCAGGATATTTCCGTGCGCTATCCCGGCCGGCTCGAGATCGTGCATGGCGATGCCATGACCTTCGACCCGCGTCCGCTGCTCGATGGCGAAAGAGCAAAAATCGTCGCCAACCTGCCCTACAACATCGCGACCCAGCTCCTGATCGGCTGGCTCACCACCGAGCCATGGCCGCCCTGGTACGAGACGATGGTGCTGATGTTCCAGCGCGAGGTCGGCGAGCGCATCGTCGCGCGCGAGGACGATGAAGCCTATGGCCGGCTCGGCGTGCTCGCCAACTGGCGCTGCGAGACCAAGATCCTGTTCGACATTTCGCCGTCCGCCTTCGTGCCGCCGCCGAAGGTCACCTCCTCGGTCGTGCGCCTGGTGCCGCGCGAAAAGCCTCTGCCTTGCGATCGCAAACTGCTCGAACAGGTCGCGGCTGCCGCCTTCGGCCAGCGTCGCAAGATGCTGCGCCAGAGCCTGAAGTCTCTGGGCGTCGATCCCGCACGCCTTGCGCAAGCCGCCGGCGTCGATGCGACGCGGCGCGCGGAGACCATTCCGATCTCCGGCTTTGTTGCCATGGCGCATGAATTGGCCGATATACGCAGCGAAGGCTGATAACGGAAATTCCGGAGGAAAGAAAATGGCGTTGATGCGTCGGCAGTCCCTGGTCAAGTTCGATGCGCCGTTGTGCGAGACCATCGTCGACACGCCAAAGCCGCAAGGGCGCGAGGTCCTGGTGCGTATCGAGCGCTGCGGCCTTTGCCACTCCGATCTGCACATCCAGGACGGCTATGCCGATCTCGGCGGCGGCAAGAAGCTCGACACCACGCGCGGCATGACGCTGCCCTTCACGCTCGGCCACGAGATCGCCGGCGTGGTCGACGAAGTCGGCCCCGACGTCGCCGCCGGCCTTGTCGGCGCGAAGAAGGCGGTGTTTCCGTGGATCGGCTGCGGCCAGTGCCGCGACTGCGCCAATGGCGACGAGAATCTCTGCGCCAAGCAGCGCTTCCTCGGCGTCTCGATCGACGGCGGCTTCGCCACCCACGTGCTGGTGCCCGACGCAAAATACCTGCTCGATTACGATCCCCTGCCCGTCAACCAGGCCGCGACGCTGATGTGCTCCGGTGTCACCGCTTACGGCGCGCTCAAGCGCCTCGTCGATCGTCCGCGCCAGCGCAATTTGCTGCTGATCGGTCTCGGCGGCGTCGGCATGATGGGCCTTTCCTTTGCAGAGGCCATGTTCAAGCAGCCGATCGCGGTCGCCGACCTCAGCGCCGCTGCGCGCGACACCGCGCTGAAGAACGGCGCGGCGGTTGCCTACGATCCGGCCGAGCCCGACGTGATCAAGCGCATTCTCAAGGAGACCGACGGCGGTTTCGACGAGATCGTCGATTTCGCCGGCAACGAGAAGTCCATGGCCTTCGCCGTCGCCGTTGCCGCGCGCGGCGGCAAGATCGTGGTCTCCGGCCTGATGGGCGGCCAGTTCACGCTGCCGATGGTGCAGTGGGTCTACAAGCGCATGACCATCGAGGGCTTCATGGTCGGCACGCTCGCGGAGGCCCGCGAACTGATGGCGCTCGCCCGTGCCGGCAAGATCAAGCCGACGCCGATGCGCGAGGAACCGATGGGCGACGTCCAGAAATGGATCGACAGCTTGCGCGCCGGCAAGGTCGTCGGCCGCATCGTGCTGAAGAACTGAGTTTCTGTGGCGGCGGAGGAGCTTCATTCGCCGCCGCGCTTTTCCTCGGCAAAATTAACTCGGAATTGACGCAAGGCCCGGTTCCGAATAGGGGAACCGGCGACCAGCACACTATATATCTCTCCAGCATCCTTCCTGGAATTCTGGTGAGACCATGCAGACCATCCGCTGCTCCATTCGCCGATTTCTTGCCGACGAATCCGGCGCCACCGCGATCGAGTACGGCCTGATCGCCGCCGGCATCGCGCTCGCAATCATCGCCGTCGTCAACAACCTCGGCTCGACGCTGAACAAGAAGTTCAGCTCGATCAGCACCTCGCTCAAGTAGCGCCGCCCGCACTTTCGCCCAGTGACGCGACACCAAGCTCGGAACGGCAACGGCCGCGCCGCGTTGGCAGCCATGTCCATTCGCTGCACCGTCGAAAGCGCATTCTTCATCGCCTGGAGCTGTCTCGAGCTGAGCGGAGAGCTCGGCCCTCCGGACGAGACCGCGAACCTCCTGCTCGATGCCATCGAAGCCCAGCTCAGGACCGGCGAACGCCGGCAGTTGATGCTCGCCAACAGGGCGATCGACGCCTATCGCGCGCACGTGGAAAAAAGCCGGCCTGCGCATGACTGCGAAGCGCGCTTCGGGTGATGATCCTTCCCGTCGCCCTCGGGCCCGCCGGCCCGGCGGCGTTCGAGGTACAGGCCGGCGGTCCGTCGGGCAGAGCGCACGGGGTACGGCGCCCGGCGAGGACGATGCTATGCCGACCCGCGCGCCTTATATGTGCACTGCTGCACAGAGTTCGTGACACGAAATACCGCGGGTCCGGCGTTCCCTGCGGCCTGACCACGGTGACTTCCGGAATTCCGTAAGCCGGACCTGCAAGTTTTCAACGCACGAAGCCGCCTTGTGTGCACTTTGGAACCGTCGCCTTCGTCGCGGAAACGTAGGGTTCCGGCTCGCGCCGATTCCCGGCCAGAGCAAGACACGTGACCGGCCGGCCCCAAAACGATCTTCTCCAGCAGCTCAGCCACGCGGATTTCGAACTGCTCGGCCCTCACCTCCAGCCTGTCGAACTGGAGGCGAGCGATATCCTGCATCACGCCGGCGACGAGGTGGCGGCGGCTCATTTTCCCTGCGGCCCCACGCTCGTGTCGTTCGCCGTGCCGGTCGAGGACGATCGCGAGGTCGAAAGCCTGCTGGTGGGGCGCGAGGGCGCCGTGGGCATTGCCTTCGGCGGCAGCGCCTCGCCCGCTTATTCGCGCATCGTCGTGAAGCTGGGCGGCACCCTGGTCCGGTTGCCGCTGCGCGCGCTCGAGCAGGCGCAGCAGCGGTCGGCCACGCTCCAGCAGGTCTTCTTGCACTATGCCGACTGCCAGTTCGCGCAACTGCTCCAGAGCGCGGCCTGCAACGCCGCGCATTCGATCGAGCAGCGCGCCGCCAAGTGGATCATCCTCGCGCGCGAGCATATCGGCGGCCCCGAGATCCCTCTGACCCACGAGCAGCTCGCCGGCCTGCTCGGCGTGTCCCGCAGCTACGCCAGCCGCGTCATCCAGATGTTCAAGGCAAGACGGATCCTCGCGACCCGCCGCGGCGCCATTTTGATCCTCGATGCGCCGGCGCTCGAAGCCAGAGCCTGCTGTTGCAATGATTGGGTGAAGAAGCACTTTGACGAAGTGATGGGCCGGCGGCATCGGTCGAGCCCCGGCATTTCGGCGCCTCGCGCTCGCGGCGGCGATTGACGCTTCAGGCGCAGATGGGCCGGGCTGAAGTCCGCGACGCGCTGCAATTCGCGCCATTTCATGCCGATCAGCTCGCCCTCGCGCAGGTCCATGGTCCCGCTCCGCCTGAGGTCGCGGGGACGGCGAAGTCATGCTCGCTTCACACCCTGATAGGCCCAGGGCTATCGCATATGAAGAAAAGCGTGGCGGGCAGCTTGCCTGCGGCCCATCCTTCGAGACGCCCGCCTACGGCGGGCCCTCAGGATGAGGTCGCGTTTTGCGGTGAGACATCAGACCCTCATGGTGAGGAGCCCGCCAAAGCGGGCGTCTCGAACCATGCAGGC
>NZ_JALJRE010000022.1:0-89681 GCF_024519855.1 Bradyrhizobium sp. Bra78 | reverse complement strand
CGCAAGAGCTTGACCGTAGCAACGACGGCCAGGACCACACGGTTTTGCCGTACGCACGGCCCGCCATTTCGCCGCAGTTTTTCCAGATCTGTCGACGGAGCCGGAAACTTACAGACGAGACGAACCTGACAGCGCCGCTCGTCCAGCACGAAGTTTTTGGGCTCACGGAGAGCAATCCGCCCTGCCCTTGACCTCGCGCCCGACGCTGCCGCGTCCACCGCAAGCCCGGCTCGCGAACATGACGACCACAAGATCGCCCCTCAAGGATGAGCCGGGATGGCCGACACATACGCCAAAACCGAATTTCGATAAAGTGGAATATTTTTTTTCAGAGAGGATTGACGCGCAGGCGACACAGGTCGGCAACGCTACGCCCGCGCGGAAGAAACAAGGGGCGGTGCAAAACACCGCCCCTTGGCGAGATCAAGACCGCGACGAGAACAGGCGCCTAATACGGCTGATAATAGCCACGCGGAGCGTAATAGGGACCGCCGCCATAATATCCCGGACTACCGTAGTAAGGACGCGGGCCATAATTGTAGTGGTCTTCATAGTATTCGCGGCGCTGGCTCTCCGCGATCGCACCTCCGATCAAGCCTGCCGCCACGCCCATGAAGGCGAGGCCTGCAGCGTTCGGGCCTCGCCGATAATAGCGGTGGCGGCGAGCGGCGCTGAAATCGGTGGCGTCCGATGAGGACTGGGCTGCGGCCGCCTTTGTCGTCGCGGGTGACGCCGCAGACGAAGGCGGAACGGAAGCCGCAGACAAGGCGAGGCCTGCGAGCGCGGCAAGCGAGGCGCTGCGGACAAGTCTCAAACTTACGGTCCTATCACTCATTTCAATGTCCTCTGTTCTCACCAAAAGTGACCTAAGCAAACGAACCATAACGCGCAACCCACTGAAATGGTTTCGCGATCGCGGCAATCTGCCACGCTTTGAACGATTGTAAACCGAACGACCGGATGCAGCTTGAACCATCCAACCTGAGCGGATAATGAACAGCCGCGCCGTTTTCGGTCGCCGTAAGCGTTTGACGTGAACCAACGCATCAACCGACGCCGTCGGGATCGATGCCATTTGCAGGGTTCAACGTGACTGACGCGTCCTTTTCCCAAGAGAAACCAGATGATTGCGGTTCGCAAACTGCCGGCGCGCTATGCGCCGATCGTGATGCCATTCGTGCTGTCCATCCTCATGACGGCCGTCGTGTCGATCATTTCCACGCTTCGGAGCCTCGGCGCTACGCCGGCGTTCCTCGCAACCTGGCCAGGCGCCTGGGCGCTGTCATGGCTGGTCGCCTTTCCGACGCTGCTGATGGTGCTGCCATTGGTCCGCCGGATCGTGGCTTGCCTCGTCGCCTCCCCATCTCAACCAGGCCGATAGCCGGCGCAGATTGCGGCGGCTGGCAAGGCCGACCTCGCCGGCCGGCGCGTCACTTACGACAGCGCGCCGAGCACGCCGCGCGTCGCCTTGTCGATCTCCTCGACATAGCGGCGGCGGGCGAAAGTCTCGGTAAGGAAGCCGACCACCTTGCGGCTGTCGGTGGAATCGACCACCGCCAGCATCTCGGCTTCCGCCTCGTCGAACACCGCCATCGCCGACTTCACGTTCATTTCCGGGATCAGCACGATCTCGGTCAGGCGCGCGAGTTCGATCACCTGGATTTCGTCGGCGATGCTGTCGAGATCGCCGGAGAACAGATCGGGCAGCAGGACGAGCCCGACATATTCGTCCGCATTGTTGACGATGACGATTCCGGGCCGCGAGCCCAGCGCGAATTCGCGGCGCACCGCGGCGATCGTCGTCGTCGACGGTACCTTGCCGACGTCGGAGCGCATCAGCCGCTCGACGGTGAGGTTGCGCAGCCAGCCGACGTCGTTGGCGCTGCGGATGGTCTCGCCGCGCAGGTGCAGACGCCAGGTCGAGAACGAGTGTCCGAACATGAAGCGAACGCAGATCGAGGTAACGATGCAGCCGGCCAGCACCACGGCGGTGACGTCGACGTTGCGGGTCATCTCGAGCACGAGGAACGACATGGTCAGGGGACCGCCGACGATGGCGACGCCGAGCGTCGCCATCCCCGTCAGCATCGCGACCAGCGGATCGATCACGAAGTTCGGGCTGACCAGCAACAGCACCGCTGCAAAGAACTTTCCGATCAGGCTCCCGACGAACAGCGAGGCAAAGAACAGCCCGCCGCGGAAGCCCGAAGCGAGCGAGATCAGGCAGGCCGTCACCTTCAAGGCGATGATCAGCGCGATCAGGCCGATCGTCATGTCGTGAAACAGATCGAGCACCATCGCGCCGTGGCCGGCCGCCAGCACCTGCGGCGTGAGAAGCGCAAAGCCGCCGACGACGAGCCCGCCGATCACCGGGCGCAGCCACACCGGCAGCCAGGCGAACAGGCGTTCGAACATCGATGACGAGCGCATCACCGCAATGCCGACGCCGCTGGTGACGAGCGCGAGCCCGATCAGCGCCAGATATTGCTCGACGCCGACGGCGCTGACCTTGGGTATTTCGAGCGAGTAGGGCGCACCGCCGAGCCATTGCGCGGTCAAGGCGCCGGCGAGCGAGGCGGCCAGGATCGGCGCGGCGCTGCCGACCGAATAGACGCCGACGATCAGCTCGCAGGCGTAGAAGGCCCCTGTGATCGGTGCTCCGAAGGCCGCCGCGATCGCCGCGGCGGCGCCGCAGCCGACGATCAGGCGAAGATCGTTGCGGCGAAGATTGAAGAACTTGCCGAGCAGCGAGGCGATGCCCGAGCCGATCTGGGTATAGCCGGCCTCGAGGCCGACGGAGGCGCCGCAGCCGTTCGAGATCAGCGTCTGGCTGGACACCACCACGCTGTCGCGCATCGACAGATTGCCGCCACGCAGCGCGTTCGCCTCGATCGGATCGACCGCGCTGGAAATCTTCAGCCGTCGCCGCCACCACTCCATGATGCCGAGCGCCAGGCCGCCCAGCGCGGGAGCGAGCAGCGCGGCCCAGGGGCTGATGCGCGTATTGGCGGACAGGCGGACGTCGATGGGAATGCCATAGATCACCACGTGCGCGATCTGCGCGATCTCGGCCATCAGGGTCACGATCGCGCCGGCAAGCGTGCCGATCACGAGGGCGAGCGGGATCAGATAGAATTCGTTGCTGCGCAGCAGCGCCCGCAGCCGAACCATGGTGCGGTTCGTCCCCTTGCGATCGACGAGATGTCTGATCCGCATGAACACCTGCTGCCGCCCTATCCTTCCGACATGCCGTAACCGGACATGCGCTGGCGGACCCGCTCGATCTCGGCGCTCGACAGCAGCGGCGGCTCTCCGATCTGGAGACAGCCGTGATATTGCCGCGCCAGCGTCTCGACCTCGACGGCGAGCCACATCGCCTTGTCCAGCGACTTGCCGATCGCGATCATGCCGTGATGGTCGAGCAGGCAGGCGAGCCGTCCCTCCAACGCCCGCACCGCATGGTCGGACAGCTCCACCGTTCCGAAGGTGGCATAGGGCGCGCAGCGGATGCTGTCTCCGCCGGCGGCTGCGATCATGTAGTGCACGGGCGGAATCTCCAGGCCCATGATCGCCAGGATGGTGCAGTAGGTCGGATGGGCGTGGACGACCGCGTTGACGTCGGGCCGGGCCTTGAGGATGTCGAGGTGGAAGCGCCACTCGCTGGACGGCTTCTGATCGGGCGCGTGCGAGCCGTCCATCGTCATCAGCACGATCTGGTCCGGCGTCATGGCCTCATAGGGCACGCTGGTGGGGGTGACCAGAAGCCCGCCCGCATGCCGGACACTGATATTGCCCGAGGTGCCCTGGTTGATGCCGAGCGCGTTCATGCGGCGGCAGGCGTCGATGATGGCCTGTCTCTTGACGAGTTCGTCCGCTGTCACCGACATCTCGATTTCATCTCGACTTCTTGGCGATGGGCGTTTGTGGGACGGGAAGTACGTCAAAGCAATGTGGCAGCGCAAGCGAAAGCGGACCGGATCGCCCGCGATCGCGCCAGCCGCCTCGAAGCATCATGAAATAATGATGAAAATCAACGCATTAGCAGATTGTCGCGGCCCTACGGCAAGCTTGCCCGGACGGCCGCGATCCCGTTGATCACGAACTGCACCGAATAGGCCGCGAGCAGCATGCCGAGCACGCGCGAAAGGACGGCGTTGCCGGTACGTCCGAGGGTGCGCGCGATCAGGTGAGCTGAGACAAAGCAGAGCATGCAGAGCAGGCACACGGAGAGCACGACCGCGATGATGATCGCGAGCCTCGGCCCGTAGCCGGCGTCGCCTGTCAGCAGCAGCGTGGTTGCGATCGCGCCGGGACCCGCCATCATGGGAATGGCCAGAGGGAACACTGCGACATCGGAGGCATGCTCCGAGCTTGCCTTGTCGGCCTCGCGGGCCTCGCGATGCGGACGGTCGCCGAAGATCATCTGGTAGGACACGCCGAACAGCAGCAAGCCGCCGGCGATCTGGAAGGCGGGGATGCCGATCCCGAGCTGGCGCAGCAGCCAGTTTCCGATCAGCGCGATCACCACCAGGATCGACGCCGCGATCAGCGGCGCGCGCAGCGCGATCGTGCGTTTGATCTTGTCGGGCATGCCTCCGGTCGCGGCGAGGAAGGCCGGCGCAAGGCCGACGGGATCGACCACGAGCAGCAGGGTCACGAAGGCCGACAGGGCGAAATCGAGCATGCGGATGGGTCTCACGCGAGGTGCAGCCGCAATCCATAACGGCTCGACTCGGCCTTCGCGAGGAACATTTGCCTCCGCAGAGGCTTGGTCGCGCGAGGATTGAGGACGGGAGCGCCTTCCCGTGCCCCTCAAGAGGAGGATTTATGGCTAAGCAAGCAAAGAAACGTGCGAACGCGAAAAAGACCGCGGCGCGCCGCCCGCGTCAGGCGCCGAAGATGCTGAGCGACCTGTTCCTGGAGACGCTGAAGGACATCTATTACGCCGAGAACAAGATCATCAAAACGTTGCCGAAGATGGCGAAGGCGGCTCACTCCAAGCAGCTCTCCGCAGCCTTCACCAAGCATCTGCGGGAGACGCAGGGCCAGGTCAAACGGCTGGACCAGATTTTCAAGATGCTGGGCAAGCCAGCCCGCGGCAAGCCCTGCGAAGCGATCAACGGCATCACCGACGAGGGTGCCGAGATCATGAAGGACTTCAAGAACGCTCCTGCCCTCGACGCCGGCCTGCTCGCCGCAGCCCAGGCCGTCGAGCACTACGAGATCTCCCGCTACGGCACACTGCGCACCTGGGCCGAGGAGCTCGGCATGCCGGACGCCGCCAGGCTGCTCCAGGCGACGCTGGACGAGGAAGAGGCGACCGACCACTCGCTGACCGAGCTCGCCATCTCCGTCATCAATCTCGAAGCGGAAGAGGACTACCGCGCCGCCGCCTGAACGCGCCGCGCCCAATTGTTGCCTTCGGCGCCGCGGAACATCTCCGCTGCGCCGAAGGCGTCTGACTGCAAGGGTCTCCTCCGGTTCGAGGGACAGGCATGCTCCAGACGCGCGATGCTGGAATTTCGGGGAACCGTCCCCATATCCCCGCTTTCCAACCGTAGCGCCTTCCCCCGAGTTTTTGCCATGCAACCCAAAAATCCCCTCGACTGGATGCTGTCCGAAGCCCTGGACTCGCTGACCCGCGCCGAACGGCTGCGCCAGCAGTTCGGCCGCCAGGAAGCCTGCTGGGAGCCGCCGATCGACGTACTCGAGACCGAGCATGAGCTCCTGATCCTGGTCGCGCTTCCCGGCGTCAATCCCGACAATGTCGAGACGGCGATCCATGACGGCGTGCTCGTCATCTCCGGTCAGCGCACGCTGCCGCCGGAGCTTCGCAACGCCCGCATCCACCGGCTCGAGCTGCCGCAGGGGCGTTTTGAGCGCCGCATTGCATTGCCCCTTGGCCGCTACGCCATCAGCCGCTTCGTGATGGACGGCTGCGTCGCACTGCGCCTCGCCAAATCCTGAGGTCGATCATGGCCACCGAACAGATGAATACCGCACAGAGCAATTCCACCGAGTCCGACGTGAAGATCCCCGAAGACGCACTGATCATCATCCCCGTGCGCGAGATGGTGCTGTTCCCCGGCGCCATCGCGCCGATTGCGATCGCCCGGCCAAAGTCGGTCGCCGCCGCGCAGCAGGCGCTGCGCGAGCAGCGGCCGGTCGGCATCGTGCTGCAGCGCAGCCCCGAGACCGAAGAGCCGGGGCCGGACGACCTCTACCGGGTCGCGACCATCGCCAACATCGTGCGCTACATCACCGCGCCCGACGGCACCCATCACATCGTCTGCCAGGGCGTGCAGCGCGCGCGGATCCTCGACTTCCTGCCGGGGACGCCGTTTCCGGCCGCGCGGATCCAACAGATCCCGGAGCCGACCACGAGCTCGCCCGAGATCGAGGCGCGTGCGCTGAATTTGCAGCGCCAGGCGATCGAGGCGATCGAGCTGCTGCCGCAGGCGCCGCCGGAGCTGGCCGCGATGTTCCAGAGCACCACCGCGCCCGGCGCGCTTGCGGATCTGGCGACCTCGTTCATGGACATCAAGCCGCAGGACAAGCAGGAGGTGCTGGAAACCATCGACCTCGCCTTGCGGGTCGAGAAGGTGTCGAAGCATCTGGCCGAGCGGCTGGAGGTGCTGCGCATCAGCAACGAGATCGGCCAGAAGACCCGCGCCTCGTTCGACGAGCGGCAGCGCGAGGCGATCCTGCGCGAGCAGATGGCGACCATTCAGCGCCAGCTCGGCGAAGGCGACGGCAAGGCGGCCGAGGTCGCCGAGCTGACGGCTGCCATCGCCAAGGCCGGCATGCCGCCGGAGGCGGACGCGCATGCCAGGAAGGAGCTGCGCCGCTACGAGCGCATGCCGGAGGCCGCCGGCGAAGCCGGCATGGTCCGCACCTATCTGGACTGGCTGATCGAGCTGCCCTGGGCGCTGCCCGCGGAGAAGCCGATCGACATCAAGGAAGCGCGCCGCATCCTGGATGCCGACCATTTCGGCCTGGAGAAGATCAAGAGCCGGATCATCGAATATCTGGCGGTGCGCAAGCTGGCTCCGCAGGGCAAGGCGCCGATCCTGTGCTTCGTCGGCCCGCCCGGCGTCGGCAAGACCTCGCTCGGCCAGTCCATCGCACGCGCGATGGATCGCCCCTTCGTGCGCGTCAGCCTCGGCGGCGTGCATGACGAAGCCGAGATCCGCGGTCACCGGCGCACCTATATCGGCGCGCTGCCCGGCAACATCATCCAGGGCATCAAGAAGGCCGGCAGCCGCAACTGCGTCATGATGCTGGACGAGATCGACAAGATGGGCCGCGGCGTGCAGGGCGACCCTTCCGCCGCGATGCTGGAGGTGCTCGACCCCGAGCAGAACGGGACGTTCCGGGACAATTACCTGGGCGTGCCGTTCGACCTGTCGCGCGTGGTCTTCATTGCGACCGCCAATATGCTGGACCAAATCCCGGGCCCGCTGCTGGATCGCATGGAGCTGATCAGCCTCGCCGGCTACACCGAGGACGAGAAGCGGGAGATCGCGAAACGCTATCTGGTGCGGCGGCAGCTCGAGGCCAACGGCCTGACTTCAGACCAGGCCGAGATCGAGCCGGAGGCGCTGAAGCTGGTGGTCAAGGGCTACACCCGCGAGGCCGGCGTGCGTAACCTCGAGCGCGAGATCGGCAAGCTGTTCCGGCATGCCGCGGTGCAGGTCGCCGAAGGCACGGCGGCAAAGGTCGTGGTGACGGCAAAGGACATCGCCACCGTGCTCGGCCAGCCGCGTTTCGAGGGCGAGATCGCGCAGCGCACCAGCATTCCGGGCGTGGCCACCGGCCTTGCCTGGACGCCGGTCGGCGGCGACATCCTGTTCATCGAGGCCTCTCGCGTGCCCGGCCGGGGCGGTATGATCCTGACCGGCCAGCTCGGCGAGGTCATGCGCGAGAGCGTGCAGGCCGCACTGACGCTGGTGAAGAGCAAGGCCCCGCAGCTCGGGATCGATCCTCAGCTGTTCGAGAAGAACGACATCCACGTTCACGTCCCGGCGGGCGCAACCCCGAAGGACGGGCCGAGCGCGGGCGTTGCGATGTTCACTGCGCTGACGTCCCTGCTCACCAATCGCACGGTGCGCAGCGACACCGCGATGACCGGCGAGATCTCGCTGCGCGGCCTGGTGCTGCCGGTCGGCGGCATCAAGGAGAAGGTGGTGGCGGCGGCGGCCGCGGGATTGAAGCGGGTGATGCTGCCGGCGCGCAACAAGCGGGACTATGACGACATCCCGAAGAGCGCGCGGGACAACCTCGAATTCATCTGGCTGGAGCGCGTCGACGAGGCCATCGCCGCAGCGCTCGAGCCGGCCGAAGCCAAGGTCGAAGCGGCGGAGTGAATGCGATGAAGAAACTGCTGGAAAGAGCGAAGAAATCGCGGACAACGCAGCGGCTGCGCCGGCTGCTCGATCGCGCCATCGACGGGGTTCGCGATGGGCTCGCAGGACCCGGGCCGCGGCTTCAGCCGATCCCGGTCCGGGTGAAGCGCCGCAAAGGCTGAGCCCCTCCGCTTCAGCCCTCGCGGGTCATCGAACACAAAAGGCCCCCTCCTGCGAGGGGGCCTTTGCTTTATCAGGACACGGCGTCCTTGGCAGCCTTGACCGGGCGGGCGCGGACGATCTTCCGGGCCGGCTTGGCCTTGAACATCATCTCTTCACCCGTGAACGGGTTGGTGCCCTTGCGCGCCTTGGTCGCGGGCTTCTTGATGACCACGAACTTGGCGAAGCCCGGCACCAGGAACAGGCCGTTCTTCTTGAGCTCCTTGTGGCCGACGTCGGTCAGCGTCTCCATGACGCTCTTGACGTCGCGCTTGGAAAGCTCGGTGGCGGTCGCAATCTTTTCGATCAACTGCGATTTGGACATTTGGGCTGGCATCGTGTCTCCTCTGATTCGTTGCCGGTTGCATATTAGACCAACCGGCGAAGGCCTAGAGCCTTCTGCACAGTTTTGTCGCGGTTTTACGGGCTTTTTTGGCCCCCTGTGGCAAAAAACCCTGCTTTTTAGCTACTTCCTGAGCGGGAGGAGCCTCGGGCAGCGGATTTTACCTTGTTTCAAAGGCCCGCACGCAGCCTTGCTAAAGCTGATTCGATGCTTTCGACAAGCGACGACCGGCCTCTTTGTACGAGGAGGAGCGCGATTCACCCTGAAAAATAAGGCTAGATCGCATCGTGAGAGCTGGACTTGCGGAGAGTCCCCCTCACCCGGATCGCATCTGACGATGCAATCCGACCTCTCCCCGCAAGCGGGGAGAGGCGAAGAAGGAAGGCTAGACGCGCTCGATGATGACCGCCGGCGCCATGCCGCCGGCAGCGCACATGGTGACGAGCCCGCGCTTGAGGTCGCGCCGTTCGAGTTCGTCGAGCACGGTGCCGATCAGGATCGAGCCGGTGGCGCCGATGGGATGGCCGAGCGCGATCGAGCCGCCATTGACGTTGACCCTGGCGCGGTCGAGCTTGAGGTCGCGGATGTATTTTTCCGCGACCACCGCAAAGGCCTCGTTGATCTCGAACAGGTCGATGTCGTCGATGGTCAGCCCCGCCTTGGCCAGCACCTTGCGCGTCGCCGGCACCGGCGCGTTCAGCATCAGGGTCGGCGAGTCCCCCATGTTCGCCATCGCAACGACGCGGGCACGCGGCTTGAGGCCGTGCGCCCTGGCGTAAGCGGGCGAAGCGAGCAGGATCGCAGCGGCGCCGTCGACGACGCCGGACGAGTTGCCGGCGTGATGCATGAAGTCGATCTCGAGGTCCGGGTACTTCTGCAGGATCAGGCCGCGATAGGTCGTGCCCTTGTCGTCGAGCGCATGGTCGGCGATGGCGGGGAATGCCGGCTTCAGCGCGGAAAGCCCTTCCATCGTGGTCTGCGGCCGCGGATATTCCTCATGGTCGAGCGCGAGGCTGCCGTCCTCGCGATGCACCGGCACGAGGCTCTTCTTGAAGTGGCCGTTCGCCATCGCATGCGCGGCGCGCTTCTGGCTTTCGAGCCCGAGCGCATCGACGTCCGGTCGCGTGATGCCTTCGAGCGTTGCGATCGCATCGGCGCAGACGCCCTGGTGCGACTGCGGATGCCGCGCACGCAGGCGCAGATTGCCGCCGTCCATCATCATCGGACCGCCGCCGCGGCGTCCTTCCATCGACATCATCTCGCAGCCGCCGGCGATGACGAGGTCTTCCGCGCCCGCCATGATCGAGCTTGCAGCCATGTTGACGCTGGTGATGCCGGAGCCGCAGAAGCGGTCGAGCGTCACTGCGCTGGCGCGCACGTCGTAGCCGGCATCGAGCGCCGACATGCGGCCGAGATCGCCGCTTTGCGTGGCGACCTGCGCGCTGCAGCCCCAGACGATGTCGTCGACATCGGCGGTATTGATGCCGGTGCGCTCGGCGAGCGCGCGTAGCACCGTTGCGCCCAGCTGCTGCGGATGAATGCCGGAAAGTGCTCCCTTGCCGGCCTTGCCGACACCGCGCGGTGTCCGGCAGGCATCGATGATCAGCGCGTCAGCCATCGGCGTGTCCTCTTGTAATGAGTGTTGATGTGGTTTTGAATCAGGGCGAGAGGGGAGTCAATGCGCGGCTTTTATGCTACTGAGGGCGGATTTTCCGCTGCGCGTAAAATCGGGCACTGCGCGCTTACGCTCCCGCCGCGTTCTTCGCGATCACGTTGCGATAGAAGCTGGCGCTGAGCTTGGGCGTGCGGACCTGGGTGTCGAAATTGACGTGATAGAGCCCGAAGCGCTTGTTGAGCCCGAACACCCATTCGAAATTGTCCATCAGGCTCCAGAGGAAGTAGCCGCGCACCGGCACGCCCTCGGCGGCGGCGCGCTGGAGCTGGGCGAGGTAGTTGCGCAGATACATGATGCGGTCAGTGTCGTAGATCTTGCCGTCGGGCGTGACGACATCCTCGCCGGAGGTGCCGTTCTCGCTGATATAGATCGCATCCGCCTTCCAGATCCTTGCCGCCAGCTTCGGCACCCAGTAGATCGTCTCGGGCCCGACGCGCAGCCAGTCCGAGTTCATGTGCGGGAACGATTTCGGGATCGGCAGCGGCATGAAGCCGGCGCCCTGGTCGGAGGCCACCACGTAGTGCTGCGGCGCGTAGATGTTGAGGCCGAGGAAATCGACCGGCGAGGAGATGATCTTCAGCTCCGCATCGGTGTATTTCGGCGCGTCACGCCCGGCGAATTTCAGAAAGGCGTCGGTGTACTCGCCCGTCATGATGACGTTGAGATAGCCGGCGTTCAGCTCGCGCAGCGCGATCTCGGCGGCGCGGACATTCTCCGGCGTGTCGATCGCGGGCGCGCAGGCATCTATGTTCTCGGCCGGCCCGACGCGGGTGCTGCGCCGGCCGTGGGCGCGCACCGCCTGCACCGCGAGCCCGTGCGCCAGCGCGCTGTTGTGCCTGATCTGGTTGACCTCGGCCTGCGGCAGCGTCAAGCCCGGCGCGTCGATGCCGATGCCGTAGCCGAAATAGACGAAGCGGCCGCTCTCGTTCAGCGTGAACACGTTCTTGACGCGGTCGGTCAGATGCTTGGCGACATAGGCGGCGTAGTCGCCGAAGATCTTGCAGGTTTCCGTCGAGCGCCAACCGCCGAAGCGATCCTGCAGCGATTGCGGCAGGTCCCAGTGATAGAGCGTCAGCCACGGCTCGATGCCGTTCTTCAGGAGCTCGTCGACGAGCCGGTTGTAGAAGTCGAGCCCCTTCGGGTTGGGCTTGCCATCGCCGTCCGGAAACAGCCGCGGCCAGGCGACCGAGAAGCGATAGGCCTTGCAGCCGAGCGCCTTGATGAGCGCGACGTCCTCCTTGTAGCGGTGATAGTGCTCGTTGGCGCGGTCGCCAGTGGTGCCGTCCTCGATCTTGCCGGGGATGCGGACGAAGCTGTCCCAGATCGAGGCCCCTCGCCCGTCCTCGTTGACCGCGCCCTCGACCTGATAGGACGAAGTCGCCGTGCCCCAGACGAAGCCCGCCGGAAAGCCGTTTCCGCCGCGTGGCGCTGCGGCCGGCTTCGCGTCAGCGCCTTCCACGGAATTTGCGACTCCGGCCACGGACAATCCCGCCAGCTTGGCAAACTGGCGACGCGAGACCTTGTCCGACATGAAGCTGCCCCCCGAGATGGTTGTTGCGGCCGCACAATGGCCGGTCACGGGCGATATGGGAAGCAGTGGAGCCGAGAGTTGACGATGCAAAAATGCGGAAGGACGCTCCCCGCTGCGCGGGTCGCTATTCAGGTTCGATGCCAAGCCCCTGAATGATCTTGCCGGAAGAGGCGAGCTGGTCTTCGAGGAAACGCTTTGCGCCCCCAGGCGTCACAGCATCACCAATACGGACGTCGAAGCCGAGGGTGGGAGCTCGCTCGCGCACGTCAGGCGATTCCAGAGCACGCGCAATCTCGGCGCTCAGCTTTTCAACGATGTCGGCGGGCGTGCCAACCGGCGCCATGAACATGAACCAGCCCTGGAGATCGACGCTTTGCAGCGCCTCCGCGATCGCAGGAACGTCCGGCAGGGAGTCGATCCGTTTGGCTCCGGCAACGGCAACCGGTCGAAGCGTACCTGCCTTGATGAAGGCCTCGGCGATGGACGCCGATTGGATTGTTACCTGGACACGGCCCGTGATGGCGTCCTGGACCGCATTCGTGGTCGTGTTGTAGGGGATGAGGACAAAGCTGGTTCCGGCGCTCTTGTTGATGGCTTGGGCAATCAGACCCGAAAGGTTGCGTGCCCCGTCGACGGCCAGGCTCAACGAACCAGGCGCCGATTTCTCCAGCTTGATCAATTCCGGCAGCGTATTGGCCTTCAGCTCGGGATTGACGAGAAGGACGTGATTACTTCTGGCCGCCATGGCAACCGGCACGAAATCCTTCACGGGATCGTAGGGGAGCTTCTTGAAGGTGTAGGGGTTGGTCACGAGCGCGGCGGATGTAGCAAACAGGAATGTATAGCCGTCCGGAGCTGCGCGGGCGACCGACTGCGTGCCGACAAGGTTTGCGGCACCCGCACGATTCTCGACGATGAACTGCTGTCCGAGGGTCCGCGAGAGCTTTTCCGTGATGACGCGGCACATCACGTCCGGGCTGTTGCCCGCCGGCTGCGGCACAACGATTGTCACGGGCCTCTCCGGCCACGACTGCGCGAAGACCGGAAGGGAAAAGCAAAGCACAGCGCCGGCAAGCAGCAGACGACGGGATAGTCCGGACATGATGTTCCTCCCTGGAGATCCCGCTTTGCGGGCTTTTATTGGTCGGTAGCGCCCCGCACGCCGTCGCCGGCGGCGGGCTTTCGATCAGGCTTCGTCTGCGACGACATTCCGCAGCACGCCGAGGCGTTCGACCTCGATCTCGACGACATCGCCGGGCTTCATCCAGAGCGGCGGCTCGCGCCGCGCACCGACGCCCCCCGGCGTTCCGCTGACGATGACGTCGCCGGGCTCAAGCCGCGTAAACGTGGAGCAGTATTCGATCTGGCGCGGGATATCGAAGATCATCTGCTTGATCCGCGCCTCCTGCATGACCTGTCCGTTCAGGCGGGTCTCCAGCTTGAGCTCGCCAAGCGGACCGAGCTCGTCCGGCGTCATCATCCACGGCCCGAATGCGCCGGTATCAGGAAAATTCTTGCCCGGCGTGAACTGATGGGTGTGACGCTGGAAATCGCGGATGCTGCCGTCATTGTAGCAGGAATAGCCGGCGATGTAGCTCATGGCGTCGGCGCGGGAGATGTAGCGGCCGGCCTTGCCGATGATGACCGCAAGCTCGCCTTCGAAGTCGAGGTCGGTAGAGACGCGCGGCCGCACGATCGGCTGCAAATGTCCGGTCTGGCTGTTGGCATAGCGCGAAAAGATGGTGGGATGCTCGACCTCGGCCCGGCCGGTTTCCTTGCGGTGGGTCTCGTAGTTCAGGCCCACGCACAGGATCTTGTCCGGGTTCGGGATGACGGGCAGCCATTTGACCTTGGAGACCGGAACGGCAGCCGCCGCGGATTTTGCATCCGCAACGCCGGCCAGCGACGAACCGATGGCAGCCTTGAGGTCGGCGTAACGCGCCTTGAGCCCAGCACCGGCATCGAAAAAAGTCTCGGCTTCGACCAAGCCCCAGGTGGTGCGGCCGTCGATCGCTACAGTTGCCAGTTTCACGGCGTTCTCTCCATTGTCGGATCAAAATTGTGACTGTCTCGCCCGGCCGGGACGTCGTGCAGACGCGCCTCGATCTCGCGCAGGAGATCGCCGAGTTCGGCGGCGGTGCGCGCCGTGCCGAAAACGTAATGATCGGGCCGCACGATCGTGGCGATGGCATCGTGACGGTCGAACCAGCTCGCGAGCACGCCCTCGGTCTCCTGGAGCACATCGGGTGCGCCGGAGCCGGCGGGTGCGACGGCCGCTGCAAACAGGTACGGGCGCGCGGTGCAGAGAGCCAGGAGGTCGGCGGCGTCGGAGCGGCGGCCGTCGATGAACGCGCGCAAGCCTGGTCCCGTCACCTCATCGAGCAGGCGGACCGTGCCGGCGCTTGCGATGCGCGGCTGTGGAAACAGACTGCCACGTGCCGGCCCTTCGTGAT
The DNA here is from genome assembly GCF_024519855.1 of Bradyrhizobium sp. Bra78. Taxonomy (NCBI): domain Bacteria; kingdom Pseudomonadati; phylum Pseudomonadota; class Alphaproteobacteria; order Hyphomicrobiales; family Nitrobacteraceae; genus Bradyrhizobium; species Bradyrhizobium sp. Bra78. Next base: position 75,115 of record NZ_JALJRE010000022.1, on the reverse strand, counting down.
TGGCAAGAACGCCCGCGCGCAGCGGCGGAATGATCTCTTGCCGCGTGATCTGGAGCGGCTTGCCGCCGCCTTCGGCCAGAATGCGCGCATCACGCCGCCGCGCCGCGACGGGATCGCGTTCGCAGATCGACTGGCCGATCGCCTTAATCTTGCCGGTCAGCTCGATCACGTGGGCTTTGCGTTCCACCGTGTAGCTGTCGAGCAGCCTGTCGGAAGACACGCCCCTGAGCACCCGATCCAGCTTCCAGACGAGGTTAGTGGCATCGCGCACGCCCTGGCACATGCCCTGGCCGATGAAGGGCGGCTGCTGATGTGCGGCGTCGCCGGCGATCAGGATTCTGCCGTTGCGCCAGACGTCTGCAACGAGGGCGTGGAAACGATAGGAGGCCGCCCGCCACAACTCGCCGTCCTGTGGGGTGAGCCAGGGCGCGAGCAGCTTCCAGACATTCTCCGGCCGCTCCATCTGCCGCGCGTCCTCGCCCGGCAGCAGCATGATTTCCCAGCGGCGGTGGTTCTTCGGGCCAATCAGGAAGCTAACGGGGCGCGCCGGATTGCAGAATTGGGCGGAGCATAGCGGCAATTTGTGCAGCGCGCTCTCGTTCACGCGCACGTCGACCACGAGCCAGGGTTCGTCGAAGATGAGATCCTCGAGCCCAAGCCCTGCGATCTCGCGCACCGTGCTCGAGGCGCCGTCGCAGCCAAGCACATAGCGCGCGGTCACGGAACGGCGCTTTCCGTTGGTTTCCTTCAACTTTGCTTCGACGCGATCGGAGGTTTGAACGAGATCAATCAGCTCGACGCCAAGCTCGGCGCGCACATTGGAAAAGCTTGTCGCGCGGCGGCGCAGCTCGGCCTCGACCGCGGGCTGGCTGAACACCATGCTCGGCGTGTAGCCGAGTGGATAGGGCTTTGCGACCATGTCGACGCGGCGGATCAGCCGGCCGTCGACGCCAAAATGCTCCGACGCGGTGAAGGGCTCGACATGGGGTGCGATCGCCTCAGCGAGGCCCATATTGTCGAACTGTCGAAAAATCTCGTGATCGAGCGCAATCGCGCGCGGCTTGTCATAGACGTCAGCGAGACGGTCGATCACCAGTGTGCGATGACCGAGGCGGCCGAGCTGGCCCGCGGCAACGGCGCCGGTCGGCCCGAAGCCGATGACGAGCACGTCATGGTCGGTGGCGGCCGCTTCCGTCATGCGCGCGCCGTCGTGAAGGGAACGGCAAGCTGTGCCGTCTTGCAGGCGTCGGACTTGGGCGGGGCAATGCCCCACTGATCCGTTCGTCCTGGCGGCCAGACCCAATCGTCTGGACCTTTCGCGACGTAGCTGTCGTCGATCTGCAGGACTTCGGCGGTGTATTCGATGACCGCGCCGGTCGGATCGACGAAATAGGCGAACACATTATCGCCCGGGCCGTGACGGCCGACGCCCCAACCGATCGGATGGCCATGGTCCACCATGCGGCCGGAGCCGCGCATGACCGACTCCAGATCAGGCATCAGGAAGGCAATGTGATTGAGGCCATTGCGAGGGGCTTCCGCGAGCACGACCGCGTGGTGGTCGCTGTTGCAGCACAGGAACGCCATCAGTTTTGACCGATCCGACAGGCGGAAACCGAGCGTCTCCTGGTAGAATGCCGAGAGTTTTTCGACATCGACGCTGTTGATGTTGACATGCGCGAGCCGCTCCGGCCGGTCCGCCACCACGCGCGCCGCCCTGGTGCGGTCGCCATGGACGAACTCCATGGCGCAGCCTTGCGGCTCCCGAACCATAAAACTTTCGCCGCCCGACGGTACCGGCGATGGCGCGGGTACACTGACCACCTCACAGCCAGCCCGCCGCGCGCGTTCGAACAGGCGGTGCAGGTCTTCGCGCGACCGGGTGCGGAAGCTGACTTTCCGCAGCGAGGTGGTCTCGCCGGGCGTGAGCTCGAGAACGTGGAAATCGCCGCCCGTCGCCGCGAGGTAGACCGTGCCGTCCGCTTCCGCCGCGACGGCGAGACCCCAGACCCCAGTGTAGAAATCGAGCGAAGCTGTAGGGTGCGGCGTCGTGATCTCGACGCTGCGCAGGGCCGCCACCGGAAAATCGGACATTGGGCTTCCTCGCCAGACGCGCGAACAGTGGCAAGTCCATAATATGTAAAAAAGCGACAGTAAAGTATAAAATTTATAAATTACTGGCTGGAAGCCTGCTAATGTACAGAATGAGTTGACGATTTTGATGGACGCTCATGAACTCTGACCTGCAGACCCCGAGGGCGGACCAGCCGGCCACACTGGCGACGACGATCTATGCGCGCCTGAAAGCCGACATCCTGACCACGCGGCTGGAGCCCGGACGCAAGCTGCAGTCGCGCTTCCTCATGGAGCAGTACAATGTCGGGCAGACCCCACTGCGCGAGGCCCTCAATCGCCTGACCACGGAAGAGTTCGTCGTCGGCATGGAGCAGCGCGGCTTCTATGTGAAGGAGGTCAGCAAGGACGAGCTTCAGGAACTGACCAAGACGCGGTGCTGGGTCGAAGGCCTGGCGCTGCGCGAGTCCATGCAGAATGCGACCCAGACCTGGGAAGAGGCTCTGCTGGTTGCGCATCACCGGCTCGATCGTACGCCGCGTTCGCTCAAGCCCGATACATTCGAGAACAATCCGGATTGGGAGAAGGTGCACCGCGCGTTCCACGCGACGCTGATCGGTCTTTGCGGTTCACGGCCGCTGCTCGGCTTTTGCGAGCAACTCGCCGACCGGCTCTATCGCTATCGCATGATGTCGATTGCAAAGGCGTATCCGGCACGCAAGGTCGGTGCTGAGCACAGTCACATCCTTCAGGCAGTACTCGCCAAGAATAGCGAGCAGGCCGTGCACCTGCTTCAGCAGCACTATCAGCGCACCGCCGACGTCATCTATTCCGACTTCGACGGATTACTGGCGTAGCTCGGCGGCGGCACAATGGCGGCTGTCCAGCGGTTTCAAAAGAGCCGGCGGGCCGGGCCGCCCGTCAGGTTAGGACCCGCCGCTCGAGTCGCAGCATGTCGCTGCGCTCCCCACGGACATTCGGACGACGCATTTTTCATATTTTCAACGGCTCGACCTTGTCGGCACGGACCGGTTTCGATCGTCCTTGGATGGACGCATCCAGGACGTGCCGTAGATGGCCCCCGCGCACTGACGTGACGCGTCACCTTGAACCGTCGAAATCGAACCAGGAGCAATGCCCCATGAGGATCACCGTCGAAACCAGCGTCGCAGCCCCCATCAATCAGGTCTGGCGTGCCTATACAACGCCTTCCGACATCATGCAGTGGAACGCCGCGTCGAACGACTGGCACACCACCAGGGCGACGGTCGATCTGCGCGAAGGCGGCGCCTTCTCGTCACGCATGGAGGCCAAGGACGGCAGCATCGGCTTCGACTTCGCCGGCACCTACACGAAAATCGACGAGCACAAGCGGATCGAATACGCGTTCGGCGATCGCAAGGCCGAAGTCGAGTTCGTGCCCGGCCCGAAGGGCATTGTCGTCCGCATCACCTTCGACAGCGAAGCGACGCACTCGGTCGAGCAGCAGCAAGGCGGCTGGCAGGCGATCCTCGACAATTTCGCACGATACGTGGAGGCAAGGAAGAAGACATCGTGACGGCGTGTGGGGCAGACGACCACCGCGTCGCCCAGACCTCAAGGTCGGGGCGACGCGCGGCAGCAGCCATCAACCAAATGGTTTGCGCGATCAGCGCGAGCGCTTCGGCAATTTCGGCAGCTTGTCGGGATTGAACGAAGCGACCTGCCCGGTTCGTTCGGGTGCGGGCGGCTGCTGCTCCGTGCGAATGAGCGTACCCTGAAGGATCATTCCCGGCACCTGCGCGGCCGTCGCCGTGTAGGTGGCGACCTTGCCCGGGCAGCTTCCCTCGATCTCCAGCGTGAGCTCGTCGTCGACGCCGAAGACCGTTGCACGTCCGTCGGTGTGGCGCTTCGTCGATACGGTGGCGGTGAAGCGATCGCCGTCGACCTTGCAGAAGCCGTGATACGTCATCAGGCTGTCGCAGCCCCAGATCTGTCCGTCTGCGACATGGACTATGCCGGTGCCTTGATCGAGCGGCGTCTTGTACCACGCCGTGTAGCTGCCGTCCTTGAGCATGGGAGCAGTCTCCCCTGGCATTCCCGCGTGCATCATCCGCATGATCAGAGCTAACAAAGCGTTAATCGCGCGGCCCGTGCCAATCCGGTCTGTCCCTGCGCAGCTCGGCTTCAAGGTCCTCGATGATGCCATGAAGCAGACATGCGGCAAGCGGATCAGTCACCTCCCGCTCCAAGCGCCTGTAGCGCGCGATCTGGAATTCCTGCTCTCTCAACTGGTGCTCTGTCATCGGACGGGCCCTCCGACGAACCGACGCAGAGACAGCCGAACAGTTTCGTTAAAGTTTTCGGATCATTTGCCATGGTTTCCGAGCGGTTAAGGCGCGAGGGGTGCCCCGGCGCTCGAAAAGGCGCGCAGGGGCAAACGCTGGTGCGATGTCCGAGTCAATCTCCGATGCTCCACCCAAGGCGGGTAGCTGAGAGTGGACCAGCTTGATAAGCCTCCTGCTTCTGCATGTTGCGCCGCAACCGTCGGCAGCGCACGCCGCCGCCTTGCTTGCAGGATGGCGGCGATGCCGAGCCAAGCACCGCTTAGAATTGCGATGAACCTCGCTTTCAATTGCACGCTCGGCGTGCTTCTGCTACGTTGAGGTACGTGCCTCATTTCACCTCGCGAGGTAGCCGGTGACCCGCCTCTGCCGCGAAGTCGCGGATGGCGGCTGATCTGCACGCATCTCGGGGACGGAGGCATGCGCTCAATTCGAGCTCAAGCAGAGTTGGCCGTCATCAAAGGCCGACCGCCTAAGGGGAGGATGATATGCAGCGTCTCTTGGTTGCAGGTGTGTCTGTTGCGTTCGCGATAGCGCTGGGCGTCGGCTCGGCTGATGCGGCGGACAAGAAGGTTCTGGCTTTCGTCGTCAACGGCGCATCCGACTTCTGGAAGATCGCCGAGGCCGGAATGAAGAAGGCGCAGGGCGAACTGCCCAACTACGAACTCCAGTTCAAATATCCGGAACAGGCTGCCGCCGCCGTGCAGCAGCGCGTGATGGATGACCTCGTCGCCGCCGGTGCCGCTGGCATCATGGTCAGCGCGGTCGATCCGAAGAACCAGACCGAACAGCTCAACAAGGTTGCGTCCCAGACGGTGCTGTTCACCACCGACAGCGACGCGCCGCAATCCAAGCGCGTGGCCTATATCGGCTCCTCCAACACCGATCTCGGCAAGGAGGCGGGAAAGCTGATGGTCAAGGCGCTTCCTAACGGCGGCAAATGCGTCGGCTTCGTGGGCCTGCCCGGCGCCGACAATGCGCGCGAGCGCATCGAAGGCGTGAAGGAGACGATCAAAGGCTCGAAGGTCGAGCTCGTCGACGTCCGCGGCGACGAGATCGACCAGACCCGTGCCAAGCGCAATGTCGAGGACATCCTCGCAGCCATGCCCGATGTGAGCTGCCTCGTAGGCTTCTACTCCTACAACACGCCGCGCATCTACGAGGTACTCAAGGAGGCAGGCAAGCTCAACAAGATCAAGATCATCGGCTTCGACGAGGATCCGATCACCCTCGGCGGCGTCAAGGAAGGCACCATCGTGGGCACGGTGGTGCAGCAGCCGTTCGAATGGGGCTATCAGGGCATGAAGCTGATGGCGAATTACATCGGCGGCAACAAGTCGGGCATTCCGGCCAACGGCATCATCATCGTGCCGGGCAAGGTCATCGAAAAGGCGAACGTCGACGACTTCATGAGCTCGATGAAGCAGATGCTGAAGAAGTAGGAGGATCGGTGCTGCGCGCAGCGCGGCCTGCCATGCCAGAGCCTTTTCTCGAGCTGGTCGATATCAGCAAGATCTATCCCGGCGTGGTCGCTCTCGACCACGTCGGGCTAGAGGTGTCGGCCGGCGAGGTGATTGCCCTGGTCGGCGAGAACGGGGCAGGCAAATCCACACTGATGCGCGTGCTCGGCGGAATCGTGGAGCCGAGCGGCGGCGTGATCCGCGTCGACGGCATCGAGCGAAGCTCGCTCGCCGTGGCGGATGCGATCAAGGCGGGCATCGCCTTCGTCCATCAGGAATTGAACCTCTTTGACAATCTCGATGTCGCCGGCAATGTCTTCATCGGCCGCGAGCCCGTGCACGGCGGGCCCTTGCGGCTGATCGACCGCAAACGGCTCTATGCCGATGTCGCTCCGCTGCTCGAGCGGCTGGGCTGCGATTTCGCACCGGACGCGCCGCTCGCCGAATTGTCGCTGGCGCAGCGCCAACTCGTCGAGATCATGAAGGCGCTCTCGCTCGATGCCCGTCTCGTCATCATGGACGAGCCGACCTCGAGCCTGACGCTCACCGAGACGGACCGCTTGATGCGGGTCGTCGCCGGCCTGAAAGCTCACGGCGTCAGCGTCATCTTCATCACACATCGCCTCAACGAGGTGATTCAGTGCGCCGACCGCGCGGTCGTGCTGCGCGACGGGCGCATGGTCGGCGCGCTCACGCGCGCGGAGCTCTCGCCGGCGGCGATGATCAGGCTGATGATCGGCCGTGATCTGAAATCGCTCTACATTCCGCCGGCTGCACCGCCCGGCGACAGCGCGATCGAGATCATCAATGCCGTCACCGACACCTATCCGGACCGTACCGTGAGCCTGTCCGTCCGCCGCGGCGAGATTCTTGGACTGGCCGGGCTCGTCGGCTCTGGACGCACGGAGCTTGCGCGCGCCGTCTTCGGCATCGACCGATTGCGTGGCGGCACGATGAGACTCGATGGCGAGCCGATCCGCATCGCCAGCCCGCGCGCCGCCATCGATCGGGGCATCTATCTGGTTCCGGAGGACCGCAAGATCTCGGGCCTGCTGCTCGACGTCTCGATCGCCGAAAACATCTCGCTGCCCGATCTGGCGTCCTACTCGCGCTTCTGGCTGGTCGATACGGCGCGCGAAAACAAGAATGCCTCGCGCCAGCGCGAGCGTCTCAATATCCGCGCGCCCGACGTCGCCACCGCGGTCCGCTCTCTGTCGGGAGGCAACCAGCAGAAGGTTGTGCTCGCCAAATGGCTGTCGATGCGGCCGAAGGTTCTGATCTTTGACGAGCCGACGCGCGGCGTCGATGTCGGCGCCAAGCAGGAGATCTACGACATGCTGCGCCGCCTGGCCGACGCCGGCGTCGCGATCCTGATGATCTCCAGCGACATGGAGGAGGTGATCGGGGTCAGCGACCGGATCGCAGTCATGCACGAGGGCGCGATCTCGGGTTTCCTTGATCGCAGCCAGTTCAGCGAGCACAATGTGCTCCAGCTCGCAGTCGGCCACTCAGTTGAGGCGGAGGGAATTTGACAAAGAAAGACCTCAGCCTTCTGGTTCTGATCCTCGTGGTTGGAACCGTCGTCGCCCTCATCAATCCGAGATTCCTGTTCGTAGGCAATCTCTCCAACACCGCCAACCAGGTCGGACTGTTCGGCATCTTTTCCATCGCGGAAGCTTTTGTGATCATCATCGGCGGAATCGAGCTGTCGGTTGGTTCCGTGATCGCGCTGCTCGGCGTCCTCTTCATCGACCTCATCGTCAATCATGACATCAACTGGATCGCCGCAGTCGCGATGATCGTCGCGGCTGGGCTCGCGATCGGCCTGATACATGGCACCCTGGTGACCAGGATGCGGATCCAGCCTTTTGTCGTGACGCTGTGCGGTCTTCTGATCTATCGCGGCGCGGCGCGCTACTACACCGAGGACGCGACGGCGGGCTTCGGCTTCGGTGCGAGCTTTCCCATGCTGGAATGGCTGACCGCCGGCCGCACCAACGTGCTGGGCTTCCCGCTGCCGCACAGCGTGGTGGCGCTCGCGGTGGTAACCGTCATCGCCTGGGTGGCGCTGCACCGCTCCGTGTTCGGCCGCTATCTCTATGCCGTCGGCAAAAACGAAGAAGCGGCGCGCTACTCCGGCATTAGCTCAAACCGGGTGACCATCTCGGCCTATATCATCTGCGGCGGCCTGACCGCGTTTTCCGCAATCTTGATCGCGATGTACACCCGCTCGATCTCGCCTGCCGTGCATGGCTCGTTCTACGAGCTCTACGCCATCGCCGCCGCCGTGCTCGGCGGCTGCTCCTTGCGCGGCGGCGAAGGTTCGATCATCGGCGTCGTGCTCGGCACCGTGCTGCTCCAGATGCTGCAGAATCTCGTCAACCTCCTCGGCATTCCGAGCTCGCTCAATTTCGCGGTGATGGGAACGGTGATCCTGGCCGGGGTGCTCGGCGATCAGTATCTGGTCCAGCGGCGGCATCGCGCGAGTGCGGCCAAAGGCCTGGGGCAAACGAGCGTCGCGGCCGCACCGCTGGGGCGGGCGAAGGCGGAGTAGGCGGCGGACAGCGTGGCACCGGGACGGGTCCTCGATGTCACGGCACGTCGCCGTTGCTGCGACTTCCGCCGATGCTGTGCGGCTTGTTGAGGAAGAACTCCCGATTGCCGAGAGCTGCTTCCGCGTACTGGTCGATCGCGACCTGGATGGCCTCGATGTGCATGCGGCACCAACCCTCGAGGCAGGACAGGCGCCGCGCATGATCGAGCGCCTTCAAAAATTCCGGCGGCTCCTGCATGTCGGAGAAGTAGGTCGGCCTCTGTCCTTTCATGCCCGTGCCGCCTCTCGCGGCGGGACGAGACGACGCCGCTCGATACGGAGGCGCGGCGGCGTCGGCTTTCGGCGGGGAACGAACAGGCTGGCGACGACGATCGGGTCGGTGTCTCCGAGCGCGGCCCGCTCCTGGACGAGCCCGCTCATTACCGTACGCATCTTCATGACCTCGTTGGCCACGAAAGTGCAGTCCTCGTCCCGGTTGATCTGTTCATGCATGATCGCTTCAGCCTCACGCATGCTGATACGTAACGCCCTGATGATCTTACGGATTTCATTGATGCGGTTGTCCATGGCTCGCTCCCTTGGCTGGACGACCAGCATAAGAACAAAACATGAACAATGAGTCAATCGGCCTGAGGTAGAACACAGCCGTGGCGACACGCCGCGCCGGCGCACCGACGAAGCCCCCCTCCTCGTCACCCACACCGGCCCCGGGCTTGCCGGGCCGGGCTCAGAACGTCACCCTCATCCCCGCATAGAACGCGCGCGGCCTTGCCGGGCTGAGCGAACGCGGGTCGTTGAAGTCGGCGCCGCCGTTGGTGAAGTTGGGCACGGCTCCCGTGTCGAAGAACTGTCCGTAGGTCGCGTAGCGTTTGTCGAAGATGTTGTCGACCTTGCCGTAGAGCTGGAAATTCTTGGTCACCTGGTAGGAGGTGTGGAGATTGAACACGGTATAAGACGGCAGCTTCGCATATTGATTGGACTCGTCGCCGACCAGATATTGGCTGGAGACGAAGATCGCGTTGCCGCCGACCTTCCAGACGTCGGTCACGGCATAGTCCACGCCGACCTTGACGCGGTGACGCGGGATCGCCGGAAGCTGGTTGCCGGGCGAGACCTGGATGTTGCCGTCGGCGTCGGCGAACGGGCTGTTCGAGCCGATGGTCAGTGCGTCGAGGAAGCGCGCATCGACGAAGGCGTAGCTCGCCTGGAACTGAAGCGTCGACGACTTGATGTTGATTTCGGCCTCGAGCCCCTGCCGCCGGGTCCGGCCGACATTGGAGAAATAGCCAAAGCCGGTGCGGCCGGGAACGGGGATAGCGACGATGTCGTCGTAATTGGTGGCGCGGAAGCCGCCGACTTTCCAGCCGAGCGTGCCGATGTTCAGCTCCCTGCTGCCGCGCAGGCCCGCTTCCACGGTCTTGGACACGACCTGCTTCAATGGCGGATCGGAGACGAGAAACGCGGCAATGAGACAGGGACGGGCCGGATCGGAGCAGCCGAGTTCCAGCGGCGTCGGCACGCGGTTGGCCTCGGAATAGCCGGCATAGGCGGTCAGCTCCGGCGTGATTTTGTAGGTGCCGCCGATCACCGGATTGAAGCGGGTGAAGGTGTGATCACCGTTGAGATCGGTGCCGAGTTGATCCTCCAGCGAGATGCGCGCCACGTTGAAACGGCCGCCGCCGGTGACGGCAAAGGCGTCGGTGATATTGAAAGTGTCCATCGCGTAGAGACCGTTATATTGGTTGACGGTCCGCAGCGAGACGGGACCGGCAACGGTATCAGGTACGCCGGTCGGCCCCAGGAAGAGTCCGCTGCCGCTGACGACGTAGTTTTCTCCGATCGAGCCGATCTCGGCGGTGGCGTTGTAGCGCGTGACGCTGGCGTCGTAGGTCGCGCCCATCACGAAGCGGTTGTCGTGCCCGAGCAGCTGATCGGTGTTGGTGGCCTGCCCCGACACGCCGAAGGTGGTCGATCGTATCGAGCTGCGGTCGATCTCGCCGAGGATGGTCCCGGACGGATACGGATTGGCAAGCTGCACGCCGCTCGTGCCATTCGCCGGTGTCGTGTCGTCGCCGAAGCACAGCAGCCCGGCGATGGCGCATTCCTGCGCGTCGGTCGGGTTGCCGTCGACGAGCTTCTGCTCGTAGCGGCGCACATGCGCGGTGCCTTCGAGCGTCCAGGTCGGCGTCGCATCGACCTTGCCGGTCAGGTTGAGATAGCCGACGCGGTTGGAGGTGGTCTGCGGGGTCGTGTAGGTCGCGCCCCAATATTTGTCGAGCAGCTCGGCGGGAACGGTGGCGCTGGCGCCGAAATCGTTCTTGGCGACGCCCATGTTGGCGTGGAATTCGCTGTCACCGGCCTTGTAGCCGACGTCGCCGTAGAAGCGCCGCACGTCCGACTGGGAGAAGTTGCGGAAACCGTTGTCGTGCAGGCCCTCGAGCGCGGCATAGACGGCGTAATTCTTGTCGACCGTCTTGCCCCATTGCGCCGAGCCCTGGATGCGGCCGAACGAGCCGCCCATCAGATCGAGCTCCGCGCCCTGATAGGTAAAGCCGTCCTTCATCTGCAGATTGATCGCGCCGCCCAGCGCGTTGAGGCCGAAGGCGGGGTTGTTGGTCACGAGCGTCACCGACCTGATCGCAGCGGTCGGGATCAGATCCCAGTTGACGGCGTCGGAGAACGCTTCGTTGATGCGGACGCCGTTCTGGTAGACCGCAAGGCCTTGCGGCGTGCCGGTCACGGGCGAGGCGACGAAGCCGCGGAATTCGACATCCGGCTGAAACGGATTGCCGGTGACTTCGGTGATGTTCACGCCGGCGATGTTGTCGCGGAGCGCATCGGTGACGTTCAGCGAGCCGGTGCGCCTGATCTGGCTGGCATCCACGGCGTTGATCGCCGACGGGACCTTGTCGACGTCGAGACCCCGGCCGGTGCCCGGCGAGGTCGGGTAGACGTAAAGGCGCGTCTTCGGGCTGGCGGATGACGCCGCCCCGACACGCGCGACCGGCCGCGTTGGCGCGCTGCGCCTCACGCTCGCCGGCGGCGGCGCGGTCACCTCGACCGGCGGAAGGTTCTGGACGTTGGTCTCCTCGTCCTGTGCCGCCCACACGGGGGCCGCGAAGACCAGCCCGGACACCAGCCCGCTCGAAACCGACGCCATCAACAAACGACGCTTGAACCCAAGACGCTTGAACCCAAGACGCTTGAACCCAAGACGCTTGAACCCAAGACGCTTGAATCCAACACGCCAAAGACGATTGCCCATCCCTGCCTTCCCATCCGTGATCACCGGCTGTTTTGATTTTCGCCGGTTGGTCGAGGGCGAGTGTAATCGGCAGCAAGGCGTGCGCCAGCCACAAAAGGTCGGGCCATATCCGCACCAATTTTCCCGACAAAATCGGGAATTCTTCCCGACGCGATCAGGCCACCGCCGTCGGAACCAGCGCTTCGACGGTCAGACCGCCATCGCCGGAGACGACGTTGAGTGTGCCGCCCAGCGCCAGGATCCGCTCGCGCATGCCGACGAGGCCGAAGCCGAGCTTCTGGCCCGGCTCCATGCCGCGGCCATTGTCGCTGACCCGCACCCGTGCGCAGAAGCGACCATCGCCCGATACCTGCTCCACCGGCTCGATGACGACGTTGACCGAGGTCGCGCCGGCGTGGCGGAACACGTTGGTCAGCGCCTCCTGCACGATGCGGTAGATGGTAAGGTCGGCGGTCTCGCCGGTGACGCCAAGCGCCGGCGAGATCACGGTCTCGATCGCGACATCGGGATGCGATTCCCGCCACAGCCGCGACAGCGATTCCAGCGCCTGACGCAGGCCGAGCTCGGCAAGGCCGACGGGGCGCAGACGCTCCAGCACCCGGCGATTGAACTGCTGGAGCGCGTTGATCTGCTCCAGCATGGCGCTGCCGTGTCTTCGCACGGCCTCGGCATTCGGGGCGCGTCCGTCCGCCTGCTTCGCCAGCGCACTGGCATGGGCGCGCAGCGAGAACAGGTAGGGGCCGAACTCGTCATGGAGCTCGCGCGCGATCTCCTTGCGCTCGACGTCCTGAAGCGACACCGTGCGTTCGGCGAGGCGCCGCTTGTCCTCGATCGCCTCGCTGAGCGTCGCCGCAAGATGGTTGAGCTTGGTGCAGATCGCTGCGAGTTCCGGCGCGCCGCCCGGCACGACGCGCGCCTGATAGCGTCCGCCCTCGAGCTCGGCCATCACATCCGCCAGGGACTGCAGCGGCGCCAGCGCCCGCCCGACCACATTCATCATCACCAGGAACAGCGCCAGCGCGATCACCGAGCCGACCTCGAGCTGGGTCACGATGCCGTCCCAGATCTCGGCGATCTCGTCGTCGGGGTGCGAGGTGATCAGCAGCGAGCCCGGCTTGCCGTGGATCGAGACCGGCACGCTCACCGCGGTCTGCTCGGGATGAACCAGACCGACGAACCAGGCCGGAGGCCCGCGCGTGTCGTCATCGGCGTCGCTCCGGGGCGGCGTCAGCGGACGACCGTCGCCGTCCCGAAGCGCGATGCTGACATGGCGCAGGCGGCTGAGGTCGCGCGCGATCTGGTTCAACCGCGCGTCAGGATCCGGCGCCTCGTTGAGGTCCGCAACGATCATCTCGATGAATTCGCGCGCCAGCCGGATCACGCTCTGGTCCTCGGCCTGCACGCGCGGCCCGGCTTCCGCGACCTGGCGGCCGATATTGACCGCGAGCCCCAGCGCCAGCAGCAGCGCCAGCAGCAGGTTGATGCGCGCGCGCAAGGATAGATTTTGCCACATTGGTGCCGCCTGTCGCCCCGCGAAGGTTGGCCCGCGCCTGTCCGGTGACGTTGACAGAGGCGAAGCGCCCGATATCTAATCGAAACCGTACAGCAATCCCGGCCGGGTTGCATGAGGCGACATGAGACGCGCATTTGTCTCGTCCGGTATCATGCGGCGGAAAACAGGTCGGCGCTGTCGCGAGGAGCGTCCATGCGCATTCTGATCGTCGACGATCATCCCATCGTGGCTTCCGGCTGCCGTGCCGTGCTCGCCGACGAAGGCGAGATCGAGATTTTGGAGGCCGCCGACGCCGAGGACGGCGAATGCGTCTTCATCGTCGAGCGCCCCGACCTCTCGATCATCGACATCAACCTGCCGACCGTCTCCGGCTTCGAGCTGGCGCGCCGCATCCTAGAGCGCGCGCCCGAGGCCCGCATCATCATGTTCAGCATGAACGACGACCCCGCCTTCGCCGCGCGCGCGATCGAATGCGGCGCCAAGGGCTATGTCTCCAAGACCGGCGACCCCGACGACCTCGTCGAGGCGATCCGCACCGTCGGAGGCGGCGGCACCTATCTGCCGAGCGCGATCGCGCGCAGCATCGCCTTCGCAGGGCCGACGCTGGCGCAAAGCCCGCTGTCGAAGCTGAACGCGCGCGAGATGGAGATCCTGCGGCTGCTCAGCGCCGGAAAGAGCCTGTCCGAGATCGCCTGGCTGGTGCAATCGTCCTACAAGACGGTCGCCAACACCTCCTCCATCATGCGCCAGAAACTCGGCGTCAAAACCTCGGTCGAGCTGGTGCGGCTGGCGATCGACAGTGGCGTCGCCTGACGCGCCGGCAGCTGCCGCAAATTCGGTCACACAAGCGTTGCAATCATGATGTGGTTAGATGCCACGGAGCCCAAAGCCATGACGATTCAGACTGTCTCGACCAATACATCCTATGGCGGCGTGCAGGGCGTGTATCGCCACGCAAGCCAGGCGACCGGAACCGACATGGTGTTTTCGGTCTATGTTCCCCCGCATGCAGCCGGCGCCAAGCTTCCAATGGTCTGGTATCTGTCCGGCCTCACCTGCACGCATGCCAACGTCACCGAGAAGGGCGAATTCCGCAAGGCCTGCGCCGAGCTCGGCCTGATCTTCGTCGCGCCCGACACCAGCCCGCGCGGGCCCGACGTGCCGGGCGACGCCAACAATGCCTATGATTTTGGCCTCGGCGCCGGCTTCTATGTCGATGCCACGCAAGAGCCGTTTGCGCGCAATTATCGCATGTGGAGCTACGTCACCGACGAGCTGCCGAAGCTGGTCGCCGAGAATTTTCCGGTCGATGCCAAGCGGCAATCGGTGATGGGCCATTCCATGGGCGGCCACGGCGCGCTGACGGTGGCGCTGCGCAACCCGCACCGTTTTCGCGCCGCCAGCGCGTTCGCGCCGATCGTGGCGCCGTCGCTCGTGCCCTGGGGCATCAAGGCGCTGACCGGCTATCTCGGGCCGAACAAGGATACGTGGCGCAGCCACGACACGGTGGCGCTGATCGAGGACGGCGCGAAGTTTTCCGGCTTCCTCGTCGATGTCGGCGAGGCCGACAATTTCCTGAAGGAGCAGCTGAGGCCAGAGCTGCTGCAGGCCGCCTGCACCAAGGCCAACGTCCCGCTGACGCTGCAGCGGCAGGCGGGCTACGACCACAGCTATTATTTCATCTCGACCTTCATGGGCGATCACCTGCATTGGCATGCGGAGCGATTGAAAGGGTGATGCTCTGCACGCCAAGCGCACGCTGCCTTCCCTTCTCCCCTTGTTGTGGGAGAAGGTGGCAGCGGCGCACGCGGAGAGAAGAATCTACTCCGGCTTGCCGTAATTCGGTGCCAGCAAGCGGTTGCGGATGAGGTAGTTCATCGTGCGGGTCCAGGATTCATCCGTGTTGCCGCGCATGTCGGCGCTGGCGGCGGTGATCATGTTGCCGGTCTTCACGTCGCGCAGATAGATGTTGAGGTTGATGATCAGGTTCGAGACCTTCTGCACCATGCCGGTGATCTCCAGCTCGGCGCCGAGTTCTCCGGCAAGCTTGAGGTCGCAGCCGCCGCAGGCCTGCAGATTGGCGTGACGGGCGGCGTCCCTGACCGGCGCGATATCGAGCACCTGGAACCTGCCTGACTCAGTCAGTTCCTTGCGCAGCTGCTCGCCGACGCGATCGAGCCGCGCCTCCTCCGGCTTGGAGCCGTAGAACTCGCCCGGCAGGCTGGTGTCGATCAACTCGAAATCGAACACCGCGAGCTTCGGCGGATCGGCGCGCGCGCCCGATGCCGTCAACAGCAAAGCCATGAAACATATCAGCAAACATATCGGCGCTCGCATGATCGTGATTCCAGGCCTCCTGCGCGGGGACGAAATGCGGGGTTGCATGGCCCGGCAAATCGGTCATGCTTTAGCAGAGACAATTCTCCACCGGCGGTCAAGCCGGGGAGAACCTCTGGAGGAAACATGATCCGATGGTTGGTCGGCCTGATCGGCTTGGGTGTCACCGCGACGAGTGCGCTCGCGGCTGACCCTGTCATGATCGGCGTCGGCTATCTCGGTATCGCCGGCACCAGATCGACGCTGTCGCTGGTCGAGCAGCCCGCGGACAATGACGGCGTCGCCGGCGCGCGCCTCGCCATCGAGGACAACAACACCACCGGCAAATTCCTGGGCCAGCGTTTTGCGCTGGAGGAGCGGCGTATCAAGGAGGGCGAGGATGCCGTGCAGGCCGCGACCGATCTTGCCGCGCGCAACGGCTTCATCATCGCCGATCTGCCGGCCGATGCGCTGCTGAAAGTATCGGACGCCCTGCGCGAGCGCGGCACGCTGTTGTTCAATGCGGGGGCGATCGACGAGCGGCTGCGCGAGGCCGATTGCCGCGCCAACGTCATCCATACCGCGCCGACGCGGTCGATGCTCGCCGACGCGCTCGGCCAGTACCTGGTGTGGAAGCAGTGGAAGCGCTGGCTGCTCGTGGTCGGCTCGCATGACGAGGACAAGCTGTTCGCCGATGCGCTGCGGCGCACCGCCACACGGTTCGGCGCCAAGATCGTACAGGAGCGCAATTTCGAGGACAAAGGCGGCGCGCGGCGCACCGATTCAGGCGTGACGCTGATCCAGCGCCAGATGCCGGTGTTCACGCAACAGGCGCCGGCCTACGACGTGCTGGTCGCCGCCGACGAGAGCGAGGTGTTCGGCGCCTACCTGCCCTATCGCACCTGGGATCCCCGCCCCGTCGCGGGCTCGGCCGGTCTCGTGCCGCGGAGCTGGGACGCTTCACAGGACCAGTGGGGCGCGATCCAGATGCAAAACCGCTTCGTCAAGCTGAACTCGCGGCGGATGACCGCGCTCGACATGCAGGCATGGACGGCCGTGCGCATGATCGGCGAAGCCACCTCGCGCACCAATTCCGGCGATGTCAAAAAAGTCACCGATTTCATCAAGGGTCCGGATTTCTCGGTCGCCGCCTTCAAAGGCACGAAGCTGACCTTGCGCGACTGGAACCTGCAGCTGCGCCAGCCGATCCTGCTCGTCGACGGCCGCATGGTGGTGTCGGTGTCGCCGCAGGAGGGTTTTCTGCACCAGGTCTCCGAGCTCGACACGCTCGGCTACGATCGCCCGGAGAGCAAATGCAAGTTGAAGTAAGGATACGGATGTCGCGCATGTGGCGCGTTGGGCTTCTTTCCGGGCTGGCGCTGACAGCCGCGCCGGCGCATGCGTTCATCGCCTATGTCTCGAACGAGAAGAGCAACACGGTGTCGGTGATCGACACCGAGAGCTGGACCGTAACCAAGACCATCAAGGTCGGCCAACGCCCCCGCGGCATCGATTTCACGCGCGACGGCAAGTTCGTGATGGTCGCAGTCGGCGACGACGACACCATCCAGATGATCGACGCCAAGTCGCAAACCGTGGTGGACAGTTTGCCTTCCGGGCCCGACCCGGAATTGTTCGCTCAGGATGCCGCCGGAAAGATCCTTTACGTCGCCAACGAGAACGACAACACGGTGACCGTGATCGATCTCGAGAAGCGCGCCCGGCTCGGCGACATCCAGGTCGGCGTCGAGCCCGAGGGCATGACCATCAGTCCGGACGGCAAGACGCTGATCAACACGTCCGAGACGACCAACATGGCGCACTTCATCGACACCAGCTCGCGCCAGATCGTCGCCAACGTGCTGGTCGACGCGCGGCCGCGCTTTGCCGAGTTCAAGCACGACGCGTCGGAATTGTGGATCTCCTCCGAGATCGGCGGCACGGTGTCGATCATCGACCCCGGAAAGCACGAGGTGATCGGCAAGGTCAATTTCGAGATTCCGGGCCTGAGGAAAGAAGCGATCCAGCCGGTCGGCATCGGCATGACCCGGGACGACAAGACCGCCTTCATCGCGCTCGGCCCCGCCAACCGCATCGCCGTGGTCGACACGGCCACCCGCAAGGTGATGAAATATCTGCTGGTCGGACAACGGGTCTGGCACATGGCGTTCACGCCGGACGAGAAATACCTGCTCACCACCAACGGCGTGTCGAACGATGTCTCCGTCATCGACGTCGCCGCGCAAAAAGTGATCAAGACCATTCAGGTGGGCGAGCTGCCCTGGGGCATCACGATCGCGCCATGACCAGCCCCGCCCCCATCGCCGACCAACGCGAGACGCAGAGGCCCGATCCGGCCGCGGTGCCGGCGCTGTCGATCGACGGCGTCAGCCATTCCTATGGCCCGCGGCGCGCGCTGCTGGACGTCTCCTTCAACGTGCAGCCCGCGAGCTTCACCGCGCTGCTCGGCCTCAACGGCGCGGGCAAGAGCACGTTGTTCTCACTGATCACGCGGCTGTTCGGCATCCAGTCCGGCCGGGTCGGCATTTTCGGTCATGACGTCGGCAAAAGCCCCGGCGAGGCGCTGCGGCTGCTCGGTGTCGTGTTCCAGCCGCGCACGCTCGATCTCGATCTGTCGCTGACGCAGAACCTGCTCTATCACGCCGCCCTCCATGGCATCAGCCGCCGCGATGCTGCCGCGCGCAGCGCCGAGCTGCTCGGGCGCATCGGGCTGACCGAGCGCGCCGGCAGCAAGGTGCGCGATCTCTCCGGCGGACAGATGCGGCGGCTGGAGATCGCGCGGGCGCTGCTGCACCGGCCGCGACTGCTGTTGCTGGACGAGCCGACCGTCGGCCTCGACGTCAAGGCGCGCGCCGACATCATCAGCCATGTCCGCCAGCTCGTGACCGAGCAAGGCATCGGCGTGCTCTGGGCCACGCATCTGTTCGACGAGATCATGCCGGGCGACGATCTCGTGGTGCTGCACCAGGGCAAGGTGCTGGCGCAGGGGCCGATGAGCCGGGTCATCACGGAAGCCGGCGCGCAGGACGTCAACACCGCCTTCATGCGCCTGACAGGCGCGCAGACGATGCCGGGAGGCGGCGGATGAGCAGCATCACCACGCGCGAGGCCCCACGTGGATTCTCGACGTCCGAGTACATGACCTGCCTCACCGGCATCGTCTGGCGCGAGGGGCTGCGCTTCCTGCATCAGCGCGAGCGCTTCGTCTCCGCGCTGGTGCGGCCGCTGGTGTGGCTGTTCATCTTCGCCGCCGGCTTCCGCCAGGTGCTCGGCATCTCCATCATCCCGCCCTACGAGACCTATATCCTCTACGAAGTCTATATCGCGCCCGGGTTGATGGCGATGATCCAGCTCTTCAACGGCATGCAATCCTCGCTGTCGATGGTCTATGACCGCGAGATGGGCAACATGCGCACGCTGCTGGTGAGCCCGCTGCCGCGCGGCTTCCTCTTGTTCTGCAAGCTGCTCGCGGGCACGGCGGTGTCGCTGCTCCAGGTCTATGCGTTCCTCTTGATCGCCTGGTTCTGGGACATCACCCCACCGCCATCGGGTTATCTCACCGTGCTCCCGGCGCTGATCCTGTCCGGGCTGATGCTTGGTTCGCTCGGCATGCTGATCTCCTCCGGCATCAAGCAGCTGGAGAATTTTGCCGGCGTCATGAACTTCGTGATTTTCCCGATGTTCTTCGCATCCTCCGCGCTCTACCCGCTGTGGCGGGTGCAGGAGGGCAGCCCCTATCTCTATTATCTCTGCGAGGCCAATCCGTTCACCCATGCGGTCGAACTGATACGTTTCGCACTGTACGGACAGGTCAACTGGATCTCGCTGGCGGTGGTCGCGACGTGCACAATCGTCTTCATGATCGGCGCTATTCTGGCCTATGATCCCTCGCGCGGGCTGGCGCGACGGGGCCCTGCGGGAGGCGAAGGATGACGGTTCGGATCTTGGCGATGGCGGTTCTCGCGCTCGCGCTGTCGGGCACGGCCGCACGCGCGGCCGATCCGCGCTATCCAAACTGGCCGTGCACACAGGCAAAAGTACCGGAGATTTCGCTCGCGGCCGTCTGGGCCGGCCCGGCGCTCGACGACGTCCAGAACAAGTGGAAGGACGACACCAAGGTCAGCGCGCTGGTCTCGAAGCTGTCGGCGCGCAAGACGCCCCTGGACGAGGCCGAGAAGTCAGTGAAGGAATTCCTGGCGGGCTCCGGCGCCGACAAGGCCGCGAATGCGAAACTGCTGTTCGCCGGCCTGTTCGATACGCTGAACGCCCAGCGCTCCCAGGTGATGATCGGGCTCGAACGCGTCAGCCGCAAGCAGCGCGAGGCGGCCGACAATATCCGCGAGGAGTCGGTTCAGCTCCAGGCGCTCCAGGGCGCAACGCCGCGCGACGACGCCAAGGTCGACGCGCTCAGCAACGAGCTGATCTGGAAGACCCGCATCTTCGAGGACCGCCACAAGGTGGTGCGGTTCGTCTGCGAGGTTCCCACCACGATCGACCAGCGGCTGTTTGCCCTCGGGCGCCTGATCCAGCAGGAGATGGAATAGCGTCAGCCTCACTGACCGCTTACGGAGGGTTCCCGCGGCCGCGGGCGATCGTTAACCTATTGCCACGCTATCTGCCGGAACCAAATCGATCTAGGATGTCTTGTCGATGGTAATCCAAGGCATCGGGAGGCCTCGATGGGAACCACTAGATTCATCCTCGCGGGCGCGGCAGTCGTCGGCATGCTCGCCACCAGCGCTTTCGCCGACGACATGACCGGAATGGTCACCAGGATCGATCGGCTCAACAGCACGATCTCGATCCAGCAGACCCAGAAGGGCACGGTCGGAGGCAGCGCCGGCGGTGCCGGCACGCTCCAAGAGTACAAGGCCAAGGACGCCGCGATGCTCGATGCCGTGCATGCCGGCGACAGGGTGAGCTACTCTGCGACCGACACGAGCGGTACGGGCACGCTGACGAAGCTGCAGAAGCAGTAGGCCGGGGTCTTTGCGGCCATCCTTCGAGACGCCCGCTTTGGCGGGTTCCTCAGCATGAGGTCTGGCTTCGTGGTGAGATGTTGAATCGTCATCGTGAGGAGACCGCGAAGCGCGTCGTCTCGAACCACGAGGCCACCGCTACAGTACGCGATTTAGGTCGACTACTGCTCCGGCCGCGGCTCCGGCTGCGCCTCGTCGGTCGGAAGCTTGGCGCGTTCCCAGCCGTCGGTGCCGTCGGGGTACCAGGCGACGTTGGAATAGCCGTACGCCAACGCGCGCTTGGCGGCATTCCAGGACATCCAGCAGTCGGCCAGGCAATAGATCACGAGCAGCGCGGCCTTGTCGCCGCGCGAGGCGCGTGCGAGGCCGCGCTGGAAATAGTCGTCCATGGCGGGCGGCAGCGTGCCGTAGCCGGTGTCGGGCAGCCAGATGCTGCCCGGGATGTTCTTGCGCGGTGCATCGCGCCAGACGGTCCCCGCAGGAAGGTTCTTCGGCTTCGGCGGACGCGGCAGCACGTCGACGAAGGCGCCGCTCTTGGCGCGCCAGATCGCCTCGGCTTCCGACGTCGACAGCACCCGCGCACGCTCCAGCGTCGCCGGCACCGGCGCGCGGTAATTGTCGGCGCGATAACCCTCGGGCTCGAACGGCTCCTGCTGCTGCGCCAAACTCTGCTGCGCCACGTGCTGCTGCGCAAAGTGCTGCTGCGCAAAGCCGGGCGCCGCCAGGACGGCGGCAACCAGCGCAGCGGCAAGCTGTCGCCTCATGGCGTCTTCTTGGCCGTCTCCGCGCCGAGCGGCCGGTCGCTCTCGTCGAGCAGCGGGACTCCGAAGTCGAGCAGGATCTTGTTGATCTCGCCCTGGTTCTCCTGGATCAGCTTGTTGAGCTGCCGCTTCCAGTTCTGGTCGGCGGGACGCACGCCCATGCCGATGCGATAGACCAGCTTCGGCCCGGTGGTCTCCTTCACCAGCGGCGTGACGTGCAGCGAGCCGGCCTTCTTGGCATAGAATCCCGCCATCGGTCCCCACAGCACACCGGCGTCGATCTTGCCGGCCGTGAGATCGTCGATCATCGCCTGCGCCGAATTGTCGTAGCGGGTGTCGATCATCAGCGGATAGGGTTTTGCATCAGCCATCAGGCCGGCAATCGCCATGTTGGTTGCGGGCGGCGTGCCCGCGACGATGCCGACATGCTTGCCCTTCAGTCTCGGATCTTCGAGCTTGTCGACATCCTCGAGTCCGCTGCCGGATTTCGCGACCAGCGCATAGGTCGTGCGGTAATAGGGATTGGTACCCTGCACGATGTCATCGCCTTGCGGAAAGCCCATGATCACGTCGCAGCGATGCGCGCCCAGCGTCATTCGCACGAAGCCCGTCGCCTGCGGGAAGAAGACATAGTCGAGCTTCTTCTGGAGCTTGTCCGCGAACAGTTCCGCAAGCTTGTTCTCGAATCCCTCGCCCTTCTCGTTCGAGAACGGCAGGTTGCGCGGATCGGCGCAGACGCGCAGCACCTTGGGATCGACCAGTTCGAAAGAAAGGTCGCCGGTTTCGCTGGTCTGCGCGACGGCGACGTCGCCGAACGCGCAGGAAGCAACCAGGATACTCAGTGAAAACAACCAGCGACGATGTCGTCCGGCCTCCGTCATCGCGCTTCCTCCTCGTTTTGATTGAATG
Organism: Bradyrhizobium sp. Bra78; assembly: GCF_024519855.1. Taxonomy (NCBI): domain Bacteria; kingdom Pseudomonadati; phylum Pseudomonadota; class Alphaproteobacteria; order Hyphomicrobiales; family Nitrobacteraceae; genus Bradyrhizobium; species Bradyrhizobium sp. Bra78. The sequence goes on along the minus strand of NZ_JALJRE010000022.1, from coordinate 52,940 downwards.
TTATCCATGCAACGCACGACGCGCCATGTTTGCCAACTTCATGCTGGCCTTGCTTTGCTGCAGTGCAATACGGCAAACTCTTTGAACTGAGGCGGAAAAGTGTCTCGCATCGCGCCAATGATCGCAGCCTTGTCCCTGCTGGGGACAGTGACGCTAGCACGCACTGAAGCGGCCGAATTGCCTGTGAGCGAAGTCGCGCCCGGAATCTTCGTACACTCCGGGGCCATCGCCCTGATGACGCGCGAGAACGAGGGCGACATCGCCAATGTCGGTTTCATTGTCGGCGCGGATGCGGTGGCCGTCATCGATACCGGCGGCAGCCTTCGCGAGGGCGAGGCGCTGCTCGCGGCTGTGCGGGCCCGCACCAGCAAGCCGATCCGCTACGTCATCAACACCCACGGTCATCCCGACCATGTCTTCGGCAACGCGGCCTTCGCCACCGGGGACACGCGCTTCGTCGGCCATAGCAGGCTGCCGCAGGCGCTAGCGACGCGCGGTCCCTATTATCTCGATAATTTCAGACGCATCATGGGCGACGAATTGATCTCACCTGTGAGGATCGTGCCGCCCACCCTGCTCGTGCAGGACACGCTGACGCTCGACCTCGGTTCGCGCCGACTCACCTTGCGGGCCTGGCCGGCGGGACACAGCGACAATGACCTGACCGTGTTCGACGAGACGAGCAGAACATTGTTTGCCGGCGACCTCGTCTTCCTCCGCCACATTCCGGTGATGGACGGCAGCATCCGCGGCTGGCTCGGCACCCTCAGGGAACTCGAGACCATTCCGGCGCAGCGCGTCGTTCCAGGTCACGGGCCCGTGAGCGAATGGCCTGCAGCGCTGACCGATGAACGGCGTTATCTGATGGCGCTGCTGGCGGACGTCCGGGCCTCGAACAGGAAGGGCGAAACGCTGCGGACCGCAGCTGACAAGGCGGCCGCGTCGGAACGGTCGCAATGGCAGCTGTTCGACGACTACAACGCCCGCAACGCAACCGCAGCATTCTCGGAAATTGAATGGGAGTAGCAGGCGCGCTACGCTATGTTCGAAGACTGCTTCGTCCGCGCGGGACCATGACCATGACCGGATGCACACGTCGCCTGCCCCTGATCGCCCTCCTCCTCGGCATCGGCTTCGCCGTGCCGGCGCTGGCCGAAGAGGCTGACGATCCCTGGCCGGGCCTGGTGCAGGACATCTTCAACAATCGTCCGATGAATGACGGCAACAACGTCATCGGCATCGAGATGCCGTACCGCGCCGAGGACGCGGCGATCGTGCCGGTGACCCTGCGCAGCAAGCTCTCGCCTGGCGATGCGCGCCGCATCCGTTCGATCACGCTGGTGATCGACCGCAACCCCGCGCCGATGGCGGCGAAGTTCGAGCTGGGGCCTGACGCCAACGTCAGCGAAATTTCGACGCGCGTGCGCGTCAACAACTACACCGACGTGCATGCGGTGGCCGAACTCAGCGATGGCCAGCTCTACGTCTCGAAAGTATACGTGAAGGCCTCCGGCGGCTGCTCGGCGCCGGCGGGAAAGAATATCGAGGAAGCCAGGAACCGGCTCGGCCAGATGCGCTACCGACAGTTTGCGCGCGGCGACGCACCGGCGAGCCGTATCCGCGAAGCGCAAATCATGATCGGCCATCCCAACAATTCCGGGCTGCAGATGGACCAGGTCACGCAGCTCTACATTCCCGCATTCTTCGTCAACCAGCTCAAGCTGACGCAGGACGACAGCCCCGTGCTGTCGATGGAAGGCGGCATCTCGATCTCGGAAGATCCCAATCTGCGCTTCACCTACGTCTCCAACGGCGCCAAGCGCTTTCGCGCGGAGGCCAAGGATACCGATGGGCATTTGTTCCGGAACGAGTGGGATGTGGAGAAGCCGGGGACGTGAAGGGCGTTCATCATCCTCCTTCAATATCCCTCGCCCCAACGATACTGCCATGCGATACCAACAGCCGTCAGTTCGCTTCCCGTGCGACTGGTCATGCCGGTACTGGCAGAGAGCTTGATAGAGTTCTGTCGATCGATCGGCAACGCGACCGTCAAGCCGGCTCGCGAGATCGCCTGCTCGTTGTCGCTTTTGACGCCGTTGAGGGTCGTGCGGCCGCCCGCGAAATACAGTCCGTCCAGCGCCATCCATATGCCGGACTGGAACGTATAGATGAGATGTCCCTGCACGGCATAGATCGGAGCTTGCGAGAACGTCTTGCCGCCGAAGAAGTCGGTGTTGTCGCTGAAGAAGGTCACGCTGGGGGAGAGTTCGACCGTCCATGGTCCCCATGCCTTTGAAATCCCGAGCTCGGGCCGGAACGACCAGCGATTGCCGCCGAGGTTCAGCAGCTTTGTGCTGTCATACTGCCCGAAGGGCGCGGAGACCTGCAGGCTTACTCCTACGATCAGATCCTGGTGATAGCTGGCGAAGTCCTTCGCCGAGAGCGCGGGTGCCCCAAACAGATTGACCGAGACACGAAATCGCGGATCGCCCAGGCCGGACATCTCTCGCTCGCGTGGCTCGCCGTTTACGAGCCCATGCGCGGCGAATGACGATATCGGCACGATCGCGTCGAATTTGGCCGACTGGCCAGCGAGTTCAAAGGACCGAACATAGGCCGCCACGCCGGTGTCGGAGCGGAACGTGGCGTCTGCGATCGCGGTACTGGGATCGAACGCGAGCTTGCCTTGAGCGTAAACGTAGCCCGAGATCAGGAAATTCAATCCAACAGGCGTATTCGAATACGATCGCGGCTCGGCCTCCTGTGCGCTCGCATTCGAGACCGCCGACAATGCGGCGATCATTCCCAATGCCGGGCCAAGCGGGAGCCGTCTTGCGAGACGCGCTTGAGGCGCATCGGCATTTGCATCGACGATGACGGGCGCATCATCAACCGCCCGGTGCACTCCAACGCCATGCCGGTCCATCGGGATATCCTGCCAAGCAAGCCCGTCGGATCATATCATCGAAGCTCCACCGGCGACCCTGGCTAGAGGAAGCGAAAGCAGCGCGGCAAGCGTCAAAAACACCTCACCTCGGCTTCCGCCTGCGCGCGCCTCAGGTCATTAACTGCGGAATTCGCCTGCTCTGACGTGCGGAACTGGACGCCGAGATTGCCGCGGACCTGGGACATGCTGAGCGCGGTCTCGGCGGTAACGTAGCGCTCATAGGGCACAATCGAGGCCACCACGTCGATCGAGCAGGAACATTGCTCGATCGCCTGCCGGCTCTCGCCATTGGCCTTCATGCAGCCATAGACGTATTCGGCGCGCGCCGACGTCGGAAAATCATTGGCCTCCTCGGCTCGCGCCGCGAGCGCGGTCGCCGCCAGCACCGTCAATGCGGCGACAATCGGTCGTAGCTGTCCGGCCAGGTTCATGAGCTTCCTCCCGCTGGTTGCGACCAAAGCTATGCTATGCGTATTGTGCTGAAAAGCACTCTATCAGAGGAAACGGCTCACAAGGTGATGAGAGTACTTGGTCGATCATTGGCGCTTGCGGCGACGCTGGTGCTGACATTAGCCGGACCCGGCCGCGCCGCGGATACCATCCGTCTCGCGGTGCAGAAGACCGGAACATTCTCCTGGGAGCTGGCCGCGATCCGCGCCGGTGGCCTCGACAAGGAGGCCGAGCTGTCGCTCGAAGTCACCGAGCTTGCGAGCCCCGAGGCCGGCAAGATCGCGCTGCGCGCCGGCAGCGCCGACATCATCCTGTCCGACTGGCTGTGGGTATCGCGCGAGCGCGCGCTCGGCGCCAAGCTCACGTTCTATCCCTATTCCAGCGCGCTCGGCGCGGTGATGGTACAGGCATCCTCGCCGATCAAGTCGCTCGCCGACTTGAAGGGCCGCAAGCTCGCCGTCGGCGGTGGTCCCATCGACAAGAGCTGGCTGCTGCTCCAGGCGCGCCTGAAGCAGGACGGCATCGACCTGAAGTCGGAAGCGACCATTGTCTATGGCGCACCGCCCCTGATCGCGGCCAAGGCGCTCGATGGCGAGATGGATGCGAGCCTCAACTTCTGGAATTTCTGCGCCCAGCTCGAAGCCAAGGGTTTCCGCCGCCTGACCGGCATCGAAGACATCCTGCCGAAGCTCGGCGCCAAGGGTGCGGTCTCCGCGGTCGGCTATGTCTTCGACGAAAGCTGGGCCGCGAGCCATCGCGACGCCGTGGCGCGCTTCATCGCAATGACCCGCAAGGCCAAGCAGCTGCTGGTGACTTCGGATATGGCCTGGGACAAGATCGCCCCGCTCACCGGCACGACCGATCCGGTCCTGCTCAAGGTCTATCGCGACCGCTATCGCGACGGCATTCCGCGCCGGAGCATCGACGACGAGGAAAAGGACGCGCGCGTGCTCTACCGTGTGCTGGCCGAGACCGGCGGCCGCGATCTGGTTGGGCCGGCGGCCGAGCTCGATCCCGGCACGTTCTATCACGCAGTCCCCGGAGATTGAGGTGCTGCGTCTTCTGTCATTTGCACTGTTTCTCGCGATCTGGTGGATTGCCGCGCTGTTCGTCGGCGGCGCAAAGCTGCCCTCTCCGCCTGCCGTGCTCCAGGTGATGATCGCGGAAGCATCGAGCGGCGCCCTGTTCCTGCATCTCGGCGCCACGCTCGCCCGTGTCATTCTCGCCTTCGTGCTGGCGATGTCGCTCGGCAGCGCGATCGGCTATCTGATGGGACGGGTCAAGCTCGCGGACCGCCTCGGCGATCCCTGGCTGATCCTGTTGCTCAACCTGCCCGCATTGGTCGTGATCGTGCTGGCCTATATCTGGGCCGGGCTCACCGAGGCCGCCGCGATCGCGGCGATCGCCATCAACAAGCTGCCGACAGCCATCGTCACCCTGCGTGAGGGCACGCGCGCGCTCGACCGTTCACTCGACGAGATGGCGAGCGTGTTCGCGATGCCGCGCTGGCGCGCGTTCCGCCACGTCGTGCTGCCGCAGCTGGCGCCCTATATCGCAGCCTCGGCCCGCTCCGGATTGTCGCTGGTGTGGAAGATCGTGCTGGTCGCCGAACTGCTGGGCCGGCCGAACGGCGTCGGCTTCGAGATCGGAATCGCCTTCCAGTTGTTCGACACGCCGCGGCTGCTGGCCTATTCCCTGACATTCGCCGCCGTCGTGCTCGTGATCGAGATGGCGCTGGTGCAACCGTTCGAAGCCCGCGCAACACGGTGGCGGCCCCGTGCGGCTTGAGGTCGAGATCACAGGCAAGACGTTCAGGAATACCGCGGGCGGAACCCAGGACGTCCTCGCGCCGGTGAAATTCGCGCTTCAGTCCGGCGAGGTCGGCGTGCTGATCGGGCCGTCCGGCTGCGGCAAGAGCACGATGCTGCGCATCATCCTCGGGCTCGACCGCGATTTCGAGGGCCGGGTGTCGCGCCCCGCGGAGGCGCGGATCGGGATGGTGTTCCAGGAGCCGCGGCTGCTGCCATGGCGCTCGGTCGAGCAGAACGTGCGGCTTGCGGCACCCGATGTCACTGACGCAAAGCTTGCCGAGCTGTTCAGGATCCTCGAGCTGGAGCAGCACCGCAGCCACTTCCCCGGCGAACTGTCACTGGGGCTGGCCCGCCGCGTCGCACTCGCCCGCGCCTTTGCGGTCGAGCCGGATATTCTGGTGCTCGACGAGCCCCTGGCCTCGCTCGACGACGCGCTGGCCGGCCGATTGCGCGACGAGATCGCAGCGCTGGTCGCCAGCCGACCCGTCACGACGCTGCTCGTGACGCACAGCCTGGACGATGCGGTGCGCCTCGGCGATCGCCTATTCTTCCTGTCGCCGCGCCCGGCGCGCATCCTGGCCGAGGTACCCATCGGCATCCCGCGCGAGGCACGCAGCGACGCCGCGATTGCCGCGATCAAGGGCGGGCTTCCGCGGCGAGCCCCGGGTGAACAGGGCGGCGAACGCGCCGGGCGGGATGTCTTATAGGCAGCCGCGCGGCACGTGTGCTAAACAGGCCGATAGCGGAGCCTGACGATGAGACGAACCGTTGCTCTGACGACGCTTGGCTTTGCGCTCGTCGCGACCATGGCGAGCGCCCAGGACATGATGCGTGACGTCGACCTCACCTCACCCGCCATGGTCTCCGCTGAAATGAGCCGACAGGAGGTCGAGGCCGTACTGGCCAAAGCGAGCGCCGGCGCGCCCGCCGACTTCACCGGCACGCGCTTGTCGGGGCTCGATCTCTCGGGGCTCGACCTTTCCAGGGCGGTGCTTCGCACGGCACGGCTCAACAAGACAAAACTCGGCGGCGCCCGTCTTGATCGAGCGATCCTCGATCAGGCGTGGCTTCTCGACGCGGATCTCACGGGCGCGAGCCTGAGGGGCGCCAGCCTGTTCGCCGCGCAGATGGCGCGCGCTCACCTCGACGGCGCTGATCTGACCGGCGCGCGCATCGCAGCCGATCTCAGCGGCGCGAGCCTGGTCGGCGCCTCGATCGCCGACGCGCATCTCGGCGCCGACATGCGCAACCAGTCGATGGGGTTGATGCGCGCCGTGCTCCGATCGGCCAATCTGGAACGGTTGAACGCGCGCAACGCCGACCTGTCGCGCGTCGATCTCGAGTTTGCCTCCCTCAGGGGAGCCGACCTGACCGGGGCGTCGCTCCGGAACGCCCAGCTCGGCGGCGCCGACCTGACCGGGGCGACCGTCATCGACACCGATTTCGAGGGCACCGATCTCACCTCCGCCAGGCTGATTGCACCGATCGGCCTTGACCGCGCCAAAAATTTCGACAAGGCAAAGAACCGCGAGCGCCTGATCAGGCAATAACGGCGTCGCCTTGGGAGGACGATTTGATGCGTTGGGGTCTGGTGTTGATCACGTTGCTGGCGTTTGCCGGCGAAGCCGCCGCGCAGACCAAGGGCAAGGGCATCCGGCTCTGGAATCTCACGACGGAGACGATCTCCGGCTTCCAGCTCTCGCCGGTCGGCAAGACCGAGTGGGGACCGAACCAGTGCCTGAACGACAAGGACAAGGAGGTCGACCACGACGAGCGGCTGCGCATCACCGGCGTCGAGCCCGGCCGCTACGACGCCAAGGTCAGCTATGCCAATGCCCGGCAGTGCATCGTGCGCGACATCGAGATCAGGGCGGACGCGGTGTTCTCGATCGCCGACAAGGACCTGAAGGACTGCAGCAAGTAGCTGTCCAACTCTCATCCCGAGGAGCCGCGAAGCGGCGTCTCGAACGATGAAAGGCCCGGCTGCAGCAGTGGGCCTGCATGGTTCGAGACGCGCGTTCCGCGCTGCTCACCATGAGGGTCTGCTACCTCTCACGCCCTGTCGTTCGGGTGCGGATACTCGCAGCGCCACCGCACCGCCTGCCACTTCGGATGGTCGCCGACCCATTGCGCGATATAGGGCGGCGCGGCCATCGCGCATTGCCGCGGCGACCCCGCAAAGTTGAACACCAGATGCTGCTCCTCGCAGGTCGCAGGCGAGAGCACCGCACACACAGTTACCACCAGGTCGATCGGGCTCATGCCGGGATCCTCTCGCAAGGCCATCAAGGTTAGCACAACAGTTTACGGTCCAGGCCTGTCGGGGTTTCAAACCGGCGTGAGAGAGCCAGGGTCCGGAACTCGCCCTCCTAGAAGTTGACCCCAAATACCAGCCTTGCCTGATGCCGCTCGAAATTGACGAGGTCGAGATTGGCGGCGGACCCGGCCGGACGACCCCAGGCCTGCATGCTCCAGCTCATGGTCAGCCGCGAGCGCTCTGAGAGCTGGAAATAGGCGGTCGGACCGACGAACAGGGCCTGGCCCGAGAACTCGCCGAGGCCGATGCCTTCATATTGCCGGAAGTAGCGCAGCTCGCCGCCGAGCAGCACATCGGGCCGCACGCGGACGAGGCCGGCGAAGGCCGCGCCGATGGTGGAGCTCTTTTCGGACAGTCCCGCCACCTCGAAGCGCGCCCATTCGGGCTGATAGATCAGGTTGAGCGCGCCGATGGCGAAGTTCGGGATCAGCTCGCGATCGAAGGCGAGCGTAAAGTCGGTGCCGTACATCCGGCCTTTTGCGCCGGAGGTCTCGTCAATGCGGTCGCCGTGGAGCTCGGCGCCGACAGTCAACCCAAACGGCGCGCGCTGGCGATCGAGCAGGCGATAGCGCAGGTCGAGCGAAGCGCCCTGGAAGTTGAACTGGCGGCGGTCGTCGATGTCGGGGACGCCGGTGATGTCGTGCAGCGTGGCGGTGCCGCCGACCTCGACGCGGAAATTCGGCAGCGGCACGACCTCGATCTCGACCTCCTGCGAAAGGGCGCGATAGGTCCCGCCGCCCTTGCCGGAGCGTCCCGTCGTCTGGCTCTGGAATTCACGCTCGCCCGGATTGCCGACGTCGGTGCCGATCATGAAGCCGAAGATGTGCTCGGTATCGAAGCCCTCTTCAGCGCTGACGCATGCCGGTGCAAGTGCGAACGTGCAGGCAGCTATGGTCCAGAAGGTATGGGCTCTCGCGCGCATCCCCGACACTACCACGGCTTCGACGGCGTTTGCCATCGAAGCCGCGGTAGGTCGTCCGTCTTACTTGCGCGAAGCGCAGGCGTACATGTTGATTTCCATGCCGACCGACACTTCCACGATCTTCGGAGCTTTCCAAGCCATTCGGGGTCTCCCAAGGGATGAGCGCGACATCGCGCCGGGCAAAACCTAGGGCTGCGTCTGGCACAGCGCAAGCAGGGAATCGAACTGCCAACACAGCGAACTGTCGCATCGCGCTCGCAAATTTCCCTCTCGGGCAAACCGCCTTCGCTCCCAGTCAAGCGGCGTGCCTCTCACCGCAACAAGCGCAGCAGCGCGCGGCCGGCGCGCGAACTCAGCTCCTTCGCATCCAGCGTTCCATCCTTGTCGGGATTCGCCGCGTTGAAGCGCAGCTCGACGACGGAGAGATATTCGTCGACCGTGAGAGTCCCGTCGCGATCGGGATCGGCGGCGGCGAGTTCTTTCGCCGTCAACCGTCCGCGCAATTCGCGGGCGTCGAGCGTGCCGTCGCGATCGGGATCGAGCCTGGCGAACAGCACGCTGGCGGCCTTCTTCACCTCGGCGAGATCGAGCGTGCCGTCATTGTCGGTATCGAACATTTTTACGGCGTTGCCGGATGCAGACCACGCCGGGCCGGACAGCAGTGCGATCGTGAGTGCAAGCGCAACAGAGCGACGCGATATCATCAAAACCTCCCTGACCAAGAGCTCCGCTTCGAGCCGGACCGAAACGAGATAAGTCCACAAGCAGGCCCCGGTTCAAGTCCGCAATTGCAACCAGCGCACCGCACAACTGCCGGCACCCAATGGCCCGAGCGGGCTGCATTGCCTCATGCGGCGGAATTTTTTCAGCGTCTGCGCACAAGTCAGAGTCGACTGTAAGGTATCCGTCAGGTGACCGACATCCGGTGCCCAGCATATCGGCGTCGTAATTACGACTTTCGTATTGACGCGTTTTGCATTCGGGCGGAGTGTTGCTGCCGCAGCGTCAAAAGACGCGCATATTGGGAGGAACGGATGAAACGCCTTGCGATGGCCGCGAGCCTCGTCATGTTTGCACCGATTTGTGCAAATGCACAGACCACCGATCAGCTGGTCAAGGGTGCAACCGATACTTCGAACGTTCTCAACTACGGGATGGGCTACAATCTGCAGCGCTTCTCGACGCTGAACCAGATCAACAAGGATACCGTCAAGAACCTCGTCCCGGTCTGGAACTACTCATTCAACGACGATCGCAGCGAGGAATCCCAGCCGCTGGTGTACCAGGGCGTGATCTACGTGACCTCGCACAACGCGACCATGGCGGTCGACGCCAAGACCGGCAAGCAGATCTGGAAGAGCAAGATCGAATATCCCGCCGAGACCCCGCGCATCGTCTGCTGCGGCATCATCAATCGCGGCGCGGCGCTCTATGACGGCAAGGTCTTCCGCACCACGCTCGACGCCAACGTGATCGCGCTCGACGCCAAGGACGGCAAGGAGCTGTGGCGGCAGAAGGCGGCCGACATCAAGGAAGGCTATTCGATGACGGTGGCCCCGCTGGTCGCCGACGGCGTCGTCATCACCGGCATCTCCGGCGCCGAGTTCGGCACCCGCGGCTTCATCGACGGCTGGGATCCGGCGACGGGCAAGCACCTCTGGCGCACCCATTCGATCCCCTCCCCCGACGAGCCCGGCGGCGACACCTGGAAGGGCGACACCTGGAAGCTCGGTGGCGGCTCGACCTGGATCACGGGCTCCTACGATCCCGAGCTGAATACGGTCTATTGGGGCATCGGCAATCCCGGGCCGTTCAACTCGGCGGTGCGTCCCGGCGACAACCTCTACACCTGCTCCGTGCTGGCGATGGATCCCAAGACCGGCAAGATCAAGTGGCACTACCAGTTCTCGCCGAACAACCCGTTCGACTACGATTCGGTGGCCGAGATGGTCCTCGCCGACATGAATGTCGAGGGCAAGCCGACCAAGGTGCTGATGGATGCCAACCGCAACGGCTTCTTCTACGTGCTCGACCGCACCAACGGAAAGCTGCTCGCGGCCAACCCTTACGTGAAGGTGAATTGGGCGACCGGCATCGACATGAAGACCGGCAAGCCGATCGAGACCGACGTCTCGAAGGACGCACGCGACGGCAAGAAGGTGACGGTCTATCCGTCGATCCTCGGCGGCAAGAACTGGGAGCCGATGTCGTTCAATCCGCAGACCGGCCTTGCCTACGCCAATACGCTCGCCTTCGGCGGCAGGTACAAGACCGAGCCCGTCACCTTCAAGCAGGGTGAATGGTATCTCGGCATGGACCTCACCGACCTCTGGGAATGGGGTGACGGTCCGCGCGGTCACCTGAAGGCGATCGATCCCATGACCGGCAAGGCGAAGTGGGAAGCACCAAGCGATATCCCGCGCTTCTCCGGCGTGCTGTCGACCGCGGGCGGCGTCGTGTTCTCGGGCGCGCTGACCGGCGAGTTCGAGGCCTTCGATGCCGACACCGGCAAGAAGCTCTGGCAGTTCCAGACCGGCTCGGGCATCGAGGGCCAGCCGGTGACATGGCAGCAGGACGGCGTGCAATACGTTGCCGTCACCTCCGGCTATGGCGGCGTCTATTCGCTGTTCTCCGGCGACGAGCGGCTGGCGAAGGTGCCACCCGGCGGCTCGCTGTGGGTCTTTGCGGTCAAGCAATAACCACGGCACGATGCTGAGAAAAGTATCTCACAAGACGGTGGCGATCCTCGCCACCGTCGCGGTGCTGACGGTCGCGCTTGCGGCGACCGCTCGTGCCGCGGATGACGCAACCGCCAATCCCGTGCAGGCACAGATCGACCACGGCAAGTCGACCTATGCTTCGAAATGCTCGCACTGCCACGGCCCCAATATGATGAATTCCGGCACCATCACGCCGGACCTGCGCGCCTTTCCCGACGACAAGACGCGCTTCGTCACCACGGTGAAGAACGGCAAGAACAACAAGATGCCGCCCTGGGCCGACATCCTCAGCGACGATGAGATCGGCGATCTCTGGGCCTTCATCTCGAGCCGGAGGAAGCCATGAGGGCTTGGCTCGCCGCTTGGAGCATTGCCGCGACCCTCGCTGCGGCCACGGTCGCCCGCGCGGCCGACGATCCGCTGACGATCTGTCTCGACGAGGACCGGCCGCCGCTCTCGGTGCATCACAAGGGCAAGCCGGACTCCGGCTTCGACGTGCTGCTGGCGCAGGCGATCGCGGAGCGGATGGGACGGCCGCTCAGGATCCAATGGTTCGAAAGCAAGCTCGATGAGGATTCGAGCCCGCAGCTCGAGGCCAACGCGTTGCTCTCCGACGGGCGCTGCTCGCTGGTCGGCGGCTACGCGCTGACGACCGATTCCCTCGTCAAGCCCGGCATGAAGACGGCACGCCTGCCCGATTTCGCCGGCGCCACGCGCGACGACCGGCGTCGCCGTGTCGCGCTGGGAGTGCTCGCGCCGAGCCAGCCCTATGTTTACTCGCCGATGACGGTGGTGCTCGGGCCGAAGGCGCAGGGCCGCAAGATCGGCGATATCGGCGGCCTTGCGGGGCTTCGCCTCGTCATCGAGAGCGGCTCGCTCGGCGATGCCATCCTGATGACCTTCGACAAGGGACGCCTGATCGACGACATCACCCATCTCGTCCCGGGCCGCGACGACCTCCTCGGCGCACTTGCCCGTGGCGACTACGACGCGACGTTGATCGACCTCGGCCGCTTCGATGCCCATCGCGCCGCGCATCCCGACACGGCGATCACCGCGTCCGGCTATTACTATCCGATCGGGGCCAATCGCGGCTATGTCGGGCTCGCCAGCGATCCCGCGTTGATCGACGCCGCCAACAAGGCGCTCACCGGGCTCGCTGCCGAGGGCAGGATCGCCGAATTCGGCAGGCAGGCCGGCCTCACCTATCTGCCGCCGCGCGAGCCCGCGATCCTGGGCGACGTCTGGATGAAGATCATCCAGCGGTGAGAGGCAGCGAGAGCGTGGCGGCCGGCGCCACGCTCGAGTAGCGACGTCATTTCCGTGCTATAGGTGGTGCTTCACGCGACCCCTTTGGTGCCCTGTGAACTCCCCGACCATCCCCTCAGCCGCAGGTCTGCGCGATCTGCTCTCCCGGGAAATCAAATCCGGCGAACTCGTGCGGGCGCTGATCGTCGTCGGTCCGATGGTCGCCGCCTACTTTATCGCGCGCGAGACGGCGCTGCTGAATCTTGGGTTGATCGCGGTCTCGCTGCTCATCCCCGCGCTCAGGCTGCACCTGCCGCCAAAGGTCATAGCGTGGCATTATCTCGCCGTCCTCGTCACCTTTGCCGTGCTGTTCCTCGCAGGCCCCGTCAAGCCGCTGTTCGCAGTTCTGACGGGGCTCGCGGGATTCCTCGCGGTCGCGGTGACGCGCCATGGCGAACATTTCCGCACGCTCGGAAATTGGGTGTTCATCCCCGCCGTGTATCTTGCCTGCGAGGTGCGGGAGGGCGTGAGCGCCTCCGAAGCGATGCGCCATGCCGGCTTGATCATCGTGTCCTCTCCGATCGCGCTGGGGCTGGTCTGCGGCATCCGGATTTACGACCAGCGCCAGCGCAGGGACGCCGCGGCGACGTCGTTCGGAGCGCCCGCCGCAGAGTGGTTTCTGCCTGCAACGGCAACCGCCATGGCGGTGTTCGCCGCGGCGGCGTTGGTCGAGATCCTCGATCTCGCGCAGGGACAATGGGTGATGTGGTCGGCCGCAAGCGTCGTGGTCGGCGATCTCGCGGCGTCCACCGGCAAGCTGAAGCAGCGGGCGATCGGCGCGGTCGTCGGCGTGCCGCTCGGCTTCCTCGCCGGTGCCGTGCTGCCGCAAAGCCGGGTCGGTTATGCGCTTGCGGTGCTTGCGGCCACCCTCACGCTGATCTCGTTCTCGCGTTACATCGTCGGCTTCGGCCTGCGCTGCTTCTTCATCGCGCTGGCCGCTTCCTTCGCCGGCGGCGCCAGCGGCATCGCGGAGGAGCGCATCGTCAACGTGCTGATCGGCGGCGCCTTCGGCCTCATTGCGGTGGCCCTGACCGAGATCGTCTGGCCATGGATCGCGCCAAAGGCACGCTCGCCCGGGTGACGGGCAAACGGGCACCGCACCGCCTCGTCCAATGCGCCAATCTGTCTCGCCTGCCGACCATGGCGGGGACGACCTGATGCAGTAGGTTCGGCAAAAATCAGGAGGGAATCATGTCCGCAAAATTCGACCGCCGCCACTTCGTCGCCGCCGGTACCAGCGCACTCGCGATGCCTTTCGTCGCGCGCAGCGTCTCGGCGCAGGCGGCGTGGCCGTCGCGGCAAATTCGCATGATCTGTAGCTATCCCGCCGGCGGACAGACCGACCTGCTCGCGCGCGCCTACGGCGAATTCATCTCCAAGCAGGTCGGCAAGACCGTCGTCGTCGAGAACAAGCCCGGCGCCTCGGGCGCGATCGGCACGGCGGAGGTCGCCCGCGCAGAGCCCGACGGCCACACCATGCTGTGCTCGATCTCGACCACCTACATCATGAACCGCGTGGTAATGAAGAATCCGGGCTACGACATGGACAAGGATCTGACGCTCGTCAGCGTCATTCCGGGCGCCGGCCTGCTGCTGGTGGCGAACCCCAAGACCGGCGTCAAGACGCTGGAGGATTTCGTCGCCTTCGCGCGCAAGAGCGGCAAGGTCAATTTCGGCACCTATAGCGTGGGCTCGTCTCCGCACATGACGATCCACGAGCTCAACAGGCAGTACGGCCTCTCGATCGAGCCGGTCCACTACCGCGGCGAAGCTCCGATGTGGACGGGCATGCTGGAGGGCACGCTCGATGCGGCGATGGGCAGCTTCACTGCTGCGCAGTCGGTCCTGCAAAGCGACCGCGGCACCGTCTTCGCGGTCCATTCGAAAAAGGTCGATGCGATCCCGAACGTGAAGACGTTGCCCGAACAGGGCGCGACGGCGAAGTTCTTCACCGTCAGCGGCTTTTCCGGCTGGGCCGTGCCGAAGGCGACGCCGCAACCGGTCGTCGACCGCCTGGCGGAGCTTTGCGTTGCCGCCAACAACGATCCGAAGGTGAAGGACGTCCTCGCGACCTTCGTGCTCGAACCCGCGATCGGCTTCAAGGAGACCAATGCGTTGTATCAACGCGAGCTGCCGATCTGGATCGAGAGCGCGCAGTCGCTCGGTCTCGAGCCGGCCTGAACCTCGGGTGACGCCGCCGGGCCCCCTCCTGCGTTGCCCGGCGTCCAACCAAAGCCTAGTGTCGAAAGCCCATTCTTCCGCTATGATTTGGCAGCGCTGGCGTGAGATATCAGCGCACGGACGAGAAAGGCCGCTCGCATGACACCGGATGGCGTCGCCGTAGCCGTCATGATCATTCTGCTGTTTCCGATGGGCTATTTCACGCTGGCTTCGCCCGCTTTCCTGCTGGTGAAGCTGGACATCCAGCCCGTCGCCCAGTTGCTGCGCGGAATGTTCAATGCCCATTTTCTGGTGATGCGCGTCGCCGGAATCATCGGAACGGCAGCGTTCCTGCTCGACGGTCGCCTGGTCGCAGCGATCGGCGTCGGCCTGATTGCAGCCCTGGCAATCTGGGGACGCCGCTGGTTCATGCCGCGGATGGACGATCAGCTCAGCGCGAGTGACGCAGGCGATGCCGAAGCCCCGCGTCGGTTGCGGCGGCTGCATTGGAGCGGGATGTTGGGTAACGCGGTCCTGCTCGTCGCTCTGCTCGCCAGCATTCCCTACATCGCCGTATCGGCGTGAGCGAGTCGGCGGGCGGCCGCAGCGAGCGCTCGCCTAAAGCTCGCCCGAGGCCGCAGCACCCTGCTGCGCCTTGTGGATCGAGGACGGCACCACGCCGAAATATTTCCGGAACACCCGGCTGAAATGCGATGAGCTGGAGAAGCCCCAGGAGAACGCGACGTCGGTGATGGTCTTGCCGGCGTGGGCCTCGAGCTCCTGACGGCAGTTCTGCAGGCGCGCCTGCCAGATGTAATCGCTCACCGTGGTGCCGCGCTCGGAGAACAGCATGTGCAGATAGCGCTTGGAGCAGCGGAGCTCGGCGGAAATCTGGTCGATGCACAGGTCCGGATCGCGCAGGTGCTCCCGGATGAAAAATTGGGCACGCACATACATCGCCTCCGGCCCGACGCGATCGAGCATCGTGTCGGCCTCGCGCAGCGGCAGCAGCAAGAGATCGATCAGCGAATCAGCAACGCCGACCGCGCTGTTGGCCGACAGCTTCGCCGCTTCGTCGAAGGTGGCATGAACGAAATCATGCGCAATCCGCCCCGTCCCCGTCCGCGAGGACAGCTTGCAGGCGGGCATCCGCTGCGACGGGAATCCGCGGTCGCGGAGCAGCGCCTTCGGCACGATCACCACGTCATGGCGCGTGAAGGCGGGGCTGATGATCGAATGTGGGCATGAGACGTCATAGGCGATGATGTCGCCCGGGTTCAGCTCGATGTGACGGCCTTCCTGCTCGAAATAAGACACTCCGTAAGTCTGGAAATGAATCTTGATATACGGATGTTCATTGGTCTTGGCGCGCGCCAGCGTGTGCGCGATGCGGTGCTGGCTCACCTCGATCTGGCAAAGCTTCAGGCGCGACACGGAGGTGTAGTCGATGCGGCCTTCGAGCGAGGACGCTTCCAGCGGATCGACGTCGAAATGCCCACACAGGCTCGTCAGCCCGTCGATCCAGCTCTGGATCTGCCGCTTCGGCGTCATGCCGGTCGTCGAGAGCTTG
Source organism: Bradyrhizobium sp. Bra78 (assembly GCF_024519855.1). Classification (NCBI taxonomy): domain Bacteria; kingdom Pseudomonadati; phylum Pseudomonadota; class Alphaproteobacteria; order Hyphomicrobiales; family Nitrobacteraceae; genus Bradyrhizobium; species Bradyrhizobium sp. Bra78. The sequence continues at coordinate 36,735 of NZ_JALJRE010000022.1, read as the reverse complement.
TGAATTGTGTCGGACATTAATCCAGCCACTGGTTTGATCCGGAGATTCTCCGCGAATCGCGACCAGCGCTGCCGGAGCCCTCAGCCGAGATTGCGTGACGTTTACCTCGATTTTGAGCGATCTTCTAGAACGAGCGCCATCGTTCCATTGCCACCCTTGAAACTTAATCCTCCGCCTTAGTGGCAGCGCCGTCAAGGGGAACCTGAGCGTTGAAGGTAGTCCCAACGCGATGCAGAAGCCGCTGAATTCGCTACTGCAAAATCAAAATCTTCGCGTCCGTGCGCTGTCAAGCAAACCGGCTTCTCTCTTGGGCAAGTTTCCCGATGACGAAGTCGTTAGGGATTGCGGCAGGAACAACAAGAACGGGCCGCCCTGCACGTGGACCCGTGGCTCTCATCAGGAGGACAAAACACCACAGCATCGTTTCTGGTCCCAATCGTGACCGCCCTGCACGAGCAGACGCCGGACGAGAAGCCCGGTGATTGAGCAATGCTTCGGAAACAATAAACAATACCAACGGAGGAATAACTATGCGCAAGGTGCTACTGGCGACCCTTCTTGGCTCCGCGGCGGCTCTCGCCGTCGGCGGCGCTTCAGCCAACGACGAGCTGATCAAGATGTCGCAGAACCCAAAAGACTGGGTGATGCCCACGGGCGACTACGCCAATACCCGCTTTTCCAAGCTGAACCAGATCAACGCACAAAACGTCGGCAAGCTCCAGGTCGCCTGGACCTTCTCGACCGGCGTGCTGCGCGGCCATGAAGGCGGCCCGCTGATCATCGGCAACATGATGTACGTCCACACGCCGTTCCCGAACAAGGTCTACGCTATTGACCTTTCAAACGAGAACAAGATCGTCTGGAGGTACGAGCCGAAGCAGGATCCGAACGTCATCCCGGTGATGTGCTGCGACACGGTCAACCGCGGCCTGTCTTACGGCGACGGAAAGATCTTCCTGCATCAGGCCGACACCACCCTGGTCGCGCTCGACGCCAAGACCGGTCAGGTTGCATGGTCCGCGAAGAACGGCGATCCCAGCAAGGGCGAGACGGGCACGTCGGCACCGATGGTCGTCAAGGACAAGGTGCTGGTCGGCATCTCCGGCGGCGAGTTCGGCGTTCAGGCCCACATGACCGCTTACGACATCAAGACTGGCAAGGAGGTCTGGCGCGGGTACTCGGAAGGACCGGACAACCAGATCCTGGTCGACGACAAGACCACCGCGCTCGGCAAGCCGATCGGCAAGGACTCGAGCCTCAAGACCTGGCAAGGCGATCAGTGGAAGATCGGCGGTGGTGCCACCTGGGGCTGGATCTCCTACGATCCCGAGTTGAACCTCGTCTATTACGGGTCGGGCAATCCCTCGACTTGGAATCCGAAGCAGCGTCCCGGCGACAACAAATGGTCGATGACGATCTGGGCGCGTAACCCGGACACCGGCGTTGCCAAGTGGGTCTATCAAATGACCCCCCACGACGAGTGGGACTACGACGGCGTCAACGAGATGATCCTGTCGGATCAGTCGATCAACGGCCAGCCGCGCAAGCTGCTGACGCACTTCGATCGTAACGGTCTCGGCTATACGCTCGATCGTGCCACCGGTGAGCTCCTGGTCGCCGAAAAGTACGATCCGAAGGTGAACTGGACCTCCGGCGTCGACATGGACAAGAACTCGCCGACCTATGGTCGTCCGAAGGTGCTGGACGCAGCTTCGACCGACAAGGCGGGCGAGGACCACAACGTGAAGGGCATCTGTCCGGCCGCGCTCGGCACCAAGGACGAGCAGCCGGCAGCCTACTCGCCGGACACGCAGCTGTTCTACGTTCCGACCAACCACGTCTGCATGGACTACGAGCCGTTCAAGGTGAGCTACACCGCGGGCCAGCCCTATGTGGGTGCGACGCTCTCGATGTATCCGCCGCAGGGTGAAACCCACATGGGCAACTTCATCGCCTGGGACGGCAAGACCGGCAAGATCGTCTGGTCGAACAAGGAGCAGTTCTCGGTCTGGTCGGGTGCGCTCGCAACCGCCGGCGGCGTGGTGTTCTACGGCACGCTCGAAGGCTACCTCAAGGCAGTCGATGCCAAGTCCGGCAAGGAGCTCTACAAGTTCAAGACTCCCTCCGGCATCATCGGCAACGTCACGACCTATGAGAACGGCGGCAAGCAGTATGTCGCAGTGCTCTCCGGCGTGGGCGGCTGGGCCGGCATCGGTCTGGCGGCAGGTCTGACCGATCCGAACGCCGGTCTCGGCGCCGTCGGCGGCTACGCGGCCCTCAGCAACTACACGGCACTCGGCGGTACGCTGACCGTGTTCTCGCTGCCCAACTAGGCCTGTTCAGCATCGCTCCGGCGCGTGGATCAACTCCACGCGCCGGCTCGTCTCACCGAACGCCTTCCGAGGAAAATCTCTTGCGTAAAATCTGCTCTGCCATTGCCGTGATGTTCTTGGTCGCGTCCGGGGGAATCGCCGTCGCGGACGGCTCCGGTGACCCGACTGCCGTCAAGCAGAACGAAACCGGCGAATGGCTCGATAAGGAAGGCAACCCGACCTACAAGGTCACCGACGGATCCGTCGACTGGTACACTTATTCCGGATACCGCCGCTATCACTCGGACTGCCATGTGTGTCACGGCCCGGATGGAATGGGTTCGACCTACGCCCCGGCACTGAAGGATTCGCTGAAGACGATGAGCTACGCCGATTTTCTCGGCGTCGTCGCCTCCGGCCGCAAGAACATCTCGACCGCCGCAGAGAACGTGATGCCGGCCTTCGGCGATAACCCGAACGTCGCCTGCTACATGGACGATCTCTACGTCTATCTGCGCGCCCGCTCCAACGAGGCCTGGGGCCGCGCCCGACCGAGCAAGCACGAGGACAAGTTGGACACCTATACCAAGAACGAAGATTCGTGCATGGGCAAGAAGTGAACGTGCGGAGCCCGACCGGGACCCGGGTCCTGGCGCCCTGCGAGAATTCAAGGAGTTTACGATGAAGACACGTGCCGCCGTCGCTTTCGAAGCCAAGAAGCCGCTCGAGATCGTCGAGGTCGATCTGGAAGGACCGAAGGCCGGCGAAGTCCTGGTCGAGATCAAGGCGACGGGCATCTGCCACACCGACGCCTACACGCTCGACGGCTTCGACAGCGAAGGAATTTTCCCGTCGATCCTGGGCCACGAGGGCGCGGGCATCATCCGCGAGATCGGTCCCGGCGTGACCTCGGTGAAGCCGGGCGACCACGTCATCCCGCTCTACACGCCGGAATGCCGGCAGTGCAAAAGCTGCCTCAGCCAGAAGACCAATCTCTGCACCGCGATCCGCGCGACGCAGGGCAAGGGCGTGATGCCCGACGGCACCAGCCGCTTCTCCTACAAGGGCAAGCCGGTCTACCACTACATGGGCTGCTCGACCTTCTCGAACTTCACGGTGCTGCCGGAGATCGCGGTCGCCAAGATCCGCGAGGACGCGCCGTTCGACAAGAGCTGCTACATCGGCTGCGGCGTCACCACCGGCGTCGGCGCCGTCGTCAATACCGCCAAGGTCACGCCTGGCTCCAACGTGGTCGTGTTCGGCCTCGGCGGCATCGGCCTCAACGTGATCCAGGGTGCCAAGATGGCCGGCGCCGACAAGATCATCGGCGTCGACATCAACGATTCCAAGGAGGATTGGGGCCGCAGGTTCGGCATGACCGAATTCGTCAATCCCAAAAAGATCACGGGCGACATCGTCCCGCATCTCGTCGCCCTCACCGACGGTGGCGCCGACTACACCTTCGACTGCACCGGCAACACCACGGTGATGCGCCAGGCGCTGGAAGCCTGCCATCGCGGCTGGGGCACCTCGATCATCATCGGCGTCGCCGAATCCGGCAAGGAGATCGCCACCCGCCCGTTCCAGCTCGTCACCGGGCGCAACTGGCGCGGCACCGCCTTCGGCGGCGCGCGCGGCCGCACCGACGTGCCGAAGATCGTCGACTGGTACATGAACGGAAAGATCCAGATCGATCCGATGATCACCCACGTGCTCAAGCTCGAGGAGATCAATAAGGGCTTTGACCTCATGCACGAGGGCAAATCCATCCGTTCAGTCGTCGTGTTCTAACTCGAAAGCGTCACCCCCAAGGAGGATCGACCCATGACTGTTGCACTCCATCCCTCGATCGATAACGGCCTCAAACAGGGCAGCGGCAGCTTTGCCGGCGGCACGCTCGCCTGCAAATGCAAGGACCACCAGGTCAAGATCGGCATCAAGGGCGACGTCGCGCACAACCACGCGTGCGGCTGCACCAAGTGCTGGAAGCCGCAGGGGGCGACGTTCTCCGTCGTCGCCGTGGTGCCACGCCAGAACGTCACCGTGCTCGAGAACGGGGACAAGCTCCAGATCGTCGATCCGTCGGCGGTGATCCAGCGCCACGCCTGCAAGGCCTGCGGTACGCACATGTACGGCCGCATCGAGAACAAGGGCCACCCGTTCTACGGCCTCGACTTCATCCATCCCGAACTGTTCCAGGAACAGGGCTCGCAGGCGCCGCAATTCGCCGCCTTCGTGTCCTCGGTGATCGAAGCGGGCGTGAAGCCGGAGCAGATGTCCGGTATTCGTTCGCGCCTGAAGGAAATCGGTCTCGAGCCCTATGACTGCCTGTCGCCGGCGCTGATGGACGCGATCGCGACGCATGTGGCGAAAGCCAAAGCCGCCTGAGCAAGGCCGCCTGACGTTTGCCGCGCCCGTCCGGCTCGCTGGTCCGCCAGCGAGCCGGACGGGTCCGGTCCCGGGACAATCGCGGCGCGGTGCCGCCGCTTCTCCACTCTGCGCATGCGAGGGCCCATTGGTTCCCTCAGTGGCTCCCTCAGTCCTGGTCCCTGAATGACTACGCAGGGCCGCCGGCTTCCTGCTTGAAGTCCGCGGCGCTTGCGTTTCTCCCTCCCTCGACTGAGGCATCCTGCTTCGTCCGCACAGGTCTTCTGGCGGACGAAGCTTTTTTTGTTGTGCCCATTGCGACCGGCGCGCGCGGAGCGAAGCCGCGCCCTGCTTTTGACAAACCTTCGTTGCAATCTTTTCCATCGAAAACACCCGGCTGTGAACGCCGGACCGAGGCGGTCTCTGCTACGACCGCGTCGTGACGATGCCGCGCGAAATTCAATAATCAAGAACAAGACGGGAGGTATCGAGCACATCCAACATCGCGATTCGCATTCCTTTTTCCTGCCGGGATCTGCCCACGCGGGATGACGGCCGGAATGCGCGCGCCACGACGCAGCAGGCATCGAACCGACCGACGTCGGAGAACATCGAAATCGGCAAGCTTATGAAGAGCGAGGGACGATCATGATCAAGGTGAAGATCAACGGCCAGGAACAGAGCTGGGACGGCGACCCGGATCTCCCGCTACTCTGGTTCCTGCGCGACGAGGCCGGACTTACCGGCACGAAGTTCGGCTGCGGCCAGGCCCTGTGCGGCGCCTGCACCGTCATCGTCGACAAGGAGGCCGTACGCTCCTGCATCACGTCGATCAACGACGTCGCCGGGCGCGAGGTCACGACGATCGAAGGACTGCATCCGAACGGCGATCACCCGGTGCAGAAGGCCTGGCGCCAAGTCAACGTTCCCCAATGCGGCTTCTGCCAGGCCGGCCAGATCATGCAGGCGGCGGCGCTGCTGATGGACAACCCGAAGCCGTCGCACGACCAGATCCGCGAAGCGATGTCCGGCAACATCTGCCGTTGCGGCTGCTACCAGCGCATCGAGAATGCGGTCCATCTCGCATCGACGGGAGTGTGACATGAATTTCATCGACAACCCCGGGAAGCTTCGTGGCTTCGAAAAGAATATCCGTGTCGAAAAGGTCTCGCGCCGCAGCATCCTGAAGGGGCTCGGCATCACCGGCGGCTTCGTGCTCGCGGCGCCCGTGATGTCGCGCCAGGCGTTCGCCTATGAGACCGGCGCCGGCAAGATGCCGCACGGCGTCGTGATCGATCCTCGCGTGTTCGTCGCCGTTGCGCCCGACGGCACCGTCACCATCCTCGCGCACCGTGCCGAGATGGGCACCGGCGTGCGCACCAGCCTGCCGCTGATCGTTGCCGAGGAGATGGAGGCCGACTGGGCCAGGGTGAAGGTGGAGCAGGCCCACGGCGACGAGGTCAAGTTCGGCAACCAGGACACCGACGGCTCGCGCAGCACGCGGCATTATCTGATACCGATGCGCCAGATCGGCGCCTCCGCCCGCACCATGCTGGAGCAGGCCGCCGCCAAGCGCTGGGGCGTGCCGGCGACCGAGGTCAAGGCCGTCAATCACGAGGTCGTCCATGGCGCCAGCGGCCGCAAGCTCGGCTTCGGCGAACTCGCAGCCGACGCCGCCAAGGAATCGGTGCCGAGCATCGAAGGCCTCAAGCTGAAGGACCCCAAGGACTTCCGCTATCTCGGCAAGGGCCAGGTCGGCATCGTCGATCTCCACGACATCACCACCGGCAAGGCGCGTTACGGTGCCGACGTGCGTCTCCCCGGCATGAAATACGCGGTGATCGCGCGTCCCCCGGTGACCGGCGGCAAGCTCGTCAAGTTCGATCCTGATGCCGCATTGAAGGTTCCGGGGGTCGAGAAGGTGATGCAGGTCCGCGGCTGGCCGTGGCCGTCGAAATTCCAGCCGCTCGGCGGCGTTGCCGTGATCGCGCGCAACACCGGCGCAGCGATCAAGGGCCGCGACGCGCTGAAGCTGACCTGGGACGACGGTGCCAACGGCAAATACGATTCCGTCGCCTATCGCAAGGAGCTCGAGGAAGCCTCGCGCAAGCCGGGCCTCGTGGTGCGCCAGGAAGGCGACGCCGAGGCGGCCCTGAAGGGCGCGGACAAGGTGCTCGTCGGCGAATATTATCTGCCGCATCTCGCCCATGTCAGCATGGAGCCGCCGGTGGCGGTCGCCGACGTCAAGGGTGACAAGGCGGAGATCTGGGCGCCGGTGCAGAGTCCCGGCGGCACCCGCGAGGACGTCGCAAAAACCCTCGGTATTCCCGAGGGCAATGTCACGGTCAACGTCACCCTGCTCGGTGGCGGTTTCGGCCGCAAGTCGAAATGCGACTTCGCGCTCGAGGCCGCACTGCTGTCGAAGGAGCTCGGCGCGCCCGTCAAGGTGCAATGGACGCGCGAGGACGACGTCCGCCACGACTTCCTGCACACGGTCTCGGTCGAGCGCATCGAGGCGGGGCTCGACAAGAGCGGCAAGGTGATCGCCTGGCGTCACCGCAGCGTGGCCCCGAGCATCGCCTCGACCTTTGCCGCGGGTGAAAAGCACGAGGCGCCCTTCGAGCTCGGCATGGGTCTGGTCGACATGCCGTTCGAGATCGCCAACATCTCTTGCGAGAACCCGGAAGCTGCGGCGTTCACCCGCATTGGCTGGTTCCGCTCGGTCTCGAACATCCCCCGCGCCTTCGCGGTGCAGTCGATGGTGGGCGAGATCGCGCATGCGACCGGCCGCGACCAGAAGGAGACGCTGCTCGCGCTGATCGGCAGCCCGCGCATCGTCAAGCCGGCCGTGAAGGACATGTGGAACTACGGCGAGCCCTTCGACAGCTATCCGATCGACACCGCGCGCCTTCGCAAGGTGGTCGAGCTGGTCGCCGAAAAGGGCGAATGGGGCCGTCAGGTGCCCAAGGGCCATGGCCTCGGCATCGCCGTGCACCGCAGCTTCGTCAGCTACATCGCGACCATCGTCGAGGTGGCCGTCGACGACAAGGGCAAGCTGACGGTGCCACGGGTGGACACCGCGATCGACTGCGGGACCTATGTCAACCCCGAGCGCATCGCCTCGCAGATCGAGGGCGCGGCGATCATGGGGTTGAGCGTTGCCAAATACGGCGAGATCACCTTCAAGGACGGCAAGGTGGAGCAGAAGAATTTTGACGACTTCCAGGTCGTCAGGATCGACGAATCCCCTACGGTGACCAACGTCCACATCGTGCCGCCCGGACCCGACACGCCGCCGAGCGGCGTTGGCGAGCCCGGAGTTCCGCCGTTCGCGCCCGCGCTGATGAATGCGATCTTCGCAGCGACCGGAAAACGCATCCGCTCGCTTCCGCTCGGCAAGCAATTGGAGGCCTAAGACGGAACATAGAACGGCCTCGCGCCGTTTCCATCGATCTGACAGGAGCAGATCGATGACCAACACCTCAAAGGCGCTCGCAGTCTCATTGCTGTCGGGCGCCTTTTTCATGACGACCGCAGGCGCATTCGCCCAGAGCAGCACGACGCCCCCGACGACGGCAACGCGCCCGACCGCGCCGGACCAGACCTCGGTACCCAACGCCGCCGCCCCGCCCGCCTCGACCACCCAGACCACCGGGCAGAGCAGCACCGATCCGAAGGTTCAGGAGATGAACCAGAAGGAGAAAGACAAGGTCGACCGCCAGGGCAAATGAACCACGGTCGCGCAAAGCAAAATGCGGCGGACGTTGCCGTCCGCCGCATTTGCCCCCAGATGCTCCGCCGTCTTCGATCCGAAGCGGAGCTTATTTCTTCAGCGCGAACACCCAGACCACACCGCCCTGCGGCACGTTGGCTTCGATGCCGATATTGTTGGTCACGAGCGCATCCTGGATACGCTGCGCGTCCACGCCCCAGCCCGACTGGATCGCGATGTACTGGGTGCCGTCGATCTCATAGGACACCGGCATGCCCATGATGCCGGAGTTGGTCTTCTGCTCCCACAACAGCTCGCCGGTCTTGGCGTTGAAGGCGCGGAAGTTGCGGTCGTTGGTGCCGCCGACGAAGACGAGATCGCCCGCCGTCGCCGTCACCGATCCGAACAGCTGCGACTTCGGGAAGTTATGCTGCCACACCTTCTTGCCGGTGGCGGGATCCCAAGCCTGGAGCTCGCCGAAATGATCGGCGCCGGGCTTCACCTTCAGACCGATGTCCTCCGGCTTGGTACCGAGCCAGAGCTCACCCGCCTTGAGCGGGACCTTCTCGCCGGTGAAGCCGCCACAGAAATTCTCGTTGGCGGGTACATAGACGAGGCCGGTCTTCTGGCTGTAGGCCGCCGAAGGCCAGTCCTTGCCGCCCCACAGTGAGGGGCAGAACTCGACGCGCTTGCCGATGACCGGCTTGTGCGCGGGATCGACGATCGGCCTGCCGGTCTCGGCATCGATGCCCTTCCAGACATCGGTCGAGACGAACGGCCAGCCGGCGACGTAGTTGATCTTGGTCGGCGTGCGCTCGAGCACCCAGAAGATCGCGTCGCGGCCGGGATGGACCAGGCTCTTGATGCTGCGGCCATCGCGCTGCAGGTCGATCAGCATCGGCGCATCGACCTCGTCCCAGTCCCAGGAATCGTTCTGGTGATACTGGTGATAGGTCTTGATCTTGCCGTTGCTCGGATCGAGCGCGAGCACCGAGGAGGTGTAGAGATTGTCGCCGGGATGCGTCTCGCCGGGCCATGGCGCGGCGTTGCCGACGCCCCAATAGATCGTCTTGGTGTCCTTGTCGTAATTGCCGGTCATCCAGGCCGATCCGCCACCGGTCTTCCAGTCGTCACCCTGCCAAGTGTCGTGACCGGGCTCACCTTCGCCGGGAATGGTATAGGTCCGCCACAGTTCCTTGCCTTCCTTGGCATCGAAGGCGGCGACATAGCCGCGCACGCCGAGTTCACCGCCGGAGCCGCCGACGATGACCTTGCCGTCGACGATCAGCGGCATCAAGGTCATGTACTGACCCTTCTTGTAGTCCTGCACCTTGGTGTCCCACACCACCTTGCCGGTCTTGGCGTCGAGCGCGACCACGTGGTCGTCGGTGGTGGCGAGATAGAGCTTGTCCTCCCACAGACCCACACCGCGATTGGTCGGATGCAGCTGGAACAGGTCGTCGGGGAGCTGCCGCTTGTAGCGCCAGTATTCATCGCCCGTCCTGGCGTTGATCGCGATCACCTGCCCCATTGGGGTCGTCACGAACATCACGCCGTTGTTGACGATCGGCGGCGCCTCGTGACCTTCGACGACGCCGGTGGCGAAGGTCCAGACCGGCGTCAAGTTCTTCACGTTGGAGGTGTTGATCTGGTCGAGCGGGCTGTAGCCCTGCCCGTCATAGGTCCGCCGGTAAAGCATCCAGTTGGCGGGCTCGGGATTTTCCAACCGCTGCGCCGTGACCGGAGAATAATTCTCGATCGGGCCTGACATGGCAGCGGTCGAGGCAAAACACGTGAAGGCGACGAAGCCGGACAGTAACCACTGCTTCCTGGTCGTGGACGTTTTCATGGACGTTCCCCTTTTTCATCCGCGTGAATTCTTGTTTTGAATTCTTGTCGTTCGTCCCGTCGTCCGCCCCTCGGCGGATGCGGCCTCTCGTGACGCGGGCACAACCCGCACCGTCCATCATCCCGGCTGCGCGCCACCTACCTTTCCGATGAAGTTGCCGGCGACGCTGAGCGAGCCGTCAGCCAGCGCCAGCGGCAGCGCCGCGAGCCGTCGCGGCGCCGGCCCGAAGACGACCTGCGCGCCCGCGCGAGGATCGTATTCGGAGTTGTGGCACATGCACTTGAACACCTCCTTGTCGCCGACATCGCTCTTCACCCAGGCCGTGACGGGACAGCCGGCATGCGAGCAGATTGCCGAATAGGCGATGACGCCGTCGACAGCGCGCGCTTTCGTCTGCTCGTCGAGCTCGGCGGGATCGAGCCGGATGATCAGGATCTCGTTGAGGCGCGAGGCGCTGCGCACGACCGATGTCTTCGGGTCTTTCGGCCAGGCATGTACCGGCGGTCCGCCGGCCGACAGATCGGCCGCGGTGACGAGCTTTCCCTCCTGATCGCCTTCGGAGAAGACGAGCAGATCGCCTTTCTGGGGCCGTTCGTCGGAACCGGGCGGATCCTCGCCCGCACGGACTTGCGGGGCACAGCCAAGGCAAGCGGTGGTGGCCAGCGCACCAATCAGGAGCGCCCGCCGCGTTTGCTCCGCGCAGGCGTCAGCTTTGGTTTCCGCTGTGTCGTCGGAGGATGAAGAGGATGTGTTGAACGATGCACTCGACATGCCTGCAAGCAGGCGCTGGAACTCTGCCGAAAAAAAGGCGGAGATTTGTCGCCGCGGTGCATCAATACGGCTTTGCCCGCGCTGATTGAATGCGAACACGCGCATTCACGCGCTTATTTTCAATTGCAACGTCACGCTGCGCGACCGGCATGATGATTTTGCAGATCAGACCGATGCTCTCGGCATTGGTGCAATGCGCCGCCACGCATCGCGATGTCGGCGACAACAATACGGCTGCGCGTTTCTCAGGCAGGCATTTTGTATTCTAGGAGCGGAGCACGTGACGCGGCGAAGCGATGCGACCGGCAACGGTTGCCGATGCCATCTCGAAACTGTCGGCGATGCGGCGCGCCCTGTCGATGAACAGTGCGGCCGCCGGCGGCGGACAGATCTCGCGCGCAGTCTGTTCGAACAGATCGAGCCAGCGGTCGAAATGCTCCCCGACCAAGCTCAGCGGCATATGCGCACGCATCGGCGAGCCATGGTAGCGGCCGCTCATCAGCACGACCGACGACCAGAAATCCCTGAGCTTGGCCAGATGCTCGTCCCAATTCTGCACGATCGCGAAGACCGGCCCCAGCAGCGCATCCTCGCGGACGCGACCATAGAAGCGGGTCACGAGCTCTCCGATCATCTCTTCGGTGATCCCGGTGCGCTCGATCGCGTTCTGGGTCAACAGGTTGCGGCGCGCGGCCGCCGCCTCGCGCTCGGCCTTCAGTCGATCCGACATGTTCTTTGTTGTCCGTTCCGTTGTTCCGCAAGCCGCCCGCTCGACATTGTCGGGCCAATTGCGCGCGGCGTCCTTGTCGCAGCGCAAATTGCGGGATCAGGCGGCGGGCACAAAGCGCCCCGCCGCCTGCGCCATCGTCAGGCGCTGTAGGTGTAAAAACCCTGCCCGGTCTTGCGGCCGAGATGGCCGGCATCGACCATTTCCTTGAGCAAGGGGGCTGGACGGTATTTGGGGTCGTTGAAGCCTTTGTAAAAGACCTCCATCACCGACAACATGGTGTCGAGCCCGACGAGATCGGCCAGCGCCAATGGCCCGATCGGGTGGTTACAGCCGAGCTTCATGCCGGCGTCGATCTCTTCGGCGGTCGCGATCCCTTCCTGGAGCGCGAAGATCGCTTCGTTGATCATCGGGCACAGAATGCGGTTGACGGCGAAGCCGGGGCTGTTCTTGGCCGTGATCGCCACCTTGCCGACGCGCTGGGCGAAATCGAGCGCCTTGGCGTGGGTGTCGTCGGAGGTCTGCAGGCCGCGGATAAGCTCCAGCAGCGCCATCACCGGAACCGGGTTGAAGAAATGCATGCCGATGAAGCGGTCAGGGCGATCGGTCGCTGCGGCGAGCTTGGTGATCGAGATCGACGACGTGTTGGTCGCGAGCAGCGTGCGCGGCGACAGCGTGGCGCAGAGGTCTTTCAGGATCTTGACCTTGAGCTCCTCGTTCTCGGTCGCGGCCTCGATGACGAGGTCGCAATCGGCGAGCTTGGCACGGTCGGTGGTGCCGGTGATGCGCTTGAGGGTCGCATCGCGGTCGGCCGCCGACATCTTCTCCTTCTTGACCAAGCGCTCCAGGCTGCCGCCGACGGTCGAAATCCCGCGGTTCACCGCCGCATCGGAAATATCGACCATCACGATCGGGAGCCCGGCCGCGGCACAAATTTGCGCGATCCCATTTCCCATGGTCCCTGCCCCGATGATGCCAACGGTCTGGATCATTGCCTCATATCCCTTCTCATCCTTGCGGCCGTGCCTGCACCGGCCCCATTGTTCCTGCATCAGGGTCTAGCACCGCCGCCGGGCGGGTGCGACCTGATCCTGCCCCTTCCTTAAAGCATCCGGGACGGGAATAAAGCGGCCCTTCGGTCGTGAACGGCCATGATTTGGCGCCCTTGCGGACCGGTTATGGGCCGTATCACGCCCCCAAAGGGCGCCAGGATGGGGGACCAGCGGGGACCCTGCCGGCTCACCTCAGGTGAGACGGAGCACCTTGCCTGGATTCATGATGTTCTTGGGGTCGAGCGCCCGTTTGATCGTGCGCATGACATCGAGTTCGGTCCTGGAGCGATAGTGCTGGAGCTCGTCGAGCTTCTCGATGCCGATGCCGTGCTCCGCCGAGATCGACCCGCCCATGGAGGTGATGAGGTCGTTGACCACCCGTGTGATCGCCGCGGAATACTGGGTGAGGGTATCGCGATCCATGCCCTTCGGGCCCATGAAGGAAAAATGCACATTGCCGTCCCCGATGTGGCCGAGCGGATAGGGGCGGATCGTCGGCAGGATTTCGAGCACGGCGCGGAGACCCTTGCCGATGAACTCGGGAACCCTGGAGACCGCGATCGACACGTCGTAGCTCAGGCCCGGCCCCTCGGCGCGCGATGCCTCGGCCACGCTCTCGCGGATGCGCCACATGTTGCGCGACTGGGCTTCGGTTTGCGCGATCACCGCATCCAGCACCCGGCCCGCCTCGATCTGGTCGGCCAGGAATTGCTCCATCCTGTCCGACATGCCCGCGCCGCCGTCCTGCCGCGACCGCGCCGACGACCATTCGAGAAGAAGATACCATTCGGTCTCTGCCTTGAGAGGATCCTGGATGCCGGGAACGTGGCGAAGCACCATGTCGGTGCAGGCGCGGTTCATGAGTTCGCACGAGCCGACGTTATCGTCGGAGACAGCATGTGCCTCCGACAGGAGCTCGATCGCCGCGCTGGGATCGCGGATCGCGAGCCATGCGGTGCACACGTCCTTCGGCGCGGGCCAGAGCTTGAGCACCGCCTTGGTGATGATGCCGAGCGTACCTTCCGCGCCCATGAACAGATGCTTGAGATCGTAACCGGTGTTGTCCTTCTTGAGCGCGCGCAGGCCATCCCAGACATCGCCGTTGGCCAGCACGACCTCGAGACCCAGCACCAGATTGCGCGCGTTGCCATAGCGCAGCACCTGCACGCCACCCGCATTAGTGGACAGATTCCCTCCGATCATGCATGAGCCCTGGGCACCCAGGCTGAGCGGAAACAAGCGGTCATGGTGCGCGGCGGTGTCCTGAAGCGTCTGGAGGATGCAGCCCGCCTCCACGGTCATGGCGTAGCCGACGGGATCGACGTTCAGCACGTGGTTCATGCGACCGAGCGACAGGAGTATCCCGCGGTGCGCGGGCCATGGCGTGGCACCACCCATCAGGCCGGTGTTGCCGCCCTGCGGCACGATGGCAATGCCGTTGTCGTAGCAGAGCTTGACGACAGCGGAGACTTCCGCGGTGCTGGCTGGTCGCACGACCGCCCCTGCCTGCCCCACCAGTTCGCCGCGCCAGTCGGTCACGAAGGGCTTCTTGTCGTGCTCGTCCAGGACCAGGCCCTTGTCGCCCACGATGGCCCGCAAGCGGTCGAGGACGGCTGGCGTCACGGGCACGGTCGGAATGGAGGGAACGATGGGAAGGACTGCACCCGGCATGTGTTCCTCTCTTTGCGGCTCTTCTGCGCAGCCTTTCGGCGCGTCGGCCTTCAATCTTGTTTTAATTCTAGGCGTTGCACGATGAGCCTATCACGAAGATCGCCCTGGCGGGAACGTCGCCGACCGCAGTGCATATGCGGATCTGCTTCGAATGCCGAACGCAAGCGCGCTCCGAAATTTCAGGAACGGTCGGCCCCCGCCATCGACTTCGTCCGCTGGTCGGCGGAGAACGGAAGGCCGCAGGCGGAGACGCTCAACTACGTGCCGCTGCCGACTGCCTTGATCGACCAGATCGAACGCTATTGGCAGCAGAGCATCGGGGCAGCCCCGACGGTCTCGGCATCGGCCAGCGTCGAGCGCTGAGGCGCAAGCCGGACGCTGCCCTCTGCGGACTCTGATTTCCGGCTAAATTCGGTTTCCAAACCGCGCCACGCGAGTATTCTGTGATTGGCCTGCTGCAGGGAAGGCAGGCGGAGCCGCAAAGGGCCTGCGGAATGCGACCGCACCGCCGCTTTGCACCAGGATACCCGCAAGGAATTAGACGTGAAACATCTCCGCAGTCCCGAAATCGACGCCCCCAAGATGGTCTGGCGGGCGCCGACGTTCAGACACGGATGAACGACTTCGCACGCTCCATCGCTGCCGCCTTCACGCTGATTGGCGAGGCCGACGCCGAGCTTCTGGGCATCGTCGGGCTGTCGGTCCGCGTCAGCCTGACCGCTAGCATCGTCGCGCTCTTGATCGGCGCGCCGTTCGGGGCCCTGCTTGCGATCGCTCGTTTTCGCGGGCGGCAGGTCATCATCGTGCTGACCAATGCCCTGCTTGGTCTTCCGCCCGTGGTGGTCGGGCTTGCGCTTTATCTTCTGCTGACGCGGTCAGGCCCGCTCGGGGCAGCCGGGCTGTTGTTCACGCCGGCGGCCATGGCGATCGCGCAGACGCTGCTCGCCACACCAATCGTGGTGGCGCTGGTGCACCGGCCGGCGAGCCTGCTGTGGGCGGAGTATGGCGACCTGGCGCGGATCGACGGACTGTCGACGCTGCGCAGCATGGCGCTGCTGCTCGCGCTGGGCCGGACCTCGCTGCTGACGGCCTTTCTCGCAGCCTTCGGGCGCGCGATCGCCGAGGTCGGCGCCATCATCATCGTCGGCGGCAACATCCGCGGCTTCACGCGCACGATGACGACCGCGATCGCTCTGGAGACCAGCAAGGGGGACCTGCCGCTGGCGCTGGGGCTCGGATTGATCCTGCTCGCGCTCAGCGTTGCCGTGTCGACCGTCGCCTTCCTGCTAGTGGGACGCGTTGGGGAAAAATAGCTGCTCGCCGCCGACCTTGTAGCCGGCGATCGCCTCCTGCCCCTTCGGCGAGACCAGCCAGTCGATGAAAGCCTGCCCGTCCTGCGCCTTCACGTTCGAATGCTTCGCGGGATTCACCAGCATGACCCCGTACTGGTTGAACAGCCGCTTGTCGCCCTCGGTCAGGACGGCAAGCTCGCCTCGATTCTTGAATGACAGCCAGGTGCCGCGATCCGACAGGAGATAGGCATTCGACGACGACGCCATGTTCAGTGCCGGCCCCATGCCCTGGCCGATCTCGCGATACCAGCCGTCCTTGCCCGCACCGAGGTCGACACCAGCCTCCTTCCACAGCCTCAGCTCGGCAGCATGCGTGCCGGATTTGTCCCCCCGCGAGATGAACGTCGCCTTCGCCGCCGCGATCTTGCGCAACGCCTCGGCAACATCCTTGCCGCCGGCGATCTTTGCAGGATCGCTCTTCGGCCCGACAATGATGAAGTCGTTGTACATGACGTCGAAGCGCTTCACGCCATGCCCTTCGGACATGAACTTGTCTTCGGCCGGCCTGTCATGAACGAACACCACGTCGGCGTCACCACGCCGCCCGATGTCTAGCGCCTGGCCGGTGCCGACGGCAACCACCTTCACATCGATGCCCCCGGCTTTCGAGAACAGCGGCAGCAGGTAGCCGAACAGGCCCGACTGTTCCGTCGACGTCGTCGAGGCCACGGTGATGGTGCGATCCTGCGCGGATGCGATCGTAGACCAGAGCAGAACCGCCCCGAGGGTGATTATCCTATTCATGCCTCGTCCTTACCCCAGATGCCCGATGTTCCAAACCCTATCGTCGACAGAGGCGTGCGGGAAACCCCGACATTCGCCGCAACGCGCCTGGTCATGATCCTCGCGACGCTCCCTTACCAGGAACGTCCGCCCCGCGCGCAAGTTGTCACAAGGTCATTCGCGTCGGCGGCACTGCACCGTGGTCGCAGTCGCACGGGAGAAGACAAGCCTGCGCGCGATGTAGGCGTCGATGTTCTGCAATTGGTCCCACCTACATTGACATCAGTGTGACGGCCGGGGCAGTTTTTTGTATTGTTGGCGAATCAGCGATTGCCTCACGCCCGAGTACCTCTTGGACAACTGCCAGTGCTTTCGAGACTGATATCGTTGCTGCGCCGCATCCCTGCGGTGAAATGGGCGTTCACGAAGCTACGGCCGTTGCCGCACGGCGGCAGCATCGACACCGGGCAGATCGCGGCAGGCGATTCGCCCGCCATCGTTGCCGACATTACGATCGTGACTCCGGTTGCCGAGGACGGCACTGCGATCTCTCTCGTCGCGGAGATCCCGTCGGCAGCGCCAATCCAATTCAGCGTCAGCGGCGATTCATCCGTGGAGACACCGACAGAGGTCGAGAGGGTCGTCGCGGAAAAGCTGTCTGTCACGCCGGTCGAAGCCACTGAACCCACAAGCAACGATCCGCCTGTGGAACTCTCGACATGCGTTGCCCCCGTCGTCGCGGAGGAGGCACCGGTCTCGTTGATCGACCTCGAACACGCAGTGGACGATGCTCCCGTTGTCACCGTCAACGACGATCTCTCCTCCGACGTCGTCGTGGATGTCGAGCCCATCGTCGTCGATCACTCGCGTGTCGCGCATGCAGGCAGCGAGGTCTCTCCGATCGGGCACGGTGCAGACAGTGTCGATGGTTCCCCGTCCCCCCTCGTCGCAGCAGAGATCGAACCGGTCCCCGCAAATGATCTTGCGCCGGTCGCTGCCACCACGGAGAACTCTTCTGCCGACACGCCGGACGTCATCACGAATATCGTGCCGGAGCCGGTCCTTGAGTCTTCCGCTCCCGAGATTCGCAGTGCGCCGAAAGCTCGCGCGAGAACCGCAGAACCCGCCGACCGCGCCGCGCTGATCCGGCAGCGCTGGGCGGAGACCGGGATCAGAATGTGGAATCCGCGGCTTCACGGCGCAGGCGATGCCACGCTGAACATCCAGGGCAGCGTCGGGCTGCTGCCGCCCGCGCCCGGCGAGACCATGCCGCGCTACGACAAGCTCGAATTCAGGATGCTCGGCGGGCAGATCGTCTGCGAGGGCGTCATCGTCGAGGCTCCCGCGCAGGCGAGCCATCGCAGCTTCACCCACCTCGCCGGGCCCGCGAAGCTCGAGCGGGCCCGCGAACCGATACGGGAGCGCCAGGCCGCTCTCGCCTGATCCTTCTTTTCCTCGGTGATGATGCGCGCGATGCTCCAGGCTTCCCGGTGCTGACGAGTCTTCCTTGGCTCGCCTTTGGCGCA
Organism: Bradyrhizobium sp. Bra78; assembly: GCF_024519855.1. Lineage (NCBI taxonomy): Bacteria > Pseudomonadati > Pseudomonadota > Alphaproteobacteria > Hyphomicrobiales > Nitrobacteraceae > Bradyrhizobium > Bradyrhizobium sp. Bra78. The sequence goes on along the minus strand of NZ_JALJRE010000022.1, from coordinate 18,673 downwards.
AACTATGGCCAGCCGCCTGCCCGCGGTCAAACGCCAACCGGCTGAGTGGCCGCAATGGCCGCCATGCTCAAATCGTAGAGGCACCGTTATTCCGCGCATGCCGTGAACTTTTCCGGACATGTGGGGCGTTGCTGCCGAACCTCGCGCGACGTAGCTTGCGCCCCGGTCGAACCACGGCCGGTCAAAACGACAAGAACACTTTTGGAGGAAACCATGAGAAAGCTCACGGCCGCGCTATGCGCATTGGCGCTATCGGCAACCGGCGCGCAGGCGCAAACCATCAAGGACTTCCTGGCGGTAGCCATGAAGAAATGGACGGCGCCGTTCGACCCGTTCCAGCTGATCGACAACATCTACTATGTCGGCACCGACGGCATCGCCGTCTACGTCATCAAGACCTCACAGGGCCTAATCCTGATGGACACGGCGATGCCCCAGTCGACCGGAATGATCAAGGACAACATCGCAAAGCTCGGGTTCAAGGTCGCCGACATCAAAATCATCCTGAACACGCACGCGCATCTCGACCACACCGGCGGCTTTGCTGAGATCAAGAAGGAGACCGGGGCGCAGCTCATCGCGGGCGAGCGCGACAGGCCTCTGCTCGAAGGCGGCTATTATCCAGGCGACGAGAAGAACGAGGACCTCGCCTTCCCGGCGGTGAAGGTCGATCGCGCCGTCAACGAAGGCGACAAGGTCACGCTCGGCGACACCACGCTGACGGCACATGCAACGCCCGGCCATTCCCCGGGCTGCACCAGCTGGGAAATGACCGTCAAGGACGGTGGCCAGGACCGCGAGGTGCTGTTCTTCTGCAGCGGCACGGTGGCGCTGAACCGGCTGGTCGGCCAGCCGACCTATGCCAGCATCGTCGACGACTACCGCACGACCTTCGCCAAGGTCAAGGCGATGAAGATCGACGTGCTGCTCGGGCCGCATCCGGAAGTCTATGGCATGCAGGCCAAACGCGCCGAGATGAAGGATGGTGCGCCGAACCCGTTCGTCAAGCCCGGCGAGCTCGCAACCTACGCCACCGGCCTGTCGGAGACTTTCGACAAGCAGCTCGCCAAGCAGACGGCGGCGCTGGAGAAGAAATAGCATTCATCGGGAAGGCGCACACCTTGCCTCGACGAGGAGAGGTGTGCGAGCACGGCGGCTCGGACCGTTGGCCATGCGATAGTATATTGCGCCCCTCGACGGCGCCGGGACGCCTGCTGCAAAGGTCGTGGCCTGAGGCCAGGAACGGGCGCGCTACTTCGTCAGGCTCGGCAGATCGAGACCCTTGTCACGGGCGCAGTCGATCGCGGTCTCGTAGCCGGCGTCCGCATGGCGCATGACGCCGCTGGCTGGATCATTCCAGAGCACGCGCTCGATCCGCTTTGCGGCCTCCGGCGTGCCATCGGCGACGATCACCATGCCGGCATGCTGGGAATAACCGATGCCGACGCCACCGCCATGGTGCAGCGAGACCCAGGTCGCGCCGCTGGCGCAATTGAGCAGCGCGTTGAGCAGCGGCCAATCGGACACCGCGTCCGATCCGTCTTTCATCGCCTCGGTCTCACGGTTCGGGCTCGCCACCGAGCCGCTGTCGAGATGATCGCGGCCGATCACGATCGGCGCTTTCAATTCGCCGCGCGCGACCATCTCGTTGAAGGCAAGGCCAAGGCGATGACGATCGCCAAGACCGACCCAGCAGATCCGCGCGGGCAGGCCCTGGAACTTGATGCGCTCCCTGGCCATGTCGAGCCAGTTGTGCAGATGCTTGTCATCAGGCATCAGCTCTTTCACTTTGGCATCGGTCTTGAAGATGTCCTCGGGATCGCCCGACAGCGCGGCCCAGCGGAACGGCCCGACGCCGCGGCAGAACAGGGGACGAATATAGGCGGGAACGAAGCCCGGAAAATCGAAGGCGTTCTTCAGGCCCATGTCCAGCGCCATCTGGCGGATGTTGTTGCCGTAGTCCAACGTCGGGATACCCTGCGCGTGGAAATCCAGCATGGCCTGGACGTGCTCGACCATCGAAGTTTTTGAGGCACGCTCCACCGCCTTCGGATCGAAGGCACGCTTGTTTTCCCAATCGGCGAGCGTCCAGCCCTTCGGCAGATACCCGTTGATCGGGTCGTGCGCGCTGGTCTGGTCGGTGACGATGTCCGGCTTGACGCCGCGCCGGACCAGTTCGGGGAAAATCTCCGCGGCATTGCCGAGCAGGCCGACCGAGACCGCTTTCCTGGTCTTCGCCGCCTCGGCCATGATCGCGAGCGCCTCGTCGAGTGTCGCAGCCTGCCGATCGAGATAGCCCGTGCGCAGCCGCATCTCGATGCGGCTCGGCTGGCATTCGACCGCGAGCATCGAGGCGCCGGCCATGGTCGCGGCCAGCGGCTGCGCGCCGCCCATGCCGCCAAGGCCAGCGGTGAGAATCCATTTGCCGGCGAGGCTGCCGCCGTAGTGGCGTCGGCCGACCTCGACAAAAGTCTCGTAAGTGCCCTGCACGATGCCCTGGCTGCCGATATATATCCACGAGCCCGCAGTCATCTGGCCGAACATCATCAGGCCCTTGCGATCGAGCTCGTTGAAATGGTCGAGCGTCGCCCAATGCGGCACGAGATTCGAATTCGCGATCAGCACGCGCGGCGCATCCGCATGGGTGCGGAAGACGCCGACCGGCTTGCCGGACTGGACCAGCAGCGTCTGGTCGCCTTCGAGCTCGCGCAGCGAGGCGACGATCCGGTCGAAACTCTCCCAGTCGCGGGCGGCGCGGCCGATGCCGCCGTAGACGACGAGCTCGCTCGGACGTTCCGCCACATCAGGATCGAGATTGTTCATCAGCATGCGCAAGGGCGCTTCCGTCAGCCAGCTCTTGGCGCTGATCTCGCTGCCGCGGGGCGCGCGGATGGTGCGGTCATTGTCCAGTCGGCGGTTCATGCGGAAACCTCTTCAGTCAAGCTTCGGGAACGGATCGGTCGGAAGCGCCGTGAGTGCCACGGCCGGCAGCGCATCGGCCTCGACGAGCGCGGCGGCCTTGGCGAGATCCCCGGCCATGTACCGATCGGCACCGAGCGCCGGCACATGTTCGCGAAGCGCGGCAATGACGGCGACTAGCGGCGCGCTGGTCGCGTGCGGCGCGCGCAGCGTGATGCCTTGGGCGGCGACCAGAAGCTCGATGCCGAGGATGGCGGCGAGATTGTCGGCCATGTCCGACAGGCGCCGTGCAGCATGCGCGGCCATCGAGACGTGGTCTTCCTGATTGGCGCTCGTCGGCGTCGAGTCGATCGAGCAGGCCGCCGCGCGCTGCTTGTTCTCGGCATAGAGCGCGGCCGCCGTCACCTCGGCGATCATGAAGCCGGAATTGATGCCGGGATCAGGCGTCAGGAATGGCGGCAGGCCAAAATTGAGCGCGGGATCGACCAGCGTCGCGATCCGCCGTTCGCTGATCGCGCCAATTTCCGACAGCGCAAGCGCAATTGTATCGGCCGCAAACGCCACCGGCTCTGCGTGGAAATTGCCGCCCGAGACGATCTCACCGGTCTCGACCAGGACGAGCGGATTGTCGGTGACGGCATTGGCCTCGACGATCAGCGTGCGCGCGGCCTGCGTGATCAGATCGAGAGCGGCACCGGCGACCTGTGGCTGGCAGCGCAGGCAATAGGGATCCTGCACGCGCTCGTCGCCTTCGAGATGCGACAGGCGGATGTCGCTGCCGTCGAGCAGCGCCATCAGGGCTGCCGCCGCCGCGATCTGCCCGGCATGGCCGCGCAGCGCCTGAATTTCCGGACGGAACGGGGCTGTCGAGGCCATTGCCGCGTCCACGGACAGCGCGCCGGTGACGAGCGCCGCGCGCGCCAGGCGAAATGCGCGCAGCCCGCCGGCCATGGCATAGGCGGTCGAGAACTGCGTTCCGTTGATCAGCGCGAGCCCCTCCTTGGGGCCGAGCGTCAGCGGCGCGAGGCCGGCGGCGGTGAGCGCTTCGCTGCCCGATACTGTCCTGCCATCGACGATCGCCTGCCCTTCACCGATCATCACCGCCGTCATGTGCGCAAGCGGCGCGAGATCGCCGGAGGCGCCGACCGAACCCTGCTGCGGCACCAGCGGCGAGACGCGCCGCGCCAGCATGTCCTGCAACTGCTCGATCACCTCGCGGCGGACGCCGGAGGCACCACGCCCGAGCGAGACGATCTTCAGCGCCATCATCAGCCGAACGATCGGCTGCGGCGTCGCCGGACCGACGCCGCAGCAATGCGAGACGATGAGATTGCGCTGAAGCAGCGCGGTCTGATCGGGCGGAATCCGCTTCGAGGCCAGCTTCCCGAAGCCGGTATTGATTCCGTAGACAGGCGCTGCGGCCTGAGCGGCCTTCGCGACGATCGCCGCAGCCGCCTCGACGCGCGGCCAGAACGAGGCATCGAGCACGACGGGCGCGCCCTCCAGCACGCGCACGAGTTCGTCGAGGCTGACCGCTCCAGGCTTGACGACGACCGCTGCGTCCTGCTCCGTCACTGTCCCCTCCACACCCGGCGATGCAGCGGATTGAAGCCGATGCGATAGACCAGCTCGGCGGGCCGCTCGATGTCCCAGATCGCGAGGTCGCACCATTTGCTGGCTTCCAGCGTGCCGGTCTCCTGGAGCACGCCAAGAGCACGCGCGCCTTCGCGGGTGACACCAGCGAGGCATTCGGCGACTGTCATCCGGAACAGCGTCGCGCCCATGTTCATCCCGAGCAGGAGCGAGGTCATCGGTGAGCTGCCGGGATTGCAGTCGGTTGCCAGCGCCATAGGCACGCCGTGCTTGCGGAACGCTTCGATTGGCGGCTTCTGCGTCTCGCGGATGAAGTAGAAGGCGCCGGGCAGCAGCACAGCCACCGTGCCGGCCTTCGCCATCGCGGCAACGCCGGCCTCGTCCGTGTGCTCGAGATGATCGGCCGAAAGCGCCGAGAATTTTGCAGCAAGCGCAGCACCGCCGAGATTCGACAGCTGGTCGGCGTGAAGCTTGACCGGCAGCCCAAGTCCCCTCGCCGTCTCGAAGACCCGCGCGGTCTGCTCGCCTGAAAAAGCGATGCCCTCCATGAAGGCGTCGACGGCATCGGCGAGACCGGCCTTTGCCACCGCGGGCAGCATCTCGTTGCAGACCAGATCGATGTAATGATCCTTATCACCCTCTGCTTCGACCGGCAGCGCATGTGCGCCGAGAAAGGACGTACGGATCGCAACCGGCCGCTGTCGGCCGAGGCTGCGCGCGGCCGCCAGCTGCCTGATCTCGGTCCCGGCATCGAGACCATAGCCGGACTTGACCTCGACCGTGGTGGCGCCCTCGCCGATCAACGCATCGAGCCGCGGCAGCGCGCCTGCCACGAGCTCGGCCTCGCTTGCCTTGCGCGTCGCGGCTACCGTCGAGACGATGCCGCCGCCGGCGCGCGCGACCTCCTCGTAGCTCGCGCCCTTCAGGCGCAGTTCGAATTCATGCGCGCGATTGCCGCCATAGACGAGATGGGTGTGACAATCGACGAGGCCCGGCGTGATCCAGCGCCCCTCGCAATCGATCCACTCGATCGCGTCCGCATCCGCCGGAAAGTCAGCTTTTGCGCCGGCATGGACGATGTGGCCGCCGCGCGTGGCGATGACGCCGCGCTCGATCTCGCCGAGATCGGGACGGTCGGCCCGCATCGTGGCGAGGCGGGCATTATGCCAGATCCGGTCGAAACGTTCTGCCATGCAATCGTCCCTTCCGCGGCTATCCGTGCGCCCTGGGATGCTTGACTTATATGTCTAGACATATAATCGTGGGGCGGTTCTGTCCAGCCGGCATGGAAACATGACACGACTGCATTTCGCCTCCGCGCTCCTGCCTTCGGGCTGGGCCAATGACGTGCAGGTGGTGATCACCGCCGGCGCGATTGCCGAGGTGACGCCGGGCGTGGCGCCGTCCGCCGGCGACGAGCGCCACGAAATCGCGCTGCCGGGATTGGCGAGCCTGCACAGCCACGCATTCCAGCGCGGCATGGCGGGACTTGCGGAGCTGCGCGGCGACAGCACCGACACCTTCTGGACCTGGCGCGAGACGATGTACCGTTTCGCGCTGGCGATGACGCCGGATGACGTCGTCGCCGTCGCGACACTGCTATATGTCGAGATGCTGGAGCAGGGCTTTACCCGCGTCGGCGAGTTCCATTATCTGCATCATGATCGCGACGGCTCGCACTACGCGGACCTCGGCGAGATGGCCGCGCGCATCGCGCAGGCCGCCGAATCGTCGGGCATTGGGCTGACCCTGCTGCCGAGTTTCTATGCGCATGGCTCGTTCGGCGGCGCGGCGGCGCATGACGGCCAGCGCCGTTTCATCTGCTCGGTCGATCAATTCGCCGATTTGATGAGCGCATCGCGCAAGGCGATCGCAGCATTGCCGGGCGCGAATATCGGCATCGCCCCGCACAGTTTGCGCGCGGTGACGCCGGAGGAGCTTGCAGCCATCATTCCGCTCGCAGACGGCGGGCCCGTGCACATTCATGCCGCCGAGCAGGTGAAAGAGGTCGAGGATTGCCTGGCCTGGTCGGGACGGCGGCCGGTGCAATGGCTCCTGGAACATGCGCCCGTCGATCAACGCTGGTGCCTCATCCACGCGACCCACACCACCAATGAGGAAGTGGCCGCCTTCGCCAAGACAGGCGCGGTCGCCGGCCTCTGCCCCATCACCGAGGCGAGCCTCGGCGACGGCATCTTTCCGGCGCGCGACTTCCTCGATGCCGGCGGCGCCTTCGGCGTAGGTACCGATTCCAATGTGCTCGTGGGCCTCGCCGACGAGTTGCGTCAGCTCGAATACGGTCAGCGGCTCAAGCACCGCGAGCGCAACGTGCTCTCCGCCGGAGCGGGCCGCTCGACAGGACGCACGCTGTTCGATCATGCGCTCGCTGGTGGTGCGCAGGCATTGGCACAAGGGACGGTCGGACTTATGCCCGGTGCATGCGCCGACATCGTTACGCTCGACATAGATCATCCGTCGCTGGCCGGGCGTGCGCGCGATGCGGCCATCGACGGCTGGATCTTTGCGGCGGGCAGCGGCGCGATCGATTGCGTCTGGGCCGGCGGCCACAAGGTCGTTGAAGCTGGCGGGCACAGACTACGACAGAGGGCGCGCGAAGGCTTCAACACATCGGTGCGGAGGCTCATTGCATGAGTCTCGCCACTGCTGCTCCGGACCAGCCGACGCTCTACAAGCGGATCCGGGCCGACATCGAGAAGCGCATCCTGACCGGCGAGTGGCCGCCTGGACATCGCATCCCGTTCGAGCACGAACTGGTCGCGCGCTACGGCTGCTCGCGCATGACCGTGAACAAGGCATTGTCTGAGCTCGCGCAAGCCGACCTGATCGAGCGGCGGCGGCGCGCGGGCTCTTTCGTCCGCCGGCCGCAACACCAGTCTGCCGTGCTCAAGATCGCCGACATTCGCGCCGAGATTACCGCGCTCGGCCGCGGCTACGGCTACGAACTGATCGGCCGCAAGCTCCGCACTGCGACCGCTGCCGACCGCGAGCGTCTCGGCGTCAGGAAGGCCGACAAGGTGGTTGCGATCACCTGCCGGCACAGTGCGGATAAGGTGCCATTTGCCGTCGAGGACAGGCTGATCGATTTGTCGTCGGTGCCGGATGCCGCGACCGCGGATTTCTCGCGCGAGCCGCCCGGCTCGTGGCTGCTTCATCATGTCCCATGGACGGAAGCCGAGCATACGATCAGCGCCATCGTCGCGGATGATCGCACGGCGGAAGCGCTCGACATCGCCGTCGGCGCACCCTGCCTGGTGATCGATCGCTATACCTGGCGCAGCGCACGCACCATCACCGCGGTGCGGCTACTTTATCCCGGTGACTCTCACCGCCTTGTCGCCCGATTCAAGGGAGGCTGAGAGGATATGTCGGCACAAATCGTGCAACGATTCGGGCAATGGTCCATTGGGACCGACAATGATCAACAGGACGTCAATCCATCGATCGGCAAGAGGACGACAATCATGCGTAGTTCGAAAGTTTTTGCGACAATCATTGCCCTCGCGGCTTCCACTCCGGTGCTCGCCGACGACGTCAAGGTAGGTGTCGGCATCTCCGGATGGACCGGCTTTGCGCCGCTGACGCTGGCAAAAGAAGCCGGCATCTTCAAGAAGAACGGCCTCGACGTCACCATCAAGAAGATCCCGCAGAAGGACCGCCACCTCGCGATCGCCTCCGGCGACGTCCAGTGCGCGGCGACGACGGTCGAGACCTGGATTTCCTGGAACGCCAATGGCGTTGCGACCAAGCAGATCTTCCAGCTCGACAAGAGCTATGGTGCCGACGGCATGGCGGTGCGCAACGATCTCGCCGCGATCAAAGACCTGAAAGGCAAGACGGTTGCGGCCTCCGCGCCCGGCACCTCGCCCTATTTCGCGCTGGCCTGGATGCTGAAGAAGAATGGCTTGTCGGTGAAGGACGTCACTGTCGTGAACCTTGAGCCGGCGGCTGCAGCGCAGGCCTTCGTGTCCGGCCAGAACGATGCCGCCATGACCTATGAGCCGTATCTCTCCACGGTTCGTGCCGCGCCCGACAAGGGCAAGATCATCGCGACCACGCTCGACTATCCGATGGTCATGGACACGTTCGGCTGCACGCCGAAATTCCTCACCGAGAATCCCAAGGCGGCCAAGGCGCTCGCCGACAGCTATTTCGAGGCCCTCGACATGATCGCCAAGGATCAGGTCAAGGCCTATGAGATCATGGGCGCCGACGTGAAGCAGACCGGCGAGGCTTTCGGCAACTCGGCAAAGTATCTGCGCTGGCAGGACAAGGCCGCGAACCAAAAGTTCTTCGCCGGCGACTTCCTGACCTTTAACAAGGAAGCAGCCGACCTCCTGCTCGAGATCGGCATCATCAAGGCCGCGCCGAAGGTCGAGGACCTCTTCGACGCGAGCTACATCAAGTAGATCTGCAAGAAGCCGCCGGCCTCGTCCCGCGACGGGGCCGGCAAATCTGTTCACCGCCCGGATAGACCCTTGATGCGTCCCCTGGATCCCGTGACGTCGAAGCAGCGCGTTGCCTATGGGCTTGCGTTCTTCGCGGTGTTCGTCGCCCTCTGGTCGTGGGCGACCTTCGGCGGCCATGTGTCGAAAGTGTTCCTCGCCAACCCGCTGACCATGGTGCAGGAAGGCGTCGACCTGATCACCAAGCAGGGCTTCCTGTTCGACATCGGCATGACGATCTGGCGCGTCGTCGGCGGATTTGTGCTCGCCGCGATCATCGCGGTGCCGCTCGGCGTGTTGATGGGTGCCTACAAGCCGGTCGAAGCCTTTCTCGAACCCTTTGTTTCCTTCGCGCGCTATTTGCCCGCCTCGGCCTTTATCCCACTCCTGATCCTGTGGGCCGGCATCGGCGAGTTGCAGAAACTGCTCGTCATCTTCATCGGGTCGGTGTTCCAGGTCATTCTGATGGTCGCGGTCACCGTGGGTACCACCCGGCGCGATCTGGTCGAGGCGGCCTATACGCTGGGGGCCAACGACCGCGGCATCATCCGCCGCGTGCTGCTGCCCTCCTCCGCGCCCGAGATCGCGGAAATCCTGCGGCTGGTGCTGGGCTGGGCCTGGACCTATGTCATCGTCGCCGAGCTGATCGGCTCGTCCTCGGGCATCGGCCACATGATCACCGACAGCCAGGCGCTACTCAACACCGGCCAGATCATCTTCGGCATCATCGTGATAGGGCTGATCGGCCTGCTCTCGGACTTCCTGTTCAAGGCGTTCAACGCCTGGCTGTTTCCGTGGAGGCTGGCATGACCACGCTCAAGATCGAGCAGGTCTCGCGGACCTTCCCCGCGCGCCACGGCAACGCGCCGACCAGGGCGCTGGAGCCGACAGATCTCACCATCGGCAATAACGACTTCGTCACCATCCTCGGCCCCTCCGGCTGCGGCAAGTCCACGCTGCTGCGCATCGTTGCCGGCCTCGATCGTCCGACCGGCGGCCGTGTGGTGCTCGACGGTCGCGAGGTGACCGGCCCGGGCGCCGATCGCGGCATGGTGTTCCAGTCCTACACGCTGTTCCCCTGGCTGACCGTGCGCGAGAACATCGCCTTCGGCCTGCGCGAGCGCGGCGTGCCGCAGGACCAGCGGAACAAGATCGCTGACGCCTTCATCCGCCAGGTCGGATTGTCCGGCTTCGAGAACCACTGGCCAAAGCAGCTCTCCGGCGGCATGCAGCAGCGCACCGCAATCGCCCGCGCGCTCGCCAACGATCCGAAGATCCTGCTGCTCGACGAGCCCTTCGGCGCGCTCGACAACCAGACCCGCGCCCTGATGCAGGAGATGCTGCTGGGGATCTGGGAGCGCGACCAGAAGACCGTGCTGTTCGTCACCCACGACATCGAGGAAGCGATCTTCCTCGGCAGCCGCGTCATCGTCATGAGCGCCCGTCCCGGTCGGATCAAGGCCGAGATCAATGTGGACCTGCCGCATCCGCGCTCCTACAAGATCAAGACCACAGCCGAATTCGTCCAGCTCAAGGAACGGCTGGTCGAGGAGATCCGTACCGAGGCGTTGAAGGTTGCCGAACATGCCTGACACTTTTCCGCGCGCAAACGGGATGCGGGTTCTTGCCGATCTCAATGCCCTCCGCGCCATCGGCGCCTACAAGACCGGCGTGCACAAGCCGACCTTCTCCGAACCGCACAAGCAATCGCTGGACTGGCTGGTACACAAGCTGCCCGAGGCCGGCCTCGCGGCCGCGATCGACGGGATCGGCAACGTCTTCGGCACCAGCGCGAAGGCCGGACCGAAGCTGCTGGCGGGCTCGCACCTGGAAAGCCAGAATTACGCCGGCTGGCTCGATGGCCCGCTCGGTGTCGTCTATGCACTTGAGGCCGCCCGCGCGCTCAATGCCGATGCTTCGCTCAATGGCGCCGTCGAGGTCGCCGCCTGGTGCGACGAGGAAGGACATTTTGGGCACTTCCTCGGCTCGCGCTCCTACGTCGGGCAGGTGACCGAAGCCGACATCGACGCCGCCCGCGACCGCACCAGCGGTCGCACCATGCGCGCGGCGCTCGCCGACATGGGGCTCGCAGGACGACCGCGCACCAACGCCGAGCCGGGCCGTCACGTCGGATATCTGGAGGCACATATCGAGCAGGGCGACACGCTTGAGAGCGAAGGCCTTGCGGTCGGCGTCGTGACCTCCATCGTCGGCATTTGGCAATACCAGATCAATTTTGTCGGCGCGCAGAACCACGCCGGCACCACGCGCATGGCGGCGCGCAAGGATGCCGGGCTAGCGCTGGCCAAATTCTGCGTTGCGATCGACGAGCGCTTCCCGGCCGCGTGCGGTCCGCGCACTGTCTGGACCACCGGTCGCATCACGCTCGATCCGGGCGCGCCCAGCATCATCCCCGGCGGGGCAGAGATGCTGTTCCAGATCCGCGACGACGATCCGACCGTCATTGCGCGGCTGGAGGGGTTGCTGAAGGCCATGGCGGCCGATGTCAGCGCGCAGGGCCCCTGCACCGTCACCGTGGAGAAACTCCGTACCGGCGCGCCCGCCATGATGAACGCGGGTATCCAGGATGCGATCGAAGCCGCCAGCAAGGCCCTGGCCGGCGGACGATCCGTTCGCATGCCCAGTGGCGCCGGCCACGATGCGCAGATGCTCGCGACGATCATGCCCGCGGGCATGCTGTTCGTGCCGTCGATCGGCGGCATCAGCCATCACTGGACCGAGAACACCGCCGACGCCGATATCGTCACCGGCGCGCAGGTGTTCGTGGACGCCTGCCGGCGGATACTGACGGGCTGGCGGATCCAATCTGTGTGCGAGGGTCATGACCGCGAGTGAACCTTATACGGAGCCTACGACCGGCTATTGGCAGGATCTGACGCGGGAGATCCCCGCACGCTTCCCGGCGACGTCACTCTATCGCTTCGGCTATCCCTTGACACTGCCGTGCGGCAGCATCCTCGTCCTGCCCCTGCGTCAGCTTCCCGATGGCGATCGCGCCGTCGCTTCGCTCATCGCGAACCAGGCCTCAAATCGCGTTGTCGCAGCGCTGGCGGACCATATGGCGACACAGGCGCGATGATGCGATCTCGACCGGCGCAACCGCGATCGCAGCCGTGCGTCTGTTGCAGCGAATTGGCGCCGACATTGCCGGCATGGTCGTTGCGATGAAGCAAACCAATCGCTGGGAGGCCGCGACCGCAATGCTGTCCGTGCCCTTCCAGGTTCGGGCGGTATACGGCTGCCCGCTGTTCCAGCGCGATGAATCCGGCTGGATACCGCTGACCGAGACGCAGCCCGCCATTCCCTGATCAGAACGACGTGCCGCCGCCGAACCTGAATTCCTGGACGGTATCGTATTTGCCCTTCGTGATCGGCACGGCATAGTCGAAGCGCAGCGGCCCGAACGGCGAGGCCCAGATCAGGCCGACGCCGACCGACGATCGCACCGTGTTGCCGTCGTCATATTGCAATCCGCAGGTCGGGCAGGCCTTGGTGTTGACCTCGCCGGTGGCCGTCCAGGACGTCGGCCCCTGATAACCCCAGAGCGAGCCGGCATCGGCGTAGACCGCGCCCTTCAGGCCGACCTCCTTGGGCAGGAACCAGAACGGCATCTGCAGTTCCATCGACGCGCCCCAATATTTCGTGCCGCCGAGGGCATCGCCGCTGACACCTAGGCTTGCGTAGGTGATGTCGCGCGGACCTATGCCGTTTGAGGCAAAGCCGCGCACGAGGTTCGGCCCCATCTGGAAGTGATCCAGCATGCGCAAGTCCTGGTCGCCGAGCTTGCTGAGGATGCCGCCCTGGAAGTGGATCACGCTGACGATCTCGGAGACCAGCGGCGTGTAGTACTTGGCGTCCATCGCAGTCTTCAGATAGGTCACGTCGCCGCCGACCCCCGCGAAGTCTTGTTTGAAATCGATCAGCAGACCGTCGGTCGGGTTCTTGGTGTTGTCGAGCGTGTTGTAGGTCAGCGTGTAGCCGAGCGCCGAGGTCCAGGTCCGGCCGTTCGCCAGCTCCTTTCGGACCGGCAGGCTCGACTCGCCGTCGCCGTAGCAACCGTATCCGTAGACGCCAGAATCCGTGGAATTGGTCGGGTCCACGCCGCCGAGGACGTTCTTGATGTAGGCCGGTGTCGGGTTGTACGCCAGCGACGAGTTGGCCGCGTTGTTGTTGCAGTTGTTATAGGCGCTGGCGAGCGTGATGCTCTGCTGGTAGAGCGAGTAGCGCAGCTGGAGCGAGAGATCTTCGCGCAGCGCAAAGCCCAGGCGCGGCGAGAATCCTAGCGTCGTCACGCCGTAGCTGGTGTAGCTGTTCGACAATTGCTGGCGCCAGGTGACATCCATTCCGAGTGCAAGGCGGTAATCGAGCAGATACGGCTCGACGAACGACAGCGATATGCCGCGCGAATACTGGCCATAGCTGACCGACGCCTTGGCGTAGAGCCCCTTGCCGAACAGGTTGCGTTCGGAAATCGAGACTTCGGCCAGCGCGCCGTCGGTCGTGGAGTAACCGCCGGAGACTGAGAAGTCACCGGTCGATTTCTCTTCCATGTCGACGATCAGGATCACGCGGTCGCTCGACGAGCCCGGCTCGGTGACGATCTTCGCGCTCTTGAAGTAGTCGAGGTTCTTCAGGCGCCGCTCGGCACGGTCGACCAGGGCGCGGTTGTAGGCGTCGCCCTCGGAGATGTCGAATTCGCGACGGATGACGTAGTCGCGCGTGCGGGTGTTGCCGCGAAGGTTGATGCGCTCGATATAGGTGCGCGGGCCCTCGTCGACGTTGAACACGACCGACACGGTGTGCGCCTCGAAGTTGCGGTCGCCGCCGGGACGAACCACGGCGAAGGCATAACCGCGGCGCGAGGCCTCCACCTGCATCTCTTCGGTAGACTTCTCGACCGATTCGACGTTGTAGAGCGAGCCGACGTTGACGCGGGAAAAACTCCGCAGCGAGCTGGGATCGAAGTTCGGAATGCTGGAACGGAAGTCGACGCTGCCGACGCGGTACTGGGAGCCTTCCTCGATCTTGAAGGTGACGAGAAAGCCCTTCTTCTCCGGATCGTATTCGGCGAGCGCGGCCACGACCTGGACGTCGGCAAAGCCGTTCTTGAGATAGAAGCGGCGGAGCAGGTCGCGGTCGGCTTCGACGCGGTCGGGATCATAGATGTCGTTGTTGCCGAGGAAGCTGAGCAGATTGCTCTCATGCGTCTTGATCACGTCGCGCAGGCGCGAAGCCGAGTAGGCGCTGTTGCCGATGAACTCGACCGATTTGACGCCGGTCTTGACGCCTTCCTCGACCGTGAAGATGAGGTCGACGCGATTGCTCGGCTGCTCGATGATTTCAGGCGTGACGCGCACGTCGTAGCGGCCCGAACGGCGGTAGATCTCGGCGATGCGCAGCGTGTCCGACTGCACCAGGGCCCGCGAGAAAGTCCCGCGCGGCTTGGACTGGATTTCGGCCGAGAGCTGCTCGTCCTTGATCTTCTTGTTGCCCTCGAAGGCAATGCGCCCGATCACGGCATTTTCCACCACCGACACCACGAGATGGCCGCCGGCCTGGCTGATCTTCACGTCCTGAAACAGGCCGGTCCCGACCAGCGCCTTGAGACCCTCATCGATCGCGGGCTGATCGAGGCGGCCGCCTGCGCCCGGCCTGAAGTAGGAGCGAACCGTCTCGGCCTCGACGCGGCGGTTACCTTCGACCACGATCGCCTCCGCCGCCTGCGCGGCGGCCGGTTGCGGCAACAGGGCAAGCGGAAGTGAGCTTGCAATCGTTACGCCGCACATCACCACAACGATCAGCCAGGTCCGCAAAAACGACATTCCACACCTCAAGAACACTCACCTGCTCTGAAACGAAACGGCTGTGGCCGCGGTGTGGCTTTGAGATTGCTGCACTGTTTCCGGTCGTTGAATTTGATGGGGTGAGCGGCCGCGCGGGCGTCGCGGCCGCGACGACCACGCGCGCTGTCGGCGGCGAATGGCCGACGTCGAAGCTGCCCCGCATGGGGCCCGCCCACGCAGGCGTCCGGAAACATCGCGCAACATCCGAATTCTTTACAGACCTCCAGGCGGGTGCGAGAGGCGACGGCATCAGGAACTCGCATGGGGTATTTGCCGATGAACGCGCTTGTCATGACCGGAACGGCGCTGGTCGCCATCTTCGCCTCGACCCTCTCCGCTCATGCCGCGACGGCAGGCAAGCGCGACCGACAACAGACGCCACAAGGCGCGGTCTATGACTACGGTCCGCGCGGCCCCAACCGTTCGTACCAGTCCGGTCCGGGCACCCGTATCTATGTGAGCAAACGGTCCTGGCTGGATGGCGGGACCGAGGTGCTGCCGGGCGAGCGCAAATTCACCGACTACGCGTTGCCGCCAGGCACCTCCTTCGCCCGTGGCAACAACAACCGGCCGCTCGACCGCCAGCCTCTGAGTCCCGACACCGATCTCGGCGGATTTGCGCAGCGAATCCCGATTTCCTGGTGACCGGCTTGCGACATGCTCGGCGATCGCCTCGATAAGCGAGACGACCGACAACGCCCCGCCACATTCGGCAACTCCATCGATCGGAGCGCCAAGATCGCGCGAACGGAGAGGCCGTACGCGCATCTGCCGCACGCGGCTTGATTTGGTCGTCGAACGAAAACTCGCGCGAACATCTCGCCTATTCCACACGCATCTTGAATCATTCCAAAATCGCTCACACGCAGCTTCAAGCAATTCCATTTTGCGCGTGTGGAATTCCGACTGCTTCACCAATAGAACTCCGCATCGATCGACGCGCGTCTGCATGCAGCAGCGCGTTCGCGCGATATCAGTTCGGCGAAATTGGGAAGCATCATCCGTGGGCATGGCTTTGTCGGAGAGGAAACATCGTTGGCTTGGAACGACAGCTGCGATCGAGGCGACGATGTTGGGTTCGATCGCATTCGTAGCTGTCGAAGCATTGTCTTCCCAGGCACAGGCCCAGACCAGCAACCTGCCGCCGGTCACCGTCGAAGCGCCGGACCCAGCGAAAAAGCGCAGCAACGTCGCATCCAATCAGCGTACGTGGTCTTTGCGTCCTGTTTCGGCGAGCCGGCGCAACAACGTGGCGGCCAATCAGAATCGGACCCCACAGGCGACTGGACTCGTCACAGCCGGAGCGACAACCGGTTATGTCGCGACCAGCAGCTCCGCCGGCACCAAGACCAACACGCCGTTGATCGAAACGCCACAGTCTCTCACGGTCGTGACCAAAAAGGAGCTGGAGGATCGCAACGTTCAGACGCTGAAGGACGCCATCAACTACACGCCCGGCGTCACGACCTCGGCCTTCGGCTACGATCCACGCTTCGACAGCTTCTACATTCGCGGTTTCGACGCGACCTACACCGGCATCTATCGCGACGGCCTGCGTCAGGGCGGCGGCAACTTCGTGATCCCCAAGATCGAGCCCTATGGGCTCGACAGCGTGACGATTCTCCGGGGACCGGCCTCGGGCCTTTATGGCCTTGGCTCTCCGGGCGGCATCGTCGACGTCACGACGAAGCGGCCACCAATGACTGCGTTCGGCGAGGTGCAGTTGCAGGCGGGCAATTGCGATCGCTACCAGGGCAGTTTCGACGTCGGCGGACCGGTTCCCGGCAGCGATCAACTGTACTACCGGCTCACGGGCTTGCTGCGCGACGCAAGAACCTGGTTTCCCGGCAATGACGACGACCGGGCCTATATTGCGCCGGCCCTGACCTGGAAGCCGAACCTCGATACGGCGTTCACGATCCTCGGAGAATATCAGACCAGCCGCACTGCCGCGAGCATCGGAAACGCGCGCACGGCCGACGGGAAGCTGACCAACATCTATTCGAACGATCCGGCGTTCAGTGCCATGGACCAGAAGCAGTTCCGCATTGGTTATGCGTTCGAGCACAACGTCAACGACACCTGGACGGTACGGCAGAATTTCCGGTTCTATCAGGTCGGCGTGGACGCGAAATACACCCAGATCGATTCTCTCGACACCACGACCCAGACCGCGTCGCGTTCGGCCTGGCGCATCGTGGACAATCTCAAGACGGCGACCCTCGACAATCAGGCCGAGGCCAAGTTCATGCTTGGCGCGGTCAGGAACACCGTCCTGTTCGGCCTGGACTACAGTCACCAGCATTACGACGACAAGATCGGGTACGGGCCGGCGCCAGATCTCAATCTCCTGACCATGAACTACGGCGCCCAGGCGATATCCTCGCCGCCATTCTCGATCTTCACCAAGCAGTCGACCGACGAAGTCGGAGTCTACGTGCAGGAGCAAGCCAAGTTCGGGGGCTTCATTCTGACGCTCAATGGTCGTCAGAGCTGGGTCTCGCAGAGCACGACGACGACGCTGGACGGAACGCCGGAGACCCAGAAACCTTCGGCCTTCATTGGCCGCGCGGGCCTGAGCTATCTCTTCGACAACGGAATTGCGCCCTATGTCAGCTATGCCACGTCGTTCAGCCCGCAAACCGGCGTCGACGTGACAGGGGCCACGTTCAAGCCCACCACCGGCGAGCAGACCGAAGCGGGCATCAAGTATCAGATGCCGAACGTTCCGCTGCTGTTGACGGCCGCCGTGTTCGACATCAAGCAGGACAATGTTCTGCGCACCAATCCCGACAACATTGCATTCCAGGCCGCAACCGGACAGATCGAGTCCAAGGGACTGGAGCTCGAGGCCGGGCTGACACTCAAGCCAGGCTTCGATTTCACCGCTGCCTACACCCATATCAACGTCGTGATCACGCGAGGCAATGCCGATACCACGGGCAATCAGTATTCCGGCATCCCGAGGGACTCGTTTGCGACGTTCGGCAAATACACGTTCCAGTCCGGCACGCCTTTCGAAGGACTGGGACTGGGCCTCGGTGCGCGCTACATCGGCGCCAATTTCGGCGACGACCAGAATACGTTCGAGAATGCGGCGAAGACATTGTTCGATGCCGTGATCGATTACGATGTCGGCAAGCTCGACCGGAGATTCCAGGGCGCCTATATGCGCGTGAACGCGACCAATCTGTTCGACAAGCAGTACCAGACTTGCCAGGCCGGTTATTGCTATGCCGGCGAGCGGCGCCAGGTGATCGGCACGTTGAGCTATCGGTGGTAGCCGAATTCGTCCCACATCGTCATTGCCCACTCCCGTCTCCCGGACGCGCTGCAACGCGAAGCGTTGCCGCTCAGAGCCGGGACCCGGAAGTTGCATGGCGGAATGCGGAGACATGGGCCCCGGCTCAGCAGCGCACCGCACCGGACGAAGCTGCGCATCGACGGGAACGCTGCGCTGCGTCCGGGGCACGAGAGTGAGGGAGACGCTCGATCTCTCGACATCGCCACGGCGGACGAGTCGCTGCGCTCGCAATGACGGAGCAAGGGGCGGCATCGCGTTCCTCCGATACGCATTTCGACTTGCAGGCACGGCTTCGCATCCTCGCGGCACAATTCGCCCGAGCTTTGCTTCGTTTCTCCACCCTCTTTAAGCCAAGAGGGCGCAGGGAAGGCCGGGTGCCGGCTGGCACCCGCGGTCCGCTGCGCGAAAAGCACACGCAGAGAAAACCGCACAGCAGCATACAGGTGTAGCCAATCACTCGGCCTTCCCTGCGCGATGGTTGGACGGCTTATGCCGTGCTCTCCCGGGAGCCGAGTTCGTTCTGGCCTCCC
>NZ_JALJRE010000021.1:0-106246 GCF_024519855.1 Bradyrhizobium sp. Bra78 | reverse complement strand
CAATGCCCCCGCAGAAAACGACCCGATGTCGCGAACTTCTGGTTCAGGACACTAGGGCGCATTCATCGCGTGCACTTCGGCCGCCAAAGCCGAATGCGGTCGGGCCGTCGCCTGCAGCACGACTGCTACATGTAACGCCTCACACTCTCGAGAAAGCGTTCTTTTTCGCCGGGCGCGTAACCCTGGCAAGCCCCGTAATAGGCTTCGACGCCATGATTGCACGATCTGGTCTCGGCAGGCGCGCGAGAGCCTGATCCGATTTGGCGATGATATCGCGGATCATTCCGTCTCACCCGGGACTTCGTACCGGCATAGTATGGATTAAGGCTGCACGATTGACCGTTAGCCGCTGCCCGGCATTGGTCCATCGTATGGTAGGCGCATCTATGGTAAGAGGCGCCTCCCCGGGCGACGACGCGCAAGCAGACCGGAAAAGCCGGATCATAGGTCTGAGCCCCGGCGTACCCCGCTGTTAAAACGATGCCCATCGTCAGGATCGTCAAAACCAACTTGCGCATTGGAACTTCCTCGACGTCGCACGAGGCTTCTGCACTTGGACCGTAGGCAGTCTTGATCCAAGTCAATGTTCTCCAAGTCAATGTTCCCGGAATAGGTTCCGTGCAGTGACAGGCCGCGCGCGGCGTCATTTTGCGCCGTGCAAATTCTGAACGGCGAAATGCCTTACATGGGTCGAAGACGGCGGCCGTCGTCCCTTGAGTGGGACGACTTCTGCTCTACCTCTCGCTCGAGACAGGTCGCTGCGGTGTGACAACCAACTCGATGGACCATTAGCGGTCATTCAGGTGCCGTGGCGAGAGTCAGCCTGACGTGAAAGATGGCGCCACCGGTCGGCTTGTTCTCCGCCCACAACTCCCCGCCATGCGCTTCTACAATGGTTCGGGCAATGGACAGGCCCATGCCCATGCCCCGGGGCTTGGTCGTAAAAAACGGCTCAAACACGTTCTTGAGCTTCTCAGTGGGAATGCCGGGACCTACATCTGATACGGAGAGTTCCGCAAAATTGCGGTCACGTTTGGCCGAAATCGCAATTGCGCGTTCAGCAATCGGCATATCAGACATCGCATCCATCGCGTTCGTGATCAAGTTCAAGACGACTTGCTGGAGTTGAATCGGGTCGGCTTTGATGGGCAGCGGCAGCGGATCAATGTGGTTGGTGAGATTGACATTCCGAGCAACAGCCAATGCAGAGAGAAAGTGCACGGTGTCGCGGACAACATCATTTAAATCGATCTGCTTAAGTTCAAATGGCGCTTTCCTAAGCAAACTGCGCAATCGCGCGATGACCTCGCTTGCGCGTTGATCGTCCCGGCGAATATCCGCAAGGATATCTGCGATTTCGTTAAGGTTGGGCGCGCCGGATTTAACAATGATTTCCGCGGTCTCGGTGTTGGTCAATATCGCACCAAGCGGTTGGTTCAGTTCATGCGCAATAGTCGCAGTAAGCTCACCCGCCGTCGAATATCGATTGATATGCGCGAGTTCCGCCGCGCGCTGCTGCGCCTGCACTTCGGCACGCGAACGACGCAGCCGCTCCCTCAGCAAATTAGAAATCAGCACGCCCTGAAGTAAAATGACCGTGGCAATTAAAGCAATTTGCCAACGGTATTGCTCCCACGCGGTCGGACCGCGAAAATCGACTTCACTTCCTTGAGGAAGGCGACCCTCGGCTATCCCCCAACGTTTCATTTCGCGCCAGTCGAATTTCGGAGCTGCAAATGGAAGAGCGGGGATCCTGATTTCGCCTGCCTTTTCACCTCCAAGGATGCGAACCGAGACAGCGGCCGTGGTGCGGCTTGTGTCGCGTATTGCGTTGAACGGTCCCCCAACAACGCCTTGCCCGATAAGTGGCTCGGTATAACCAAAGATGGGTGCATTAGCGACAGCACGTAAACTCTTAAAAGGTTCGTCGCCGTCGTGCACAACACCTGCCGCATCGACATTCATCCCTTCCCAAATGATCGCAGAGTGCGGCGGAAGACGGGAAGCTTCTTTCAATATGTCTGCAAAGGACAAATTGTCCCATATTGTTAGCTCTACGCGGCCCGCTAAAGGTGCCGCTTCCTTTTTGATGAGGTTTGACCAAAACTGCTCGTTGGGTGAAGTGCCGTTGACGACCGCGATATGTCGGGTGTCGGGTAATACCTTTAGGATGTTCGCGATCACCGCCTTGTAGTCGATCTGAATAGGTATGACCGCATCGTCCTGCGTAAGGTCGGAATATCGGATGCGACGCTCCTCGAGAGTGGTCAGGACCATCGGAGTAGAAGCAAATAGCTGGCCGCGGTTTCGTTGCACAAACGCCGCCGCAGGAGCGCCGACACTTATGATCACAGCGGGAGGGTGTTGGGCGAACAGAGCAGCGAGATAGTCGGCGAACGGCTTCTCCGAACTGTTGGTATCGTAGCGAGCCGAGACCACCGATTGGTCTGTAATCGTCAGCGGCCATGGCGATTGACGGTTCAGCTCTTGACGAATGCCTTGAGCATAGTCACTCCAAGGCCTCATCTCGGCGCCGAACGAATGCAACAACAAGACGTGTTTGTTGTCGTCGGCCAAGACGCCGGGACCAGCGGCCATCGCCAGCAGCAAAAGTGCAGAAATCAAAGCCCGTGAAATGCAAGGCATATAGAAAAACAGCCGGCTTAAGGTCGACAGCTAGGCTTGCAAATGTTGCCACCGAACACAAGGCCGATGGGCAAGAGTCGCTCGGTTCGGGTAGGGTCAGTCTCGTCGGCTTGCCCCCGATGTGATGACTTCCGGTCTGACCGAATGAAGCGACCTCGTCAGATCGGACCTGCATGTCTCGAACGGGCCAGAACGCCCGCTTCGGGGCATGAGCCGTCGGTGATGACTTAAGCGGGGGCGACCTTCGCTTTGCCGTCAGTAGCCGCCATTTCTGAGTACGCGCTCGCAACGCAGACGTTCGTCACCTAGGTCTCGCCGTCGACCATTGTCCGTCTGGCAAAACACCGGGACATTTGGATCACTTCTCCTGTCAATCTCCATCTGCGAAAATATTCCACTTTACCGAATTTCGGAATTATCGTACAGACGAGCCACCCTGGCCCGAGACAAGGGGCGGATCGCGATCGTCACGAACCGCGGTCCGGGCAGCGATGGACGCGACGGCGTTGGGCGCGATCGGCGTTACAGGGCGGCTTCGGCCGTGAGCAATCGCCTTCGCGCGTACGACACGACGCTGACAAGCGTCTTGGCATGGCTTCGACGGCGAGCACACGCCAGCCTTCGAAGTCCCAGCGAAGACGTGCGCGGACGGAGAAGTCGTGTGGTCCTGACGCCCGGGGTCTGTGCGTCAAGCCTTGCGGTGACGTGGCGGCCCGACCGGGCACGTGCATCAGCCATCCGCAAGCGCGACGGGGGCATAGTGCATCGCTCCCCGGGGAGAGCGCGAAGGACACCGTTAAAACCATTCGCGCAGGGAAGGCCGGGCGATCCGGCGAGACCTGTGGTCCACCCCGTGTGCATTTCTATGGCGCACGGACCTGCGGGTGCCAGCCGGCGCCCGGCCTTCCCTGCGCCCTTTCCTTGAAGATGGCGCGAAACTGACCGTAAATCTCGGGCACAACATGCCGCGAGAAAGCGACGGCGTGTCTGCTGCTTGACATGTGAATTGGAGAGCGATGCCTCGGCGCTTGCTCCGTCATTGCGAGCATCATGCCATCATCCTTAGGGCGCGCCTCAGGATGATGGTAACGAGTGGGTTTTGGCGCAGTAGCTCTACCGCATCATCATCCGCGCGATCGCCTCGCCGATCACCACCGTCGTGAAGTGGGTGTTGGCGCGGCAATCCGACGGCATGATCGAGGCGTCGGCGACACGCAGGCCGGAGATTCCCTTCACGGTGCCATCCGGGTTGACCACGCCGTCGGCGTCGTTGACGCCGCTCATCCGACAGCTGCCGGCGGCATGCTGGATGTCGCCGGTCTCGCGGCGCAGCAGCGCGTCGAGCTCGTGGTCCGGCAACGCTGCAGCCTGCGGCAATGTCAGTTCGGTGTCGGTGAGCCGGATCCAGTCGGCGATGCCTGAAAGCGCCGGCTGGGAGGTGATCACGGCCAGGCGCTTCACTGCATCCATCATGCGCAGCATGTCGCGGGGATCGGCCAGCATGTTTTCCTCGACAACAGGATCGATCGTCGGATCGGCCGAGGCCAATTTTAGCGTTCCACGCGAATATGCATTGAACAGACCCGCGCCGATCGCTCCGGGCACGCCGATGCCGCGGTGATTGAAGGCGATCAGGATCATGTCGCGCTTGCCGCCGTCGGCGAGGCCCGACGAATAGGTCACGCAGCAATTGGTGTGGCGGGGGTCGGGATCGGTGGGCCGCAGATTTTCGTGGAGTTGGATCGTGGCGCGAAACAGCGGATGGTCGAAGAAATGGCGGCCGACCGGCAGGTCGCGCTCGACCGCGATCCCCATCGCCTTCAACTCGTCGGCCGGTCCAATGCCCGAGCGCAGCAGGATAGCGGGGCTGTGGATGGCACCGGCGCACAGCACGATCTGGCGCGCGCTGATCTCGCTCGTGCCCTGGCCCTCGACGTGAACACGAAGGCCGGTCGCCCGGCCGTCGCTGATCAGCACGCGATCGACCAGCGCGCGCCCGCGGATCTCCAGATTGGCGCGCCCGCGCGCGGGCTCCAGATACCCCTCATTGGTCGTGATGCGGCGGCTGTCTCGGCTGTTGATGGGATAGCACGCCACCCCCTCGCCATCAGGACCGTTGAGGTCGTCGCACCAGGGATAGCCGCTCGCCAGTGCGGCATCGCGCAAGCCCCGATCGATCGGGCCCCACTTCTCAGGCGGCGCGCGGTAAACTGGCAGCGGGCCGCCGCGGCCATGGCCGGCAGCGTCGCCGAACTCAAAATCGTCCTCGATCACCGAGAATAGCGGCATCACTTCCCTGGCCGACCAGCCGGTGCAGCCATTGGCAGCCCATTCGTCGAACGCGTCGGCGACGCCGCGGATCGCGATCTGGCCGTTCATCATCGACGAGCCGCCGAGACCCTTGCCGCGCCAGTAGAAGCGCGGCTCCTGCCCGGCCACGCGGCGCGTCAGAAGATCAGGCCACTGCCACTTCTCCTGGTATTCGCGCTTGTGGATGATCGGGATCGGATTCGGCGTCCTGACCTCCCAGGGCGCCTCGTCGGCACGCCAGTCAAGGCCCGCTTCGAGCAGCAGGACACGCCTTGCGGAATCTTCCGAGAGCCGCGCCGCAACAGCGGCGCCGGCGGAGCCGCCGCCGACAACAATGACATCGTACATCGCGTTACTTCTCGACGTTCCAGAAAACCGGGATGGCGGACGGTATCAGACCGCGCAAGGTGGCGGAATGCAAATTGGAGAGCGACGCTCTCTCCTCGCGTCATTGCGTTGTGGAGGCAGTTGCACGCTGCTTCCACAACGTCACGGCCGCCCCTACCCGATCACCCGGCCGAACTTGTTCGACTTCGGGAATCCCTTGGGCGGCAAGCGGCCGGCGTCGGCGCGGGTGCCTTGCCACTCGGCCAGCTCCTTCATGGTCGCCGAGAATTCGCGGCCCGCGGAGTCCTTCCAGGTCAGGCCAGCCTTGGCCTCGAACACGGCAACGTCCGACAGGCCGCCGTCCTTGTACTTCTGCAGGCGGACGCCGCGGCCGCGGGCCATCTCCGGCACCTGGTCGAGGGGGAAGACCAGCATCTTGCGATTCTCGCCGATGACCGCGACGGTGTCGCCGAGCACCTCGGTGACCGTGCGCGCCTCGTTCGGCATGTCCACGTTGAGGACCTGCTTGCCCTTCTTGGTGGTGCCGACGCAATCGTCCTCGTTGACGACGAAGCCCTGGCCCTCGTGGCTCGCGACCAGGAATTTGCGGCCGCCCTTGTTGACGAACAGCGCGACGGGCGCCGCCTCCTGCTCCATGTCGATGAACAGGCGGATCGGCTCACCGTGACCGCGTCCGCCCGGCAGCTTCGCGACGTCGAGCGAGTAGAACTTGCCGTTGGTGGCGAACAGCAGCAGCTTCGAGGTGGTCTCGGCGAAGAAGGCAAAGCCGAGCTTGTCGTCCTGCTTGAAGGCAAGGCCCGAGAGATCCTCGACATGGCCCTTCATGGTGCGGATCCAGCCCTTGTCGGAGACGACGACCGTCACCGGCTCGCGCTCGACGAAGGCCTCCTCGATCGCGGCGAGATCGTGCTCGGGCGCGTCCGCGAAGGTGGTCCGGCGCTTGCCGAGCGGCGTCTTCGGCCCGAACATGTCGCGGACCTTGCCGACCTGCTCGCTGACCTTCCTCCACTGCTCGGGCTCGGACGCCAGGATTGCGTTGATGCCCTTCAGCTCGTTGCGGAGGTTCTTGTCCTCGGTGCGGATCTCCATCTCTTCCAGCTTGCGCAAGCTACGCAGCCGCATGTTGAGGATGGCTTCGGCCTGCACGTCGGTGAGCTTGAACGCCTTGATCAGCGCCGGCTTCGGCTCGTCCACGGTGCGGATGATCCTGATCACCTCGTCGAGGTTCAGATAGGCGATCAGAAGGCCGCCGAGAACTTCCAGCCGGTGCTCGATCTGCGCCTTGCGATAATTGGTGCGGCGGATCAGCACGTCGCGCAGATGGTCGAGCCATTCACGCAGGCACTCCGCGAGTCCCACCACCTTGGGCACGCGGCCCTTCAGCAGCACGTTGAGGTTCAGCGGAATCTTGTTTTCGAGCTCGGTCAACCGGAACAACGATTCCATCATCAGGGCAGGATCGACGTTCTTCGACTTCGGCTCGATCACGAGACGGACGTCTTCGGCCGACTCGTCCCTGACATCGCCGACCAGCGGCAGCTTCTTCTGGTCCAGCAACTCGGCGATCTTCTCGACCAGGCGCGACTTCTGCACCAGAAAGGGGATCTCGGTGACGACGACGACCCAGGTGCTGCGGGCGCCCTCCTCCTGCTCCCATCTGGCGCGGACTCGGAACGAGCCGCGGCCGGTGGTGTAGGCTTCGGCGATCGCCTGCTTGGAATCGACGATGATGCCGCCGGTCGGGAAATCCGGACCCTTGACCCACTTCAACAACGCCCTGGATTTGGCGTCGGGCTTCTCGATCAGATGCAGTGCGGCGTCACAGAGCTCGGCGGCGTTGTGCGGCGGGATCGAGGTCGCCATGCCGACCGCGATGCCCTGCGCACCGTTGGCGAGCAGGTTCGGGAAGCCGCCCGGCAGAACCACCGGCTCCTTGGACTGGCCATCGTAATTGGGACGGAACTCGACACCGTCCTCGTCGATGCCGTCGAGCAGAAGCCGCGCGACATCGGTCATGCGCGCTTCGGTGTAGCGGTAGGCGGCGGGATTATCGCCGTCGATATTGCCGAAATTGCCCTGGCCGTCGACCAGCGGATAGCGCGAGGAGAAATCCTGCGCGAGGCGCACCATGGCGTCGTAGATCGCCTGGTCGCCATGCGGATGGAACGAGCCCATCACGTCGCCGACGATCTTGGCGGACTTCTTGAAGGCCGTGCCGGGGTCGAGCCTGAGCAGACGCATGCCGTAGAGGATGCGCCGGTGCACCGGCTTGAGGCCGTCGCGCGCGTCGGGCAGCGCGCGGTGCATGATGGTGGACAGCGCGTAAGCAAGATAGCGCTCTTCCAGCGCCTCACGCAGCGGCACATCGTGAATTTCGGCCGGGTCTTCCGGCGGAATCAATCGTTTTCCCATGCCGCCCGGTTAAACCGTGGAAGCGAATCGGGCAAGGATCGATTGGTTCCCGGTGGGCGGCCTACTGGCCGGCCCAGCCGGCGGTGAAAGTCTGGGTGGGTTGCGCGTTTTTGGCCTGCGTGGTGGCCGGGGCATTGGTCACGCAACGCCGGGCGGTCTCGATCTCGGCCTCGGTTGCCCCCTTGGATCGCGCCCATGCCTCTGCTGCTGCAGCGGAATATTTGGCCACATAGAATCTGACGACGGTGCAGGAGGCGCGACGAAACACGCCCGGCTGCTCGCCAGCGAGCGCTTCCGGCGCCAGCGCGACAAGCGCTGCCGATACGATAAGTCCCTTGATCAGCATCAGGTTATCCCCGGGTTGGAACCCCAAAAGGCAAGTCAGGGAAACCCGATTTCGTTCCACGGCGGGCTGGCCTATTGCGACAATGCAGAACTGCGACAGGCTCATGGCGCCGGAATGGCCGCCTTCGCCTGCTGCCGCGTCAGCGCGTTGATGAAGCCGGCCCGGGCGTCGGAATGGCCTTGCCCGCGCGGCTCCAGCACGTGGCGCAGCAGGAACAGGCCGGTCAGTCGAAAGCCGTCCTGGAGATCCTCGTCAGTGAGGTCACTCTGCATCTCGCCCTGGCGCAGGAACGGCGGCAGCCGCAACAGCCGGTCGCGCCATGGCTCGCCGGCGCCGCGCGACACCGCGCCGCCGGATTTGGGCGAGACGTAGATCAGGTCCGTGGTCTCCCCGGTCACCGCACAGTTCTCCAGCGCCAGCCCGAAGCCGAGCTCGGCGAGCATCGCCAGCTCGAAATGGATCACGTGGACGGCCGCGCTGCCGATGTCGTCGAAATCGTCGAGCGAATGTTCGAGCAGCGCAAATATCTCCCCGTGCGGATCGCGCTCCGGGAGCAGCCGCGCGATCGAGGCCAGATGAGTGATGCCGTAGACGCCGTGGGACGATCCCAGCAGCGCCGCCGCGCGCAGCTTGAGGCCCTCGATGGCATAGGTCCCGAGATGCTCGTCGAGCCGCGCCCGCCACACCACGCTGACGCTGTTGCCGGGCTGCAGCAGCGGCCGCATCCGCGAGCCGGCGCCACCGCGGACGAGACCGAGATGCCGGCCATGCGCGCGGGTCAGCAGCTCGACGATGGCGCTGGACTCGCCATGCCGCCGCACGCCCAGCACGATGCCTTCGTCGGTCCATTCCATGGGGTGGATTCTACCGCATTTCACGCGTCCGTAGGGTGGGCAAAGCGAAGCGTGCCCAGCAATTTTGATCCGAACGGCGCGCTGGCAGTTGCGGTGGGCACGGCGCGCGAGTGCGCGCTTTTGCCCATCCTAAGGCACCGCGCGGACGCTCACGCGTTGAACCAGCCCTGCGCGTCGCCGCGGAACGAGAAATACAGGCCCATCGCCGTCAGCACGCAGGAAACGATCTCGATGGCGCTGTCGAGCTCCATGCCCTTCTCGCCGATGATCTGGCCGAGCGAGATCACCGACAGCACGAGCGCTGCCGCCAGCACCCAGCGCGGCCAGTTCTTGCGCCAGCGCGCGGCCAGCCAGACGAAATAGACCAGCAGCAGGATCATGCCCCCGGCGAGCAGCGACGACGTCATGATCATCTGCTCGGTCATCTCGGCATTGGGCGTGCGGTCCTGCACCGCCACCGACAAGGCATCCAGCATCAACGATGCATAGAGCAACGCTTCGAAGCGCCGGACGTTGCTGGGCACGCTCATCGGATACCGATCTTTTCTTGGTTATTCTTTGGGAAATTCCAGGCCCATCTCGCGGTAGCGATCGGGATCGTCGCCCCAGTTCTCGCGGACCTTGACGAACAGGAACAGGTGCACCGGCACGCCCAGGATCTCGCCGATCTCCTTGCGCGAGTCCGCGCCGATCGACTTGATGGTGGCGCCGCCCGCGCCGAGCACGATCTTGCGCTGGCTCTCGCGCTCGACGAAGATCGTCTGCTCGATGCGCACCGATTTGTCCTTGCGCTCCTCCCACTTGTCGGTCTCGACGGTGGATTGGTAGGGCAATTCCTGGTGCAGCTTGCGATAGATCTTTTCGCGCGTGATCTCGGCCGCAAGCTGCCGCATCGGCGCGTCCGACATCTGGTCCTCGGGGTAGAGGAACGGGCCCGGCGGCACCATCTCGGCGAGCGTATGCCTGAGATCGTCGACGCCGTCGCCCGAGATCGCCGCAATCATGAAGGTTTTCACGAACGGCATGCGCTCGTTGGCGGCCTGCGCCAGCGCCAGCAGCTTTTCGCGCTGGACCAGGTCGACCTTGTTGATGACCAGGATCTTCTCGTGCTTGACGCTCGCCGCCTTGGTGAGGATCGCCTCGGCCTCCTCGTCGATGCCGGCCTTGGCATCCAGCAGCACGCAGACGAGGTCGGCGTCATGGGCCCCGCTCCAGGCGGTCGAGACCATGGCGCGGTCGAGCCGGCGCTTGGGCAGGAAGATGCCGGGCGTGTCGACCAGGATGATCTGCGCGTTGTTCTCGATCACGATGCCGCGGATCAGCGCGCGCGTGGTCTGCACCTTGCGCGAGACGATCGTGACCTTGGCCCCGACAAGCGCGTTGACCAGCGTGGATTTGCCGACGTTCGGCGCGCCGATCAGCGCGACGAAGCCGCAGCGCGTCGCAGTGGGCGCCTCGCCGCTTGCTTCAACCGTCATTGCTGCCGCCGACGCCTTCGCGTTCGATCATCACCGAAGCTGCCACCTTCTCTGCCGCGCGCTTGCTGCCGCCGATGCCTTCAGCCGGAGCGAGACCCGGCAGGTCGACGGCGACGCGGAATTGCGGATCGTGATGCGGGCCGGTGCGCTCGACCTCGCGGTAGACCGGCGTCGGCAGCCCCTTGCCCTGCGCCCATTCCTGCAGCACGGTCTTGGGATCGCGCAAGGGACGGCGCGGCTTGTGCATGCGCTCGGTCCAGTTGCGCTTGACGAATTCGGACGCCGCCTCGTAGCCGCCATCGAGGAAGACGGCGCCGATCACGGCTTCGCAGATGTCGCCGAGCACGCTCTTGCGCAGGCGCGCATCGGCGCTGGGCCCGACCGAACCGAGCTTGACGTCGTCGAGCAGACCGAGCGACTTGGCAACGTCGGCGCAGCTTTCCTTGCGCACAAGTTCGGCAAGTCGCTTGGACAACTCGCCTTCGTCCGCGTTCGGGAAGGCGTGATAGAGCATGTCGGAGACGACCAGCCCGAGCACATGGTCGCCGAGAAATTCCAGCCGCTGGTAGCTGTCGCCGCGCTTTCGCCCGGACTTCAGGGCCGAGACATGCGTGATCGCCTGCATCAGGAGATTCGGATCGGCAAAGCTGTGGCCGATGCGCGCCTCAAGCGCCGCGTTCGCGTCCGTGGCCTTGGCCTTGCTGCTCCGCGCCCGCTTCTTCTTCGCGGGCATCTTGGTCGCAAGTGCCTTGGTCGCAGCTTCGCCGTCCGGGCCCGCTTGCGCCTCGGTCGGTTGGGTCGCGATGTCCTTGGCCTCGTCTTTCATCGGACGATTTTGAAGAAGCGGTTCCAGCGCACCGCCCACGGCCAGCGCCAGAACATCCAGGCATGCTCGCCTTCGGCGATGGAGAAGAAGATCATCTGGGCCCGCCCGATCAGATTCTCCTGCGGCACGTAGCCGACCTGGCCGAGGAAGCGGCTGTCGGTGGAGTTGTCGCGGTTGTCGCCCATCATGAAGAAGTGGCCGGTCGGCACGGTGTAGACGTTGGTGTTGTCCACATAGCCATTGTCGGCGCAGTCCAGCGTCTCATAGGACACGCCGTTCGGCAGCGTCTCCTTCCAGCGCTTCACCCGGGAGACGCCGCCGCCTTCGGCGCCGCAGGGATCCTCGCCGACAAACTCGCTCATGCGCTGCCGCTCGACCGGCGTGTCGTTGATGTAGAGCAGCCCGTCCCGCATCTGGATGCGGTCGCCGGGAAGCCCGATCACGCGCTTGATGTAGTCGGTGGAATCGTCCTTCGGCAGGCGAAACACGACGATGTCGCCGCGATTCGGGTCCGAGCCCCAGATCCGCCCCGAGAACAGCGGCGGCGAGAACGGGATCGAGTAGTGGCTGTAGCCGTAGGAATATTTCGAGACGAACAGATAGTCGCCGACCAGCAGCGTCGCCTTCATCGAGCCGGATGGGATGTTGAAGGGCTGAAACAGGAAGGTGCGGATCACCAGCGCGATCAGGAGAGCGTGGATCACGACCCGGATCGTTTCGCCGACGCCGCTTTCAGTTTTTGTTCCCGAAGTCACGCTCATTGCTCTCTCAATTCCGGCCGGCGGTCATAGAGCGCCCTCCTCCCGCGAACAGCCCATCGGTTCGCGGCCCAAGGAGATTGTCCTGATTCTGATAATGAGGGCCAATTCCGGCGTAAAGCCGAATTCGCCCAGCCTGATTTGCGTCCGCGGACTTTTAGACGGTTGTCGGAGGCCACGCAATCGATGAACACATCAAAAGCGCGTAAGCGACTGATGTATAACGAGAATTATAAAATATTCAGAAACCGTCAGGGTTTGGCCTGCGGAACGGCCGAAATGACGACGAAAGCCTGGGCCAACGGCCAGTCGTCGGTGATCGACAGGTCGATCCGGGGCTCGAACCCCTCCGGCGTCAGGGCCTGGAGCCGGGCCAGCGCCCCGCCCGTCAATTGCATGGTCGGCCGTCCTCCCGGCAGGTTGACCACCCCCATGTCGCGCCACCACACGCCGCGCCTTATGCCGGTGCCGAGCGCCTTGGAGCAGGCCTCCTTGGCTGCGAAGCGCTTGGCGTAGGTCGCCACGACCATCTTCTCGTTCTTGGCGCGCCGCTCCGCCTTGGCCCGCTCGGCGGCGGTGAAGATGCGATCGAGGAAGCGCTCGCCATGGCGCTCCATCACCTTGGCGACGCGCGTGATATCGATGAGATCAGAACCGATGCCGATGATCATGCCCGGCTCCGGCCGCGGTCCATCGCCGCGCGCATGCTGCGCACCGTTTCGGCGAGACCGACGAACAACGCTTCGCCGATCATGTAGTAGCCGATGTTGAGCTCCATGATCTCCGGCAGTGCCGCGATGGTCTCCGCCGTCGCGTAGTCGAGCCCGTGCCCAGCGTGCACTTCCAGCCCGGCGGCCTTCGCCAGCTTCACGCCCGCCACGATCCGCTTCCACTCCACATCTGCCTTGTCGCTGTGGCCGTCGACCACGGCGTCGCACCAGGCGCCGGTGTGGATCTCGATCACGGGCGCGCGCAGCCGCGCCGCCATCTCGATCTGGGCGGGATCGGCGGCGATGAACAGCGAGACGCGGATGCCGGCATCGTTCAGCCGCGCGATATAGGGCGCCAGCGCATTGTGCTGGCCGACCACATCGAGCCCGCCTTCGGTCGTCACCTCCTGCCTGCGCTCCGGCACCAGGCACACGGCGTGCGGCTTGGTGGCGAGCGAGATGCGCATCATGTCGTCGGTCGCCGCCATCTCGAAATTGAGCGGCTTGGCGATCCCGGCCTTCAGCCGCGCCATGTCCTCGTCGCGGATGTGCCGGCGATCTTCGCGCAAATGGGCCGTGATGCCGTCGGCGCCGGCCTCGATCGCCAGCAGCGCCGCGCGCACCGGATCGGGATTGCGGCCGGCGCGCGCGTTGCGCAGGGTCGCGACATGGTCGACATTGACGCCGAGGCGGAGCGGAGGTGCAGGCATTTCAGGACTCACGACGGTGACATTTCTCAACTTGTCATGCGCGGGCTCGACCCGCGCATCCATCCTCTTCGAAGAGACGGGTTGCCGGGTCAAGCCCGGCAACGACGAGCCTCATCCATTAACACGTTCGACGCGGGCGACGACCGCCTTCGCACGCAGTTGGGCCAGGATCGCGCTCAAATGCTTGAGATCGTAGACTTCGAGATCGATCGTCGTCTCCGTGAAGTCCGGTGAGCGGCGCTGCATGCTGATGTTGTCGATGTTGCCGTCGTGCTCGGCGATCACGGTCGCGATCTGCGCCAGCGCGCCGGGCTCGTTGACGTTCTCGACCTTGATGCGGGCGGGGAAACGCTGCGGCGCGGAGTCCTCGATGTCCCAGCGCACGTCGAGCCAGCGCTCAGGCTCCTCCTCGAAATCCTTCAGGGCCGGCGCCTGGATCGGGTAGATGGTGATGCCCTCGCCCGGCGTCACGATGCCGACGATGCGGTCGCCGGGCACGGCGCCGCCGTTCGGCGCGAACTTCACCGGCAGGTCGGAATTGATGCCGCGGATCGGGATCGCGACCGGACTGCGGGGCGGCTCGGACGACTTTTCCTTGAGCTTGGCGGCGAGCCCCTTCTTGATGCCGTAGCGCGCGATGCGCTCTTCCTTGTAATCGGGATACATTGCGCGCGCGACGTGGGAGGCCTTGATCTCGCCGCGCCCCACGGCCGCCATGACGTCCTCGATCGAGGTCCGGGCGAGCCGCGGCAGCGCGCCCTTGAGCTTGTCGTCGGCGTATTCGATCTTGGCGCGCTCGAACAGGCGCTCGACGATGCGCCGGCCGAGGCCGACATATTGATCGCGCACGGCCGTGCGCGTGGCGCGGCGGATCGCGGCGCGCGCCTTGCCGGTGACCGCCAGCGTTTCCCAGGCCGACGGCGGCGCCGATTGCGCCTCCGAGGTCAGCACCTCGACCTCGTCGCCGTTCTGGAGCTCCGAGGACAGCGGTGCGAACTTGCCGTTGATCTTGCAGCCCACCGCGCTGTTGCCGACGTCGGTATGCACGGCATAGGCGAAGTCGATTACGTTGGCATGGCGCGGCAGCGCGATCAGCTTGCCCTTCGGGGTGAAGCAGAACACCTGGTCGTGGAACAGCTCGAGCTTGGTGTGCTCGAGGAATTCCTCGGGGTTCGCACTCTCGGAGAGAATGCCGATGGTGTGGCGCAGCCAGGCAAACGCATTGGACTCGCGCTTGAGGAATTCGGTCGGCGAGCCCACGCCTTCCTTGTAGAAGACATGCGCGGCGATGCCGCGCTCGGCGATCTGGTCCATCGCCTCGGTGCGGATC
Organism: Bradyrhizobium sp. Bra78; assembly: GCF_024519855.1. NCBI lineage: Bacteria > Pseudomonadati > Pseudomonadota > Alphaproteobacteria > Hyphomicrobiales > Nitrobacteraceae > Bradyrhizobium > Bradyrhizobium sp. Bra78. The sequence goes on along the minus strand of NZ_JALJRE010000021.1, from coordinate 91,518 downwards.
TGGAGCTCGACGCGCTGGTTGCCCGGACCGATCACCGTGGTGTGGATCGAACGATAGTCGTTCTGCTTCGGCGTCGAGATGTAGTCCTTGAAGCGTCCCGGCACGACCGGCCAGGTGGTGTGGACGATGCCGAGCGCGCGATAGCAGGCCTCGATGTCGTTGACGACGACGCGGAAGCCGAAGATGTCGGACAATTGCTCGAAGCCGACCGACTTGCGCTCCATCTTGGTCCAGATCGAGAATGGCTTCTTGCGGCGGCCATAGACCCGCGCCCCGAGGCCCCGGTGGCGCAGATTGTTGGAGAGCTGGTCCTCGATTTCCCCGATCAGGTTGCGGTTGCGCTCGGCGAGTGCGTCGAGCCGCTGCATCACCACCGAATAGGCTTCGGGATCGAGCGTGCGGAAGGACAGGTCCTCCAGCTCCTCGCGCATCTCCTGCATGCCCATGCGCCCCGCCAGCGGCGCATAGATGTCGAGCGTCTCCTCGGCGATGCGCCGTCGCGATTCCGTCGGCACGAAGTCCAGCGTGCGCATGTTGTGCAGGCGGTCGGCGAGCTTCACCAGAAGCACGCGGACGTCGTCGGCAATGGCCAGCAACAATTTGCGAAGATTCTCGGCCTGCTTGGCCTCCCGCGACACCAGCTCCAGCCGCTTCAGCTTGGTCAGGCCCTCGACCAGGGCGCCGATCTCGGGCCCGAAGATCTGGTCGATCTCGGCCCGCGTCGCTTCGGTGTCCTCGATCGTGTCGTGCAGCAGCGCAGCCACGATGGTGGCGTCGTCGAGCTTCAAGTCGGTGAGAATCGCCGCCACTTCGAGCGGGTGGGAGAAATACGGGTCGCCCGAGGCGCGCGTCTGCGAGCCATGCGCCTTCATGGCGTAGACATAGGCGCGGTTCAGCAGGTCTTCGTTGGTGTTGGGATTGTAGGACCTGACGCGCTCGACGAGGTCGTATTGACGCATCATGCGCGCGCGAGGCTTTGCCGGGCGCGCCACCGGCGCAGTCGGGGCCACGGCAACCGATTCGGTTGCGGCCTGCATCTGCGATGGTGTGCGGCGCCGATATACCATGCCGTCCTGCCTTCAAACGGGCCACGAGACCGCCCGTTGTATACATCTTAGCTCCGATCGCGCGCGTGTCCGATCAAATCAGTGACAGGGCGAGGCGCGAACTGACAACGCTATGGTAACCACGAAAACGCCAACAAAAGCAAAGGCCCGAACAACGGTTCGGGCCCTTGATAAGATCACAAGAAGTCGACGATCGCGACGGGACGATTTACTCGTCCTCCTCGGGCTGCTCCTCGGGCGGCGCGAGGCCTTCGAGACCCTTCAGGAGCTCCTCTTCCGTCATGCGCTCAACGGCAACTTCGGTATCATCCGCATCCACGCTCGCACCCGCGGAGCCGATCAGCGGCACAGTGTCCGGCTCGGGCTCGTCGACCTCGACGAACTTCTGGAGCGAATGCACCAGCTCCTCGCGGAGATCCTCCGGCGAAATGGTCGTGTCGGCAATTTCACGCAAAGACACAACAGGGTTCTTGTCGTTATCGCGGTCAACCGTTAGTTGTGAACCAGACGAAATCATGCGGGCACGGTGGGCGGCCAGCAGGACCAGGTCAAACCTGTTGTCGACCTTGTCGATACAATCTTCTACGGTGACGCGAGCCATGGACTGTCGCTCCGTTGTGGGTGGGACGAAATATGTGGATGATTGGGGCTAGTTATAGGGGCCGGGATGGTTTCGCAAGGCCAATTTGTGATTTGGCCTCGCCAAACGGCTCTGATACCTCCACATTAGGGCTGGGATGGGTGGTTTCCCGGGCTGCCATCGAGGGCGGCCCCGGGTGTATGCAAGTCCGCCATAACTATACCTTGATTGCCCCGACTTCTCCGGATTTGCGGTTTCGACGGGTTTCGGCGGGACTTTAGAAGTGCGCGGCCTGCGGCCGCCGCGCCAACAATAAACGATCAATCACGAACTCTACGCGAGCAAACTGAATGTCACCTTCCACCACCGACAAGATCGCGCTCTTCATCGATGGAGCCAATCTCTACGCGACGGCGAAAACTCTCGGCTTCGACATCGACTACAAGCGCCTGCTGAAGGAGTTTCAGAGCCGCGGGACGCTGCTTCGGGCGTTCTACTACACCGCCATCATCGAGGATCAGGAATACTCCTCGATCCGCCCCCTGATCGACTGGCTCGACTACAACGGCTACACCGTGGTCACCAAGGCGACCAAGGAGTTCATCGACGCCTCCGGTCGCCGCAAGGTGAAGGGCAACATGGACATCGAGCTCGCCGTGGACGCCATGGAGCTCGCCGAGCACATCGACCAGATGGTGCTGTTCTCGGGTGACGGCGACTTCCGCTCCCTGGTCGAGGCCGTTCAGCGCCGCGGCGTGCGGGTCACCGTGATTTCCACGATCGCCAGCCAGCCGCCGATGATCGCCGACGAGCTGCGCCGTCAGGCCGACGTCTTCACCGACCTCGTGGAGCTTCAGTCCAAGCTCGGCCGCGACCCGTCCGAACGCCCTGCCCCGCGTGACCGCGGCGAACGCGAGGCGCGCCACCACGCCCCGCAGTTCCTCCAGCGCGCGACCACCATGGCGCCGAGGGGCGATGACGACTTCGAGGAGTGAGGCGGCTCGGTCAAGCCGCCAGCCTCTCACCGTCGTCCCCGACCGCGATTGTCCGCTCTGCCCGCGCCTGGTCGCCTTTCGCGAGGCGAATCGCGCGCGCGAGCCGTTGTGGCACAATGCGCCGGTTGCGCCTTTCGGCGACATCAAGGCGCGCCTCCTGATCGTCGGCCTCGCGCCGGGGATGCAGGGCGCCAACCGCACCGGCCGTCCCTTCACCGGCGACTATGCCGGTGACCTGCTCTACGCCACGCTGCTCGAATACGGTTTCGCCAAGGGCAAATATCAGGCGCGGCCCGATGACGGGCTGAAGCTGGTCGACTGCCGGATCGCCAACGCGGTGCATTGCGTTCCGCCGCAGAACAAGCCGCTGCCCGCCGAGATCAACACCTGCCGCCAGTTTCTCGCGGCGAATCTCGCGACGATGCCGAACCTGCGCGCGATCGTCGCGCTCGGGCGGATTGCGCACGATACCGTGCTCAAGCCGCTGAATCTGAAGGGCTCGCAAGCCCCGTTCGGCCACGGCGCTGTGCATCAGGCCGGCGCGTTCAGGCTCTACGACAGCTATCACTGCTCTCGCTACAACACCAATACCGGGGTGCTGACGGCGGACATGTTCCGCTCCGTCTTCGCGAAGGTGAAGGCCGAGCTCGACTAGTTTTGGGCTAGGCCTTGGCGGGATTGGCCTTCAGCCAGTCCAGCACGTCCCCGGCGTTCCGATCGGGCGGAAACACCGGATAGAACACATGGGTGACCTTGGCATCGTCGATGATCAGCGCGAGGCGCTTGATCAGCGTCAGGCCTGCGACCGCCATGGTCGGTAAATTGAGGGCACGCGTGAACGCCAGCTTCTCGTCCGACAGCACCGGGAACGGCAAATGCAGCCGCGAGGCCATCTCGGTCTGGTACGCGTTGCTCTGGGTCGATAGGCCGAACACGTGGGAGGCGCCGGCCGCCTTCAGCTCGGCGAAAAGATCGCGGAACGCGCAAGTCTGCGGGGTGCACCCGCGCGCGCCGGGAATCATGTCCCAGTCGTCGACCAGTGCAATCTTGCCGGGCTCGCCGGTGCGGGGATAGGCGAACACCACGGTCCGGCCACGCAGCGCCGACAGCGCGACCGACGTGTCGTCCGTGGCGAGCAGGCTGATCGGCGGCAGCGTCATGCCTTTCAGGTGCGAGGCGCCGCCGTCGTCCGCGGGGGCGGGAATCTGGGTCCAATCGACCTCGAGCAGGTTTCTCTGGGTCATCTCGCTAGCCCCTCGCCCGCATCAGGCGCCCCTTCTCCCGACTCCAGTCGCGCTTCTTCTCGGTCTCGCGCTTGTCGTGCAGCTTCTTGCCCTTTGCCACCGCGAGCTGCAACTTGGCGCGACCTCGCTCATTGAAGTAGAGCTTGAGCGGGATCAGCGTCATGCCCTCGCGGTCCACCGCGCCCATCAGCTTGTTGATCTGCTTGCGGTGCAGCAGCAGTTTTCGCGGCCGTTTCGGCTCGTGATTGAAGCGATTGCCCTGGAGATATTCGGGAATGGTGGCGTTGATCAGCCAGATCTCGCCGTCCTTGGAATCGGCGTAGGATTCCGCGATCGTGCTCTTGCCGCTGCGGATCGACTTGACCTCGGTGCCGGTGAGCGCAATGCCGGCCTCGATCGTATCCTCGATGGCATAGTTGAAGCGGGCCTTGCGATTTTCCGCCATGACCTTGATAGGACGTTCGTTCTTATCGGCCATGGTCGAAAAACCTGATCGCGTTGCGCGCGTAAGCTAGCAGTTTGGATGAAGCGCGCGCGTCACTTCTTGAGGAGATCGCGGATCTCGGTCAGCAGTTCGACCTCCGCCGACGGTTTTGGCGGCGCGGCTGGCGCGCTCTCTTCCTTGCGCTTCAATGTGTTCATGGCGCGGATCACCAGGAACAGCACGAAGGCGACGATGATGAAGTTGATCGTCAGCGTAAGGAAGCTGCCGTAAGCAAGCACTGCGCCTTGCTTTTTCGCATCCGCCAGGTTGGTGGCGGTGACCGCCTTCGACAAGGGGGCAAAGTAGTTCGAGAAGTCGAGGCCGCCGGTCGCAGCGCCGATGATCGGCATGATGATGTCACCGACCAGCGACGTGACGATAGCGCCGAAGGCCGCGCCGATGATGACGCCGACCGCGAGGTCGACGACGTTGCCCTTCATGGCGAACTCGCGGAACTCCGTGAGCATCCGCCTGCCCTTTTCGTCGACTGCGCTCATGACAAGCTCCCCGGTAGCCGATGCATCAGTTGATCAGGCCAGCGTGCACCATCGCACTGCGCACGGCAACGCGCGTCGGCTCGGTTACCGGAACCATCGGCAGCCGCAGCGTCTCGTCCAGCTTGCCGAGCAGCGACAGCGCATACTTGATCGGCGCCGGATTGCTCTCGATGAAAAGGTTGTTGTGCAGCGGCATCAGCTTGTCGTGCAGCTTCAAGGCGGTGGCATGATCGCCCTTCGCCCAGGCGGCCTGGAACTCCGAGCACAGGCGCGGCGCGACGTTCGACGTCACCGAGATACAGCCATGGCCGCCATGGGCCATGTAACCGAGGATGGTGGCATCCTCGCCCGAGAGCTGGTTGAAGTCCTCGCCCATCGCTGCGCGCTGCTGCGAGACACGGACCATACTGGCGGTGGCGTCCTTGACGCCGGCGATGTTCTTCAACTCCCACAGCCGCTTCATGGTGTCGACCGACATGTCGATCACCGAGCGCGGCGGGATGTTGTAGATGATGATCGGAATCCCGATCGCGTCGTTGATCGCCTTGAAGTGCTGGTACATCCCTTCCTGGGTCGGCTTGTTGTAGTAGGGCGTCACCACCAGCACCGCGTTCGCGCCCGCCTTTTCGGCGTGCTGAGCGAGCTCGATCGCCTCCTTGGTCGAGTTGGAGCCGGCGCCGGCGACGACAGGCACGCGCCCCTTCGCTTCCTCGATGCACCATTCGACGACCTTCTTGTGCTCGTCATGGCTCAGCGTCGGGCTCTCGCCGGTGGTGCCGACGGGGACCAGGCCGTTGGTGCCCTCTGAAATCTGCCAGTTGACCAGGGAGCGAAACGCCGCCTCGTCCAGCGAGCCGTTCTTGAACGGCGTGACCAAGGCGGTGAACGATCCCCGGAATTTCGTCTTGGCTGCCATGGACTTCCTCCGTACGCGGCAATCTTGAGAGCAAGCCGCATTCATATCGGGTCTATCCCGCGGGTAAAAGGCCCGCTTCCGCGTGACGCACCGTTTAGGCCGCGATTTTGCCGCGGTGGTGGTGCAAACCCGGCAAAGGTAAGCGGCTGTTGGTATTTTGTCCGCATATTCAATCAAATACAGCCAGATCTTGTACAAGCAGGTTTTGAGCCAGCTGACTGATTCGGGGCGACGAAACGCCGTGACCTCCTTTCCGCGCGCCGCATGGCGATCCCTGGGTTTGCTCGTGTGCCTGATGGCAGGGCTGTCGCTCGGCTGCGCCGCCTGGGCCAAGTCCAATGAGACAAGCGCGGAAACCTCCAAGGAACCACCTAAGGAAACCGCGAAGCCTGCCGCCAAGCCAGCCGCCAAGGACACCACGAAGGGACCCGCCAAAGGACAGGCCAAGGAATCGGCCAAGGGGACCAATAAGGGAACTGGCCCCGCCAAAGAAACAGCGAAGGGAGCAAGCAAGGGGGCAACTCCCGCCGCGGCGAAGGATGCCGCGAAGAAGCCTGCGCGGGACGCCGGCAAGGACCCCGCAAAGAACAAGCCCAAGTCTGCGGCAGCGGCCCCCGCGCCAAAATCACACCCGACCGCCAGCGGCCCGGTCCCGAGGACCGCACCCGCGCCGGCCATGACGGCCACCGTCAGGCCGACCGCCCCGGCCGCGGCCAAACCGCTTGCGGCTCCCGTGCTGGCTCCTGCGACCCGACAGCACGCGGCGCCTCGCAAGCCGATCACGCCGGCCGCGGTTGCCGCGACCTCCTCGACGTCACAGGCCGACAAGGACACGCTGGAGACCGTCATCGAACTCGTGCGCAAGCGCAAGTCGGGTGACGCCACCAATGCCGCGGACACGATCTCGGATCCCGTCGCGCGAAAACTCGCGGAATGGATCATCCTGCGCAGCGAGGACAATGGCGCCACGGTGGAGCGCTATCGCGCCTTCCTGTCCGCCAATCCGAGCTGGCCGTCGCAAACCTTCCTGCGTCGGCGCCTCGAGGCCGCGATGTGGGACGACAGGCGCGACGATGCAGTCGCGTGGTCATGGTTCGAGAACGAATCCCCCGTGTCGGCCAAGGGCCGCTTCACGCTCGCCAAGGCGATGCTGGCGCGCGGCGATCGCGCCAATGCCGAACGGCTGGTGCGCGAGGCCTGGCGCAGCGATCCGATGTCGGAAGACACCGAGAACAACGCACTCGACCAGTTCGGCGCGCTGCTGACACCGGGCGATCAGAAGGCGCGCATGGACACGCTGCTGTACGGCAGCGAGACCGAGGCCGCATTGCGTGCTGCAAAGCGCCTCGGCGCCGGCTATGTCGCACTCGCCAAGGCCCGCATCGCCTCCCTCAAGAAGGCACCGAACGCGCGTGCGCTGCTCGATGCCGTGCCGCACGAGCTGCACGGCGACGCCGGCTTCATCTTCAGCAAGATCCAGCTGTTGCGCCGCGAGGAGAAGTTCTCCGAAGCCGCGCAGCTCATGCTTTCGGCGCCAAAGGATCCGAACCGGCTCTACAACCTCGACGAATGGTGGATCGAGCGGCGCCTGCTGGCACGCAAGATGATCGACACCGAGGAATTCCGCAGCGCCTATCTGATCGCGCGCGACGCCGCACTGCCCTCGCGCGACATCTACAAGACCGAGCAGGAGTTTACCGCGGGCTGGATCGCGCTGCGCTTCCTCAACGATCCCGCGGCCGCCACCCAGCATTTCGCCCGCATCGGGATCGGCAGCGTCAATCCGACCACGCTGGCGCGCGCCGGCTATTGGCAGGGCCGCGCCGCGGAAGCCGCTGGCCGCCAGCAGGAGGCGCGCAACGCCTACGCGCGGGCAGCCGAGCAATCCACCAGCTATTACGGCCAGCTCGCGCGCGCAAAACTCGGCCTGCCCCAGATCGAGCTCAACAGCCAGCCGCGCGGCCGCGGCGCCGAGCGGCTCGAGATCGTGCGCGCCGCGCAATTGCTCTACGAGCTCGACGAGCGTGAGATGGCGGTGCCCGTTCTGGCCGACATGGGCGAGAACGGCGATCCCGAGGCGCTTGCCGGCCTCGGCGAACTCACCCAGCGCTACAGCGACGCGCGCGGCATGCTGCTGCTCGGCAAGGCGGCGCTCAACCGCGGCCTGCCGTTCGATTTCTATGCCTACCCCATCAACGGCATTCCGCAGTTCACGCCGATCGGCCCGGAGGTCGAGCGCAGCATCGTCTACGCCATCGCGCGGCAGGAGAGCGCGTTCAATCCTCGTGTGGTCTCGCCGGCGCAGGCCTACGGGCTGATGCAGGTGACGCCGGATGCCGCGCGCTATGTCTGCAAGCGGCACGGCGCGACCTACGATCTGGGAAGGCTGAAGAACGATTCGGTCTACAACGCCACGCTCGGCTCGGCCGAGCTCGGCGGACTGCTCGAGGATTATCGCGGCTCCTACATCATGACCTTTGCCGCCTACAATGCCGGCCGCGGCAGCGTGAAGAAGTGGATCAATCGCTACGGCGATCCGCGCGACCCGAAGGTCGACGCGATCGATTGGGTCGAGCTGATTCCGTTCTCCGAGACGCGCAACTATGTGCAGCGGATCATGGAGAACCTTCAGGTCTACCGCGCCCGCTTCGGCGGCGGCACGCGATTGCAGATCGAGGCCGATCTGCGCCGCGGTGCCGGCAGCGTGGAATAGCGGCGCGTCGGTGGACCCGATCGGCTCCTGAGCCGGGGCGCCGGTGCGGCAGACCTCGGCAGGATTCCGTTACTGCGTCAACGGCGCGGAGAGAGGGTTGGAACTAGCAATCCCACTCACCGGTTGGTAAGCCTCACAAAGTTGGAGACGTGTCATGTTGCGCGTGGTCGGTGCATTCATCTTCACCGCCGTGATTGTGTCGGTTCTGCCGAGCGGTGGCCCGCCGGCCTACGGCAAGAGTCGCCACCATTCCCAGCCGCAGGCGACCGGCATTCAGGATCGCTATTGCCTGCAAGGACGGCGTTGGGGGTACCCCGGCAACTGCCTGTTTTCTACTTACGGCCAGTGCATGGCGACCGCGTCAGGCACGAACGATTCCTGCGGTCTCAATCCAACCTACGCCTTCCAGGAGTGGAAGGGCCCGAGGTGGTAGTCTGATCGTTGTGCTCGGGGCAGCTCCGGGGAGCTGCAAAGCCGGCGCCGCCTCACGCGCGGAGGATGATTTTTCACCACGTCCTGGTCGGGGCGGACCGGCCCTGCGGCGCACCGGCTGGACTCGGCTGGGACCAATATGGATTGGCCATGCACATCGCCGACAGTCCCATTGCGGCGGCCCTGCAATCTTCCCATGACAGATAGCTGCAGGAGACCCTGTTACTGCCGCCCCACTCCCATTTCTGGAGGCAGACCGGATAACGGGGATCCAGGGGTTCAGCAGCTGCCGGCGCAAGAAGTGCCGTAACCGCGGCGACCATCGATGCCGCTGTCACGGCCAGCATCCGTCCCGTTAGAACCTTCATGCGCAGAAACTCCAATACCGCACAGCCCACCGAGCCGCTTTTAGACCGCCTCTACAAGGCCCGCAAAGAAAAACCCCGGCAGTTGCCTGCCGGGGTTTCCAGATCAACCGTAAGATTGATCAGAAGTTGCGCTGAGCGCGGAGCAGCAGCTGGAGATTGCCCTGATCCTTCAGCTCGTAGGTGGTCGCCGGCTTCGCAACCGCGGCGTTCGCCGTGGCCGCACCCGTGATCGTGCCCGAGTACTTCTGGTCGAGCCAGACGTAGCTCAGGTCGGCGGTGAAGGCGAGGTTCTTGACCGGGGTCCAGACCACGTTACCACCGAGAACCGCGAGGTTGAAGTCGGGGTTGCAAGTCGAAGTTGCGGCGCCGTAGGCGGCGACGAAGTTGGCGCAGATCAGAGCCTTGCCCGTGTCGCCGTAGCGAAGCGAAGCATAAGCACCATAGATCGACGAAGCCCAGTTCGGAGACCAGTTGTGGGTGTAACCACCGCGGAAGCCCCAAGTCTTGACCGTATCGATACCGGTACCGGTGCCGAAGACGCCGTCAGAAATACCGACGAAGCCGAGGCTCTGGTAGGCGATGCCGCTGCCACCGTAGATGAACATGTTCTGCGGCATCAGGCTCTGGAAGTTGTAGCGCGATGCACCGTCAGTGTAGACGGCCTGCAAGTTGATCGAGTCACCCGCGCCGGTCGGGATGTTCTTGATCGACAAGGCGCCCTGCACCGCAAAGCCCCACTTGTCGTCCGGGTGACCGGTCGTTTCCGAGGTGCCGTAGTAGGCCGAGTGCAGTTCGTGCGCGGCAACCGACACCTGGGCAAGACCCCAGGCCTGATCGACGCGAACCTGACCGACGATGTCGGGGGTACGCGTGCCACCCCAATCGTTGGTGCCGTAGATGCCCTGGATCATGGCGGCGCCGGCAGCCGAGGCCGAGGTGAAGCCACTGATGCCACCAGCAGTGATGCTGGCGTTATAGAGGTTCGTCTGGCCGCCCGCGGCGGTCGTCATGTCCTGCAACGCCACCGAACCGGTGATGCCCTGGCCGAAATCAGCCGTGTAGGCAACCTGGTTCACACCGGTCACGTTGTTGCTGCCGCCCGGGAGGAAGTCGGGGCCACCAGCCGGATAGCTCTGCCACGGCGCGTCGAAGATCGAGACCGTGCGGCCGAAGGTGAAACCAGCGAACTGGATGAACGCATGGTAGAGGCCGAGCGTCGCGGAGCCGACCGAGAACGCCGACGGGTTGCTGGCGGTGGTCGCCTGGCTATCCCAGCTGAAGATCATATCGGCGTAGGTGCGCACAACGCCATACTCGGTCGCCGTACGCGTATCGACGTTGAAGTCCATACGAGCGCGGGACTGGTAGTAGTTGTCCAAACGGTTGTTCGCACCGCCGGGAGCGCCCTGGCCGATGCCGTAGTCGCTGTTCGTGTTCCCCAGCATGTCCGCACGGACGTAGCCGCCGAGCTTGATGCAGGTGTCAGTGCCCGGCATGTAGTAGAATCCGGCACCGTACAGGGAGCAGATCTTCACGTATTCGACCGCTTTGGCCTTCACGGGAAGATCGGCTGCCTGAGCTCCGCCAACGGCGATCAGACCCGCCGCCGTACCGAGCAAAAGGCTCTTAAACTTCATGGTAAACCTCCAAGTTTGCTCTATAGGGAAGGTTCCGGATCCGCTGGGTGATGACACCCTAAGGTTGGTTCCCTTGTCCCTTAACTCACCGCTTAGCCGCTTCGCGCCTTCGGACACACCCGCTGAACGCGAGGGACTTAAGCGAACCACCTAAACCGGGACGACCTCGGGATGCCCCCCTCCGTCGCCCGATCACAATTGCCGAACGTCCCTGCACACACAACAAAAGAACGCTTCGAAGCGGGCCCGTGACGCGTGTTTTCCGACGGGTGTTGCACAAATAACACGCAGTTGTGATCAGAGCGCCCTCGTAACTATTTGATAAATATAACAAGTTTCAGACGGTTCCATTTGCCTTCAAAAATCCGCGGTTTGGGCGCCGGGGCCAATGGGCGCCGTTCCGCCTTCCGTCTCCTCGAATCGTGCGAACGAATCCGCGTCGAATCTGGAGGCCCCTCCTTGCAACAAGGACCGGGCAGGCACCCGAGCATCGCGTGGAACATTCGTGCGTGAACCGGATGCTCGCGGCTCCCGCATCAAACGGATGACACCGGAGAAATCTCGATGTGATCCGGCGGCAATCCGGCGCGACACCGCCGAACCATGACCTCGAACGCGTCTTCCAGGTTTCGGGCAAGCAGAGGCGTATCGAACAGCGGTGCCGTGAGACGTTGCTGTTCCAGCCTTTCCCGGATGCCCCGAAGCCTCTCACGATCGAGAGCCAATGCGATCGCGCGCTCTTCATATTCATCACGAGAATGCGTGATCAGTTCGGCAAGTCCCAGTGCCTGCAGCAGGCTGGCCGCCACCCGTCCCGCAAAGGCTTCTCCGGCCAGCGTCAACACTGGCAGGCCGGCCCAGAGAGCGTCGCTGGCCGTGGTGTGAGCGTTGTATGGCAGCGCGTCCATGAACAGGTCGGCCAGGCCATGCCTCGCCAGATGATCCGCCGTCGAGGCAACGCGTGTCGCAAAGACCAGGCGCTGGGGATCAACGCCGCTTGCCTCGGCCGCTCTCCGCAAATTGGATTTCGCGACATCCTGCAGATCGGAAAGCCAGATAACGGAGCCCTGGACCTCCTTCAGAATGCGCATCCAGCTCCGAAACGTTGCCGGATTGAGCTTGTAGGCGTTGTTGAAGCCGCAGAAGACAAAGCCCTCGGCCGGCAGTCCCTGCTCTCGCCTGTCGAGCCCGACATGCGACATCGCACGTCCCTCGGCATCGTGGGGCATGAAGCAATGCGGCAGCCAGACAACCTTTTCCGAAAAATGCTTGCGGTCGTCGGCTGGAATGACCCTCTCGTCGGCGATCACATAGTCCAGCAATCCCCCGCCGACCGTGCCGGCGAAGCCGAGATAGTTGACCAGGATGGGAGCTGGCCGCTGCGCGAGAACGCCGAGCCGCGCTCCAAGCGTGTGCCCCATCAGATCCACGAGGATGTCGATCTTGGCCGTCTTGATGCAGCTGACGATTTCGTCATCGCTCTGCCCGTGGAGATCGGTAAAGTGGACGAAGCTCCTCTCCAATCGTGCACGCAAATCGCTGTCATCGGTCGGGCCGATCGAGAATCCATGCGTTTCAAATCTGGTGCGATCGTGGGCTTCGAAAAGTCCTGCGGACAGATAGCTCACCGGGTGGGTGCGAAAATCCGCCGACAAGTACCCGATGCGGATCTTGTCGGCCTCGGCGGGGACGACGTCATCCGATTTGCGCACGGCAAGACCAAGCATTCTTTCGATCCAGAAATCGGCGCTTCGTCGTTGGTCCTCGGCCGATGCGGCGATCGAGAGAAGCGCAAACGGCTGACATGCGCCCTCGCCCGCGCGAATGGATTCAATCAAGCGCGCCTTTTCGCTCTCGATGTCGGTCCAGTCGCAGCAATTCAGCTTCGAGTAGAGCCGCGCGCCCTCCACGCCGGGCAGTTCGCGATTCAGCGATAGCGCCCTGTCGAAGGCTGCGAACGCATCGTCGTGGCGGCGAAGATCGGCGAAGATATTCCCTCGCCCGAACCAGGCTTCCGCCAAATCGGACCTGAGGGACAGCGCCTTGTCGTAGCCCTCGAGCGCCTCCCCGTAGCGCTTGATGTCAGCAAAGACGTTGCCTCGCCCCAGCCACGCTTCGGCAAGGTCCGGAGCGATGGAGAGCGCCCTGTCGTAGGCAGCGAGCGCCTCGTCATGGCGCCGCAGATCGAGAAAGACGTTGCCGCGGCCGAGCCAGGCCTCGGCCGAACCTGCCCTGCCCGAGAGCGCCGCGTCATAGATTGCGAGCGCATCGTCGTGGCGCCTGAGGCCGAGGAAGACGTTGCCGCGACCAATCATGGCTTCAGAGGAGTCCGGCTTGATCGAAAGTGCCTTGTCGTAGGCTGCGAGCGCTTCGTCATGGCGCTTGAGATCGGCGAGGGCGTTGCCCCGGCCGAGCCAGGCGGCCGCCGCCTGCGGGGCGATGGCGAGTGCGCGGTCGTAGGATGCGAAGGCGTCCTCGTGGCGCCTGAGCTCATACAGAACATGACCCCTGCCAATCCAGGCCTCCAGCAGGTCTGTCCGGATCGAGAGAACCCTCTCAAAGGCGGCAAGAGCCTCCGTGCGGCGCCTGAGCCGGGCCAGCACGGTGCCGCGGCCTAGCCAGGCTTCCGGCAAATCCGGCCTCAAGGAAAGCGCGCGGTCGTAGGCCGCCAAAGCGTCCTGGTAGCGCCCGAGTTCGAGCAGCGACTTGCCCTTGTTCGCATGGGGGTCGGGATAGTTTCGATCCAATCCGATCGATCGATCGAAGTCGGATATCGCCGCTTCGTATTGGCCGAGGTCATTGCAAACCGCGCCACGGTTGTTCCAGCTCTCGCGCACATTGGGATTGAGCCGCAGGGCCCTGGTGAATTGCTCGTGCGCCAGTGCGGGCTTGTTGAGCTGCTTCGCGATCAGGCCGTAATTGTAGAAGGAAACATCGGATCCCTGATTGAGCTTGACCGCCCGCGCGATGAACGGCTCGGCCTCGGCGAACCGGTTCGTGTTCATGAGAGCGATCGTCAGCAGGTTCAGCGCCGGAACATGCGACGGCTCGGACTTGATGACGCGCCTGAAGCCCTCTTCGGCCTGCGCGAGATCGCGTGCATTCAGGGCCGCGAGCGCCTCATTGAAGATTGCTGCGATGTTCTTCATCGACGGGAACAGACCTCTTTCACCGCGTCCGGTCAGGTCCAATGGACCGATGTCGCGCTCAGCACCAAAACCATGCGGATATCCGCCAAGTCGAGCGCAGGATCGGTGAAGTACCCTACGCTTGCCCGGTTGAACATATGCCCGGCGCCATGTTCTCATCGGGCGAAGGCCGCAGAGAACGTGATCCAGCGGGCTGGGACGATCTCAGCAGAGCCGGATTTGACGACCTTGCAGGGCGTCCTTGCGTCGATTCGCGAGCAGCAAACCGGACGCCCCGGACCATGCGGGAGGATGAGGCCGGTGATCCCTGGCCTTCGCCCAATCCCGGCAGCCGAGCGCGCGGGTCGCCTGCGGAAAATATCTGCGATTTCAATCGGATAAATCTGGCGGAGACGGAGGGATTCGAACCCTCGATAGGCCTTTACAAGCCTATAACGGTTTAGCAAACCGCCGCCTTCAGCCACTCGGCCACGTCTCCGGCTCCGCCGGGTATGCCCGACCCCGCGGCGAGCCGCAAGCGGCAGAATTAAGACCGGTAGTTTCTTTGCACATGAGAGCTTTGACAGCGATGGAAGCCAGGGGCGGGTCAGGGCTGGCCGACGTCCCGAGCGCCGGCCGTCGCCGCGCCCGCACAGCAGGGTGCCGTCGCCTCAGACCGGCATCGATATTTTCGTGCGCGACATCTCGGCACAAGCGCGGTCGTTTGGTGCCTCGAAGCGCGAGCGGCGCGGCCGTTGTTCTAGCCAGCAAAGGCGACTAGAGTTTTTTGCACCAGTTCGCCGAAGCACAGACCCCTCATCTGGGTCCAGAAACCCAATCACATGTCGCAGCAACGCCGCAACAAGGGAGCTTCGGCCCCCTCCTCGCTCCATCCGTCGGCTATTCTGGATCAGGCCATTGCGGCGCACCGTTCGGGCAATCTGTCGGATGCGGAACGGGCCTACGCGAGCATCCTGAGGGCAAGCAGAACGCATCCCATCGCGCTCCACATGCTTGGGCTGTTGCACGCCCAGCGCGGCAATTTCGTGGACGCCGAGCCATTGCTCAAGAAGGCGGCCCGCGTCGAGCCCGGCAATCCGCAGGTTCTCTTCAACTATGCCAACGTTTTGCGGGCATTGGACAAGACTGACGATGCGCTCGCCTGGCTCGCGAAAGCGATTGCCCTGTCGCCGAACTTCGCCGATGCGCATCTCAATCGCGGAGCGATCCTGATGGCACGGCAGGAGCTTCACGCCGCCATCGCGGAATTTGATCGCGCCATTGCGATCGCGCCATCGAGCGCAGCATTCGCAAACCGAGGCAGTGCGTTCCAGCAGCTTGGCCAACTTGACGAAGCGCATGACAGCTACCAACGCGCCGCCGCGCTTGCACCGTCGGATCCACAGAACCATTTCGCGTTGTCTGAGGTCCTTACCCGAATGGGCCGAGACGACGAAGCAATCGGGGCGCTCGAAAGAACGGTCGCGCTGGACAAGGCCTTCCCGTTCGCGCTGAGCAAGCTCGTTGCTTCCAGGCGGAAGCGTGCCGATTGGCGCAGTTTCGAGCGTGAACAGGCCGCGCTGGACGAGATCCTCGAAGCCGGCGCGCTGATCGACCCTTTCACCTTCTTTCATGCCTCATCATCTCCTGCAGGCCAATTGACCTGTGCGAAGACATATGTCGCCAACGTGGCCCCGGATCGAGGTGCCGCGAGACCCAGAACGCCGTCGCCGGCTTCCCGGCTGCGCGTTGCGTACATGTCTGCCGATTTCCGTAATCACGCGACCGCGAATCTGATGGCCGGAGTTTTCGAGGCGCACGACCGCGCGCGCTTCGACATCAGCGCCATCTCCTACGGACCGGATGACCGCAGCGAGATGCGCAACCGCCTGAAGGCAGCATTCGAACGCTTTGAAGATGTCAGCCACCTTGCCGACGAGGACGTGGTCGAGCTGACACGCAAGCTCGACATTGAGATCCTCGTCGATCTGGGAGGCTTCACCGCCGGTGCGCGCCCGAAAATCCTTGCGCGCCGGCCGGCTCCCATCCAGGTCAGCTATCTCGGCTTCCCCGGCACGATGGGCGCCTCGTATATCGACTACATCATGGCGGACCGGATCGTCATTCCCGAAGCAGAGCAGCAGCATTACACCGAGAAGGTGATCTATCTCCCCGACAGCTATCAGGCGACCGACGCCAGGCGACCGCTCCTGCCAAATGCGCCGGCCCGAAGCGAGGTCGGACTGGCGGATGATGCGTTCGTCTATTGCGCGTTCAACAGAACGCCCAAGATCACGCCCCTGCTGTTCGATGTCTGGATGAGGCTGCTTGCCAAGACCCCCAAAAGCGTCCTTTGGCTGCTTGATGGCGACCCGATCGCCACGGAGAACCTGAGGCGTGAAGCGGCCGCGCGCGGCATCGCCGCCGAGAGGATCGTGTTCGCCCCGTCGGTGCCTGCCGAGGAACACCTGGCGCGCCACCAGCTTGCCGATCTGTTCCTGGACACATTGCCCTACAACGCCCATACCGCCGCCAGCGACGCCCTATGGGCTGGCTTGCCGGTCGTCACCTGCCTCGGCACCGCCTTTGCGGGACGTGTTGCCGCCAGTCTCCTGAATGCCGTCGGCCTTCCCGAGCTGGTGACGCGATCGTTGGACGAATATGAGGCTTTGGCGCTTCGGATCGCTCACGATGTCGAGCTTCGAACCGCCCTCAAGAGCAAGCTGGCGGCGCATCGGTCCACTCGGCCTCTCTTCGATACTGTCCGCATGACGCGGCACATCGAAAAGGCCCTCAGTGAAATGTGGCGCCGGCATTGCGCCGGCGAAGCGCCGGCCTCGTTTGCCGTCCCAACCTCACCATGAGTCCGCCCCCGGCGCGATCGCACTGATCGGTCAAGGTTCGGTTCCCCCACGGCGAAGCGAACCGCTCAGTGGGCGGAAACCCACGCCCTCGCTTCGCGCTGTGCCGCCGCGATCTCGGCGTCCGACATCTGCCCGGCAACCTCCTGGCGCAGCGTCACGGCATCCTTGCGGCCCTTCAGTGCGGCGAGGTTGAACCATTTATGCGCGGCGACGAGATCGACGAGGCCGGAGCGGCCGCTCGCCCAATAGATCCCGCGCTCGAACAGCACGTCCGACAGCGCGCCCGCGTCGATCGGCGTTGCCGTCTCCAGATCGAAAGTACCCTGAAACATAACGCATCCCCTTTTTTCTTATGCCGCCTCGTCCCCCGAGCGCGGCTCCCGTCCAACTCTGATTTGCATGACCCCTTCCGGGATCGTGCGCTGTTCAACTCGTCCCCAAGTCTTCTTGCCAATGCCGTTTGCCGGCTTGTTGGAGGCGATGATGGCGGGCAAATTTGAATGGCAGTTTAAGTATCGCGATGAAGCAGAGGTAAACGCGAGCGCGCGGCGCCCCCGCGCCGAATTCAAAAAGTCCCTGATTTGCAGGCACTTCCGGGATTCCTCAGATTCGGTTTACCCTGGGATCTTGGGACATCGATAACCATCGCGCGCGGTGGTGCGTGTCGTGCGGTTACAATGTGTCGGAGCGGCCGCTGTCGTGCCCGCTCCTCGCCCTGTCATTCAATGACCGCAACGTCGTGCCCGATGGCCTGGTCAACCCGGGCGATGACGCCGTGCAATGGTCCGGCCGCAGCTCTCGCCTGCCCCAAGGCAGGCGGCCAAGGCAAACGTCCAAGGCAGGCGGTCACCTCAGCGCGATCAGATCAGCAATGTCGAGGGGGAATGCCGGCAATACCCCGGCCTCAAGAGAACGAGGGCGTCGGCGAACACGTCAGGACCAGATTCCACTTTGACCGCGAGGCCGCTCGTGAAATTGCAGAACCGGAAGAACCGGCCCCGCACCGAACGAAGAAAACTTGTTTCTTCTGCCGGACCGCGAAAGTGAAGCGATCCGACCGTTGACCTGATGTCTCGCCGACACCCTCTATCGTCGACCAGAACCTTAGGAGGCGCTGATGACGTGCCGGCTGTCTAGCAGCCGGCAACTTCAGAAGTCGAAGTTACTTCTTCTTCTTCGCGACCTTGCGGGTCTTCTTCGCAGTCTTCTTCACTGCGCTCTTCGCCTTCTTCGCCTTCTTCGCTTTCTTGGCCATGTTGCCCTCCGATGTGTGAGATGGCTTTAATCGCTGCATGCAGTCGGGGATCGAATGCACACTCATCCCGAATACACCAACACAACGAAAAAAACAGCGTCTCGCTTAAAGAAGTGTTGACGACGCAACGCGCGTGAGCTTGGCGAGCGCGATGCAGGCGCACTGCGTAACGTGCGGCAGCCATCGCACGGAGTGCTTGCAGCATCGACGTTTGCGGCAGATGCGATTGCAGGAAAACACTATGCAGCAAGTATTTTTCTGCATGAATGCATCGCGCGCGATCAGCGCGATGACCTGCGCCGCCAATCCCGCGATCGCCCCGCGAAGGCGCTTCGCGGACTCTGAGTCGCGACTTTTGGCAACGAAAATATTTTCATGCTTAACGGCGGAGGCGCTCGTCTGAGCGTGTGCAAGTCGCCGTTTTGCGCGAATCGCGTGACCGCGATTCGGTCGGGGGTCGCGGTCGATCAGGATGAAGTTTGCCGCCGAGCATGCGCGCGAGCGTCGCACCGCGAACCGAGAGCGAGGTGACGATGCATGTCCGTCACCTCGTTCGCACGCGTGACGTCAGATGCCGAGCTTGGACTTGAGCAGGTCGTTGACGATCTGCGGGCTCGCCTTGCCGCCGGATGCCTTCATCACCTGGCCGACGAACCAGCCGAGCGACTGCGGCTTGTCCTTGACCTGCGCCGCCTTGTCGGGATTGGCCGCAATGATGTCGTCGACCACCTTCTCGATCGCCGAGAGGTCCGTGACCTGCTTCATGCCGCGGCTTTCGACCAGCGCGCGAGGATCGCCGCCCTCCTGCCAGACGATCTCGAACAGATCCTTGGCGATCTTGCCGGAGATCGTGCCCTCGCCGATCAGATCGATGATCGCAGCCAGCTGCTCGGCGTTGACCGGAGAGCCCGTAATATCCCGGCCTTCCTTGTTGAGACGGCCGAACAGCTCGTTGATGACCCAGTTCGCGGCAACCTTGCCGTCGCGCGCGCGGTTGGCGAGATTCTCCAGCACGGTCTCGTAGAACACCGCGCTCTCGCGCTCGGCGACCAGCACGCTCGCATCATAGGCCGACAGGCCGAGATCCGCGACGAAGCGCGTCTTCTTCTGGTCCGGCAGCTCGGGCAGTTTTGCTTTCAGCTCATCGACGAAGCTTTGCGTGAACTCCAGCGGCAACAGGTCGGGATCGGGGAAGTAGCGATAGTCGTGCGCCTCTTCCTTCGACCGCATCGAGCGCGTCTCGCCCTTGTTGGGGTCGTAGAGCCGGGTCTCCTGATCGATCTGGCCGCCGTCCTCGAGGATCTCGATCTGGCGGCGCGCCTCGTACTCGATCGCCTGGCCGATGAAGGTGATCGAGTTCATGTTCTTGATCTCGCAGCGGGTGCCGAGCGGCGCGCCCGGCTTGCGCACGGAGACGTTGACGTCGGCGCGCAAGGACCCCTTCTCCATGTCGCCGTCGCAGGTACCGAGATAGCGCAGGATCGAACGCAGTTTGGTCACATAGGCCTTGGCCTGCTCGGCGTCGCGGATGTCCGGTTTCGAGACGATCTCCATCAGCGCCACACCACACCGGTTGAGGTCGACATAGGACATGGTCGGAGATTGGTCGTGCAACAACTTGCCGGCGTCCTGCTCCAGATGCAGCCGCTCGATCCCGATGGTCGCGGTCTTGCCGCCGTCCAGTTCGACCGCGACCTCGCCTTCGCCCACGATCGGCGACTTGTACTGGCTGATCTGGTAGCCCTGCGGCGAGTCCGGATAGAAATAGTTCTTGCGGTCGAACACCGAGCGGAGGTTGATCTGCGCATTGAGGCCCAGGCCAGTCGTGACAGCCTGCCTGACGCATTCCTCGTTGATGACGGGCAGCATGCCCGGCATCGCGGCATCGACCAGCGACACGTGCGAGTTGGGCTCGCCGCCGAAGGCGGTGGACGCGCCCGAGAACAGTTTTGAGTTCGACGTCACCTGGGCATGGATCTCCATGCCGATGACCATCTCCCAGTCGCCGGTTGAACCCTTCAGAAGCTTATGCGTGGCCGTACTCATGTCTTGCTCCCGAGCAGCGTGGCAACGATCCGCTCCCACTCCGCTTCCAATGAATCCTTCGCCGCCGACTGGCCCGCCTGACGATACCAGTAGCCGGCATTGCCGAGGTCGCCCTCGACGCGGTGCAGATAGGCATGCACCCAGGCCGCCTCGCGGCTGCTGTCGTCCTGCACGATCCTGTGCGCCTGCTCCCAGTCGCCCTTGGCGGCCCACCAGAGGCCCGCGAGCGGCGCACTGAGATCCGGCGCCGGCGCTGCGCCCTCAAGGCTGGCTATGAACGCCGCCGCATTCACCACCACCTCGCGGGCGTAAAGCGGCCGGCCGCCTGCTCGATCACCTCGCCGAGCGAGAACAGCGTCTCCTCGTCGAACGGACGGCCGATCAATTGCAGGCCAAGCGGCAGGCCCTGCGCGTCCTTGCCGGCGGGCACTGCAATGCCCGGCAGGCCTGCCATGTTCACGGTCACCGTGAAGATGTCGTTGAGATACATCTCGACAGGGTCCGCACCGCCCTTCTCGCCGATGCCGAAGGCCGCCGACGGCGTCGCCGGCGTCAGGATCGCGTCGACACCCTTGGCGAAGCAATCCTCGAAATCCTTCTTGATCAGCGTGCGCACCTTCTGGGCGCGCAGATAATAGGCGTCGTAATAGCCGGCCGAGAGCACATAGGTGCCGATCATGACGCGGCGCTTCACCTCTGCGCCAAAGCCTTCGGCGCGGCTGTTCTCGTACAGCTCGATGATGTTCTTGGCCTGCTCGCGCAGCCCGTAGCGCACGCCATCATAGCGCGCCAGGTTGGAGGAGGCCTCCGCCGGCGCCACGATGTAATAGGCCGGCAGCGCGTACTTGGTGTGCGGCAGCGAGACCTCGACGAGTTCGGCACCCGCCGCCTTGAGCCAGGCGGCGCCCTCGCTCCACAGCTTCTCGATCTCGGCCGGCATGCCGTCGAGGCGATACTCCTTGGGAATGCCGATCCTGATGCCCTTTACGGACCTGCCGATCGCGGCCTCATAGTCCGGCACGGGCATGTCGACCGACGTCGTGTCCTTCGGATCATGCCCCGCCATCGAGCGCAGCAGCATCGCGGCATCGCGCGTGCTGCGCGCGATCGGACCGGCCTGGTCGAGCGAGGAGGCAAAGGCGACGATGCCCCAGCGCGAGCAGCGGCCATAGGTCGGCTTGATGCCGACGGTCGCGGTGAACGCCGCCGGCTGGCGGATCGAGCCGCCGGTATCGGTCGCGGTCGCTCCCATGCAGAGCAGCGCCGCCACGGCCGAGGCCGAGCCGCCGGACGAGCCGCCCGGCACCAGCGTGGTGTTGCTTCCCGCACGCCGCCAGGGATTCCCGACGGGGCCGAAGCACGAGGTCTCGTTCGCCGAGCCCATCGCGAACTCGTCATTGTTGAGCTTGCCCAGCATCACCGCGCCGTCGCGCCAGAGCTGCGAGGTCACTGTCGACTCGTAGGTCGGCACGAAATTGCCGAGGATCTTCGAGCACGCCGTGGTGCGCACGCCCTTGGTCGCGAACAAATCCTTGATGCCGAGCGGAATGCCGGCGAGCGGACCGCCCTCCCCCTTGGCGATCTTCTCGTCCACCGCCTTCGCCATGTCGCGCGCGCGATCCGGCGTCTCCATCACGAAGGCATTGAGCACGCGCGCGGCCTCGATCGCGCTCAGATGCGCGTCGGTCAGCTCGAGTGACGTGAAAGTCTTGGCCGCGAGGCCCTTGCGGGCCTCGGCGAGCGTCAGCGATGTCAAATCGGTCATTTATTGATCGGGCTGCAGAAGAACGGAGACAGGGTCTTGTCGTTGGCCGGGTCGTCTTTTTTCTTGGCGGCGGCGTTGGCAGCAGCCTCGATCTCGTCGAGCACGGCGTTGACGGCGACGTTGGGATCGGCAGCCTTGCCCTGCCGCTCCATCTTGTCGAGATAGTTCATGTAGGCCTGATAGGCCTTCTCATCGTCGCAAAGCATGCACATCGGACGGCGTCCTAAGACTATTTAGTTTGACGCGTTTTCTTTACGCGAACCGGCTTCCACTTCGCTCGAAAACGCTATGCAGATTACTCGACGACCTTCGGCACCAGGAAGAAGTGACCCTCGGTCGCGGGCGCGTTGGCAACGATATCGTCGGCGATCTCGCCGTCATTGACCACGTCCTGCCGCTTCTTCATCTGCATCGGGGTGACCGAGGTCATCGGCTCCACGCCCTCGACATTGACCTCCGAGAGCTGCTCGACAAAGGCGAGCATGGCGTTGAGCTCGCCCTGCAGATGCGGAACCTCGCCCTCGGAAACCGCAATGCGCGCCAGATGCGCGATGCGGCGGACGGTAGCGGCGTCGACGGACATTATATAAGGCCTCTCACGGCAAAACCCATGTGCCGTATAGCAGAGGCCGGTTTTGCGCCGCAACCGGCGCTGCGCGCATGATCCGGAAAAGTGCGCAGCGGTTCTCCGAAAAGATCATGCGCAAACAATAACCTAAAGCGATGAGATCCTCTCGGACCTCATCGCGCCCTATCCACCCAGTGCTTTCATGCGGGCCAGCGCCGATTTGGCGAGATCCCGGGTCAATTCGGCCGCCGGGACCTCGCGGCCCAGGGCAATGGCCTGGCCGGCCCAGAGATTGGTGAAATCGACCCTGCCCTGCTTCTCGGCCGCAGCCTTCAGCGGTCCCAGCGCCGTTGCGGCATGGGGAAATGGCGGCGCATCCGGCGAAATCGGACCGGCCTCGCGCATCAGGCGGTTCTGGACACCGCGCGCCGGCCGCCCGGTCATGACGTTGGTGATGACGGTGGAATCGTCCCGGCCCTCGGCCAGCGCCACACGGGCCGCTGCACTGACCTTGGATTCCGGACAACGCAGATAGGCGCTGCCGATCTGCACGCCGGCCGCGCCGAGCGCGAAGGCCGCCGCGATGCCGCGGCCATCCGCGATGCCGCCGGCTGCGATCACCGGCACCTTCACCGCGTCGACCACCTGCGGCACCAGCGCGAAGGTGCCGGGCTGTTCGGAGATCTTGTCGGTCAGGAACATGCCGCGATGGCCGCCCGCCTCCGCGCCTTGCGCAATGATGGCATCAGCGCCGTGCTGCTCGAGCCAGACCGCTTCCTTCACCGTGGTCGCCGAGGAGATGACGAGACAGCCGGCCGCCTTGACCCGCTTGAGCAGTGCGTCCTCCGGCAGGCCGAAATGAAAACTGACGATCTCCGGCTTCAGTTCCTCCACCACCTCGCAGAAGCCGGCGTCGAACGGGGCGCGGTTCGCGGCATTGATGGGTGCGGCAGGATCGAGACCGTGCTCCCGGTAATAGTTCGCGAGGCGCTGCTTCCAGCGGGCCTCCGCCTCGGCCGTGAGCTCGACCGGCTTGTGGCAGAAGAAATTCATGTTGACCGGCGCGGAGACGCGCTGGCGGATGATGTTGACCTGCTCCCGCGCCTTCTCCGGCGACAGCATCGCGCTCGGCAGCGAGCCGAGCCCCCCGCCCTGCGCGACGGCAATCACCAGTTCCGCATCCATCACGCCGGCCATCGGCGCCAGCACGATCGGGAATTCGGTCTTGAAGAGATCAATCAGTCGACGGTTGGGCCACATGGTGGTGTCTCTTGTGTTTCAGGCGACGGAGGCGATGAAGTTGCGTCGGCCAGCAAGATGCAGCTCGGCTTCGGTGGCAATGCGCCCGACGATCTCGGCCGCCGGTGGAATATCATGGATCAGGCCGACAGCCTCGCCCGCGATCACCGCGGCGACGTCGAAATTGCCGGCCGCCTTCGCAGCCGCATAGTCGGCCCCGACTGCGGCGACATTCTGCATCAGTTCGACCTCGCGGCCGATCCAGCGTCTGGCGTGATCGTTGATGAGGCACCGGCCGGTAAACGGCGCCGGCCAGACATTGTTGCGGGAGAGATCGAAGATGATGCCGCGCACCGTGGAGCCGCTGTTTGCCGCGCAGATGCGCCGCTTGGCTTCGTCCGCGCCGTCGGCCTCCTGGCTCGCATAGAAGCGTGTGCCGAGCAGCACGCCGCCTGCACCGAGCATCATCATGGCCGCAAGCCCGCGCCCATCGGCAATGCCGCCGGCCGCCACCACCGGCACACGGCCCGCGGCAAGATCGACGATCGCGGGCACGAGATCGATCGTGGTGCGCGAGGCGCCGTGACCGCCCGCCTCCGTCCCCTGTGCGATCAGGACGTCGGCGCCGGCATCGAGCGCTTGCCGCGCCATCGTCTCGTCCTGCACCTGGCAGATCAGGCGCGCACCGGCGGAGTTGATCCTGGCCGCGAAGGGTGCGGGATCGCCGAACGACAACATGATCGCGGATGGTTTTGCGGCGAGCGCGATGTCGAGAAGTTCAGGCCGCTTGGCGAGGCTCCAGGTGATGAAGCCGATCCCGAACGGCGCGGACAAGCCGGCGAGCTTCGCAGTCTCGCGCTCCAGCCATTCCCTCTCGCCGTAGCCTCCGCCCAAGATACCAAAACCGCCGGCGCGGCTCACCGCTGCCACGAGGCGGCTGCCTGCGACGATATCCATCGGCGCCAGCAGGATGGGATGCTCGATCTGAAGCAGCGCGGTCAGCGACGTCGCGATCGGCATGGCCCCTCTCCCGTCTGGACAGCGAGACTAGTCGCGATTAGCATTCTCGAAAAATGAATTGTTGCGAACGCTGCCATCTCAAAAGCGAAACGAAGCCATGGAACTCAGCGACATCCAGACCTTTGCCGCGGTCGCCCGCAGCGGCGGCATCACCCGCGCCGCCGAAGAGCTCAACACGGTGCAATCCAACGTTACCCAGCGCGTCAAGGCGCTGGAAGCCGAGATCGGCACGCCGCTGTTCGAGCGCCACAGCCGCGGCATGGCACTCACCGCCGCCGGCAAGCGCCTTTTGCCTTACGCGCAACGGATGGCGGCGTTGTCGCGCGAGGCCGTGCTCGCCGCGCGCGACGATGGCGAGCCCAAGGGACCGCTCGCAATCGGCTCGATGGAGACGACCGCAGCGGTGCGGCTGCCGCCCCTGCTCGCCGATTTCCACCGCCGCTTTCCCGCCGTGCGGCTGAGCCTGCGCACGGCACCCACGGCCGACCTCGTCGATTGCGTGCTCGAAGGCACGCTCGACGGCGCCTTCGTCGCAGGACCGATCGCGCATGCCGACCTGTTCGCGACCAGCGCTTTCCGCGAAGAGCTGGTGCTGGTCAGCGCGCGGCGCTGGAGCTCGCTTGCCGAATTGCGCGCCGGCACGCCGGAGTCGGGTCCGACCGCGCTGGTGTTCCGCACCGGCTGCACCTATCGCCAGCGCCTCGAGCAGGTGTTCGTCGAGTTCGGTTGGCCCTCGGCCGCGCGCTTCGAACTCGGGACGCTCGACGGCATGATCGGCTGCGTCGCCGCCGACATGGGCGTGACGCTGCTGCCGCGCGCGGTGGTCGAACGCAGCGCGATGAACGGCAGCGTGTCGATGCACACGCTCGGCGCCGCGCACGCGCGCGTCGAGACGCTGTTCGTCCAGCGCCGCGCCGGGCATCAAACCAGCGCGCTCGGCGGTTTTGCCGCCTGCCTGAAGACGGATGACGACGTCATCGCGGCCTGAGATGCCATCGCCGCAGCGCGACAACGGCCCAGACCGCCTCGACCAGGCCGAACGGCCAGGCGCCTTGCAGGATGCCGTAGGCCGAGCCGAGCGCGCAAGCACCGGCGAACAGCAGCACGAACCAGTGGCTGCGATCCTCCATGGCATAGCAGACCAGCATCGCGGACACGGCGAACAAGCCGAATAATGTCAGCGCATCCATGTTCCGGGTTCACTCCGCAGCGCGACGCGTGATAAGCGCTAGTCCCATGCCGGCTCTTATCCTGCCTCTCGTCGATGCTGCAACCCACTGGCCCGATCGCGGCGGGTTGGTCGGCCTTGATCTCGGCACCAAGACCATCGGCGTTGCCGTGTCCAATCCGGACCGCCGGCTGGCGACCGGCGTCGAGACCATCCAGCGCAAGGCGTTCAAGCAGGATGCCGCCCGGCTGCTCGAGATCGCGACCGAGCGCAAGGCCGTCGGCTTCGTGCTCGGCCTTCCCATCAACATGGACGGCAGCGAGGGTCCGCGCGCGCAATCGACCCGCGCCTTCGCCCGCAATCTCGCCAGCCTGACCGCCCTCCCCATCGGCCTCTGGGACGAGCGCCTGTCGACGGCCGCGGTCGAACGCGAATTGATCGGCATGGACGTGAGCCGCGCCAAACGCGCCGAGGTGATCGACGAGCACGCCGCGATCTTCATCCTGCAAGGCGCGCTCGACCGTCTCGCCAATCTTCGCGCAAGCCCCGGGGCCGGCTGATCCATGGCCGTCGTGATCGCGGCGCTGCTGCCGGTCTTCATCCTCATCGTGCTCGGCGTGGTGCTGAAGCGCAGCCTGATGCGGCTCGACACGCAATGGCACGGGCTGGAGCGGCTGACCTATTTCGTGCTGTTTCCGATGCTGCTGATCCAGACCTTGGTGAAGGCCGATCTGTCCAGGGTGCCGGTCGCCGGCGTCGGCGGCGCGCTGCTGCTGTCCGCGCTCGCGATGTCGCTGCTGTGCCTGGCGCTCCGCCCGGCGCTGGCACGGCTCGACATCGACGGACCTGCCTTCACCTCGATCTTCCAGGGCGCGACCCGCTGGCAGACCTATGTGGCGCTGTCGGTCGCCGCCAACCTGTACGGCGATGTCGGGCTGGCGCTGGCCTCCGTGGCGATGGTCGCGATCATTCCACTGGTCAACGTCTTCAGCGTCGCCGTGCTCGCCCACTATGCATCGCCCGAAAAACAATCCGCGCGCACGATCGTCATGACGGTGATCCGCAATCCCCTGATCTGGGCCTGCGTCATCGGCCTCGTCATCAATGTGATCCATCTGCCGCTGCCGAAAATCTGGCACGAAGTTGCGGACGCGCTCGGCCGCTCCTCGCTCGCCATCGGCCTGCTCGTCACCGGTGCCGGCCTGCAGCTCAAAGGCCTGCTCCGGCCGAGCGTCAGCGCGAGCATCGGCGTAGTGTTCAAGCTGGTCCTGATGCCTGTGATCGCACTGGTGCTGGCGGCCTGGTTTGGCCTCTCCGGCAACAGCCTCGCAATCGTCGCGATCTGCGCGGCGGTACCGACCTCGCCCAGCGCCTATGTGCTGGCCCGCCAGATGGGCGGCGACGCGCCACTGCTGGCGCAGATCATCACGCTGCAGACGATCCTGGCGGCGATCACCATGCCGATCGCGATCGCGCTGGTGGCCTGAGCATTCGACATTGCGAGCGCACGTCTCTCACCTCGTCATTGCGAGGAGCCCTTGCGACGAAGCAATCCAGACCGCCTCCGCGGAGGGATTCTGGATTGCTGCGCTGCGCTCGCAATGACGGAGTGCCTAGCTCCCCAGCCACATCGTCAGCACCACCGCCGTCAGATTGTTCAGCGCATGCAGCACGATCGTGAGCCAGAGCGAGTTCGCGCGGTAGCGCATGTAGCCGAACCAGAGACCGATGGTGAAGACCTCGGCGAGGAAATACAGGTCGTATTGCAGATGCACGACCGTCCACAGCAATGACGACAGGATGATCGCGCCGGGCACGCGCAGGAAGCTCGCCGACCAGCCGCGATAGAGGAAGCCGCGCGCCAAAACCTCTTCCGACATCGGCGCTGCGACGCTGAACGCGAACAGCAGCATCATTGCGGCGCCCTTGTCGCGGCCCGATTTCAACAGATCGCTCATGAAGCCCGGCGTCGCCTCGCGGCCGAGGCTTCGCGAGATTGTTTCCCAGGCCACGACGAGCAAAATGAGGCCGACCGCGCCGAACAGGAGCTGTGTCCAGGACGGCCAGCGCAGCGCGAGATAGTCGACGAAGGAGGCCTTCTTGATGCGAATGGCCAGCCACACGGCGGCCAGCGTCGCCGGCAGGCCCATCGTGACAGAAAACGCGAGCGACGCCGGCTCGCGGCCGACGTGCTGCATCGATGTGAGGTCGATGGGGTCGCGAGCGACCCAGACCAGATAGACGATGGCACCGATCTGCCCGACGAACATCGCAGCGAAGATGACGATGCCCCAGAGCGAGGTGCCCCAGAATTTCCAGACGCGCGCGTCGGCCGCGGGCGTCACGGTGAGCGGCGGGAGATCGGGAGTGAGGGAGTCCATTCAAGCGCTTTCGTTGGCACCGTCACGCCGGGCCGTTCTCATGACGATCTACCTCGTCCGCGGCGGAATCGGGAAATCATAGGCCGCCCCGCCCGCCCCCGGCAGCGAAAAGTGCCACCACTCCTTCGCATAGTTCACAAAGCCTTGCCGGGCCATCGCAGCCACCAGCCGCCTGCGCCAGGCGCGCTGGTCCGAATTGATCGACGGTGCGGACGTATGTCCCTTCGCGTCCGTGCAGTCATAGCCGGTGCCCATGTCGACGCTGCCTTCCGGCAATCGGGCCTCGACCGGCGCCGTGCAATCGGCATAGGCTTTCGACGAATCGTATTTGGCGGAATTGTCGGCTTTGAGGTCGACCAAAGTGAGATCGAGCGCCGCCCCGGTGGAATGTTGCGAGCGGCTCGCGATGTAGCCGAGACGGAACAACTCGGTCTTGGGAATCTTCGGATTGTAGCGCCGCTCGGCGGCGGTCTCATGGCCATTCTGCGACCACTTCACCATGTCGAGCGAGGCCTGCGCCGGCCGGTAGCAGTCGAACATCTTCAGCGACAGGTTTTGCGCCGCCAGCTCCTGCTGCACCGCCTTCAGCCGCAGGCCGACCTCCCGCTTCACCACGCATTCGCCGGCGTTGTACCCGGCGAGTGGACGGCCGACGAAATTGTTGGAGCTGGCGTAGCGGATGTCCTGGACAATGCTGGGGTCGATGTCGCGCAGATAGACGAAGCCGCCGGGAAGCGATTGGGCGTGAGCGGACGAGGCCAGGGCAATCGCGAGACATGACATCAAAATTGGCCCAACGAAACGCATCGCTTCCCCCTGTCATTCCGAGCCGGCCCGAAGGACGGCACCCGGAATCTCGAGATTCTCCGGTACGGGAGCCCGCATGATCGTGCGATGCTTCGCATCGCCCCGCACCGACGACAAGGTGACAGATCGGGGGATAACTCCCCGCCCCGGCATTGGCCCTTGCCCCCCCGGCCATCCCCGCCTATAGCTCTCGCTTTAATGACATCGAAATCGACCTTCGTCCTCGGCCACCGGCATTTGCTGGGCATCGAGGGCCTTTCCGCGGCCGACATCACCGGCCTCCTCGACCTGTCCGAAGAATATGTCGAGCTCAACCGCCAGGTTGACAAGAAGCGCACCGTCCTGCGTGGACGGACGCAGGTGAACCTGTTCTTCGAGGCCTCGACCCGGACCCAGTCCTCGTTCGAACTCGCCGGCAAGCGGCTCGGCGCCGACGTCATGAACATGTCGGTGTCCTCCTCGTCCATCAAGAAGGGCGAGACGCTGGTCGATACCGCGATGACGCTGAACGCCATGCACCCGGATATCCTGGTGGTCCGGCATCACGCCTCCGGCGCGGTGGAACTGCTGGCCCGAAAAGTCGACGGTTCCGTGATCAATGCCGGCGACGGCGCACATGAGCATCCGACCCAGGCGCTGCTCGACGCGCTCACCATCCGCCGCAACAAGGGCCGGCTCGAGGGCCTCGTGGTCGCGATCTGCGGCGACGTGTTGCATTCGCGCGTCGCGCGCTCCAACATCATCCTGCTCAATACCATGGGCGCCCGCGTCCGCGTCGTCGGCCCCTCCACCCTGCTACCGCCCGGCATCGAGCGGATGGGCGTCGAGGTCGCGCGCGACATGCGCGAGGGGCTCAACGGCGCCGACATCGTCATGATGCTGCGGCTCCAGCGCGAGCGCATGAACGGCTCCTTCGTGCCGTCGACCTCCGAATATTTCCACTATTTCGGGCTCGACCAGAAGAAGCTCGCTTACGCCAAGCCGGACGCCCTCGTCATGCATCCCGGCCCCATGAACCGCGGCGTCGAGATCGACACCGCGGTCGCCGACGGCGCGCAATCGCTGATCCGCGAACAGGTCGAGATGGGCGTGGCCGTGCGCATGGCCGTGCTCGAAGCGCTCGCCCGCAATTTGCCGAACGCGTGATGCTCATGCTGACTGACCGCCGTCCCATCCTGCTCGCCAACGCCCGCGTCGTCGATCCCAGCAGGGATTTCGACGGCCCCGGCGACGTCCTGATCGCCGACGGCATCATCCGCGAGACCCGCCGCGGCATTGGAGCTGCCGGCGTCCCCGAGGGCACCGACGTCGTCAATTGCGCCGGCAAGATCGTGGCCCCCGGCCTGATCGACATGCGCGCCTTCGTCGGCGAGCCCGGCTTCAGCCACCGCGAGACCTTTGCCTCCGCGAGCCAGGCCGCCGCGACCGGCGGCATCACCACCATCATCTGCCAGCCCGATACGTCTCCGGTGATCGACAACTCGGCGACCGTCGATTTCGTGATGCGGCGCGCCCGCGACACCGCGATCGTCAACATCCAGCCGATGGCGGCGCTCACCAAGGGCATGCACGGCGAGGAGATGACCGAGTTCGGCCTCCTCAAGGCCGCCGGCGCGATCGCCTTCAGCGACAGCGACAAGAGCGTGACCAATGCGCAGGTGATGCGCCGCGCGCTGACTTACGCCCGCGATTTCGACGCGCTGATCGTGCATTACACCGAGGATCCCGATCTCGTCGGCGAAGGCGTGATGAACGAGGGCGAGTTCGCCTCGCGGCTCGGCCTGATGGGCATCCCGAATGCCGCGGAGGCCGTGATGCTCGAACGCGACATGCGTCTCGTCGCGCTCACCGGCGGCCGCTATCACGCGGCATCGCTGACCTGCATCGACTCGCTCGAAATCCTCAAGCGCGCCCGCGACGCCGGCCTCGCCGTGACCGCCTCGGCCTCGATCAATCATCTGGCGCTGAACGAGAACGACATCGGTCCCTACCGCTCGTTCCTGAAGCTGTCGCCGCCGCTGCGCACCGAGGACGACCGCCGCGCGCTGGTCGCGGCCGTGGCTTCCGGCCTCATCGACGTCATCATGTCCGACCACAATCCGCAGGACGTCGAGGTCAAGCGCCTGCCGTTCGCGGAAGCAGCATCCGGGGCCATCGGGCTCGAGACCATGCTGCCGGCAGGCCTTCGCCTCGTGCACAATGACGAACTGAACCTGAAGACGCTGATCCGGGCGATGTCGACCCGGCCGGCCGAGATCCTGGGGCTGCCGGGCGGAACCCTGCGCACAGGCAGCCCGGCGGACGTCATCGTGATCGACCCGGATGTGCCCTGGATCGTCGATCCCGCCGACCTCAAATCGCCCTGCAAGAACACCCCGTTCGACGAAGCGCGCTTTACGGGCCGCGTGGTGCGCACCATTGTCGGCGGACGGACGGTCTATGAGCATGTCTGACGTGCGGAGCTGCAGCCAGGGAATTTGCAGACATGGCGCTTGAATTGTTTCTGCCGGTGGCCTTCGTCATCGGTTACCTGCTCGGCTCGATTCCGTTCGGGCTGATTCTCACCAGGCTGGCGGGCACGCAGGATATTCGCTCGATCGGTTCCGGCAGCATCGGCGCCACCAACGTGCTGCGCACGGGACGCAAGAGCCTTGCCGCGGGCACCCTGCTGCTCGACGCGCTCAAGGGCACCGTGGCCGTGGTGATCGCCGGCTACATCGCTGGGCCCAATGCCGCCATGGTGGCCGGCCTCGGCGCCTTCCTCGGCCATCTCTTCCCGGTCTGGCTCAAATTCAAAGGCGGCAAGGGTGTCGCCGTCTATATCGGCATTCTGCTCGGGCTGTTCTGGCCCGCCGCACTGGTGTTCTGCCTGCTCTGGCTGGCGACCGCCTTCACCACCCGCTATTCCTCGCTTTCGGCGCTGGTGGCGTCTTTCATCACGCCGCTGTTCCTGTGGTGGTTCGGCCATCTCGCACTTGCAGCGCTGGCCGTGGTGCTGACGCTGCTGCTGTTCTACGCGCATCGCGAGAACATCAAGCGATTGCAAGCGGGCAAGGAAAGCCGGATCGGCGAGACGGCGTAAGGCCGGAAAAAGTACGGATATCGCCGCACCCTTTCCGCATTATGTGCCAAATCCTGTTCGCAACTTGCGGCCGAATCGCGATTGTATTGGCGAACGGTTCCATGCCTGTCATCCTGACAGGGGAAATGGCGTTACGCGGTTGCTCAGAATGAGCGAGAAGATTGTCGGCGCGCAAGACGAAGTTGGTTCGCACGGTGCTGCGCGCACCGCGGCAAGCCGGCTGCTCTCGGCGACCAACATCTGGTCCGATGCGCCCTCGCCGCCTCCCATGCCGGAGCCGGCCCGTCTCCCGCCACCACATCCCGAATCCGTCGCACATGCGCCGCCGCCCGGGATCGTGACCGTAGCGGCGCCCGTTGCGCCCGCGCCGCCACGCGCCAGCCAATGTCCGCCGCGAAAACTCTCGCTGGCGCTCCAGGGCGGTGGCACCTACGCCGCCTTCACCTGGGGCGTGCTGGAACGGCTGCTCGAAGAGCCCTCCATCGCGATCGACACCATCAGCGGCGCCAGCGCCGGCGCCATCAATGCGCTGCTGCTCGCCTCCGGCTTTGCGGAAGGCGGCCGTGAAGGCGCCCGCTCGCGGCTGAACCGGTTCTGGATCCGGCTGATGCACGAGGCCTCGTTCCGGTCGTTGATGCTGATCGGCGGCTTTTCGCCAGCGGGAAGCTCGGTCGCGTTCGGCCCGACGCTGCGCTCGGGCCAGTTCGATCCGTTCGATCTCGATCCGCTGCGGCAGGCGCTGTCGCGCGACATCAACTTTTCCGTCTTGCGCGACGCGCGGTGCCCGAAGCTCCTGATCGCGGCGACGCGGATCCGCGACGGACAACAGCAGATCTTCCGCAACGACGCCATCACCGCCGACGTCGCGCTGGCCTCGACCTGTCCGCCATTGGTTCATTGCGCCGTGGAGATCGACGGCGAGGCTTATTGGGACGGCGGCCTCGGCAGCAATCCGCCCCTGCTGCGGCTCGCGCAGGACACGACGAGCACCGAAATCCTGCTCGTGCAGGTCACGCCGGCGCGCGACAGCTACGTGCCGATCACACTTGCCGCCATCGACCGCAGGCTGGACCAGATCGCGGCCAACGCTGCCCTCAATGCCGAGATCGCGGCGATCGCATGGGCGCAATCGCACGCCGCATCGTCGTTGCGGCTCTCCAGGATCGCAGCCGAGGACTTCGTCGACGGCCTGGCGCAACGCTCATCGACCGATCTCGGCCGCGGCTTCATTCGCGCGCTGCACCGGAGCGGCCGCGAGGCCGCCGAGCGCTGGCTCGGGCAAGGCGCGACGGCTGCGGAGGCCCAACGCGCTCCGCCCACCGCCGAACTGGCGCTAGCCTGATTTCGCCAGCGCATCCTCCAGGAACCACGCCGCAGCGAGTGCGCCGGGATCGTTGCCGAAGCGCGCGATCACCTGCACGCCGATCGGCAGGCCATTGGCTTTCAGCACCGGCACGTTGACGCAAGGATTGCCCATCAGCGTCCAGAGCCGGTTGTAACGGGGGTCGCCGGTGGAGGCGAGCTCCTTGGCCGGCGGCGTGCCCGGCGCCGAATAGGTCAGGAGCACGTCGAAACCCTCGAACAATTCGCCAAGCTCGCGGCGGCCGCGACGGCTGATCCGGCGTGCGTCGTCGTAGTCTTTCGGCGTCAGGCCGACGGTGGCATCGAGACTGGCGCGCAGCATCGGCGCGATCTCGTCGTGACGCTCGGAAAACTCCCAGGCGAGCGCGCGATGCGCCTCGAAATCCTGGATGACCGGATGAATACGCCAGGCCTCCTGCACTCCTTCGGGCAGATCGAT
The DNA here is from genome assembly GCF_024519855.1 of Bradyrhizobium sp. Bra78. Taxonomy (NCBI): domain Bacteria; kingdom Pseudomonadati; phylum Pseudomonadota; class Alphaproteobacteria; order Hyphomicrobiales; family Nitrobacteraceae; genus Bradyrhizobium; species Bradyrhizobium sp. Bra78. The sequence continues at coordinate 57,461 of NZ_JALJRE010000021.1, read as the reverse complement.
CGTCTGCACGCTGGCGCCGGCCCGCGTCGCGGCCTTGATCGCGGCTTGCAGCCCCTGTTCGGCGGCCGGCTCCACGGCACCGGCGAATTCCTGCCGGACCACGCCGATGCGTGGCATTTTTGCCGCGACGATGCCGGAAAACTCCGTGCGACCGGTCATTCCCAAAAGGCCGCGCGCGAGATCTTCAGCGCGGGCGCCGAACAGGCCGACCGTGTCGAGCGCCCACGAATAGCATTTCACCCCGACCGTCGGCAGCATCCGGAACGACGGCTTGATCGCGGCAGTCCCGCAATAGGCGGCGGGCCGGATCACCGAACCGCCGGTCTGGGTGCCGAGCGCCAGCGGGATCATGCCGGCGCCGACGGCGGCCGCCGAGCCCGAGGACGAGCCGCCCGGCGTATGGCCGAGATCATGCGGATTGAGCGTCGCCGTAGGATCGCGCGAGGCGAATGCCGTGGTCGTGGTCTTGCCGATGATGGTGGCGCCCGCCCGCTTCAGCATCATGACGACCGGCGCATCGGCGCGCGGCTGCCAGCCGCGATAGATCTCCGAGCCCATCTCGGTCGGCATGTTGGCGGTGTCGATGATGTCCTTGATCCCGACGGCGATGCCGCGCAGCGGGCCGGAGGCTTGCGCCTTCGCCAACTTGTCGTGACGGACGAAGGCGCGGACGTCCGTCTCCCTGGCCTCGATCGCCGCGTGCGACTGGGCGATGGCATCATCGGGCGCAAGCTCGCCGGCTTCAATGCGGCGCTGGAGGTCGGCGAGTGAGATCATGGCAAAACCCTTCTTATTGGGATCGCTTTTAGCATCGCGGCGAGGTCGCGCAAGCGCACGCCACTGTTGCCCACGCCCCCAGGTTGTTCCATGCTGTGCCTGCAAGGAGCCGACGTGGACGCCATCAACCGAAGCGTAGAGCTGACCGAGCCTGACAGGATCGACCGCCTGCGGCTGATCCGGTCCGACAATGTCGGGCCGCGCACCTTCCGTTCGCTGGTCGATCATTTCGGCACGGCGCGCGCCGCGCTGGAGCGCTTGCCTGATCTCGCGCGCCGCGGCGGTGCGCAGCGATCGGCGCGCATTTGCAGCGCCGACGAGGCGAAGGCCGAGCTCGCCGCGAGCCGCAAGGTCGGCATCGCCTGGCTCGCGCCCGGCGAGGATGGCTATCCGGCGCGGCTGGCGATGATCGACGATGCGCCTCCACTGCTCGCCGTGCGCGGCGACACCAAAACCCTGATGCGGCCGATGATCGCCATCGTCGGCTCGCGCAACGCCTCCGGCGCCGGATTGAAATTCGCAGGCCAGCTTGCCCGCGAGCTCGGCGAAGCCGGCTTCGTCGTCATCTCCGGCCTCGCCCGCGGCGTCGACCAGGCCGCGCATCGCGCCAGTATCGAGAGCGGCACGATCGCTGTGCTCGCCGGCGGGCATGATTGCATCTATCCGCCCGAGCATGGCGATCTGCTGGCCTCAATCCTCGATCACAAGGGCGCAGCGATCTCCGAGATGCCGCTCGGCCACGAGCCGCGCGCCCGCGATTTCCCCCGCCGCAACCGGCTGATCTCGGGCGCCGCGTTCGGCGTCGTCGTGGTGGAGGCGGCGCACCGTTCGGGCTCGCTGATCACTGCGCGCATGGCTGCCGAACAGGGCCGCGAGGTGTTCGCGGTGCCGGGCTCCCCGCTCGATCCGCGCGCCGCCGGCGCCAACGATCTGATCAAGCAGGGCGCAACGCTGGTCACGGAAGCTGCCGACATCATCAACGCGGTCGCACCGATCATGGAGCGGCCGCTGATGCGCACCGCGAGCGAGCCCGACAGCGAGCCGTTCGAAAGCGATCCGCAAGGACACGACCGCGACCAGATCACCGGCCTGCTCGGCCCTGCCCCCGTGACGATCGACGATCTCGTGCGGATGTCCGGCGCCTCACCAGCGATCGTGCGCACCGTGCTGCTGGAGCTCGAGCTGGCCGGGCGGCTCGAACGCCACGGCGGCGGCCTGGTGTCTCTGCTTTAGTTCTCGCCGCGCTCGTCGAACTGCGCACGTGCAGCCTCGATCTGCGCGAGATGCTCCATCGCCCACTTGCCGAGCGCCTCCACGGGCCGCGACAGGCCGCGGCCGAGATCGGTCAGCTCATAGTCCACGCGCGGCGGAATGGTCGGAAAGATGGTGCGCGTGACGAGGCCGTCGCGCTCGAGGCCGCGCAGCGTCAGGGTCAGCATCCGCTGCGAGATACCGTTGATCATGCGCTTGAGCTCGTTGAAGCGCTTGGGCCCGTCGCCGAGCATCATGATCACGAACACGCTCCATTTGTCGCCGACGCGGGACAGCACGGAGGCAACCCCGCGACAATCGGCGTGGTTCGGATCCGGCCTCGGTGAGGCAGGCAAACCGGTGTGTGTCGGTTTCAAATATGTGTCCATGGCTCAAAAAGGTGCGTTCTTGCGGGGATTTCGATAGTCACTCATGTAGCTCTGGTTACAAACTTATACCAGGGTGACCCCAAATGAAACTGCTCCATATCGACTCCAGCGTGCTCGGCCCCCACTCCGTCTCCCGGCAGGTTTCCGCCGCCATCGTCGACCGCCTCAGGCAGGCGACACCGTCGCTCGACATCGTCTATCGCGACCTCACCCAGAGCCCGCTCGCGCACCTCTCCGGCTCGCACCTCGCGGCCGCGCAAGGCGCCCCGGCGCCGGCGGAACTCGGCCCCGACCTCGCCGCCAGCAAGGCCGCGCTGGACGAGTTCCTGGCCGCCGACATCGTCGTGATCGGTGCGCCCATGTACAATTTCACCATTCCCAGCCAGCTCAAGGCCTGGATCGATCGGGTTCTGGTGGCGGGGAAGACCTTCAAATACGACGCAAGCGGCCCGCAGGGTCTCGCCGGCGGCAAGCGCGTGATCTTTGCGATCTCGCGCGGCGGCTATTACGGCGCGGGCTCGCCCGCCGCGTCGCTGGAGCACCTGGAAACTTATCTGCGCGGCGTGTTCGGCTTCATGGGCATTCACACCCCTGAGTTCATCACCGCCGACGGCATCCAGGTCGGTCCGGAGCATCGCGAGAAGTCGCTCGCAAGCGCGCTCGAGGCGGCAACCACCCTGCGCGCGGCCTGAGCCAAAGCGCCCATCATCAGCCGCCGCAACATCGCCTGCGGCGGCTGATCGACCGATGCGCGATCGGCGAAACTAAAACCAGGCGCCCTGAATGCCCAGGATGACGGCGACGAGCGAAACGAACAGGCCGATGCCGCAGAAAAGAGCGACCCCGATGAACTCGGAGGTGTCGGAATGCTTGGCGGGAACGGCGGTCTTCTCGGTGTAAATACGCGGTGCTGAAATCGGCGAAAAAATACGAGCTGCCTTTGGCATATCGGGCTCCATCGAAATGAATCTTCGTGACCCCTGCCCGTAAAAGGGTCTTGGCAGCGCAACCGAAGGTTCAACGCCTCACGCAAGGTTCAGAAAATACAGCTCGCAAAATGTGGGAACCGGCCGGCGCAACCGCGTGCCGCTGCGCCGGTCGATTCAATTTGCACCAGGATTGATCAACCGCGATAGATCGGCGCGCCGCTCGGAGACGCAACAGCGCCGCCATCGACGAAGATTTCCTGGCCCTGCACATGCGCGGAATCGTCGGAGGCGAGGAACAGCACCGTCTTCGAAACGTGATCTGTTTCACCAATGCGCCCCAGCGGCGTCGTCAGCGCGATCCGCTTCTCGAATGCCTTCTCCGCCTCGGGCGTTGCGATCGCGGCGCCCCAGATCGGCGTGCGGATCGCGCCGGGCGCAACGACGTTGACGCGGATGCCGCGCGGCGACAGCTCCGAGGCCATGATCCGCGCCATCGCCCGCACGCCGGCCTTCGCAGCACCGTAAGCGGAGTAACCGGGAATGCCGAGCACGGAGATCACCGAACCGTTGAGGATGATCGAGGCGTTGTCGTTGAGATAAGGCAGCGCAGACTGCACGGTGAAGAACACGCTGGTCAGATTGGTGCTGATGACCTTCTCGAAAACGTCCAGCGTGGCTGAGCCGAGCGGCGTGCCGCCGGCGATGCCGGCATTGGCGAACACGATGTCGAACTTGCCGAATTTTTCGGCGCCCTGATTGATCGCAGCTTCGGTCGCCGCGATGTCGGTGGCATCGGCAGCGAGCGCAATTGCGTTCGGGCCTAGTTCCTTCGCCGCCGCCTCCAGCGTCTCCTTGTTGCGCCCGGTGATCACCACCTTCGCACCCTCGGCCACGAACAGTTTTGCCGTCGCAAACCCGATGCCGCTGTTGCCGCCTGTAATCAGTGCCGTCTTGTCCTTCAGCCTCATGCTCGCCTCCAGTAGTTGCATGATAAAACTAGATTGCCATCTAGGCCATTTGGTTTTATGATGCAACCACACAAACGCGTGATCGCCGCCCAATTCTGGCGAATGCGACAGGACGACAGACGATGGTGAAACGAACCAGCTTCGAGGGCGATGCCTGCCCGATCGCGCGCTCGCTGGAGGAGATCGGCGACTGGTGGTCGCTGCTGATCATCCGCGAGGCGCTGTTCGGCGTGCGCCGCTTCGGCGAGTTTCAGTACAAGCTCGGCATGGCGAAGAACATCTTGTCGGCGCGGCTGCGCGCGCTGGTCGACCACGGCATTCTGGCGACGGCACCCGCTTCCGACGGCAGCGTCTACCAGGAATATGTGCTGACGCCGAAGGGCCACGGCACCTTTCCAATCCTGGTGGCGCTACGGCAATGGAGCGAGGAGTTCGACGATCACCCGGAGGAGATCGCGACCATCCTGGTCGATCGCGCCAAGGGCCGCCCGGTGAAGAAGCTGGAAATGCGCGCGGAGGACGGGCGCCTGCTCGCGCCGGCCGATACCATGCTGAAGCCACGGCCCGCACCAAGGCGACGATCGGCCTGAGGGCTCCTTTAGCCCGGATTCCGCTCCGCTCTATCCGGGCTACTTTAGAATCCTGCCCTCACGACAGCTTGAGAATCCTGCCCTCACGACAGCTTGCGCTTGCTCCGCAGCCGCAGATGCTCGTCGGCTTCCAGCTTGGTCATGCCCAGCAGATAATGCAGCACGTCGAGATTGTGGCGCTCGGCGAGCTTGCGCAATGCCCCGGCCTGCTCGGCGATGAAGGCGACCGCCTCCTCGACGCCGCCCTCCCCCGGCTCCTCGTGACGCGAGCCCGCTGCCGCGTCCGATGCGGCACGCGCCCGTTTCTTTCCCGGCTTAGTCACCAGCCCCCCAGCCGAATCCATGCCCCAAGGAAACATTACGCCTACATCGGCCGCAACTCCAAGGTGGTATTTTGCAACTTTCTCGATATGAAACTTTTCCCATCGGGAGGGCCTTCAACACCCTTCGATTTGACAGCGAGGGCCTCACCACCCATGTTCGGGACGAAAGGGCCGACCCGAATCCCTTCGAATTCGGCCCCAAATTTTCCCATAAGTTACTGGAACTACATGAATATCGTCATTGTGGAGTCGCCGGCGAAAGCCAAGACGATCAACAAGTATTTGGGCTCGTCCTACGAGGTTCTGGCCTCGTTCGGCCATGTCCGGGACTTGCCGGCGAAGAACGGCTCCGTCGATCCCGACGCCAATTTCAAGATGATCTGGGAGATCGACCCCAAGGCGGCCGGCCGGCTCAACGATATCGCCAAATCCCTGAAGGGCGCCGATCGCCTGATTCTCGCCACCGACCCTGATCGCGAGGGCGAGGCCATCTCCTGGCACGTGCTGGAGGTGTTGAAGGAAAAGCGCGCGCTGAAGGATCAGAAGATCGAGCGCGTGGTGTTCAACGCCATCACCAAGCAGGCGGTCACGGACGCGATGAAGAATCCGCGCCAGATCGACGGCGCGCTGGTTGACGCCTATATGGCGCGCCGCGCGCTGGATTATCTGGTCGGCTTCACCCTCTCCCCCGTGCTGTGGCGCAAGCTGCCGGGCGCCCGCTCGGCCGGCCGCGTGCAGTCGGTGGCGCTGCGGCTGGTCTGCGACCGCGAACTCGAGATCGAGAAGTTCGTCGCTCGCGAATACTGGTCGCTGATCGCGACCCTGCTGACGCCACGCGGCGACGCCTTCGAGGCGCGTCTCGTCGGCGCCGACGGCAAGAAGATCCAGCGTCTCGACATCGGCACCGGCGCGGAAGCCGAGGACTTCAAGAAGGCGCTGGAAGCAGCCAGCTACGCGGTGACCGCGGTCGACGCCAAGCCGGCCCGGCGCAATCCGCAGGCGCCCTTCACCACCTCGACGCTGCAGCAGGAAGCCAGCCGCAAATACGGCTTTGCGCCGGCCCACACGATGCGCATCGCCCAGCGCCTCTATGAAGGCATCGACATCGGCGGCGAGACCACCGGACTCATTACTTATATGCGTACCGACGGCGTGCAGATCGATCCGTCCGCGATCACCCAGGCGCGCAAGGTGATCGGCGAGGATTACGGCAACGCCTACGTGCCGGAAGCCCCCCGCCAGTACCAGGCCAAGGCCAAGAACGCGCAGGAAGCGCACGAAGCGATCCGCCCGACCGACATGTCCCGCCGCCCCGACAGCATGAGCCGCAAGCTCGATGCCGATCAGGCCAGGCTCTATGAGCTGATCTGGAAGCGCACCATCGCGAGCCAGATGGAATCTGCCGAGCTCGAACGCACCACCGTCGACATCACGGCGAAAGTGGGCGGCCGCACGCTGGAGCTGCGCGCCACCGGGCAGGTCGTCAAGTTCGACGGCTTCCTCGCGCTCTACCAGGAGGGCCGCGACGACGAGGAGGACGAGGATTCCCGCCGCCTGCCCGCGATGAGCCCGAACGACGCATTGAAGCGCCAGTCGCTCGCCGTCACCCAGCATTTCACCGAGCCGCCGCCGCGCTTCTCCGAAGCCTCGCTGGTCAAGCGCATGGAAGAGCTCGGCATCGGCCGGCCCTCGACCTATGCCTCGATCCTCCAGGTCCTGAAGGACCGAGGTTACGTCAAGCTGGAGAAGAAGCGCCTGCACGGCGAGGACAAGGGCCGCGTCGTGGTCGCGTTCCTCGAAAGCTTCTTCAGCCGCTACGTCGAATACGACTTCACCGCCAATCTCGAAGAGCAGCTCGACCGCATCTCCAACAACGAGATCTCCTGGCAGCAGGTTCTGAAGGACTTCTGGACCGGCTTCATCGGCGCCGTCGACGAGATCAAGGATCTGCGCGTCGCGCAGGTGCTGGACGTGCTCGACGACATGCTGGGGCAGCACATCTATCCGCCGCGCACCGATGGCGGCGACATCAGGCAGTGCCCGAGCTGCGGCAACGGCCGGCTCAATCTCAAGGCCGGCAAGTTCGGCGCCTTCGTCGGCTGCTCGAACTATCCGGAATGCCGTTACACCCGTCAGCTTGCCGCCGACGGTGAGGCGAGCGCCGATCGTTCGCTCGGCCAGGACCCCGAGACTGGTCGCGATGTCTGGGTCAAGGCCGGCCGCTTCGGGCCCTATATCCAGCTCGGCGAGCCCAAGGACTACGAGGAAGGCGAGAAGCCCAAGCGCGCAGGCATTCCGAAGGGCACTTCTCCGGGCGATGTCGAGCTCGAGCTCGCGCTGAAGCTGTTGTCGCTGCCGCGCGAGATCGGCAAGCATCCGGAGACCGGTGAGCCGATCACCGCGGGTCTCGGCCGCTTCGGTCCGTTCGTGAAGCACGAGAAGACCTACGCCAGCCTGGAGGCCGGCGACGAGGTGTTCGACATCGGCCTCAACCGCGCGGTCACGCTGATCGCCGAGAAGGTCGCCAAGGGCCCGAGCCGCCGCTTCGGCGCCGACCCGGGCAAGGCGATCGGCGATCATCCGACGCTTGGCACCGTCACCGTGAAGAGCGGCCGCTACGGCGCCTATGTCACGGCCGGCGGCGTCAACGCGACGATCCCGGCCGAGTTCGAAAAGGACACCGTCACGCTGCCGCAGGCGATCGCGCTGATCGACGAGCGCGCGGCCAAGGGCGGCGGAAAACCCAAGGCGAAGAAAGCGGCCAAGCCGGCCAAGGCCAAGAAGGCTGCGGAGAAGGCCGCGGACGGCGATGATGCCGCGCCAAAGCCAAAGAAACCGGCCGCAAAGAAAGCCGCGGCCAAATCCGAATCCACCAGCAAGGCGCGCGCCGCCGTGTCGTCGACCGCCAAGACGTCGCCGACCAAGGCCGCCGCCACCAAGAATCCTGCAAATACTCCGGCCAAGAAAAGTGCCGGCAAGACTTAGATCAAGAATTAGAGGTTAAGTGAAACGCAAGAATGACCATGGCTTTCCCGACAGGAGCGCCATCGTCGCCTTCATCAAGGCAAACCACGGAAACGTCGGGACCCGCGAAATTGCGCGCGAGTTCGGCCTGAAGAACGCCGATCGCGTCGAGCTCAAGCGCATGCTGCGCGAGCTCGCCGATGACGGAACCATCAAGAAGAAACGCCACAAGGTCTCGGAGCCGGACAGCCTGCCGCCGACGCTGGTCGCCGACATCACCGGCCGCGACGCCGACGGCGAGTTGATCGCCTCCCCCACCGAATGGGACGAGGTCGAAAGCGGCGAACCGCCAAAGATCCTCATCGTTCTGCCGCGCCGGCCGAAGCCCGGCACCGCGGCCGGAAGCGGCGACCGCGTGCTGCTGCGCGTCGAGCGCTCCGACGAGGCAGAAGGCCCCGCCTATCGCGGCCACATCATCAAGGTCTTCGACAAGACCAGGAGCCGCATCCTCGGCGTGTTCCGCAGCCTGCCCGAAGGCGGCGGACGGCTGGTCCCGGTCGACAAGAAGTCTGCCGACCGCGAGCTGAACATCGCCCCGGCCGAGACGCACGGCGCGCAGGACGGCGACCTCGTCAGCGTCGACATCATCCGCTCGCGCGGATTTGGCCTCGCCTCCGGCCGCGTGAAGGAGAAACTCGGCTCGGTCAAGTCCGAGAAGGCGATCAGCCTGATCGCGATCTACGCCCACGACATCCCGCTGCAATTCCGTCCCGCGGCGGAGCACGAAGCCGAAGCGGCGGAGCCTGCGAACCTGAAGGGGCGCGAGGACTGGCGCGACGTCCCGCTTCTCACCATCGATCCGCCGGACGCCAAAGATCATGACGACGCTGTGCATGCGCAGCCCGACCCTGATCCGAACAACAAGGGCGGCTTCATCGTCAACGTCGCGATCGCCGATGTGAGCTTCTATGTGCGCCCCGGCACCGCGCTCGACCGCGATGCGCTCGACCGCGGCAATTCGGTCTATTTCCCCGACCGCGTCGTGCCGATGCTGCCGGAGCGCATCTCCAACAATCTCTGCTCGCTGGTCCCGGGCGAGCCGCGCGGCGCGCTCGCGGTGCGGATGGTGATCGGCCCGGACGGCCGCAAGCGCTCCCACAGCTTCCATCGCATCCTGATGCGCTCGGCGGCGAAGCTGAGCTACGCCCAGGCACAGGCCGCGATCGACGGAAGGCCTGACGACACCACCGGCCCCCTGCTCGATCCGATCCTGCGGCCGCTCTACGCCGCCTATGCCTGCGTCAAGCGCGCCCGCGACGAGCGCGATCCGCTCAATCTCGATCTGCCCGAGCGCAAGATCCTGCTCAAGAGCGACGGCACGGTCGATCGCGTCGTCGTCCCCGACCGGCTCGATGCGCACAAGCTGATCGAGGAGTTCATGATCCTCGCCAATGTCGCGGCGGCGGAGATGCTCGAGAAGAAGTCGCTGCCGCTGATCTACCGCGTGCATGACGAGCCGACGCTGGAGAAGGTCCACGCGCTGGCGGAATTTCTGCAGACGCTCGATGTTCCCTTCGCCAAGAGCGGCGCGCTGCGCCCGGCGCTGTTCAACCGCGTACTGGCGCAGCTCGAAGGCCACGACCACTTCCCGCTGGTGAGCGAAGTGGTGCTGCGCGCCCAGGCGCAGGCCGAATATTCCTCAGAGAATTACGGTCATTTCGGCCTGAACCTGCGCCGCTACGCGCATTTCACCTCGCCGATCCGCCGCTACGCCGACCTCGTCGTGCATCGCGCGCTGGTCCGCGCGCTCGGGCTCGGCGAAGGCGCCCTGCCCGACAGCGAGACGCCGGAAACCCTGAGCGAAGTCGCCGCCCACATCTCGGTGACCGAGCGGCGCGCGATGAAGGCCGAGCGCGAGACCGTCGACCGCCTGATCGCCCATCATCTCGCCGACCGCATCGGCTCGAGCTTCCAGGGCCGCGTCTCCGGCGTCACGCGCGCCGGCCTGTTCGTCAAGCTGGCCGAGACCGGCGCCGACGGATTGATCCCGATCCGATCCCTCGGCACGGAATATTTCAACTATGACGAGGGCCGCCACGCCCTGGTCGGCACGCGCAGCGGCACCATGCATCAGCTCGGCGACGTCGTCGACGTCCGCCTGATCGAGGCCGCTCCCATCGCAGGCGCGCTGCGCTTCGAGCTGCTATCGTCGACCGGCGAGACCGCGCCGCGGGGCCGCAGGCCATCCGGCCCGCAACGCCGCCCCTCGTTCAAGGCGCAGCCCGGACGCAGCCCGGCGAAGAAGCACAAGGCGGCGAAGCCGAAGAAGCCCGGCAAGGGCAAGAAGCCCAGGGGAAAAGGCAAGGGACAGAAAGGCAAGGCATGGTGACGATGAGCACGGCGCCGAAGATATGGACCCGCGAGACCGGCCTCGTCGAGAAGCGCGACCTCTGGACGGCGATGAAACGCGGCTTTCGCGGCCGCTGCCCGCGCTGCGGCGAGGGAAAGCTGTTCCGCGCCTTCCTGAAGACGGCGGACAATTGCTCGGCTTGCGGCCTCGATTTCACGCCGCACCGCGCCGACGACCTGCCCGCCTATCTCGTCATCGTCATCGTCGGCCACATCGTGGTGCCCAGCATCCTCTGGATCGAGACAAATTACACCACGCCGGTCTGGATCAGCTTTGCGGCCTATCTGCCCTTTACGTTCCTGGCCTCGCTCGCGTTGCTCCAGCCGGTCAAGGGAGCCGTGGTCGGATTGCAATGGGCTCTGCGCATGCACGGCTTTGACGACAACCCTCCGGATGGTATTCCGCCGGTGTAAGCAATAAGCAAGAAGCGGTTTGGGTGAGGACATGACGGATACGGCGCAGGCGGAAAAGGCAAAGATCCACGAGGGCAAGGAAGCCGACCACCATCCCTATTTCCGCCCGAAGGATGCGGCGACGCTGATCCTGGTCGATCGCAGCAGCGCCATTCCAAAAGTCCTGGTCGGCAAGCGCCACGACAAGGTGGTGTTCATGCCCGGAAAGTTCGTCTTCCCCGGTGGCCGCGTCGACAAGGACGACTATCGCGTGCCCTGTGCCGCCCCCATCACGTCCGAGTTGGAAGCCAATCTCGCCAAGGGCAGCCCGAAGACGCCGCCCTCGCGCGCCAAATCGCTCGCCATTGCCGCGATCCGCGAGGCCTGCGAGGAGACCGGTCTCTGCCTCGGGCGCAAGGCCGAGGGCAAGGCGCCCAGGCTCGAGGGCCCCTGGAAGCCGTTTGCGGATGCGGGTCTGCTGCCCGATCCCTCCAGCCTGTTCCTGATCGCGCGCGCGATCACCCCGCCCGGCCGCGTCAAGCGGTTCGACACCCGCTTCTTCACGGCGGACGCCTCCGCGATCGCCCACAGCGTCGACGGCGTGATCCATGCCGACGCCGAGCTGGTCGAGCTGGTGTGGGTCGAGCTCGGCTCGAAGCCGCTCGCCGATCTGCATCCGATGACGCGCAACGTCCTCAACGAGCTCGACACGCGCCTGGCCACCGGCCCGCTCGGCCACGATGCACCCGTGCCGTTCTTCCATTTCTACGGCGGCAAGATGCAGAAGGATATTTTGAGCTGATCAATCGGCGTCGGGCTCGGTGCCGACATAGTCGCGCGCCGGCAGTTTGAGGACGCGGCCGATCTCGCTTGCGAGCTGGTCCGCCTGCTCCCGCCTCGTAAAACTCTGAAGCGTGATCGGCTCGGTGCCCTTGTTGCCGCAGAGATTGACGTCATAGGTCGTCAGATCCGCATCACAGTCGTCGGTGATGCTGATGAAATGATAGTCGGCGAGACTGCGCTGCCTGCGGATGTTCAGCGGGCCGAACTGCCGGGTGATGATGATCTGGCGCAGCGTCTCGTTGAGCACGACGAAGGTGCGGAAGGTCAGCAGGATCAGGCCGGGGATGCCGACGAGCAGCCCGAGGCCGGTGAACACCAGCACCGGCACGAGATCGTCGGCGAGCCGGCCGAAGCCGGAAAAATCCTGGCGCAGGCCGAGCGCGACATTCCACAGCAGATAGCCGCTCGCCGCCAGCAGCGGCAGCGACAGCAGCCGGCCGATCCAGGGCATGGGCCGGTCGATGCGGACGATTCCGCCGTCCACGCTCATTGCGCCGGCCATCAAGAGTCTCCTTGGAAGCGAAGGTCTTGGCTTGGTCGGCGCCGGCGGCGGATTGGTTCGATAAGCCTTCTCCCGCACCGTCACTCGGCGCCGCGGAATGACGCGATTGTGCTGAGCTGATCGCGAAAAACAAAAAATTCCTCCCGCCTCCCCCAATGGCGGAGTTCCCCGGCGTGCCTATGTCTTCCCGAACGTCACACAAAACGGACCAGGGCGCGATGGCACAACGGCAACTCAAGCTCGGCGCGTTCATGCGCCCGATCAGCATCCACACCGGCGCCTGGCGCTATCCCGGCGCCTGGCCGGACGCCAATTTCAACTTTGGACACATCAAAACGCTGATCCGGAAGCTCGAGGCCGGCAAGTTCGACGCCTTCTTCATGGCCGATCACCTCGCCGTGCTGAACATGCCGGTCAACGCGCTCAAGCGCAGCCACACCGTCACTTCATTTGAGCCGTTCACGCTGCTGTCGGCGCTCTCGGCCGTCACCGAGCGCATCGGCCTGATCGCGACGGGCTCGACCACGTTCGACGAGCCCTATCACGTCGCGCGGCGCTTCGCCTCGCTCGACCATCTCAGCGGCGGCCGGGCGGGCTGGAACATCGTCACCACATCCAATCCGGACGCGGCGCTGAATTTCGGCCTCGACGACCACATGGAGCACGCCGAGCGCTACAAGCGCGCCCGCGAGTTCTACGACGTCGTCACGGGCCTGTGGGATTCCTTCGCCGATGATGCCTTCGTGCGCGACGTCGAAAGCGGCCTGTTCTTCGATCCTTCGAAAATGCACACGCTCGACCACCACGGCAAATATCTCAAGGTCCGCGGCCCTCTCAACATCGCCCGCCCCGTGCAGGGCTGGCCGGTGATCGTGCAGGCCGGCGCCTCCGAGGACGGCCGGCAGCTTGCGGCGGAGACGGCGGAAGCCGTGTTCACCGGCGGCGGCAGCCTTGCCGACAGCCAGAAACTCTATGCCGACATCAAGGGCCGCATGGAGAAGGTCGGCCGCGACCCCGAGCACCTCAAGATTCTGCCCGGCGCCTTCGTCGTGGTCGGCGACAGCGTCGACGAGGCCAGGGATAAGCGCGCGCTGCTAGACGGCCGCGTGCACTACGACAGCGCCATCGCCTCGCTCTCGGTCATCCTCGGCACCGATGCCTCGGGCTTCGATCCCGATGGCCCTCTCCCCGAAATCCCCGAGACCAACGCCAGCAAGAGCGGTCGCCAGCGCATGGTCGACCTCGCCGCGCGCGAAAAACTCACGGTGCGCCAGCTCGCCCAGCGCGTCGGCGGTTATGGCGGCCTGTCCTTCGTCGGGACCGCAAGGACCATCGCCGACCAGATGGAGGAATGGCTGGTCGGCCGCGGCTCCGACGGCTTCAACATCATGTTCCCGTTCCTGCCCGCCGGCCTCGACGATTTCGTCGACAAGGTGGTCCCGGAGCTGCAGCGGCGCGGGATTTTCCGGAAAGAGTATGAAGGGGCTACTTTGAGGGAGAATCTGGGCCTGCCGCGGCCAAAAAACCGGTTCTTCGAGGCGTAATGGGCCCGATTTGGGTGGTTTTCCGGCCCTAAAACCTTGACATCAGGCGGTTTCTGGCTAGGTTGCCGGCCAACGCGGGCCGTTTGGCCGGCTCCAGATTCCCTTCATTTCTGAGGTTCTGAACATGGCCAAAGCGGTCACCATCAAGGTCAAGCTCGTGTCCTCGGCCGACACCGGCTTCTACTACGTCGCCAAGAAGAATTCGCGCACCATGACCGACAAGCTGGTCAAGAAGAAGTACGACCCCGTCGCGCGCAAGCACGTCGAATTCCGCGAAGCCAAGATCAAGTAAGCAGATCAAGCAAGATCGCGGAACGTTGAATACTTCGGGGCCCTTTCGGGCCCCGTTTCATTTTGGACCCGGAAAGTCCCACGCGCGATGCGGACACATGGGCCCCCGCTCTGCAGCACATCGTCGAAGTGACGCTGCGCTGCGTCCGGGCCACGAGCGCTTTGACTGAGATCAACAATATCTGCCGGCAGATCGCTAAACAGGACAGCACGTAGCAATCCCACCGCTACGTCCCCACCAACAAGCCGCCAGCGCCCCCAAAGCTGGCGGCTTTTTCCTTTTCGCCTTGCTCCCCTACCGCTGCGCTCACCACATCAAATTTGATCTCCCGCAACAGTGCTTGCCGGTTTTTCCCATAGCCTTAGCCAGGTTCCGCTGAAACGCGGGGGAGGAACGAATGCTCGTAAGAAAGCAACAAGCTGCACCTCATCGGCCAAGCTCGAGCGAATTGAATGCGCTCGCCGGCCACGCCGTGTTTTGCAGTGAATTCAAATATCGGCGCGGCACCGAGATCTTTGGAGAGGCGGAGCCGACCGAATACCTCTACCAGGTCAAGAGCGGAGCGGTTCGAAGCTATAAATTGTTGGCTGACGGTCGGCGGCAGATCGATCATGGCCTTTCATCTGCCGGGTGACATCTTCGGCGTCGAGAACGGTGCAGTTCACCGGTTTACCGCCGAAGCAATCGTCGAAACGACTGTTCGCCTGACCGAGCGCCAGAATGTCGTCGAGCAGGAACGTGGCGATGCGACCGCGACGAACAACATCCTCAGGCTCGTCACGGGCAGCCTTCAACATGCCGAAACTCACATGCTGCTGCTCGGGAGGAAAACGGCAATCGAGAAAGTCGCGGCTTTCCTGATCGAAATGGACGTCCGCTTGACTGCGGCGGGGGTCATGAGCCTCCCCATGAACCGCCGCGACATCGCCGACTATCTGGGGCTGACGCTGGAGACGGTGTCACGTGCCCTGTCGGAGCTCAGGGATCGCGACATTCTCAGCTTCATCGGGCAGTCCCAGCGACAAATCTTGTTGCGAGATCGAGCGAAACTGACCGAGTTCGATCAATGAGCGGAATTGATGCAATTGTTCTGCCCGGGGTTGCAAGCAGCTGATCCCGGCCGGGCGACCGACGGCGGCGGAGCAAGTGTGACCCACCTCAAAGAGCCCAGTGAAAGGATTCAATATCTCCAGCGGGATCGTTGCATGACATTGGTCCATTCCCGTGAAGAGCCATTTGCCCCTGCTGGATCCGCTGCGCTTCGGGACCGCTCTCGGAGTCGCCATTTTTCACCAGATGTTCTGGTCCTGGGCCTGGGTTTCGATTGGCGTCCCGGGCTTCGAGCACTACGTCGCCGCCGATGTTCTTTACCCGTCCGCCGCGCCCTTCACATGGTTCGGCTGGGTCGGCGTTGAAATCTTCTTTGTCATCTCCGGTTACGTCATCGCGAATTCCGCGAGCCAATCTTCACCGGCCGCGTTTCTTCTCGGTCGCGCGCTCAGGCTTTATCCGGCCGTCTGGGTGTGCGCCACCGCGACCTTGCTCGTTCTGCTTGTCTTCGGGAGCGGACCGGCATCCGAATTCATTCTGCCCTACATCCACGCCATGCTGATGGTCCCCAAGGGGGTCACAGGTCAATGGCTTGACGAGGTCTACTGGACGCTGGCAGCCGAGACGGCGTTCTATGGACTCGTGTTTTGCGCGATGCTCACGAAGACAATCACCCTGCGACACCTGGCCTGGGGTCTCACCGTCTACAGCGCAATCTTCAACGCCGTCGCGCTGCTCGTACTGTCCTGCACGACGCCGTCCGACCTGCCTTATCTGGTTATTCTGATGTTCCGGGTGCCGTGCGCGGCATTCCTGTTGACGCATGGCTGCTTCTTTGCGCTGGGGATCTGGCTGTTCATCTCCGCGAACAGGCAATTGACGGCGCTCGAACAGGTAGCGGTTGCCGTCACGTGTCTTTCGGGCGCCGCGGAGATCTACTTCTTTGCTTCTTTCTTTTTGACGTCCATTCCCGCCATCTCGGATCAATCGGCCCTTGTGCCGATCATGGTCTGGGCGGCTGCGGTGCTCCTCATTGCAATTGCCGCGAACCGGAGCAGGCGCTCGGCTGGCACCGCTTCGCCTGAAGCACCGGCCTATTCGAGAACGCTCGGGCTGATCGCCTATCCGCTCTATCTGACCCACAACGTCATTGGCACGGCGATCATCCGCGCCCTGGTCGTTTCAGGCCTGGATGCCACCTCGGCCCTATGGATCGCGTTGGGCATGCTTGTCCTGCTCTGCTGGTTCATTTGCGCAAGGATCGAGCCAGCCGTCAGATGCGCTATGATGCAAGCCCTCTCCCAGTTCGGAAAGCTGCCGGAAAGACAGCCGGCGTCGAGACGCCGGGCATTGGCCCGGGGGCTGCGTCTTCCCCTGCCCGTCTCCGTGAAGGTGAACGTCGCGGCGTCCTAAGGGGCGCCGCGCTGCGCGTAGAGCACGAGAGCCGAGATGCTTCTAAATTGTCGCGTCGGCTTTACGCGCGGAAGACGACGTCGACGCAGAGCTAGTTGATGTCAACAACGGGCCCAGTTCAAGAAATTGCGAGAACCACTTTGGACGCCATTGCTAGTGTAGACCCCCGCACTGGGATCCGTAGATTGGCGTCCGGCTCCGCTGAAATCTGCTACGCCAAATTCTGCAGACGAGCTGGTCCATATGGCACAAATAGGCTTCTACGGTCCGACTGTGAAGCGGTTCATGCACATGGAGCATGAACCGGTCTCGCTGATCACGCGTTCGCTGCGCAACGCGGAGATTGCTGTCACTGAAACCCGCGTCGATGCTGCTGTGTCTCGCCCATCCGGCGAGATGGGTCTTGCAGATGCCTATGTTGTAACCCTTGCACTCAACGATTTCCCCAACTGCAAGATTTGGCAGCGTGGTATGTCCGTCCGGACCGATGTCCGCTCGGGCGCAGCGTACTTCTACGATATGAAGAAGGATCCTCGCTTCGTCATCGATAAGCCCTTCCACTCCCTTCATTTCTACCTTTCGCGTACATCACTCGACGGCATCTCTGAGCTGTCAGCCGCACCGCGCGTTGGTGAGCTTCCCTCGCGGCTCGGCGGCGGCCATGACGACGCGGTCATCCGTCATATTGGTGGGTCGCTCCTGCAAGCGCTGGGTAGGCCCGCTGAGATCAACCAACTCTTCATCGATCACATGATGCTCGCATTCACTGTACACGTCGCGCAGACTTACGGCGGTATGAGAAGCACCGCGGCGCTTGCACGAGGGGGTCTCGCGCCTTGGCAGCGGCTCTAATTCATCTTGCGGCGGAGCTTCTGGATGACTTCTCGGAGTTCGGCGGCATATTCCTCGATCAACCGGCGTGCCTCGTCCAAGCGAGACGGCCTCGCTTCCTTATTCTCGACTTTGCCAGGGTCGGACATGGCCGCACGGTCTGCCACGGAAGCGGAGACCGTTTGAGCCGGATCAAAGGAACATGGCCAACTGAGGCGGCTTACTTCTCCGGCGGATGAAGCGCCGCCTTCCTCAATTCTGGGTCGGCAAGCATCCAAGCCGCGCTCGCCCATTAAGGACAGCGCCGCTGAGGCATTTCTCGTCCGACCAGCAATAAGCCTTGCACCAAATGCGCAAAGGGCAGCTAATATTGGCTTCAGCGCGCCACGCTACCCGCCGTCGGAGGGCGCAATGCAAAACTACATAAGCCACGAAAACATCAGACGTTACGAGAAGCTGATCGCCATCAGTGAAGGTGACCCGTCACGCGACGAAGCACGGCACCAAACGCTGTTACGGCTCCTGGCCGAGGAAAGAGCCAAGGACGAGAGACCGCACGACTGGCCAGACGTCTAATCGGGGCCGCTCCGATCGAGCGTTATGCGAGGCTCATCCCCAAGGCCCGGCGTCCGTTGCAAACTCCCAAGCGGACGCTCATAAGCACGCGCCCCGCCTACGCCGTCCGTAACACCGGCGCTGGCGGCTGCGACGGACGGATCAGCGCGAACGCGACCTGGATGATGCCGCCCGCAAGGCCCAGCGCGACGCCGATGCGCCAGGCCATGGTGTAGGAGCCGAGCGCGTCGTAGATCACCCCTCCTCCATAGGCGCCGAGAAAGCTGCCGATCTGGTGGCTCATGAAGGCAAGGCCCTGGATCATCGCCTGCCAGCGCAGGCCGAACATCTCGGCGACCGCGCCTGCCACCAGCGGCCCCACGCCCATCCACAGGAAGCCCATGATCGCGCCGAAAAGCAGCGTCGAGGCCGGAGTCGCGGGCAGCGTGAAGTACCAGGCGAGCGCCAGCGAGCGCAGGATGTAGATGCCGCCGAGCAGCGCCAGCTTGTTCCAGCGCTGGCCGGCCCAGCCGAAGAAAAGCGAGCCCAGCACGTTGAAGCCGCCGATCATGCCGAGCGTCTGTGCGCTCAGCATCGGATCGAGGCCGCAGATGGCGAGATAGGACGGCAGGTGCGTGGTGAGGAACACGAGCTGCATGCCGCAGACGAGATAGGCGCAGGTCATCACAACGAAGGACGCATTGCCGAACGCGGTCTTCGCCGCGGTCATGGCGGTGGCATCGCCGATGTCGTCGGCCGTGGGCTTCGGCAGCGGAACCCCGTCGACGCGGCCGGCATACCACGCGGCCGGAAGCATCAGCACCGACATGATGACGAAGCCGGCGAGCCCGACGCGCCAGCCAAAGCCCTCGTTGAGCAGCTGCCCGATCGGCGCCGACAAAAGAGCGCCGAGCGAGCCGGCGCCGGAGACGATGCCGAGCACGGTGGAGCGCACCGTCGCAGGGACCGCGCGTGCCGCCACCGACATCGCGATCGCGGCCGCGGTGCAGGCCAGCGACGTCCCGATCAGCACGCCGGCACCGATCATGATGCTGACGAGACCGTTCGCGGTCGCCATCAGCAGGAGGCCCGCGATGTACATCAGCGAGCCCACGATCATGATCGGGCGGAAGCCGTAGCGCACCGTCATCGCGCCGGCGAGCGGCTGCAAGAAGCCCCAGGCGAGGTTCTGCACGGCCAGCGCCAGCGTGAAATCCGAGATCGAAATGTGGATGTCATGCGTGAGCGGCTGCATGAAGATGCCGAGCGACTGCCGCAGTCCCATGCTCAGGGTGAGCATGATCGAAGCGCCGATCAGGATGGGCAATGTCGGGCGCAGGACCTGCAACAGGGGCATTTTCTTCTCCCTCGTGGGCGCGGCGCACGCGCCAACGTCTGCAATATCGGTTGATTTTGGTTACACAGACCTGTGTACTTAGGCTATGAAAGGTGGACGCTTGTCAAGCCAACAGGACGCACGCTATCGCATGGCTCCCCCGACGACCCCACAGACGATGAAGGAGCGGATCCTCGAGACCGCCGACAAGCTGTTCTATCTGCAAGGCATTCGCGCCATCGGCGTCGATACCATCGCGGCCGAGATCGGGATCTCCAAGCGCACGCTCTACAACCACTTCCCCTCCAAGGATGCGCTGATCGCGGCGTACCTCGAACGCCGCTTCGTGCAGCCCCGCGCCTCGGACAAGCCGCCGGCCGAGCAGATCCTGGCAACGTTCGATTCGCTGGAACGGCGTTTCGCCGCCCGGGATTTTCGCGGCTGCCCGTTCGTGAACGCGGTCGCCGAGCTCGGCCCAGCCGACCGCGCCGTGAAGAAGATCGCGATCGCCTTCAAGGAAAGCCGCCGCGTCTGGTTTCGCGAGCGGCTGATCGAGCTCGGCGTCGCCGATGCGGATGCGCTCGCGACGCAGCTCGTGCTGCTGGTCGACGGCTCCATCGCCCAGGACCTCGTGCGCGACAACCCCGCGATGGCGCGCGCGGCGAAGGAAGCGGCGAAGGTGCTGCTGCGCAATGCAGGCGTGGATGTGGGGGATGGTGCGAAGCCGCCTGTGAAGCGAGGCAAGCCCTAGCCTCAATAACCGCTGTCGTCCCGGACAAGCGAAGCGCGGATCCGGGACCCATGGATGCGGCGACAGCGTTCATTCACGCCCCGCCCGATCCTACTAAGATGCTCCTGTTTTGCCCGACGTGTCAAACGGCGCTGCCGATGGCGCAAGCGATTTTCGCGGCCCACGTAAGCCGTTGATCCGACTGGCGCGGCTACTGTGCATGGGGTTGTTTTCGCATTTCTTGTGTCGCCGGCCTTACGCCGCGTGCGACACCACCCGGTTGCGGCCATCGTGCTTGGCGCGATACAGCGCCGTGTCGGCGCGCTTGAGGACGTCGGCGACCGCCTCGCCCTTCTGCTCCAGCGTGGTCAGCCCGATCGAGATCGTGACCTCGATGCGCTTGGTGCCCTTGTGGACGGCAAACGGCTCGCCCGCGATCGAGCGGCGCAGGCGCTCGGCGACCATGCCGGCGACGTGGAGATCGGTCTCCGGCATCACGATGACGAACTCCTCGCCGCCGTAGCGGCAGGCCAGATCGATGCCGCGGATCGACTTGCGCACGCGCACCGCGAATTCGCGCAGCACGTCGTCGCCGGCGTCGTGGCCGTAATTGTCGTTGATCGACTTGAAGTAGTCGATGTCCAGGATCATCAGCGCGAGCGGCTTGCCGCGGGTCGCGGCCTGCTCGGCGAGCGTCGCCAGATGGCTCTCCATGTAGCGGCGATTGTGCAGGCCGGTGAGCGCGTCGGTGATCGCCATCTCGATCGAGTTCTGCACGTTGTCGCGCAAGTGGTCGGTGTAGCGGCGGCGGCGGATCTGGGTGCGGGCGCGCGCCAGCAGCTCGATCTTGTCGATGGGACGCAGCAGATAGTCGTTGACGCCGATCTCGAGCCCACGCAGCAGCCGCGTCGAGTTCTCGGGGTCGGCGATCGCCAGGATCGGCACGTGGCGGGTGCGCTCCAGCGAGCGCGCCTGGCTGCAGAGCCGCAGGCCGTCGAAATTGTTGAGGTCGAGCGAGACGATCAGCAGGTCGTAATTGCCCTCGGCGGCGTGGAACAGCGCTTCCGTCGGGTTCGGCTCGACATCGACGGTGTGCTCGGCGGCGAGCAGGCCCGCCAGCCGCTCGTAGGAGGACTCGCGGTCGTCAACCAGCAGGATGCGGCCGCCCTTGCCGGTGTCGGCGACCGCAGTGCGCTCCGGCGCCTGCATGCCGATCTCGAGCGAGGTGATGGCGCGCATGCGCAGCTCGTCGGTCATCATCTTCAGCCGCGTCAGCGAGCGCACGCGCGCGATCAGCACGACGTCGGAGACGGGTTTGGTGAGGAAATCGTCGGCGCCGGCTTCCAGCCCGCGATTGCGGTCGGCGGGGCTGTCGAGCGCGGTGACCATCACGACCGGAATGTGGTGCGTGGTCGGATCGGTCTTGAGGCGGCGGCAGACCTCGAAGCCATCCATGTCGGGCATCATGACGTCGAGCAGGATGATGTCGCACTCGGCGCGGGCGCAGATCGCAAGTGCCTCGGCGCCGTTGGAGGCGGTCATCACGTCGAAATATTCGGCGGACAGACGGGCTTCGAGCAGCTTGACGTTGGCAGGGACGTCATCGACGACGAGGATACGCGCGGACACTTTGAACTCACTTCCTATCCGATGAAACGCCGGACCGTCTCAATGAACTTGCCGACCGAGATCGGCTTGGACAAATAGGCTTCGCAGCCGCCTTCGCGGATGCGCTCTTCGTCGCCCTTCATCGCGAACGCCGTGACCGCGACGACCGGGATGGAGCGCAGCTCCGGATCGTCCTTGATCCAGCGCGTCACCTCGAGCCCGGAGACCTGCGGCAATTGGATATCCATCAGCACGAGGTCGGGCCGCATCTTGCGGACGAGATCGAGCGCCTCGTAGCCGTTGCTGGTGCCCGTGGTCTGGTAGCCGTGCGCCTCCAACAGGTCGCGGAAGAGCTTCATGTTGAGCTCGTTGTCTTCCACGATCAGGACGGTCTTAGCCATCCCGCCCTCCTGTTTGGTCCGCAGACCGATGCATGTAGCGCCTCAGGCGCCGCTCGCCGGCGCTTCAAAAACTGGATTCAAACTAGCCTCGAATTCGCTCTAGTTTCGTTAAACCCGAGTGCCCACTTTCTGCGATGTGGTTTCCAGTTGCTTGTCGAGGGTCCAGAGACTCGGGCATGATGGTTTCAAAGTAGACACCTAAAGTTAACGGAAAGGCAAACCGGCCCCTTGAAAAAGCCTGTTCACAACCCTCGCGAAGTCGCTGAAATCGTTGCGATTCAGGCCCTGTCTTTCGTCGCGGGCGATCCTGAGCGGCTGGGCCTGTTCCTGGCTGAGACAGGCGTCGGCCCGGAGTCGCTCCGGAACGCCGCCTCGGATCCCGGTTTCCTGCTCAGCGTGCTCGATTTCGTGATGCGCGATGACGCCACCGTGAAGGCCTTTGCCAGCTCCGCGGAACTGCACCCCACCAACGTGGCTGCGGCCCGGCAGGTCCTCGGTGACGCACTGGGCGACCGGACTTGGGAGCGCGACGTGCCGTGAGCGCTCCCGATCCGGCCGGGCCCCGCTGCTTCTGCCGGGATTGTTCGGCCGATCTGGATGCGGGCGTGCGGCGCTGTTCCGCCTGCGGCTCTCCTCGCCTCGTCCGCCACCGCGCGCTCGCGAGCCTTACCATCGCGCATATCGACTGCGACGCCTTCTACGCGACGGTCGAGAAGCGCGACAATCCTGAGATCGCCGACAGGCCCGTCATCATCGGCGGGGGAAAACGCGGCGTCGTGTCCGCCGCCTGCTACATCGCGCGCACCTATGGCGTGCGCTCGGCGATGCCGATGTACAAGGCGCTGGAAGCCTGCCCGCATGCGACCGTGATCCGGCCGGACATGGCGAAATACGTCCGCGTCGGCCGCGAGGTGCGGCAGGCCATGCAGGCGCTGACACCGCTGGTCGAGCCGCTCTCGATCGACGAGGCCTTCCTCGATCTCTCCGGCACCGAGCGGGTGCACGGCATGATCCCGGCCAAGGTGCTGGCGCGGTTCGCGCGCAACATCGAGCGCGATATCGGCATCAGCGTCTCGGTCGGCCTGTCCTGCAACAAGTTCCTGGCCAAAATCGCCTCCGACCTCGACAAGCCCCGCGGCTTCGCCGCGCTCGACCAGGAAGAAGCGCGTTTGATGCTGGCTTCGAGGCCGGTCGGCTTCATCTTCGGTGTCGGACCGGCCACGCAGGAGCGCCTGGTTCAGCGCGGCTTCCGCATCATCGCCGATCTGCAGAAGGCCGACGAGATCGAGATGATGCGGCAGTTTCCGAGCGACGGCCGCCGGCTATGGCGGCTCGCGCGCGGCATCGACGACCGCCGCGTCGAGCCAGATCGGGGCGCCAAGACGATCTCGAGCGAGACCACTTTCGAGACCGACATCCGCGATTTCGCGACGTTGGAGAAGATCTTGTGGCGGCTGTGCGAGAAGACCTCGTCGCGGCTCAAGAGCAGCGAGCTTGCCGGATCCACCGTCACGTTGAAGCTGAAGACCGCCGATTTCCGCCAGCGCACCCGCTCGCAGTCGATCGCAGCGCCGACGCAGCTCGCCGCCAAGATCTTCTCGATCTGCCGCGAGATGCTGGCCAAGGAGATCGACGGCACCGCCTTCCGCCTGATGGGCGCCGGCGTCAGCGCGCTGCGCGAGGGCTCGGCCTCCGACGACACCGACATGCTCGACCGCCGCGCCGCCCATGCCGAGCGCGCGGTGGACAGTTTGCGGAAGAAATTCGGCAGCGCCGCGGTGATCCGCGGCATTGCGTATGACGGGCCGGAGAAGGCGCAGGAGTGATGTCGGGGGAACGAGACCTCACCGCGCTGCTGAGACACATGAAGCCGGAGCTGCGGCCTGGCATCTTCGTGTTCTGCACGATTCCGGCAAACGAGCGCGTTCCGGCGGCGATCAGCCCGCTGCTGACATTCCGCGAGCGGGAAGGAACGACGCTGGTGATCCTGCGTGACGAAGCCGAAGCCGTGGGATTGCGCTACGAATTCCCCTCGCGTTTGATCACCTTGACGGTTCACTCCGCGCTCGATGCGGTGGGCTTTCTTGCGGCCATCACCGCACATCTGGCTGACTCCGGCATCAGCGTGAACGCCGTTTCGGCCTTCCACCACGACCATCTCTTCGTACCCGTCGAGAGGGCCGATGATACGATGGCCGCTCTGCAGGATGTATCAGACGCGAGCCTGGACTAATCCATCGTTTTGGCCGGCCGCGAGCACAGCGGAGGCAGCCTGTCGCGCGTCAGAGGTGCAAGCTTTAAGGCTCCGGGCGTGGACGGATCGAGCCAGAGAATCTCCTCAATCTCCGCTCCGGGAGCGACCGGGTGCGCGATGACGATGCGGAAGTTCCGCATCGACTTGCCGGCCAGGCTCGTGCGCCGCAGGCGCGGTATATCCTCCGACATAGACATCCCGCTTGGATCGACGTCGATGCCGAGTTCCTCGGACAATTCCCGCTTCAGCGCGGCCTGAGGGTGCTCGCCGGCCTCGACTTTAATCCGCGACCGCGATCGCCTCGATCTCGATCAGCCATTCCGGCGCGGCGAGCGCGGAGACGCCGACGAGGGTCGAGGCCGGCGGCTCCATCCCTTCGAAGAAGGCGGAGCGGGCCTTGCCGATGATCGGGCGCAGCTCCGGCTTGTAGTTCACGACGAAGGTCGTGATCTTGACGATGTTGGCGTAGCTCGCACCGGCCGCCTTCAGCGCGTGGCCGAGATTCTGCATCACCTGGGTGGTCTGCGCGGCAATATCGCCTTCGCCGACGATCCGCCCTTCCTCGTCCACCGACACCTGGCCGGAGATGTAGATCGTGCGCGCACCTGTGGCGGTGACGACATGGGAATAGGCCGGATTGTGGTGCAGGCCGCTGGGGCGGAGATGATCGAGCTTGGGCATAGGCTTGCTCCCGGAGGTTTGTGGTTGGGAGCAAGCGTAGACGCAGAGTGCGACAAGGGCTAGACGCCTCGCCCTCAATTACAGGGCTTGCTGTCCTTGACGTCGAACTTGCCCATCGCGCCGGAGATCACGAAATCGTTGTAATCAAGCACGAGCTGGCGCGAGACACCGTTTTCGTAGAGCTCGAACGCCATCGCATAGACGGGGGTTTGCTCGCCTTCCTTATGCTGGGCTTCGCGGTCGAAATAGCTGACGGTGACCGGCCAGCGCTTGAGCGATTTCATGTGCTCGTCGGACGTCGACGGATCGGACGAGCCGGCGCGCTCGGCGGGGATCGGCTGGCCGATCACGGTCAGCGTGTTGTAGACCTTCTGGCCGTCGTCGGAGCCGTCATAAACCGACAGCTCGAGCAGCGACTTGCCGTCCTTGGCGGCGGCAATGATGCGCTGGATCTGCTCGGTCGGGAACACGATCTTGCCGTCGAGGGTAAAGCTCTTCGGCGCCGGCAGCTTCAGCTTGACGTTGATGTGGTCGCCGTCGCGTTCCGCGGAGCCGTCGACCCGGCCGGCGTCGGCCTCGTTCATCCGTGTCTCGATCTTGAAGCGATAGCTTTTGCCCGCAGCGTCCTCCCAGGAATTGGAGCGGAGGTCGCTGAGCGTGATCTTGCCCTCGCCGCTGTCGAGCTCGGAGACCTGGCGGAATTCGGAGGTGTAGCCCTCGCACGAGCTTCCGGTGAAGTTGTAGAGGATGCGCCCGCGCGCGCTGTTGACCGAATTGGAGCGCGATTTCACCAGACTGAGGTCATAGAGCGCCTGATGCGCGAGAAACGGACCGCTGGCTGCGTAAGCCCCGCCCCCGGCTCCAAAGACGGCTGCCGCGAGCGCCATCACACCGAGTGAAGTCCGGAAAAGGTGCACCATGTCTGTTCCTTGAAGATGCGTCCTTGGGGAAGCGCAGATTCGACATTTTAATGACCGTTCCATTGCGCCGCAACTGAGGCCGTTTCACGTAAATTTGCGACCCTCACCCCGAACCGCCTGCCCTGCCTCAACAAAATGCGGGCCTTCCGGTTGCTTGCATGTGGCTGCACGATGGGCGAAACAGGGCGCGCCCGGCCGCCAACGGACGCGCCGGAGCGGATGAATTTTGGACAACGAGGTCGAAGATGGCGGGCACGGTCGAGCAGAAACTGGCGGAACAGGGCATCAAGCTGCACGAGGCCCCCACCCCCGTGGCCAATTACGTGCCGTTCGTGCGCACCGGCAATCTGCTGTTCGTCTCCGGCCAGGTCTGCTTCGATCCCGCCGGCAAGCTGATCGCCAAGGGCAAGCTCGGCGCCGGAGTGACCATCGAAGAAGGGACCGCGGCCGCCCGCGGCTGTGCCGTCAACCTGCTGGCCCAGGTCAAGGCTGCCCTCGGCGACCTCGACAAGGTCGTCCGCGTGGTGCGCCTCGGCGGCTTCATCAACTCCGCCCCGGACTTCCTGGACGGGCCGAAGGTGCTGAACGGCGCCTCCGACCTGATGGTCGCCGCCTTCGGTGACAAGGGCCGCCACGCCCGCACCACCGTCGGCGTCGCCTCGCTCCCCGCGGATGCGGCGGTCGAGGTCGAAGGCGTGTTCGAGGTCGCCTGACGCGAATGCGCGCTCCTGATTGGCTGACAGCCCGGCCGGTCGCCCATCGTGGCCTGCACGACATTTCCCGCGGCATCGTCGAGAACATGCCGGGCGCGGTGCAGGCTGCCATCGCTGGCAATTTCTCGATCGAGGTCGATATCCAGCTTTCCGCCGACGGCGAGGCTATGGTGCATCACGACCATGCGCTCGGCCGCCTCACCGAGGCGACCGGCGATCTGGTCAAGAAGACCGCCGCCGAACTGAAGGCGATCAAGTTTAGGGATACCGACGAGCGGATGATGTCGCTGTCCGACCTCTGCGCCATGGTGGCCGGCCGCGTGCCGCTGGTGATCGAGGTGAAGAGCCATTTTGGCGGCGACCGCAAGCTGGTGAAGCGGATGGCCGAGGTGCTGGCGTCCTATCAGGGGGCAGCGGTCGGCATGTCCTTCGACCCCGACCAGGTGCTGGCTCTGCGCGAATTGTTGCCCTCCCGCCCGCGCGGCATCGTCGCGCAGCGGAGCTATGAGGACGAGTACTGGGCCTACCTGACCCGGGAGCAGCGCGACAGCATGCTGTACCTGCGCCACGGCTTCCAGACCCAGCCGCATTTCGTCGCCTTCAAGGTCGACCACCTCCCGGCCCCCGCCCCCTGGATCGCCCGCAACGTCTTTGGCTGCGCCCTGCTGGGCTGGACCGTGCGCACGCCCGAGCAGCGGACGCGGGTCGGGCAATATGCGGATCAGATGATCTTCGAGGGGTTCGTGCCTTAGGACGCCCTCTTGGGACGCCCTCTTGAAGTCACTGCTGCAATGCACGATCTTGGGCACGATGGCATCATCTGAAATCACGCTCGAGGCTGTACCCTCGATTGGCGAGGTATCTGCTGAGGATTGGGACGCCTGCGCCAATCCCGGCACGGCTTGTAACGGACATGGCAAGGGAACCTCGTCCGGACTTCCAGGCGATTCCCTCGGACTCTCAAAGCCTGCCTATAACCCCTTCGTCTCCCACGCATTTCTATCCGCCGTCGAGAAATCAGGTTCAGCCACAATCCGCACCGGCTGGGGCCCGCGGCATCTCGTGGCCAAGCTCGACGGCCGCGTCGCTGGCATCGTCCCTTGCTATCTGAAATCGCACTCTCAAGGTGAGTACGTGTTCGACCGCGGCTGGGCCGACGCCTATGAGCGTGCGGGCGGGCGCTATTACCCGAAGCTGCAGGTCTCGGTTCCCTTCACGCCCGCGACCGGCCCTCGGCTCTTGGTCCGAGACGGCGTCGACCACGAGCGCATCACGGAAGCGCTGGCGAGCGGGCTGGTGGCGCTGTGCGGCGTCAGCAAGGCCTCCTCGGTCCACGTCACCTTCGCGCGCGAGGCTGAGTGGAAGCTACTGGCCCGGCACGGCTTCCTCCAGCGCACCGACCAGCAGTTCCACTGGCACAATGAGGGTTTTGCGAGCTTCGACGACTTCCTGGCGACGCTGAACTCGCGCCATCGCAAGTCGATCAAGCGCGAGCGGCGCGACGCACTGGCCGCCGGCGTCACGATCCATTGGCTCACGGGCCGCGACATCACCGAAGACGCATGGGATGCGTTTTTCACGTTCTACATGGAGACCGGCTCACGCAAATGGGGCCGGCCGTATCTGACGCGGGAATTTTTCTCGCTGATCGGCGAGACCATGAGCCAGGATGTGCTGCTGGTGATGGCCCGCCGTAACGATCGCTGGATCGCGGGCGCGATCAACTTCATCGGCTCGGACACGCTGTTCGGCCGCAACTGGGGCGCGGTCGAGCATCATCCCTTCCTGCATTTCGAGGTCTGCTACTATCAGGCGATCGATTTCGCGATCAAACACGGCTTGGGGAATGTCGAGGCCGGCGCGCAGGGCGAGCACAAGATCGCGCGCGGCTACCTGCCGCGGACGACCCATTCCGCCCACTTCATCGCCGATCCCGGCCTGCGCCGCGCCATCGACGATTACCTCAAGCGCGAGCGCGCCTATGTCGCGGAGGCTGGGCGGGAGCTCGCCGAGCTCGGCCCGTTCCGCAAAGGCGTCGACGAGGCGCCTTGACGCCCTTGCGCCGCTGGTGACAGTAGGCAAAAATCTCGAGGAGCCGCCGCCATGACCGCCTACGATCCCAACAACATTTTCGCGAAGATCCTGCGCGGCGAATTCTCCTGTCACAAGGTCTATGAGGACGAGCATGTGCTCGCATTCCTCGACATCATGCCGCGGGTGCCCGGCCACACGCTGGTGATCCCGAAGGCCCCTGCCCGCAACATCCTCGACATCAAGCCCGACGACTATGCGCATGTCGCCCGCGGCGCGCACAAGATCGCCGCCGCTGCGATGAAGGCGTTCAAGGCCGACGGCATCACCGTGCAGCAGTTCAACGAGGCCGCCGGCGGACAGGTGGTGTTTCACCTGCACATGCACGTGATGCCGCGCCACGACGGCGTGGCCATGCTGCCGCCCGCCAGCCGCAAGGAAGACGTCAAGGTGCTGGAAGAGAACGCAACCAAGCTAATCGCGGCGTTGCAGGCGGTCTAAGTCTCTCCCAATCGTCATTGCGAGCGAAGCGAATCCAGACTGCTCCCGCAGAGACAGTCTGAATTGCTTCGCCGCAAGGGCTCCTCGCAACGACGACGTTAGAGCGGAGCGCCCCCCCTATTCGGTCTGGAAATCCCCCGGCTGCGGCGCGGCCAATGGGGTGAACTCGCAGCGGTCGGGCTTGATGTCGATCAGCGGCGTATTGTCGATGCAATCGAGCCCGCGCACCAGGATCGCGTTGCCCTCGATGCCAACGAGCTTCACGATCGAGGTGCCGATCGGATTGGGCCGAACCGGCGAGCGCAGCGAAAAGGCGCCGCGGGTCTTCTCGTTGTTCTTCGGGCTTTGCAGGAGGATGTCGCGGCGCGACTTGTCGAGCCAGTAGAGCACTTCGAGATTGCTGTAGAAATCGACGCCCTTGATCGCCGGCAGGAACGGCTCGAAGATCTCGAGCCGGCATATCGGGCCGTCATGCCGCCCCTGCCGCGGCGTCTCCAGCCGCGAGGTCCAGGGCGTGCGGATGCGGCCGATGAAGACGAGGCCGGCATCCCCGGTCGGGGGCAGCTCGATGGCGACCTCGCCTTCGCGGAGCTCGTTTTCGCGAACCATATTTCCAGTTCCCTGCTGTTCGCCGGGGTTTTAACCCAACCACCACTTGCCGGCCAGCATGAAGACTTCGCCCGCGACCACGCCCGCGAAGATCGAGCGGCGGGTCAGCAGGAATACCACGAGGCCGGCGCCGACTGAGCCATAGCGCAGGACATCCGGCACGCTAGCGAGCGCGCCCGGCGGCTCGACCACGATCTGGGCGATGACGCCGGCCAGGATCGCGGTCGCGACCGCCCTCACCCAGACCAGAAGCTCGGAGCCCTCGTCGAGGCCGCCGCCGAACCACAGGCCCAGCATCCGCCATATCTGGTTGGGAACGACGCCGGCGACGAACAGCACCGCTAGCGCATGCCAGTCGCCGATGAGCTGCGCATAGCTCATGCGCGCACCTCCCGCCACCAATGCACGCCATAGGCGATCGTGCCCGCGATCAGGCCGCTGACGAGGATGTCGAGGCCGGAGTTCATCTTCGCGGCCAGCGGATACAGCAATATCCCCAGCGCGAGCGCGACGACATCGGCGACCTCGCGGCTGTTGCGCGCGGTCGAGAACAGGAAGGACAACGGCGTCAGCAAGAGGATCGCCGCGCCAAGCGTCTGCGTGAGATTGGCGGCAAGGAAATAGCCGACCGCATTGGCGGTAAGGCACACCGAGACCAGGCCGCAGCCGAGCCCGTGGACGAACGCGATGCGCCGCTCGCGCGGCACCTGCGGCAGGAAGCGGTGGCATTCGACCCACAGCGTCACCGCGGTGAGGTGAGCGGCAAAGACCAGCTCGCGCCTCTTGGTCGTCGGCGTGCGCATCAGCGGCAGCACCGAGACCACCATCGGAAACAGGCGGATCGCACTGACGGTGACCGCGATTGCGGACTGGATGACGGTCGCACCGGAGCCGAGCGTCGTGATCAGGATGATCTGCGCCGGACCTGCCCATACGAAAAGCGTCGAGCAGAGCGCCCAGAGCAGACTGAAATGGGTGTCGTGAGCGAGCGCGCCGATTCCGAGATAGGTCACGAACAGCACGATTGTGAGGATCGTCTGCGTGATCGAGCGCAGCCCCCACGCAAAGGCGCGCCACGGGCTTTGCCATTGAGGTGAATCGAGCGGAGGAAGCGCCACGGGAGTCTTGGGCCGGGGTGAGGAATCGTGCTGGCATAACGGGCAAAGCGAGGGCTGGCGTCAAGCAAGCGGGCGGCGGGGCTGGCATGCACGCGTGGCGCTCGCGACCGTCGTTCCGGAATGCCCTACCCGCTCACACCACGGTTCTTCAGCACGAAGCAAGCCCCGCCTGACTTGCGGATTCGACCGCAGAGTTCGTCCGCCTCGCTCCGCGTGTCGGCGCCGATGCGCACCTGATAGAAGGCGCGCGTGCCGCGGCTGCGCAGCACCGAGCTTAGCAGGCTCGGATCGCGTTCTCCGATCACGGGGCCGAGCCGGGTGACGGCGCGGGAATACATCGCCAGCGCCCTGTTGCGGTCGAAGCCGGCGGCGAGCTGCACGCCCCAGATCTTTGCGGCGGCAAGCTCGACATGCTGCTCCAGCTCGGCGACGAAGGCATTCGGAGCGCGCTTCAGGAGGGCCATCAGATCGCGGCAGCCCGTCGGTGGCGCGCTTGGCGGCCCCTTGCCGGTGCCCCCTGCCTTGGCCCAGGCATCGACGGATGTGCCGGTGATGGCGAGAACGTAGTTGCGTGTCTGCTCCGGCATCGGACCGGTGCCGGCGAGCCATTCCTGCACCCGGCGCGGCCCGGCATTGTAGGCGGCGGCAGCGAGGCCGAGATTGCCGAACTGGTTGCGCAGCTCGTTCAGGAATTCGGCCGACTTCGGCAGCGCCTGTACCGGATTGAAGGGATTGAGCAGCCCACGCTCGCTCGCGGTGCCCGGCATGAATTGCGCGATCCCCTGCGCATGCTCGCCGCTGCGCGTCATGGGCCCCACGGCATCGGCCTGGAAGCGGCTCTCCTGCCAGATCACGCGGGCGAAGAACTCCAGCGGCAGGTTGGCATCGCGCGCGGCCGCCTCGACGATCAGGCAGATCGACTCCCGCGTGTCGCTCTCGCGCGCGTCGGTGGATTTCTCCGCCGGCTTGGCGGGCTCTTCGGCACTGGGGACGGCGACGTCGGAGCTCGCGGGCGAGCTGTCCTCTGCTGCCACCGCTGTCGCCGAAACAAACAGTACAGTGATGACGCGCCATGCAATCTGCATCCACCGCGGGCAGGCGGGCCCGTGGCGCGCGCCGGTGCGGCGTGCAACAAGATGATCCGCCAGATTGTGGCATCCTGCCATGGTTCGATGAGTTGCCAATATGCTGCCTGACCTGCCTTTCCCAATGCGCTCCCTCGCCAAACGGATCCGGGCGATCCTGGCCCTCACCGCACTCCTCCTGACCGCCGCGCCGGCCATGGCGCAGGTCTGGCGCAGGTCTGGCACAGGTCTCCTGGCAGATGACCACGGAATACCCCGAGAATAACATCTCCGAGATCGGGCTCGCGACCTTCGCCAGCCGCGTCTCCGAAAGGACGCACGGTTTTGTGACCGTCGCGAACGCCTACGAAAACGCCCTCAAGATCAATTCTGGCGAGATGCCGCGCGCCACGATCGACCGTCGGATCGCCGGAGGCGATGCCTTCGCGGGGGCGCTTTCGAGGCTCGATCCGGTGCTCGGATTGTCCACCCTGCCCTTCCTGGTCCAATCGGTGGATCTCGCCCGCGCCACCAATGTGCAGGCGCGCCCGCTCTACGAGAAGGCACTGGCAGCTCGCGGCCTGAAACTGCTCTATCTGACCATCTGGCCGGCCACGGGGCTGTGGTCCGACCAAGCGCTTGAAGGCGACAGCGATCTACCGAGACTGAATTTGCGAGCCTACGCGAAACCCAGGCAGGAGCGGAGACAACCGCGATCGTCGAATGGGCGAGACAATAATGAGGGAGCGGCAGCGGCCATCGGCGATGAACGCTCCGCCAGTGTTGTCGCTTGCCGGTCTAGTTTTTGATTGGAACCGGGCTTTCGCCGCGAATGGCGCGGTCGAGCGCATCGATCAGCGCCTGGATCTCCACGAACTTGTTGCGCGCTCGCTCGGCCGTGTCGCGCACAAAGGGAGCGGCCAGCACTTTCGCATGCGCGTCCCTGTCCTCGATCATGCGATCGCGGGCCTTCTTCAGTGTTTCAAGTCGCTCGCTCATCCAGCCTCTCCTGAAAATTTCGTTTCGATCCCAAGCCCGAACTCAGTCGAAGGACGCCGGCAGCTCGCCCTTCCGGAATAATATCTTGGGCTCGTCGTCATAGTCGCCCATTTCGGGATCGCCGCTCGACGAGAACGCAACGACGGCGAGTTTGATCAATGCCAGTCTCTCGGCCGTTCACAGCGCGCCGCTTTCCGACTTGCAGACGATCGGAGATCCCGGCTTCAAATTTGCGCCCTTGCCGGGGTTGAAGGCTTGCACGACATAAGTTGTTTCGCTGACCACGGGGAACTTCCTTTGGCCGGCTGCAAAACGCGGCGAATGAGCCCCCCTCAACAGCCGCGGCAGATGTTCTTCAGCTTCGCTGCGGTTCTGGCCTCTTCCGCAACGAACGGGTCCTTGTAAGCGGCGCGGGACGTCTCGTTCTCCGCAGCAACGGGCGTTTTCTCCTTCGGAGGAAACGCGGCGTCGTAGCAGGCGAGACGGCCGCTCGTGCTTTCGATCACGCGGCATTCCGGTCCTGCCGCGGCGGCGCCTTGCGACAATGTGCCGAGCGTCAATGCGACAAGAATCGCACTCACACGGGCGCCTTTCCTATCCATGCAGGACAGCCGCAGCGGCGACCAGAAGCAGGAGAAACAATGGAACGACCACCGGCGGCACGATCCATTCGGCTAGACGAAATTGAGACATGCATGCTCCTGCTCAGTCGGCGGGAGCGCTCGTGACCCTCAGTCACCGGTGGATGCCATGGGAAGGGCGGTGATGGCGCGAGTCTACGCTTCCCTCACGCCAATAGCGAGCGTTAAACGGTAAGCGACCTCAGTAGGGCGGATTTCGGCGTGAGAGCTGTTGCGTCTTGTCTTGGCGCGTTGCCTTGGCCCGTGGCCTCGTTTAGGTCAAACAACGGACGGCGGTATCAACACAGGCACGGCAACATGGTTACGATCTATTTCGATCTCGACGGCACGTTGACCAATCCCAAGCCCGGGATCACCCGCTCGATCCAGTACGCCCTGGAGCGCCTGAACCTCGCGGTGCCGGACGAGGACGAGCTGACCTGGTGCATAGGTCCGCCCCTGCATGCCAGCCTGCAAAAGCTCACCGGCAGCGAGGAACTCGCCGACCGCGCGCTGCTGCTCTATCGCGAGCGCTTCAGCGATGTCGGCCTGTTCGAGAACGAGGCCTATGCCGGCATCACGGATACTCTGGCAACGCTGGCCGCGACAACGCCGCGCATGTTCGTGGCCACCAGCAAGCCCGCGGTCTACGCCACCCGCATCGTCGATCATTTTGGCCTGAAGCCCTATTTCGAGCGCGTGTTCGGCTCCGAGCTCGATGGGACGCGCGTCGACAAGCGCGACCTGCTGCGCTACGCGCTCGACGAGGCGGAGGTCGACCCGAAACAGGCGATCATGATCGGCGACCGCAGCCATGACGTGGTCGGTGCTCGCACCAACGGCATGACCGCGATCGGCGTGCTCTACGGCTATGGCAGCGAGGCCGAGCTGAGGGACGCCGGCGCGCATCACATCTGCGCCGCGCATCCCGAGCTGCTCGGCCATTGCGTGGCCTAGGCGCCGACCGTTTCGACCGCCGCCAGCATGCCGGTCTTCGGGTGACAGTTCAGATATTCGAAGAACTGCTCGTCCGCGGCCGCCACCGTGACCTCGTGATAGAGCCTCAGCTTTGCCGAGGGTCCGAGCGTCGAGAGGTACTTCATCGCCGCGCCGAAGATCCTGACATGGGTCGGATGCGACTCTGCCCAGCGTTCCAGGGCGGCGAGACTCTTCCACCAGCTCTGGCCGTAGGATTTTTCGCTCGCGCTGCCCTCGGCCGCGAGCACGCGCATGTAGCGGTTGGCATAGCAGCCGATGCCGAGCCCGTCGTCGCTCAGAAAATCCATGCCCTCGCGCAGCACCGGCTCGACGTCGTCGAGATAGAGCTTTCGCTCGGAGGCCTCGGTGTCACTCCAGTCCTGCCCGGAGCGGATCAGGCAGAGATTGTCGTGAGCCTTCACCCGCAGCCGCGCGCCATCGCGGACCAGCTCCGGAGCACCGCCGGGCGCCAGCGCATCGGTTTGCGACAGCGGGATGCGGTCACGCATGCCGCCCCAATAGGCGTGCTCCTGCACCTCGCCGCTCATGCCGTCGGCGATGACTGCCACGCCTTCGGGCCGGCCGAGCGAGGAGAACAGCGTCTCGTGCCGCGCCAGTGCGGGACGCAGCACCTCGATGAAGGTGCCGACGCCCTCGCGCTGCCTTGCGGTCCAGGCCTCACGCCCCGGTTCGAACCAGGCGTCGAAACGCGCGATGTCGTCCCAATAGGCCACCGAGACGACGTTCTCATGGCCGGTGTGGTCGAGATATTGCGCGCGGTCCCAATGCGAGGGACCGCACTCGCCGGCGAACCGGCCGCCGATTTCAGCGAGCGCCTCCATCGCCGCCGCCGGTGCGGCGCCGCGATACTGCACGCCGAAATAGGCCATGACGACACGACTGACCGCGGGCTTGTAGCGCGCCACGAACGACGGGTATGGCGGCTGATAATCGTCCGGCACCCGCTTGTGGCGCGAGCGCTGAGTCTCGAGATGCAGGGGAATTGCGGATTCCATGATCAACCCTCTCAGCTCGCCGCTGCGCCGATGTCCGCGGGCTCGACGGTGTCGACCGGCAGCGCGAACTGCTCGACGCGCTGGTACCGCTTCTTGTTGAGCAGCAGCCGCGTCACGTCGGGCCGGGAATAATGCCCGGCAGGATCGGCGGCGTTCTTGGCGACGCCGATGGCGCCGAGATCGATCTCGGCGATCAACAGCCCTTCCTGGTCCGGCGCGAGCTTGTCGCCGATCTGGCTGCCGTCGGGGCCGTAGATCGCAGCAAAGCCGCCACCGGCATGCAGCAGCGCGTGCTTGTCCGGCCGATCACAGAGTTCGTCGATCATCGCTTGCGAGACTGTCGCGCAAGGCGCGAGCACGAAGCAGGAGCCTTCCACCGCGTAGACACGCGAAGCGGCGTTGTTGACCTCAGCGCCGAGCGCCGGCGCGAAGGGATCGTAGAGCGAGAAGCTCGGCCAGGCCGCGACATGCACCTGCTCGTTTTGCGCATACATCGCGTATTTCGACAGCGGCTGGAGGTGCTCCCAGCAGCAGAGCGCGCCGATGCGACCGATGTCGGGCCGCGCATGCACGGCAAGATCGCTGCCGTCACCCTCGCCATAGACGGTGCGCTCGGCATGGGTCGGCCGCAGCTTGCGGCGCTTTGCGATGGTCTCGCCGTCCGGCCCGATCAGCCATTGCGCCAGGTAAAGGCTGCCGCCATCGCGTTCGGAAAGGCCGATCACGGCGGTAAGCTTCGCCTTGCGCACGGCATCGCGCAGCCGCTCGGCCTGCGGACTGTCGTAGGAGAGCGAATTGTCGAAATAGCGCTGCACGAAGCCGCGGCCGATCGCCCAGGCCGGCGAATCCATCCAGATGTGCCAGGGGTAACCGGGGATGAACGCTTCCGGAAAGGCGATCAGCTTGGCGCCCTTCTCGGCGGCGTCCCTGATCAGGGCGATCGACTTGTCGATCGAGGCGTCGAGATCGAGCCAGGCGGGCGCCGCCTGCACCACTGCGACCTTGTATTTCGGATGTTCGATGCCCATTGCCGCCTCCATTGCCGGTTGATCGGAAGCCACGTCCGATGCAGTCTATTTGGCCAAGCCCGGCGGCCGGGCGCTCGACCGCCGCGGAACGAAAACTCGACCGGACGGGATCGCGGCCCGGTACGGGATTTGCCTCCGGTTGGGTCGGAGCTGCGCCAACACGCGATTTTGCGGGATGTGAAAGGGAGGCTCTCCAGATGCCAATCCAGTTCACCACGGACGACAGCCCCGGCCACCGGCGGCTTGCGCTCTGGCAGGATATCGTCTGCGACGTCTTCGTCGGGCTGGACTGCAAGTCCGACCTCGGCAGCGCCTTTCGCGGCTCGGTCACGCAGGCTCCGCTCGGCAAGGCTGTATGCTCGGAGGTCTGCTCGGACCGTCAGCATGTATTTCGCACGCCCTCGCGCATCGCGCGCTCGGATCAGGATTTCGTGCTGGTCGCGCTCGGCAATCGCGGTGACGGCGGCGTGGTGCAGGACGGCCGCGAGACCGTGATCCACCCCGGCGAGTTCGCGCTCTACGACACGACCCGGCCCTATGAGCTGAAGTTCAACGGCACATTTTCGCAGACCATCTTCAAGGTGCCGCGCGAGATGCTGCAGCGCCGGCTCGGCGCGACCGAAGCCCTTACCGCCAGCTCTTTCGGACCAGATTCGCCGCTGCAGAGGATCGCCTACGACTTCATCGCCCGGCTGTGCCAGAGCGCGGATCAGATCGATCCGCTCCACGCCGCCGCTCTGTCGGAACAGGCCGTCGATGTCCTCGCCATGGCACTGGGCGAACGGCTGGGCAGGACGCCGCTGCCGTCCTCGACGCATCGCTCCGCCCTGCTCTACCGGCTGAAGGCGCATATCCGGGCTCACCTTGCCGATCCCGACCTCTCGCTGTCCGATACCGCAGTGGCGCTCGGCATGTCCTCCCGCTACGTGAACGATCTCCTCGCCGACGAGGACACCTCGTTCCAGCGCTATGTCCTCGGTGAGCGTCTTGCTCAATGCAGGCGCGACCTCGCCACCCCCGTGCTCGCCCACCGCCACATCAGCGAGATCGCCTTCGCCTGGGGCTTCAACGACCTCTCGCATTTCGGCCGGGTCTTCCGCGAGCATTTCGGGATGTCCCCGCGCGACTTCCGGCAGAGTCAATTGCGGCATTGATATCAAGACAGGCATCGGTCCGAGCCTTCGCCTCGGGCGAAGGCGATGCTCGGCAATCCAGATTGTCAGATCGTCCCGCCGGCATCAGGCTGGCGCACATGAGGACTCATGTCACGACAGGCGGATCGGAGGGTGCTGGTCGTGCTGGGCTGGGGCCTGACGCTCCTGCCGCGGCAGGCGCGTGACGGCGAGGCCGTCTGCCTTCCCTCGTCTGCAACAAGAGGCGTCGCTCAGCTTTCGGCGACGACGATCAGCGCGCGCCTGACCGACGCAGTCGTCGAGGACATGCGCCTGCATGACTAGGCCGTTTCCAAGCAAGGCCGGTATGTGAGCGCGGCGTAGGACACGGCGCGTGCTTGCACTACCATCGAGGACCAAGGCTGCAGGGATCAATCAGCGGCCAGCCGAGGAGCATATCGATGGAATACCGACGCTTGGGCCGCTCAGGCCTCATGGTGCCCGCCTTGAGCTTGGGAACAGGCACTTTCGGCGGCGTGGGCCGCCTTGCTGCGTGGGGGACGACCGACGCGACCGAAGCGCGCCGCCTTCTCGATATCTGCCTCGAGGCCGGCGTGTCGATGTTCGACACCGCCGACGTCTATTCGCTCGGCGAGTCCGAGCGTGTTCTCGGCGAGGCCATAAAGGGCCGCCGCGACAAGATTTTGGTCTCGACCAAGGCAACCTTCCGCTTCGGCGACGGCCCCAACGACATCGGATCGTCACGGCAGCATCTGCTCGCGGCCATCGATGCTTCGCTCGCCCGGCTCGGCACCGATTACATCGACCTGTTCCAGCTTCACGGCTTCGACGCCTTCACCCCGCCTGAAGAGGTGCTCGCGACCCTCGACGTGCTCGTGCGCGCCGGCAAGATCCGCTATGTCGGCGTCTCGAATTTTTCGGGCTGGCACCTGATGAAGTCGCTCTCAGTCGCCGACAAGCACGGTTTTCCGCGCTACGTTGCCAACCAGACCTACTATTCATTGATCGGGCGCGACTATGAATGGGAGCTGATGCCGCTCGGCCTCGACCAGGGGTTGGGGGCGGTGGTCTGGTCGCCGCTCGGATGGGGCCGCCTCACCGGAAAAATCCGCCGGGGCCAGCCGAAGCCCGAGGTGAGCCGCCTGCCCAAGACCGCCGACTTCGGCCCGCCGGTGCCGGACGAGCATGTCTACCGCGTCGTCGATGCGATCGACGAGATCGCGAAGGAGACGGGCAAGAGTGTCTCGCAGATCGCGCTGAACTGGCTGCTCCAGCGTCCGACCGTCTCGACGCTGATCATCGGCGCGCGCAACGAGACACAGCTGCGCGAAAACCTCGGCGCGATCGGCTGGTCGCTGACCAAGGATCAGATCGCCAAGCTCGATGTCGCCAGCAAGGTGACGCTGCCCTACCCCTACTGGCACCAGCGGGGGACTTTCTCCGACCGCAATCCGCCGCCGGTGTAAGGCGCGCCCGCCCTTGAGCTGCGTCAAGCCCGCTTGCGTCGGGCGTGGCATCCTGCGGCCGTCGCGAGGCTCCCGATGCGCCGATTTGCCATGAAGGCCCTGTTCACGGCTCTCACTCTCAGAAGGGGTGAGAACGAGAGGATCGATTGGGATCGCCGCATCCTGATCTTCTCGATAGCAGTAACGATCGCCTTGGTCGCATTCTACGTCTGGGGCAAGGCAGACTTGCGCTGGGAATGACGGGGAATGCTCGATGAAGAGGTTCACGCCGGTTCTGCTGGCCGTTGGCGTGCTATGGAGCGCCGATGGTCAAGCCAAGAACTTCGAGAACATTGAGCAGCGGCACGCTGAAGCACTGTTGCAGCGGATGTGCTCGCAGTGCCACGCGGTCGGCAGGACCGGCACGAGCCCAAACAAGGTGGCGCCGCCGTTTCGCCGCCTCGGCGAGAACAAGCTCTACGATCCCGATTTCATGCAGCGCCTTCAGGACGGCTACAGCAGCATCCACCGCTTCATGCCGACGTTTCGATTCGGCCGCGACGACGCCGAGGCCGTGGTAAACTATCTCAGAGCGATTCAGGAGCCGCAGAAGCCGAAATAGCCGTCGGCTTTGGCTGGAACCATCCCGGGTCGGACCAAGTTGCGGACGAGCAACCGCGCCTCAACCGAACACGTTTGCCATGTCGTCAACTACGATCGAGCATGCCGACGGCCTGCCGCAGCCGCAGCGGAACCGAGCGGTGCTGACCATTGCGCTCGGCATCATCATGGCCGTCGTCGACAGCGCCATCGCCAACGTCGCGCTGCCGACGATCGCGGCCGACCTCGACGCGAGCCCAGCTATCTCGATCTGGATCGTCAACGGCTACCAGCTCGCGATCACGATCTCGCTCTTGCCGCTCGCCTCGCTCGGCGAGATCGTCGGCTATCGCCGTGTCTATCTGGTCGGGCTTGCACTGTTCACGCTGGCATCGGCATTTTGCGCGCTGGCGCATACGCTGCCGCTGCTGACGATCGCCCGCATCATCCAGGGCTTTGGCGCGGCCGGCATCATGAGCGTCAACTCGGCCCTGGTGCGCTTCACCTATCCGCGCAGCCAGCTCGGCCGCGGCATCGGGCTTAACGCGCTCGTCGTCGCCTTCTCGGCCGCGATCGGCCCGACGCTCGCCGCCGGCATCCTCGCGGTCGGAAGCTGGCCCTGGTTGTTCGCCATCAACGTGCCGCTCGGTGCGGTGACGCTGGTGCTGGGCCTGCGCTGCCTGCCGCACACCACGCCCGCGAGCCGTTCCTTCGACTGGCAAAGCGCGGGGCTGTCCGCCATCACCTTCGGCGTCGGCATCGCCGCGGTCGACAGCGTCGGGCACGGCGAGGCCGCCGCCACCTGCCTCGTGCAGTTCGCCATCGCTCTCGTCGCCGGCGCGCTGCTGATCTACCGCGAAACCCACATGAAGTCGCCGCTGCTGCCGGTCGACCTCTTGCGCATCCCGGTGTTCGCACTGTCGATTGCGACCTCGATCGCCTCGTTCTGCGGGCAGATGCTGGCCTTCGTCGCGATTCCCTTCTACCTGCAGAGCCGCTTCGGCTATTCGGCGGTGCATATGGGCCTGTTGATCACGCCATGGCCGATCGCGGTGGCGTTCGCAGCGCCCCTCGCCGGCCGCCTGGTCGAGCATTATCCGGCCGGCCTGCTCGGCGGCATCGGGCTCACGCTTTTCGCCTGCGGGCTTGGCGCGCTCGCCTTCCTGCCAGCGGCGCCGACGCCGCTCGACGTGATCTGGCGGATGGCGCTGGCCGGTGCCGGCTTCGGCCTGTTCCAGACCCCCAACAACCGCACCATGATCGCCGCCGCCCCGCGTGAGCGCGCCGGCGGCGCGAGCGGCATGCTGGGCACGGCGCGACTGCTCGGCCAGACCACGGGTGCGGCGCTGGTGGCGCTGTTCCTCGGCCGTTATCCGCTGGAGGGAACGCGGATGGCGCTGCTCACCGCCGTCGGCTTCGCGCTCTGCGGCGCGGCGCTGAGCATGCTGCGGCTGTCGCCCGCGGGCGCGCGCGGCGCGGAGCACGTCCGCGTGCAGGACGACCAGCGCCTGCGCGGCGAATAGCGCGTCACCGCCCGGCCGGCGACAACCCGTAGTTTTACCATGCCACCCAAGAATGATTGCGCTCGCGCTTTGGTTGCGCTTCATTGGCGATGGGACAAGGGGCATTTCATGCGATCATTTGGAATTGTGGCGCTCAGCGTCATGCTGGGCGGCTGCGCGTCTGTGACTCGCGGCACGACTGAAAACATCAGCATCTCATCGACACCTTCGGGCGTGGAAGCCGTGGTCAGCGGACTGGAGGTTCCGACCACCTGCACGACGCCCTGCGCCGTGGTCGTCAAGCGGAACGCCGACATCTCCATCACCTTCCAGAAGGAAGGCTATGAACCGCAGATCGTGCCGCTCAGCCGAGACATTCAGGGCGGCGGGGCCGCCGGCTTTGCCGGCAATCTCCTGCTGGGCGGTGTCGTCGGCATGGGGGTCGATGCCGCAACGGGCGCCGCAACCGATCACAAGCCGAATCCGGTCATCGTGACGATGCAGCCGTCGGTTCCTGCCCGCACGCGGCCGCCTGCGCCGAAGAAGCCGCGGCCGCCAGCGGCACCCGCGCCCGACACCGGCACTTAGAATCACTCACTGCTGCGACAAGCAAAAAGGCCGGCTTTTCAGCCGGCCTTTTGATTCATTGCGCGCGGATCAGACCTTGACCAGCGGGCCCTTGGAGGTCGGCCCCTTCGAGCCGCCGGGGCCGCCCGGCTTGGACTTGCCCGGCGGACGCTTGCGGGCGCCGGGGAGCTTCTCCTGCTTCGGCGTGACCGGGCCGTCGAGGAACTCGAAGCCGATCTTCTCCTTGGTCTCGTCGGCCTCGTCCTTGACGAGAACGACGCGAACGTGGCCGCCGCCCTTGAGCTTGCCGAACAGCACTTCGTCGGCCAGCGGCTTCTTGATGTGCTCCTGGATCACGCGGGCCATGGGACGTGCGCCCATCTGCTCGTCGTAACCATGCTGGACCAGCCAGACCTTGGCGGGCTCGGACAGCTCGATGGTGACGTCGCGATCGCCAAGCTGCGCCTCGAGTTGAAGCACGAACTTCTCGACCACCGTGCCGATCACCTCGACGCTGAGATGGCCGAACGAGACGATGGCATCGAGGCGATTGCGGAATTCCGGCGCGAACTGCCGGTTGATCGCCTCGTGGTCGTCGCCTTCCCGCTTCGAGCGCGTGAAGCCGAACGCCTGCTTGGCGAGATCCGCCGCGCCAGCGTTCGTAGTCATGATCAGGATCACGTTGCGGAAGTTGACCTGCTTGCCGTTGTGGTCGGTGAGCCGGCCGTGGTCCATGATCTGGAGCAGCACGTTGTAGAGGTCGGGATGCGCCTTCTCGATTTCATCGAGCAGCACCACGCAATGCGGATGCTGGTCGACGCCGTCGGTGAGCAGACCGCCCTGGTCGAAACCGACATAGCCGGGAGGCGCGCCGATCAGGCGCGAGACGGTGTGCCGCTCCATGTATTCGGACATGTCGAAGCGCAGGAGCTCGACGCCGAGGGAGGCCGCAAGCTGCTTGGCAACCTCGGTCTTGCCGACGCCGGTGGGACCGGAGAACAGGTAGCAGCCGATCGGCTTCTCCGGCTCGCGCAAGCCCGCGCGTGCGAGCTTGATCGAGGCGGCGAGCGACTCGATCGCCTTGTCCTGACCGAACACGGTGCGCTTCAGGGTCTGCTCGAGATGCTTGAGCACCTCGGCGTCGTCCTTCGACACGCTCTTCGGCGGAATCCGCGCCATCGAGGCGATCGTGGTCTCGATCTCCTTGATGCCGATGGTCTTCTTGCGCTTGTTCTCGGCGACCAGCATCTGCGCCGCACCGGATTCGTCGATCACGTCGATCGCCTTGTCCGGCAGCTTGCGGTCGTGGATGTAGCGCGAGGAGAGCTGCACCGCGGCCTCGATCGCCTCATTGGTGTATTTCAGCCGGTGGTAATCCTCGAAATACGGCTTGAGACCCTTGAGGATCGCGATCGCGTCCTCGACCGTCGGCTCGTTGATGTCGATCTTCTGGAAGCGCCGCACCAGCGCGCGGTCCTTCTCGAAGTGCTGCCGGTATTCCTTGTAGGTGGTCGAGCCCATGCAGCGGATGGTGCCCGAGGCGAGTGCCGGCTTCAGCAGGTTCGAGGCATCCATCGCCCCGCCCGACGTCGCGCCCGCACCGATCACGGTGTGGATCTCGTCGATGAACAGGATGGCGTTGGGATGCGCCTCGAGCTCCTTCAGCACCTGCTTGAGGCGCTCCTCGAAGTCGCCGCGATAGCGCGTGCCGGCGAGCAGCGTGCCCATGTCGAGCGAGAACACGGTGGCAGCCGCCAGCACCTCCGGCACCTCGCTGTCGACGATGCGCTTGGCGAGGCCTTCGGCGATCGCGGTCTTGCCGACGCCGGCCTCGCCCACGAACAGCGGATTGTTCTTCTGCCGGCGGCACAGCACCTGTATCGCGCGGTTGATCTCGGAATTGCGTCCGATCACCGGATCGATCTTGCCGTCGCGCGCCTTCTTGTTGAGGTTGACGCAATAGGTCTCGAGCGCCTCGCCCTTCTTCTTTGCGTCCTCGCTGCCTTTGGTCTCGGTCTCCTCGTCGACGCCGCGTACCGGCCGCGCCTCGGACACACCGGGCCGCTTGGCGATACCATGGCTGATGTAGTTGACCGCGTCGTAGCGCGTCATGTCCTGCTCCTGCAGGAAATACGCGGCGTGGCTTTCGCGCTCGGCGAAGATCGCGATCAGCACGTTGGCGCCAGTCACCTCCTCGCGGCCGGACGACTGCACGTGGATCACCGCGCGCTGAATCACGCGCTGGAAACCGGCGGTCGGCTTGGCGTCGTCGGCGCCGTCCGTCACCAGGTTCTCGAATTCGGTCTCAAGATAATTGACGAGGCTCGTACGGAGCTTGTCGAGATCGACGCTACAGGCGCGCATGACCGCGGCTGCATCGGAGTCGTCGATCAAGGAGAGCAAGAGATGCTCGAGCGTCGCGTATTGGTGATGACGCTCGTTTGCGATCGCCAGTGCACGATGCAGGGATTGTTCAAGGCTTTGAGAAAAAGTCGGCATTCGCGTCCTCTATGGCCCCCACCATCATGATCGCCATCGCCCGGTCAGGCAACAACAACCTTTGTCACATATAGGTATACAATATCGCCGCGAAAGACCGGTTCCGCGACTCAGGCGGATGCGCACCTGCGCCGGTTACGATGCAAGACCCGTTCCCATTTGGGCGCGATCGGGGCCCGTGCAGAATTCCAAGGCTTTTCCGGCGGCGACGAACATCGCGCGCAGACATCACGCGGCGATCACATTGCGACATGCACAAGAGGCGGCTTCGAACTCGCCGTGAGAGGCCTTACTTCTTTTCCATCACGCATTGTAGCGGATGCTGGTGCTTGCGGGCGAAATCCATCACCTGCGTCACCTTGGTCTCGGCGATCTCGTAGGTGAACACACCGCACTCACCGATCCCGTGATGGTGGACGTGCAGCATGATCTTGGTGGCGGCCTCGGCGTCCTTCTGGAAGAATTTCTCCAGCACGTGGACGACGAATTCCATCGGCGTGTAATCGTCGTTCAGGATCAGCACACGATACAG
Organism: Bradyrhizobium sp. Bra78; assembly: GCF_024519855.1. Lineage (NCBI taxonomy): Bacteria > Pseudomonadati > Pseudomonadota > Alphaproteobacteria > Hyphomicrobiales > Nitrobacteraceae > Bradyrhizobium > Bradyrhizobium sp. Bra78. The sequence goes on along the minus strand of NZ_JALJRE010000021.1, from coordinate 12,553 downwards.
GTTCGGCCGCTTGGTCTTCGGTTTGACCTTGGTGATGACGGACGTATTTGGCGCGGCAGGACCGCCGGAACGGTTCTCGTCGTTGCTCATCCGGGGAGCGTGGGCCGCGGAGGCCGCGGACAGGTCTGGTCTGGAAGACAATTGCGGCATGGCTCAGGCGTTCAAATTCCCCACGGAAGCGTATGGCAGTACACTGCGCAGCCCCAGCCTTCGGAGCTTCGCACAGGCGCGCCGCCCTGTCGGATCGCCGCTTCCAGCCGGTCCGGTTCGAGCCGGATTGGCTTCACCGAATATGGGCCCGCCCCCGGCTCGCCGCAAGCGTGCGACGGCTCGGCCGACGGCCGCAGCGGCCCCGATTCCCGGTTCGGGCGATCCTCACCGAGGTTAATCAATCCGGACCGATTTGACAAAACCTTCCGCCCCGCCCGCTTTGAAGGCGTTTGATCAGGAACCGGCCGCCGTCGCGGCTGGCACGATCTCGCGCAGGATGCCTCCGGATTTCTACGGTGCGAACACCGCCGAATTCAATTCGAGGACCTCGGTACGCCGTTGTCGAAGCTGCGTGGCGCGCCGAAGCGAATCCCCTGCGACCAAGAAAAAAAGCCCGGCATCAGCCGGGCTTTTCGATTCCAGGACTTCCAGAGAACGTTAGTTGGCCGGAGTGAACTTCGACACGATGGTCTCGACCGGCTTGAATGCCTGCTTGGCGAGGTCGCTGTAGAGGCCGGCGATCTTCTGCGATTCCGCAACGAAGGTCTCGTAAGCGGAACGGGCGAAATCAGTCTGCGCTTCCATGGCCTTGTCCAGCGACTTCACGCCGGAAAGCTTCTCGACGAAGGACTTGGTGTCTTCGAACGACTTCTTGGTGTAGTCGCCATAGGCGCTGGCGATCGCCTGGAGGCCGTGCTGCACCGAGGTCGCGGAGGCAACGTACTGCTCGAAGTGCTCTTTCCCGTAGTTCTGAAAGTCTTCAACCTTGAACATCTTGGAATCCTTTTCCCTGACTTTGTCGGGAAGCCCCGGCTCCCTGACTCTGCCCACAATTAGTGCAACGCACAAAAAAGTCAAGAATCTTGTGCGTCGCACAAAATTAACATGCAAATCGCTGAGATTCCCGGGGTTTCCCGCAATGGTTCCTTAAGCATTTGGAAACCGCGGCCCCCTACTTTGATTCCCTGGACGTGTTCAACTTCCGCAAGCGGCCAAAAGCCGTTTAAGAACATCACCTTAGCCAGAACAGCGGCTCAGGTTCAACGTCTCCCGCGGCGAACACCAGCGGACGGACAGCCTGAGCAGGTAATGATCCCGGGTCCATTGGGCACAATTTCGCCTCACGGGCCGGTGATCAAGTCAGAAACGGGGACGGGGTTTCATGCTTCGTAAAAACTTGTCTTCCTCGCGCTTGGCGCGGGTTGGCGTTTTCGGGCTTCTTACGGTCACCACCGCGGTCATCTTCACCACCGATGCTGCCGAGGCGCGGCGCCACCGGCGTCATTACGCGCATCACCGGGTACAGCGCGATATATCCGAGAGTTCCAGCCCGAAATTCGCGTCGATCATCGTCGACGGCAATTCCGGCTCCGTGCTCCAGGCGACGAGCCCCGACGGGATCCGCCATCCGGCGTCGCTCACCAAGATCATGACGCTCTATCTGCTGTTCGAGCGCCTCGAGTCCGGCAAGATGAAGCTCGACACCGAGATGCCGGTGTCCCAACACGCCGCCGATCAGGATCCGACCAAGCTGAACCTGCGCGCCGGCCAGACCATCCGCGTCGAGGACGCGATCAAGGGTCTCGTCACCCGCTCCGCCAACGACGCCGCCGTGGTGATCGCGGAAGCCATCGCCGGCGACGAGGACGACTTCGCCACCATGATGACGCGCAAGGCGCGTTCGCTCGGCATGTCCAAGACGGTCTACCGCAACGCCAACGGCCTTCCCAACGACGAGCAGGTCACGACCGCGCGCGACCAGGCCACGCTCGGCCGCGCCATCCAGGAGCGCTTCCCGCGTTACTATCGCTATTTCGCGACCTCGACGTTCAACTGGCACGGACAGTCGATCCGCAATCACAATCACCTGCTCGGCAGCGTCGAGGGCGTGGACGGCATCAAGACCGGCTACACCCGCGCCTCCGGCTTCAACCTTGTGACCTCGATGCGCCGCGGCAACCGACACCTGATCGGCGTGGTGCTGGGCGGCCGCAGCGGCGGCTCGCGCGACGCCATCATGCGCAACCTGCTCGCGGAGAACCTCGACAAGGGCGCGACCACTCACACCGTTGCCGCGGTTACCGAGCGCAACGGCTCCGACGCCAGCACCGAGGTCGCCGACGCGTCGGATACTCCGGCGCGCCCCGCCCCGCAGGCCCAGGCCGCAGCGGCCCCTGCTCCTGAAGCAGCCCCGTCACGTCTCGCCGCGCGCCTGTCGACGCTCGCAGCTGCGACTGCCGCGGTGCCACCGGCTCAGCCCAGGCCTGAAATCAACAAGCCCGAAGTTCGGCCGACTGAATCCAAAATCGAGCCGGCGCCGCTCACCAATGGCGTGATCTCGAGCCAGCCGCTCTCCATCATCCCCGGCTCGTCCGAGCCGATGAAGCCGGTCCGGGTCAAGACGGTTCAGGTCAAGGCCGGCGCCGTGAGGGTCGCCTCCGCTGCCCCAACTCAGGTCGCACCGCAGGTTACGAGCACGATTGCGTCCCGCTCCGACGTCGCGGAAACCTCCGGCGCCGTGGTCGCGCGGGCAGACCTCATCAACAGGCCCGAGATCGTCAGCCATCCGGAAGCGCCGAGGGCCGAGATGGCCCGGACCGAGCTGCCGCGGCAGCCGGCGGGCTTCGGCACCGGCAACGGCATCCTCGGTGTGCTGCCGGCCGCAACCGCGGCCGCCGCCCCGGCGGCCCCGAGGCTCGCTTCAGCCGACCCGGCGCCGCAGCCGATCCAGATGAGCTCCACCACCAGGCCCGTCGTCACCCACAGCGGCTGGATCGTCCAGGTCGGCGCACTCGAGAGCGAGAACGAAGCCCAGCAGCGCATAGACGCTGCGCGCAGCTCGGCCCGCGGCCTGCTCAGCAAAGCCGATCCGTTCACCGAGCCGGTCGTCGCCAAAGACAATCGCAAGCTCTACCGCGCCCGCTTCGCCGGGCTCGAGCGCGACCAGGCCGAAGCCGTCTGCCGCGCCCTGAAGCGCGCCGACATCTCCTGCATCACCGTTCGCAACTGATCTTTCGCACCGCTGCGATCAAGATGCCCGCGCCTTGCGCGGGCATTTTGATTTTCGGGGTCCGGTGATGACAAGGCCGTTCCACGACAACCTCTCGTCAAGGATTTACGGTTAAAACTTTACTCAAGGGATCGACCACGCCGGCAATGGCGGGCATCGGGGCGACGGCAAACAGAGCAAGCGGGACTCACGCGGGACTGGCGTTTGTAGCGTGGTGCCGGAGTTAGCCGTTATGCGTACGAAGCAGAGTATCCTTGGCCTCGTTTACACGGGCAGCGAGATACGTCGAGCCCCCCTGGTCGGGATGGAGTTTCTTCATCAGGGACTTGTGAGCCCGGCTGATGTCGTCACGTCCCGCCCCCGGCTGCAAGCCAAGGATCTGGTAGGCTTCCTCCGTCGTCATTTTGCCGGTCGCAACCGTGCGACGCTGCCCCCCTGCCGCGTCGCCCTGCGCGTTCTGACGCCAAGCGGGAAACCGGCGGTCCAGATAGCTTTCAAGTAGGGCCACGCTCTCGGCATCGAACGCCGGGACCATTGCCAGCAGGCCTGCAAGATCGAACTCGTCGAGATCGCGCCCAGCGTGAGGCCCGGCGACGATCTGGCCCGCGAGTCGGCCAGAATCGTGGTCGAGCCGCATGTCCAGGAATTGCGAGCGCACACGCGAGGCCTGTCCGGACGGGCGCGTCGCGCCGCCGCCGAACAGCCCGCCGATATTGCCGAAGCCGGCGTTCGCCAGCGGCGTCCAGCCGAGCAGCCCGGCGCCGAATATGCCGAGCGGGATCGCCACCGCCAGTTCGCCCCGCAGGCCCGTGAAGGCTGCGACCGCCAGCGCGACGACGCCGCCGCCGAACTTGATGGTGCGCGCCAGCACCGCCGGATTCGCGGAACGGAACATCTGGAGCAGCAGATAAAGCGTGATAATTGCGACAACGCCGGCGATCAGGGTCATGGCCGGAATATAGTCGCGTCACGCCGAAAAAGCATGCCGTTGCATCCCGCCAGGCAAACCCGCCTCACTTGAGCTGCTCGATCAGCTTCGCCGCGCCGTTCGCGGTTTTGGCCAATTGCAACAGCGCCTCGCGGCCGCCGGCGGCATAGGCCGCGGCTGCGCGCAACAGCTCGCGCAATTGCGCCGCCGCGCCCGGATCGAACCGGCACCACGCCCCGCCGGTAAGCCGGGCGATCTCGCGAAAGGCCTGCTCGGCCACGGCGTCATGGCCTTCCTGAAACATGAACACGGGCACCTTGAGCATGCCTAGCTCGCCGGCCTTGGCGCAGAGTTCGTCGACCTTCTCCTCCATGGCGTCGCCGACGAAGACAACGGCACGCACGCCGGACGCGACCGCCTCGCGCCGCGCCTCGCTCAGCACCTTGCCGATCTGGGTATCGCCGCCGCGGCAATCGATCTTGCTCATCAGCGCCGCAAGCCTGGCGCTGTCGGAGATCCATGCCGTGGCGCGACACTCGTTGAAGCCGCGATAGTAGACGAGCCGGATGTCGAGGCTGCCGAGCGCGGCGGTTTCGCGGAACATGTCGGCCTGCAGCGCGCACGCCATGTCCCAGGTCGGCTGCCGGCTCATCGTCGCATCCAGCGCGAAGATCAGCCGGCCTTTCGCACCGGGAGCGTGCGGCGACAGCGCACGCGCCTTGGCGACGAAGGCCGCGATGTCCTCCGAGGTCGCCGTCCCCGCCTGCGGCACTGCGCCGCCAGATTGCGCCGAGACGGCATCGCGGCCGCGCGGTTTGATGGGTTCGCCCGACATCTCTTGACCCTGCGTGAGCGGCTAATGTGGTCAGCGCGTGCAGCCCGGTCAATGAGCAAAGCCCCCGCCAGCGGAGGCCGGCAGGGGCTTTGAAATCGCTGCTGACGATGAGGGCGATGTCAGCGAGTAGGCTGTCAGCGAGGAGGCTGTCAGCTCTTGGCGGGCGCCATCAGAGCGACCGGACCAGGCTCGAGAATCTTGGGCGGGGAAGCCTGCGTGTTGACCGGCGCCACGTCGCTGTCGGTCGCGCTCAGGAATTTGTCGAGCATGCCCTGAATCGAGTTCTTGGCCACATCCGGACCGGTGTCGCGCATGTCGTTGTGCTGGAATTCGGTTTTGACGACCTGGATTCCGGCCTTTTCGCACTCCTCCTCGGTCGGGATCACGCCCGCATCGGTCTTAAACTGCGGATCCTGCGAACGGAACGACAGGATCTTGAACTTGCCGGCGGTGACGAAGGGCACACGCAGATTGTCGAGCGTGACGACCTTCTTGACCTCATCCGGATACTGCTTGGCGAAATACATCGTGATGTCGCCGCCCATGGAGTGGCCGACCATCGTCACCTTGGCGTAGTCGGCGTTGGGCTGAACCTTCTTCATCTCCTGCATGGCGAGATGGATGTTGGCGACGCCGCGCAGAATCTGCGGCAGGCGGCCGACATAGAGCTCGCCCGGTTTGGTCACCATCGGAGGATCGGTCGGCAAATCATGCTGCGGGCTGACGACCATGTAGCCGCGCGCGGCGAAGATGTTGGCGAGGAAACCGTACTCGGTGTTCTTGACGGTATTGCCGTGATTGATCACGGCAACGGGCAACGTGATCATGCCGGCATTGGCCTGCATTTCCTTGTCGCGGCGGATCGCGATGTCGACGGGCACCGGACGGTTGTCGCGCGAAGCGTCGTAGAAGGTGATGGTCTCGTGCTTGATCGCCCACTTGCTCGCGGTGAAATAGGCGACGCCACAGAGGGCACCGACGGAAACCAGAACGGCAATTCCACGCTTCATTTTCGTCCTCAGCCTCAGGCTCTTTTGCGGCCTGATCCCTGTTGAAAATCGTGTTTCTTCCGGAGCTCTTCGGCCCCTGGTCGCCTATTCCCTAATATATGTCACAGCCGCGTGACAGGAAGGCTAAATATTGTGAATTGGCAGCCCTTTCATTGTGCGTCGCACGCGTTTCTTGGGCACCCACTTTCTTACGGCTACGTGAGGGTGCAGGTCACCATCCGACGCAACCAGTCTCGATTGGGTTCAATTTTGCAGTAAACGCGTGGTGAAAACGACCGAGCGCAAGCTGGGTTCCGGCGGGAGGCGACGGCTTTATCGATTGGAAGTAGCGATATACCGCCGCCTCAGGCGCCGAGGATGTCGTGGACCTCGAGCGGCTTGTCGACCTGATTGAACCACTCGGCGCGGTTCGCCGCCCGGCGGCGGCCGCGCTCGTCGAGCGGCAGCTTGAGCTGACGCAGCAGGCTCGTCACCTCCTCCCGCGCGGTGAGATGGCCGAGATTGGGCCGCATGCCGAGCGTGGCTTCGTCGATCTCGTCGAGGGCGGTCAGGCCACGCGGGAAGAACTCGCGATAGACGACGCGCTCGGCGAAGCCGTCGACGTAGCGGAAGCCGAGTCGCAGCGACAAGTCCTTGAGGCCCTCGGCAACCAACTGCTTGTTGCGCGAACCGAGCATGGACAGGCGGTTGCGCACGACGATCCAGTCGGTGGTCGCGCCGTCGAGCTGGCGGCGCTTGCGGCGGGTATCCCGCACCATCTCGGCGTAATGGCTCTCGCCCGTGACGGCGTAGTTCGCCGGATCGACGGTGCCGAGCACATCGAAATCGAGGAAGCTGTCGTTGATCGGGGTCACCAGCGTATCGGCCATCGAGTGCGCGAGCCGCATCAGGTAGCTGTCGGTACCGGGCGTATCGATCACGATGAAGTCGAAGCTGCGCTCGACCGCAGAAACCGCCTCCATGAACTGCTGGAACTCGGAATTCTCGTTCTCGGCGATCTGCATGGTCTCGCCGAGCTTGATGCAGCGATGCACCGGCAGTTCGAGGTCGAGCTTGGTGCGGCGTGCCCAGGCGGAGCGGTTGCCGATGTAACGGGTAAAGCTCTGCTGACGGCAGTCGAGGTCGATGGTGGCGACGCGCTGGCCGGCTTTCAGGAGCGCCACCGCAATGTGCAGGGCGGTGGTCGACTTGCCGGAGCCGCCCTTCTCGTTGCCGAGCACGACCACATGCGCCGAGCCGGACTGGCCTTGGCTAGCTTGCACAAGCATCGCGATCCTCAACACCCCTGACGATGATCTTCGAATTGGCCGCGTCTGCGGTCAAGTGAAATGCGTGACAGGTCATGCAAATCGCAGCGCGCCGTTTTTCATCATGAATCGCTGTGCCGCCTCGCGTCTGTGATCCAGCCCACAATGTCGCGACATCCTCCGCAGGCTTGCGCGGGATGCTGTGCCGCATCCGGATGCATGGCGTCCATGACGCCCGCTTGTTAAGGTTAGCCGGCCGGACCACGAGCCGCGCCCGCTCCAAATCCCAACCCCGCCGAGTCCCGATGTCGCCACGCCCCTTGATCGCCCGCACGGTCCCTGCCCTGCGACGCGCCGTCGACAATCTTCGCAAGCGCAAGGCCACGATCGCGCTGGTGCCGACCATGGGAGCGCTCCATGACGGGCATGTGTCGCTGGTGCGCCTTGCCAAGCGGCGCGCAAGCCGCGTCGTGGTGTCGATCTTCGTCAACCCGACGCAGTTCGCCCCGACCGAGGATTTCGGCGCCTATCCGCGCACTTGGAAGGCCGACATCGCCAAGCTCGCGGCCGAGGACGTCGATGTCGTCTGGCATCCCGGCGCCGAGGCCATGTATCCGGAGGGCTTTGCGACCCGCATCGTGCCGGAGGGACCGGCGCTGGCCGGCCTCGAGGACCGCTTTCGGCCGCACTTCTTCGGCGGCGTCGCCACCGTCGTCGGCAAGCTGTTCACGCAATGCCGGCCGGACGTCGCGATCTTCGGCGAGAAGGACTTTCAGCAATTGCGGGTGGTGACGCAGATGGCGCGGGATCTCGATCTCGGCGTCAAGGTGATCGGCTCCCGCACCGTCCGCGAGCGCGACGGGCTCGCGATGTCCTCGCGCAACGTCTACCTGTCGCCTCAGGAGCGGCAGACCGCGACCACGCTGTACCGCGCCATGAAGGAGAGCGCCGCGCGCATCCGTGCCGGCGAGGCGATCGCCCCCGCGATGGCGCACGGGGCCGGGATGATCACGGCCGCCGGCTTCGCGCTCGACTATTTCGAGCTGCGCCACGCCGCGAGGCTGGCAGAGGTCGCCTCGCGCAAGGACGGCCCGTTGCGGATCCTGGTCGCCGCCAATCTCGGTAGCACCCGGCTGATCGACAATCTCGCGGTTTAGAGCAATCCGAGATCGCGCAGCTCGCGCCGCATCGGCTCGGGCATCGCCGCGATCGAGCCGGCGGCGGACTTGCCGAGATCGGGCGGCACGGATTCATCGGCGAGATAGCGCCAACCCTGGAACGGCCGCATCGGTCGCGGCGACACCGGGATCACCTTCGGCTGCATCACGATCCGGCAGCGTCCGATGCCGTCCTTGTCGCGGAACGGCTCGATGCCGATGATCTTTTCGCGCGCGGCGATCTCGCCCTTGATTACCCAATAGAGCGACCCGCCCGACAGAATCTCCGCGTCGCGCTTGGGCACCATGCGGGTGATGTGGATGTGATGTTGCGGCAGACCCTTCTTCTTGGCGGTCTGCATCCGTTCGGCGATCCACTCCTTCAATTCCTTGACGGAGTCGCAGCCGACGGCGAGCTTGATCAGATGTAGTGGCATGCCCAAGCATTAGCCGGGCAGCCACCCATTTGGAATGCCGATCTACTCGTTATCCGCAGCTGCGGGAGCCGCGGCCGGCGGTGCGAGCGGAACCGGTGCTGCCGCCGGCGCCCGCGCAGCCTTCGGTGCAGGCGGCTTCTTCGCGGCCGGTGCGGCGTGCACTGCGGCCTGCGCCGCGGCCGCAGCCGGCGCGCGCGGAGCCGGCGCTGCGGCTGCGTTTGCGGCCGGCGCCGCCTGGCGGGCCGGCGGCTCCGGATTCATGATGCTCACCGGGGGCGTCGACGAGGCGCTCGGGAACTCCGCATTGGTGGGCTTGCCCGTCGGCATCGACGGCGGCAGCCCGGCAAGCGCAGCCGTGGCCGGCATCGACGGCGCCGCTGCGGGCGCATTCCAGGTCGGCGCATAGCGTGCGACCAGCGTGTCGTAGAGATGGGAATCCATGTTGGCCGCGACCTGTTGCTGATCGCTCAGCGAGCGGAAGGCCGCGCAGTCGAACTGCGTGCAGCCGTCGCGCGCGACCAGCACCTGCGCGACCAGGCCATAGCGATCACGCTCCAGCGACTTGCGCAGCACCTTCGTGTCGAGCGTCAGGCCGTTGTCGGCGGTTGCCGCATCGCCGAGCGCGGTCAGCCGGTCGATGCGGGCCGCTGTGGCGGCGACGGCCGCGGCCGCCGCGTCAGGCGCGCCGAACAGCGCCTTCTCGCACCCAATGGCCACAGCATCGCCGGCGAGATCGTCGAGACAGGACAGCGCCGTCAGGCTCGCGGCGACGGCGGCCTGGGCGCGCGCCTCGGTCGGCATGGCCTGCCCCGCCGGTCCATAGACGCGCACGGTCGCAGCCACGGCTGTGGCAATCGCGATCAGCGTAATGACGGCCAGCGCGCCGTTGGCGACCGATCTCTCGGCGCGCAGCAGCGTGATCAGGAGAATCAGTCCGAAGAAGCCGGCAGCCGCCAGCGTCATCCACATCGGAAAGGCCGGCGAGCGCCAGATTTGATCCAGCGAAGTGGCCCATGCCCAGTTCATGCGCGACGTCCCCTCACGCGAGCAAAGAGCGAATGGTCAAAGCGAGCACCGCGAACCGGCAACCGCCCCGGCCCACCTTGTGAAGGTGAAGCGGGCCTTTTGACGGCGGCAGGACACAAATTCCCGGAGGCGCCGATGCCGGCGGCGTCGGCCTTCAGGACAGCGCGAGCTGGCTTTCCTTGGCGACGCGTTCGAAGGCTTCGGTCGAGCTCTTGATCCGATACTGGCAGTCGTCGCCATCGGTCGGCAGCAGACGGATGACCTCATACGAGCCGCTGGCAGCGGGGCGCGCGACGTTGCTGGCCGTGAACAATACGCGCGCTCCAATCGGGAATTTGTGCTTCAACACCCTCTCCATCACTCAAACAGCGCCTGCCCCGCCCATGGTCCCACTGCGGCGGCCGGCCGGAAACCCGCCCGTCATATAGCATGCGACCGGGCTTTTTGGCCAGCAGTATGCGGCATGGCAAAGGCACCAATTTTGCAGTCTTTTCAGAGTGATCGGCCAGCGGATGATACCGCCGGAACCGGCCCTTCAGGCGCTATGGGGCAGATGGCCGTCGGGGCTGGCGTGGTCCACGGCCTTGGGCACTTCCTGGGCCAGAATCTGGCCGAGCTGGTCGACCGGGATGTTGTAGCGCGCAGCCAATTGGCGAACGGTGTCGCTGCCGAGCACGGCGCGGAGCTGGTCGGCCGAGATCGGCAGGTTCTGGCCGTTGCCGAGCCAGGATTTGACCTGTTCGCCGAAGCCGGCCTGCTGGAGCTTGGCGACGATCGCGCTGAGGCCGCCCTGATTGTTGCTGCCGAGCACCTCGTTCAGCACGGCCGGCAACACGGCGGCGCCGAGCTGGCCGAGCGCGCTGCGGAGCGCGGGGTTGTTCTCCAGCGAGTCCAGGATTCCCATGGCCGTCTGCTCTCCTTGCCGATCACCGGGCGATTGAGCGCCGCCGGCTTGCTCAACGTCAAGCGAGGCCCGATCACGATTGCGGGTTACATGGTCTCGAACTTTGCGATGACGAGCGTCTCGGCGAGCCCGTCCTTGGTCCATTCCTGGAACGCCGGCAGACCGAGCATCGTGTCCATGTAGGCCTGGGTCTCCGGCGTGACCTCGATCGCGTAGGTGCGGAAGCGGTGCACGACCGGGGCATACATCGCATCCGCCGCGCCGAAGCGGCCGAACAGGAAAGGTCCGCCGGCACCATACCGGGTCCGGCACTCGCGCCAGATCTCCTGCACTCGCGCGATGTTGGCCTTGGCGTCCGCCGACAACGGCACGGGACCCACGGGGCGGTGCAGGTTCATGCCGCATTCGTTGCGCAGGGCCATGAAGCCCGAATGCATCTCGGCGCAGACGGAACGGGCGTGGGCGCGGGCGGCGACATCGTCCGGCCACAGCTTCTTTTCCGGATAACGCTCGGCGATGTATTCGATGATGCTGAGCGAATCCCACACCGTGAGATCGCCATCGACCAGCACCGGCACCTTGCCGGCGCGACTGAAGGAGATGATCTGCTCCTTGTCCGCGGGATTGTCGGTGTAGAGCGGGATGACGGTCTCCGCGAACGGGATGTCGTTGGCGCGGAGCGCGAGCCAGGGCCGCATCGACCATGACGAGTAGTTCTTGTTGCCGATCGCGAGTTTCAGCGCAGCCATGTCACCAGTCCTTCCCGAGTCTGCCGGATGCGGCTGCTTTTAGCGCCAACGCCTGCCACCAATCAATCGTTGCCGGGCTGGATCATGCGTGGCAATCGTTGCGATCTCGCGAGGAGACAGACATGAGCAGGCATTGGGTCGACATCACCGCGATCAGCTTCTTCGTCATCGAATGGCTGGTCTATGCCATGACGCTCGAGCACTCGGCCTATGGCCGCAACAGCCTGTCGGCGCGCATGAACGGCTATCGCGAGGTCTGGGTCCGCCGCCTGCTCGATCGCGAGGCCCGTATGGTCGACATGCAGATCATGGCCTCGCTCCAGAACGGCACCGCGTTCTTCGCCTCGACCAGCCTGTTCGCGCTCGGCGGCGCTCTGGCGCTGCTGCACGCCACCAACGACGCCATCACCATTTTGGGCAAGCTGCCGATCGACCTCAGCACCTCGCCCGCGATGTGGGAGCTGAAATGCGTCGGCCTGGTGCTGATCTGCGTCTACGCCTTCTTCAAGTTCGCCTGGGCCTACCGCCTGTTCAACTATGTCGCGATCCTGTTCGGCGGCATGCCGCCGGCCTCGCAGCGCGGCACGCCGCAGGCCGAAGCTCATGTGATCCGCACCTCGCGTGTGTTCGAGTCGGCCGGCCGCCACTTCAACCGCGGCCAGCGCGCCTTCTTCTTCGCACTCGGCTATCTCGGCTGGTTCGTCAGCCCCTGGGTGCTGTTCGTGACCACGGCAGCCGTGGTGATCGTGACCTGGCGACGTCAGTTCGCCTCCAGTGCATGGGCTGCGATGGCGCCGGAGGTGGCGACCGACGGCGACGCGATTCAGAAGCGCGGTCATTGGGCTCCGCAGCGCGAGAGCGAGATGTGACGCATGCTTTCTCCGCGTGGTCATGCGAGCGCAACACAGTCCTGCGACACACATTTCGACTTGCAGACACGCCTTCGCATCCTCGCGACGCAATTCGCCCGAGCATTGCTTGGTCGCTCCACCCTCTTTAAGCCAAGAGGGCGCAGGGAAGGCCGGGTGCCGGCTGGCACC